>CAWFSG010000018.1:0-131610 GCA_963818445.1 uncultured Actinomycetes bacterium
TCCCGCCGCTGAGCATGCCCGAGCATCTGCTGGACGAGGCCCTGACCGTCATCGAGGAGGCCTTCGCCAGCCTCGGCTGAACCCGGCGGGCACCCGCGGAGCCGATCGCCGGCCAGGTGCGCTCGCCACTGTGCGAGTCGGGACGTCCGACCCGAGGGTTCCCACCTCGCCCCGTGGCAGCATGGAAGTCATGGGCAGGGCCCCGCGGGTGCTCACGGCCAGCGACGTCGTTGGCATGATCGACGGTGACGCCGGCGCCTATGTGCACGTCCCGTTCTGCTCGCGGATCTGCCCCTTCTGCCCCTACAACAAGGTGGTCCCGCGCCCCGGACAGCCCACCGCCTACTTCGCGGCCCTGGGCCACGAGGTGGCGGCCTACCTGGACGCCGGGGCAGCCGGTCCCCGCGGGTTCACCTCGCTGTACGTCGGCGGCGGAACGCCGACGCTGTTCCCCGACGACCTCGCCGAGCTGCTGGGCCGCATCCCCGTCAGCGGCGAGCGCGCCATCGAGGTGCTGCCCACGCACGCCACACCGCAGCGCCTGGATGCGTTGCGCGACATGGGCTTCACCGCCGTGAGCATCGGGGCGCAATCGTTCCACGACGAGGTCCTGAACCGCCTGCACCGGCCCCACGATGCCAGTACGGCGCGCGCCGCCGTCGTCGCCGCCGCGGGCCGGTTCGACCTCGTGGACGTGGACCTCATCGTCGACGTGGAGCTCGACGACCGGCTCTCCGGGGCCTTCCTGCGCGACCTCACCGACTGCTTCACCCTGGGCGTCGACCAGGTGTCGACCTATCCGCTCATGCGGTTCGGGTACACCCCGTTCGGGACCACGCGGCACGACCGCCGCCGGGAGCACGAGGTGCTGGCCGAGGCCACCCGGATCGCCGCCGACCACGGATACGAGCGGCGATCGGTCTGGACCTTCAACCGGCGCACCTCAGCGACCTACACGTCGATCACCCGTCGGCGCTTCGTGGGCATGGGGGCTGGGGCGTCGTCGTTCCTCGGGCAGGACTTCCTCGTCAACCACTTCGGGGTCCAGACCTACGTCCAGGCGGTGGACCGAGGACGGCTTCCGGTTGCCCGCTGGCTGCACCTCGGCCCGCTCGGCGGCACCGCCTACGACGCGTTCTGGCAGGCCTACGCGGGCCGGATCTCCCCGGCTGCACTGGCGGCGGACCACCCCAACCGGTCCCGAGGCCTCGACCTCGCCCTCGCCCCCCTCGTGGCCGCAGGGCTCGTGCGCCGGATCGGCACCGGGGAGACGGCCGGGTATGCGCTGACCGCGCGGGGGTTCGACCGGTACCACGACCTCGAGCGCACCGTCACCTACCGCATGATCGAACCACTCTGGGGCCAGATGCTCGAGGAGCACGCCCGGGAGGGCGCGTCCGCGACCTGGGCCACACCTGCCCGACGTCGGGGCAGCGCCGCCTGGTCAGCCGCCAGCCGGGTGTTCGAGCGCCCGGTCGCCTGAGCCGGGGGTGCCCGGCGGGCCTGTCCCCGCTACAGCAGGCGTCCGTACGTCCGGACCGCATCGATCATCACCCGCGGGTCTCCGGCGAACAGCTGGGACAGCTCCCCGGCGAAGAGGAACCCGCACTGCTGGCACAGGCCCTCGACCTCGATGCAGCGGCCGCACGTCCACTGCTGGCCGTCCTCGACGATCACGCACTGGTGGCAGGGCGTGGGAGCTGTGCGATCGGCGATGCGCGGCAGGGCGCTGGCGAGGTTCAGGACCGGGTAGCCCGCGCGGATCAGCCGTGCGATCCGGTCGCAGGCATCGTGACGCTGCGGCATCGTCAGCGTGAGGTGCTCGGTGCCCGGGTAGGGCGTGTGCAGGTTGTACGACACCGCCCGGACGTGTTCCAGGTCCCGCGCCAGCCCCGCGACGTGCTCGATGTCGTCGAGGTTGATCCGGTTGATGGCCATGTAGAGGCACAGGTTGTCGTCGGGCGCCGCCTCGATGGCCTCCATGATCCGGTCGTAGGTCGGCCCGCGGATCAGGTCATGGTGGGCCCGGGTGCCATCGACGCTGACCAGGATCACGTCAGCCTCGGGCAGGTCCAGCCCGCGGGTGCCGTTGGTGACGACGTTCACCGACACGAAGCCCAGCGCCCGAGCCTCGAGGACGACGTCGCGCAGCCCGCGGGGGCCGTCATGCCAGAGGAAGGGCTCCCCGCCGTAGAGGAAGAGGACCCGAACGCCCTGGCCCCGAAGCGTGTGCATGTCGGCGCAGATGCGCTGCCACGGGTAGTCGACCCTGCGGATGTTTCCGACCGCGCAGTGCTGGCAGTGCAGGTTGCAGCGGTCGGTGAGGATGATCGAGCCGATGATGGGGTCTGTGCGGTGCCGCACGAGCGTGCTCAGGCCGAACCACCCCAGCTCGGCCCACACGCGCATCGGCAGCCCGGCCATCATGACGGCCGATCAGAGGCGCTCCCCGCGGTCAGGTCCGAACGCATCGCGAGGTAGATGTCACGGTCGATGTCACCACGTGCATAGCGCACGCGCAGGGCCTCCAGGGCCGGGTCACCGGTGGCCGGCCGCTCACCGGCGCCCCGGGGCCAGCGGGCGTCGAGCTCACGCTTGCCCAGGGCGACGACGACAGCCCAGAACGCGAGGTAGGCGGCCATCGAGGCGATCCCCTCCGGTCGGCCCGTGCGGTCGGACATGAGCCGAGCGCTGGGTCCGTAGAACGGATGCATCAGCGATCACCACCCCACTGTGGGCTCACTCCACGGTAGGCGCGTGTCGATCGCTGCGACAGGGCCGTTGGACCCGCGGCGCGTGACCGGATCTGCTCCCCCATCGAAGATCTGCTCCCAGTCAGATGGGAGCAGATCCACCGATGCGTCGGCTCAGGCCGTGGGCGTGCGCTCCTGAACGACCCAGTGCTCACCGAGCCCGTCACGCAGCAGGTCGAGGAACGGCTTCGGATCGAAGGACTCCGGCCCGAGGACGCCGGCGCCCGACCACGCACCCGACGCGAGCAGCTCGAGGGCGACCACCGGGTTCATCGCGGTCTGCCACACGACCGCCTGCGCGCCGTACTCGGCCATCGTCCACTCGTTGTCCGACACGTGGTAGATGTACACCTCGCGCGGCTGGCCGTCCTTGCCCCTGCCAGTGACCCACACGCCGGCACAGGTCTTGCCCGTCATCTTGTCCCCGAGGGTCAGGGGATCCGGCAGGCACGCGGCGACGACATCGCGGGGCGACACCATCTGGCCGCGGACGCTCACCGGCTCGGTGCGGTCCAGGCCCAGCTTGTTCAGGGTCCGCAGCACCTCGATGAACTCATCCCCCAGGCCGAACTTGAAGGTCACCCGCTTGGCGTCGAGGACGCGCGGCATCAGCACGACCTCCTCGTGCTCGACGTTGACGCACTCCACCGGTCCGATCCCCTCGGGGAAGTCGAACACCTCGGGCTCGCTGAACGCCTCGGTCGTGAAGAACCCACGCTCCTTCTCCCAGATCAGCGGTGGGTTGAGGCACTCCTCGATGGTGGTCCAGATCGAGAAGGACGGGGCGAAGTCGTACCCGTGGACGACGAGGTTGGAGGCGTCGCGGACCCCGAGCTCGTCGATCTCGCTGAACAGCTCGTCAGCGGCGTAGCGGGCGAACACATCGGCCAGGCCGGGCTCGACACCCATCCCGACGAGCGCCAACTGCCCCGTGCCGGCCCACGCCTCGTGCTCGGCGAACTGCTCGTCGCCCAGCATCACGCCCGGCAAGGTGTAGGGCTGCTCGGGATGACGGTGGGACAGGCTCATGGCGGTGTCCATGTAGTGGGCCCCGCCCTGGAAGGTGCCGTGGAAGATGGGCAGGACGTAGCGCGGGTCCACCGCGTTGAGCACATGGGTGACCCGTTCGGCCCGAACGAGATCGGCGACCGCGGCCGCGTCACCGGCGTCGATCTGGACGGCGCTGAACCGCGCGTCATCGAGGCGGGCCACCAGGGCCTGCGCGCGGTCAAGGTCGTAGTCGGCGACGATCCAGGACTCGAAGAAGTCCCGACGGGCAGCGATGAGGGCTGCGGAGGATCCGACGCCTCCGGCGCCGACGACGAGGACTCGCATGCTGAACTCCTTCGGAGATGCGCGCCCCCGGACGGGCGCAGGCTGGTATCTCGATGTCGAGAGTATCCAGTAAGGCACTTATGTATCTGGTAAGGTACTTATATGTCCGTTTCCGAGGACCGCGCATTCGCGGTCAACATCCTGGGCACACTGGCACAGACGATCGTCGATCGCCAGTCGATCGGCATGGAGGCTGTCGCGGGCTTCGGGGGCAACGCTCCGGCGGCGCTGATCACCCTGCGCTTCTACCCGGAGCGCCCGATCTCGTTCCTGGCGCACAAGCTGCGGATAAGCCACCCCGGCGCCGTCCAGCTGGTGGACCGGCTCGCGGCGGCGGGCCTCGTCGAGCGGGCCACGGCCGTCGATGGCCGCTCCCGGCACCTGGTGCTCACCGAGCAGGGCGAGACCATCGCCGCTGCCGTGCTCGCACAGCGCCGACGGGTCCTCGAGCAGGCCCTGTCCTCCCTGGACGAGAAGGCCTGCCACGCCCTGTCCTCGACGCTGTCGACCATGCTCGAGGCGCTGACCGACGACCTGCTCACCTCGGAGTTCATGTGCCGGATGTGCGACGAGCTGGCCTGCCCCGACGACCGATGCCCCGTGGAGCGCGCCGAGCCCGCGCCCGACGCGACCGGCGGGGCATCGGCTACGGCGTGCGGTGAGCGCGGCTCGCGCTGCACGTCGCTGCGCCCGCGACCCGGCTGGCTACGGTGCCGCGCGTGACCACCATCGAGGGCACCGCCTCCGCATCCTCGCTCAGCCGCCAACGCGACAGCCTGGATGGTGGTCGGCTTCCTCTGGGGCGCGCTACCTTGTGATGGACGCTGTCGGCGCCGCGGGCCCGTCGCAGCACGGTCGTGAAGGGACTGCTGATCCCGAGCCTGCTCATCTGGGTGGTTCTCGCCCTGGGGCGCGCCGCCCCACGACTGCTGGTGGCCGGCTGGCCTTCGCCACCCTCGGGGACGTGGGACTCGAGTTCGACGCCCTGTTCCTGGTGGGCATGGCCGGGTTCTTCGCGATGCAGGTCTGCTACGTGCTCGGCTTCGTCGGCATGGGCGCCTGGCCCAGCGTCACGCACCACTGGATCATCGCCACGGGTTACCTCGGGTTCTGGCTGGCCGCCAACGTGGTGCTCGGTCCGCGCCTTGGCGAGCTGCGCATCCCGATCCTCATCTACAGCCTCGCGCTGTGCGTCATGGCGACCTTTGCCGCCGGGGTCGATCGCCGGGTTGGGCTCGGTGGGATGCTGTTCCTGATCTCCGACATGCTCATGGGCGTGGACCTCGCCGATCTCGGCTTCCCGGGTCGTGGCCTCGATCGTGATGGTCACCTACCTCGCCGCCCAGTACCTGATCGCCACCGGGTGGGCGCGCCGCGTCGACCCGGACGTGCTCGTCCCGGTGTAGCCGGTCAGCGGCGCAGCGAGCACGCTCGGCGCCCCCCGCGACGGCCCACTGCGTGGGCCTTATGGCTCTGGCGGGCGGCCCTCCGCAGCGGGACGGTGGAGGTATGGCAGAGAAGCGCAGGCATCGCAGGTGGCCATGGATCCTGCTCGTGATCGGGGCCCTTCTCGTGGGGCTGTTCTTCATCGGTGGTGGCTGGTACTTCTCGAACCTCATCTACTCGGATGTCCTGAAGGCCAACCCCTACAACCCTGACGGATTCTGGAAGGGGACAGTCCAGACGGTCGACGGTGAGGGGGCCGGGGCCACCGTCACGGTCCTCCCGGATGCTGAGCATCGCGACGAGACGCGGTTCGACGCGGTCGTGATGGGACTGGTCTTCGACGACGGGTCGGTCGTGGTGGTCGGACCCGCGTCCGAGACAGCCACCGACGGCACGCGGACCCGTCCCGTGATCGACGTGGTCGGTGACATGCCCGCCGAGGGGGACGTGTACCGCTTCCCCAAGGAGGTCTGGCTCACGCCCGAGCAGGCCGGCCTGACCGCCGAGGAGGTCACGATGACCACTGCCGAAGGGGACTTCCCCGCCTGGAAGGTGACCGTCCCGGGATCGGACAAGTGGGCCATCCTGACCCACGGCCGCAGTGGGGGTCGCCCCGACATGCTGCGGATGGCACGGCCGCTGAACGCGGCCGGCTACAACCTTCTGCTCATCACCTACCCCGGGGACGACGAGGCCCGACCCGCGCAGGACGGGATCTGGCACTTCGGCGTCACGGAGTGGGACGAGATCGAGGCCGCGGTCCAGTACGCGCTGGACCAGGGCGCCCAGACGCTCGTCATGGGTGCGGTGAGCCTGGGAGGGGCGGTCACGGACGGGTTCCTCGCCCACAGCACGCTGGCCGACGAGGTCGACGGTGTGATCCTCGACGCCCCGTTGAGCAGCCTTGAGGACGTCATCGATGCGAACGCCGACGCCCGGACCATCCCGGGAGTCGGGTGGCCGATCCCGGAGTCCCTGGAGGATGCCGCAATGCTGATCGCCGGCCTGCGGTTCGGCGTCGACTACGACGCGATCGACTACACGGACATGACCGGCCTGATCGACGTGCCCCTGCTGACCTTCCAGACCAGCGCGGACCAGACCGTGCCCAAGGCTGTGAACGACCGGTTCATGACCCAGGGATCGGCAAGGGCGGGCAGTACGTCGTCGTCCCGGACGTGGGACATGTGCTGTCGTGGAACGCCGACCCGCAGGCCTACGAGGAGTCTCGTCACCCAGTTCGTGGAGCAGCTCGGGTAGCCCGGCGCAAGGGTCCGGTGCGTCACTCCCCCGGGATCAGTGCGTCACGCAGCAGCTGGCGCCGGCAGCGTCGGTGAGCAGCATCACACATCCCGTGAGTTTGGTCACGCGACCTACTGGGCATCAACCATGCGGGTCGCAACCCGGATGTACGAGGGGTCATCCGGGCGGCGGCGCCCTTTGCGTGCCGCCCAGGCACTGCTGCGCGCGGTCCGCGGCCTCAGGGCTTGGATGCCATCCTGGACTCCCACCAACTGCGGTCCTCGAGGAACATGTCGTCGCCGTCGAACTCCATGCAGCACGACCCGATCACGCCGTAGCAGTCCTCACACAACCAGGTCGCACCGAACCCGAACACGGCCTCCCCATGGCATCGGGTGCAGATGTGGCTGATGGACTCCATCCCCACCTCCTCGCAGGTCTCGATGCTCCCACCCCAGCCAGTCCCGGGCAATGCCTGTCGTCGGGCGGACTGGCAGCGCGCCTTGCCGGGCATGGTCCGGATCGGCGGCCTACGCTTGGCCGGATCCGGGGAGGTGGGGCCATGGCGGCACTGTTCGACGCACGTCGTCCGCGCGCAGCCTGGGGTGCTGGCCTCGCTGCGTTCGCCCTGGGGGTCGGGTCGCTCGGGACGCCGGCCGTCGCCGCGCCACCCGCGGACATCACACATATGCGCGTCGCCGAGCTCCCCGGCGGCGGCACACGGATCTTCGAGGGCAAGACCTACGTCGCCCTCTACGGCCATCCCCGCTCGCGGGCCCTCGGGGTCCTCGGCGAGCAGGGAACGGCAAGGACGATCAAGCGCGCCAAGAAGGTGGCGGCGTCCTACCGACCGCACACCGACCGGAACGTCGTACCGGCCCTGGAGATCATCGCGACGATCGCCTCACGCTCGGCAGGCAGCGACGGCGACTACTCGGCGGAGTCCTCCGTGGCCAAGCTGCGCCCGCTGGTCGACGCGGCCGGACGCGCCGGCACGTACGTGGTGCTCGACCTCCAGCCCGGCCGCTCGACGTTCCTGAGCCAGGCAAAGCGCTACCGTGAGCTCCTCCTCGAGCCACACGTGGGCCTGGCCCTGGACCCCGAGTGGCGGTTGAAGCCCCGACAGCGCCACCTCAAGCAGATCGGGTCGGTGAAGGCCTCCGAGATCAATGACGTGTCATCGTGGCTGGCCGACCTCACCCGTGACGCTGGCCTGCCCCAGAAGATGCTGCTGCTGCACCAGTTCCGGACGTCGATGATCACCAACAGGTCGTCGCTGGACACGTCCCACGACGAGCTCGCCCTGGTCATCCAGATGGACGGTCTGGGCAGTCAGCCGGCCAAGCGAGCCACCTGGCGCGCACTGCGCAGGGGCGCGCCGGACGGTATCGCCTTCGGCTGGAAGAACTTCATCGACGAGGACCGCCCGATGCTGGGCCCGAAGGCAACGATGGCGATCAGCGCCCGAACCCCGCTGGGTGTCGTTCCAGTAGCGGCGCCAGCCCCGCCCGGAGAGCAATTCGGGTGCCAGTTGCTCCACGTGCAGCAACTGGCACCCGAATTGACCGACCAGCGGGCTCAGCCGTGGGTCGGGAAGCCCAGGTTGATGCCGCCGTGGCTCGGGTCGAGCCAGCGCGAGGTCACGACCTTGCCGCGGGTGAAGAAGTGCACGCCCTCGGTGCCGTGGGCGTGCGTGTCGCCGAACAGCGAGGACTTCCACCCGCCGAACGAGTAGTACGCCATCGGGACCGGGATCGGCACGTTGATGCCGATCATGCCCACCTCGACCTCGTCCTGGTAGCGCCGCGCTGCCCCGCCGTCGTTGGTGAAGATCGCGGTCCCGTTGCCGTACGGGTGGTCGTTGACCAGCTTCAGGGCGGCCTCGTAGGAGTCGACTCGCACGACCGAGAGCACCGGCCCGAAGATCTCGTCGGTGTAGATGCTCATGTCCGGGGTGACGTTGTCGAACAGCGTCGGCCCGAGCCAGAACCCATCTGCGTCGCCGTCGACGACCGGGTCGCGCCCGTCCACGACCAGGCGTCGCACCCGCGGCCTCGCCGGCATCGACGTAGGAGGCCACCTTGTCGCGATGCGCCCCGGTGACCAGCGGGCCCATGTCGCAGCCGCGCCGGCCGTCGCCGGTGCGCAGCGTCGCCATGCGCTCGGCGATCTTGGCCACCAGCGGGTCGGCACAGTCCCCGACGGCCACCAGCGCGGAGATCGCCATGCAGCGCTCCCCTGCCGAGCCGAAGCCGGCGTTGACCGCTGCGTCGGCGGCCAGGTCGAGGTCGGCGTCGGGCAGGACCACCATGTGGTTCTTGGCCCCCCCGAGGGCCTGGACGCGCTTGCCGTGCGCCGTGCCGGTCTCGTAGACGTACTTGGCGATCGCCGTGGAGCCGACGAAGGAGATCGCCTTCACGTCGGGGTGGGTCAGCAGCGCATCGACGGCCACCTTGTTCCCGTGGACGACGTTGAACACACCATCGGGCAGGCCGGCCTCCTTCCACAGCTCGGCGATGAAGTTGGCCGAGCTCGGGTCCTTCTCGCTGGGCTTGACGATCACGGTGTTGCCCGCGGCGATGGCGATCGGGAAGAACCACATCGGGACCATGGCCGGGAAGTTGAACGGCGAGATGACGCCGACCACGCCCAGCGGCTTGCGCATCGAGTAGACGTCCACGCTGCTCGAGACGCCCGATGAGTAGCCGCCCTTGAGCAGGTGCGGGATTCCGCAGGCGAACTCCACGACCTCCAGGCCACGGGTGACCTCGCCCAGGGCGTCGGAGAGCACCTTGCCGTGCTCCTCGGTGATGATCGCGGCGAGCTCCTCCTTGCGCTCGTTGAGCAGCTCGCGGAAGGCGAACAGGACCTGCATCCGCTTGGTCAGCGAGGTGGTCCCCCACTCGGCGAAGGCAGCCTTCGCGGCGGCGACGGCCTCGTCCATGATCCGGACCGAGGCGAAGTCGACGGTGCCGCTGACCTTGCCGGTGGCCGGGTCGTAGATGTCGCCGAGACGCTCCGGATCGATGAGGTCGACGGCCTTGTCGCGCAGCGCGGTCAGCGCCGCACCGACCCTGTCGGCCGGGACCTCGGACTCGGTGGCGACGTACGGTGCGCCGTTGATCCAGTGTGTGACGTGCTTCATGGGTGCCTCTCGGTTCGTGGTCTCGGGGTCGGTCGTGCGGTCGGGGTCGGGGTTGTGCCCAGTGTCGGTCATGAGTCGAACCCGAGTCCCATCCGGTCGAGCGCGCGCAGCCAGAGGTTGCGTCGGCCACCGGAGTTGTCGGCCCGGTCCAGCGACCACCGGGTGAGCGCGACGGCCGGGCTGCGCATCGGTTCGGGTGGGAACGGGATCGGCTTCGTGCCGACCATCGTCAGCCGGGTCCGCTCGGTCTGACGGCCGGCGAGCAGGTCCAGCATCACCTGGGCGCCGAAGCGCGTGGCGCCGACGCCCAGGCCGGTGTACCCGACGCTGTAGGCCACGCGACCGCCCATCGCGGTCCCCCAGAAGGCGCTGAAGCGCGAGCAGGTGTCGATCGCCCCACCCCACGCGTGCGAGAAGCGCAGGCCCTCGAGCTGCGGGAAGGTCTCGAAGAAGTTCTCGGCCAGCACCGCGTTCGTGGCGTCGTCGCGGTTGAGCGCGGGATTCATCCGGCTGCCGTAGTGGTACATGGCCTCGAAGCCGCCCCAGAGCAGCCGGCCGTCAGCTGTCGGGCGGGTGTAGTGGAACTGGTTGTTGCTGTCGCCGATGCCGCCGCGGAAGGCCCATCCGATGCTGTCCCACTGGTCGGCGGTCAGCGGCTCGGTCATCAGCGCGTAGTCGTACACCGGGATGACGAAGGGCCGGACGCGACGCAGGAGGTTGGGGAACGCGCTGGTGCCGAGGGCTACCTGGCGGGCACGCACCGTGGCGTGCGGCGTGCGCACCTCGACGCCGGAGGCCGTCGACTCCAACCCGGTCACCGGCGAGTGCTCATGCACCCGCACGCCCAGGGAGCGCACGACGCGTGCCAGCTCCCAGTTCAGCTTCGCGGGATCGACCAGGGCCACGCCGTCGCGGTTGAGCACACTCCCCCGGTACAACGGCGAGTTGACCATGGCCCGGGTCGCCGGACCGTCGAGGAACTCCAGGTGCTCACCGAACGGGGCCACGAGCCCGGGCAGCTCGGCGAGCTCAGCCACCTGGTGCTCCTCGGTGGCGACGTCGAGCTCCCCGGTGCGGGCGAAGTCGACATCCATGTCATAGCGGGCGATCGTCGCCTCGATCGCGTCGAGGTTGGCCTGGCCCTGGCGGGTCAGCTCCACCATCTCGTCCGGCCACCGCGACAGCCCGTTGCTGAAGCCGTGGGTGACGGAGGCGGCCATGAACCCGCCGTTGCGACCCGAGGCGCCCTCGGCGATCCGGTCGCCCTCCAGGACGAGGACGTCCAGTCCGGGATCGGCCTCCTTGGCCAGCAGGGCGGTCCACATGCCGGTGTAGCCGCCACCCACGATGACCAGGTCGGCGGTGGTGTCAGCAACCAGGGCAGCGGTGGGGTCCGGCCGCTGCGGACGGTCCAGCCAGAAGGGGGCGTGCGTGACGTCGGCCAACGCGCCTCGCGAGGACGGCCTGATCCGGGTACGTGAGTACGGCACCAGATATCGCACTCCAGGTCAGCCGCCCCGGGTCCTCCGGACGATACGGCTGCGCGGTCGGTGGTCGAACGCCCACCCGGTGAACCGCAGCGGCACCAGTGTAGCGGCGGCCCGGCGACGGCGCCGCCCCGTGCGGCGGCGGGTCGCGGCCCGCCCCGGGACACCTCGCCGCGCAGCCCGATCCACTAGATTGACGACAGTCCACATCACGCGCCGAGCGCCCGTGCAGACGGGAGGTGCCCCATGTCCGAGCCCACGGTGGGGTCGCCGCTGTCGATGCACGACCCGCGCCAGGTCGGTCCGTGGACGATCCACTCCCGCTTGGGCGCAGGAGGCATGGGCGTGGTCTTCTACGCATCCTCGCCCACGTACCAGGGTGTGGCGCTCAAGGTGATCCGACCCGGCCTGCTCGACGCCCCGGCCACCCGCGACCGCTTCCGCCGGGAGGTCGCGATCCTGCGCTCGGTGCGCGACGCGCACATCAGCGAGTTCCTCGCCGCTGACCTCGAGTCCGAACCGGCGTGGCTGGCGATCGAGTACGTGAGCGGGCCGACGCTGCGTGATGAGATCTCCGACAACGGCCCCCTGTCCGAGGACGAGTGGTGGAAGCTGGCACGTGGCATGGCCCAGGCCCTGGCAGTCCTCGACAAGCACCGGATCACCCATCGGGACCTCAAGCCGGGCAACGTCATCCTCGGTGAGCACGGCCCGGAGCTGATCGACTTCGGGATCGCGCATCCCGAGGACGCCACCTCGCTCACGGCCACGGGACTGGTCACCGGCAGCCCCGCGTGGCTCTCCCCCGAGCAGGCGACCCTGGAGCCCACGGGACCGCCCAGCGACATCTTCGCCCTCGGCTCCCTGCTGGCCTACGCCGCAACCGGGCGCCCCCCGTTCGGCGAGGGTGCCTCAGTCGCCGTGCTGATGAGCATCGCCACGCGCGAGCCGGACCTGGTCGGCATCGACCCGAACCGTGCCGCCCTGCTGCAGCGGATGCTGGCCAAGGACCCCGCGCGCCGGCCTACCGCGCGCCAGGTGCTCGACCGGCTGCGGGGCAACACCACCGGCGGAACGACCCTCAGCGACACGGCGGAGCCGACGATCGCACTCGGCAGCGCTGCAGCCGCTAGCCGCCGTCGCCGCGGGGCAGCCGTCACCTGTCCCGCCTGCCCCTGGCCCTGCGCCCGACCCCACCCCAGCGCCGACCCCCACGCCCCCTGGGTCGTTCCTCCCGCCAACCGCGGTCAGCGCCTCGGCGGCCCGCCCGGCGACGACACCCCCCCGGGACCAGACGCTTGTCGCACCTGCCGCCAGCACCGCCCCTGTCGCCAGCACGGCGCCGGCCCCGCCCCCCGTCCGGCCCCGCACCGCCGGCAACCCCCGGACGGTCGGACCGCGCACGGCGGCGGCCCAGCGGCGCCGGGCGAACCGCCGCCGGGCGCTCGTGGTCGTCCTCGTCGGACTGGCCCTGCTGGTCGGCGGCTGGTTCCTCGTGACGGCCCTCGGCGGTGACTCGACCGATGCCGGGGCCGGTAACGGCACCTCCACGGACGCGCCCCCCTCTGCCTCGGACGCGCCCCCGGCCCCGAGCACGAACCAGCTCACTGACGGCGACTGGCTCCTGGAGACGTATCGCTTCGACAACACCGCCGATGGCCTGGTCGTCTCGGGAACGGTGCGCAACCGCGGCGATGCCACCGCCTCGGCCGACCTCACCACGTGGGTCTACCTGGGCCAGGAGTCCTTGGGGTCGGTCGCCACCACCGTCACCGATGTCCCCGCCGGGGCCACCGTCCTGGTCACGATGAAGGGCGACGCCGTGTGGAAGAAGGGCCAGAAGGTCGTCCTGCTCCAGGCGTCCTGAGCGATCCCCTCACGCCCCCACCGGATGGCCCAGCTCACACCTTCGCGCGCCGCCTGCGGGCGCCGACCACCTGGGCGACCAGCACGATCGCCAGGGCCCCGAAGAACATGATCGAGGCGATCACGTTGACCTGCGGCGGGATGCCGCGCTGGGCTGCACCCCAGATGTACATCGGGAAGGTGACGGTCGATCCGGAGTTGAAGTTCGTGATGATGAAGTCGTCGAACGACAGCGAGAACGCCAGGAGTGCGGCGCCCATGATGCCTGGCGCGACCAGCGGCAGGGTGACGTAGCGGAACGTCGCCCTCTCGTCGGCGTACAGGTCCATGGACGCCTGCTCCAGGCGCGGGTCGAGGCCCGAGAGCCGCGCCTTGACGGTCACCACCACGAAGCTGATCACGAACATGATGTGGGCGATCAGGATCGTCCAGAAGCCCAGCGGCATCTGCCAGTTGCCCCAGTACATGTTGAGGAACAGGGCCAGCAGCGACGAGCCGAGGACGACCTCGGCGGTGGCCATGGGCAGGAAGATGAGCAGGTTCGTCGCGGAGCGGCCGGTGAACCGGTGCCGGACCAGGGCGAACGAGATCATCGTTCCCAGGATGGTCCCGACGATCGTCGCGAACAGGGCGATCGACGCGCTCACGCCCACGGACCGGCAGATCGTCGGGTCCTGGCAGATGTTCAGCCAGGCGTCGAGGGAGAACTCGTTCCAGCGGGTGTTCGTGCGGCCCGTGGGATTGTTGAACGAGAACAGCACCACGACCGCGACCGGGAGGAACATGTAGATCATCGCCAGCGCGGAGTAGATGGCCAGGGTGTGCTCGCGCAGCCATCTCAGCGTGCGCTGGACGCCGGATTCCTGGGCCGGCGGGGCCTCGAGCAGGGCGGGGTCCAGCTGGTTGGTGGCCATCAGAGCAGCTCCTCGGTCCCGGCGCGCCGGACGTAGATCGTCACGAGGATCAGGATCGCGGCCATCAGCAGGAAGCTCAGCGCCGATGCGATCGGGTAGTCGCGCACGATGATGAACTGGCTGTCGATGACCGAGCCGATCATCCGGTCGTTGGTGGACCCGAGGAGCTTGGCGTTGATGTAGTCGCCGGTCGCCGGGATGAACGTCAGCAGCGTGCCGGCCACCACGCCCGGGAGGGACAGCGGCCAGATCACCTTGCGGAAGGTGGTGAAGGGCGTCGCGTAGAGGTCCGCGCCGGCCTCAGCCAGGCGCGGGTCGATCTTGTCCAGGGCTGCATACAGCGGCAGGATCATGAAGGGCAGGAAGTTGTACGTGATGCCCGTGATCACCGCGATCGGAGTGTTGAGGATCCGGTCGGCGGGCAGCAGGCTCAGGGCGTTCATCGTCTGCACGATGAAGCCCTCGTCGGCCAGGATCGTCTTCCACGCGTAGGTGCGGATCAGGAAGGAGGCGAAGAACGGGGCGACGACCAGCACCAGCATGAGTGCCTTGTACTTCCCCGACTTGAAGGCGATGTAGTACGCCAGCGGATAGGCGATCGCCAGGGCGAGGAGGGTCGCCGTGCCGGCGTAGACGAAGGAGCGCAGGAACTGCTCGCCGTAGCGGCTGAGGGCCTCGGAGTAGTTCGCGAAGTCCCAGTTGAAGAAGTACCCGTCGTCGGGGTTGTCGCTGACCGGTGACTGCAGCGACGTCGAGAAGAGCGAGAAGAGCGGGACCAGGAAGAACACTGTCAGCCAGGCCATGCCCGGCAGCAGGAGCCAGTAGGGGGTGGCTCGGCTCGACAGCAGGCCCTTGGCCGGGCTGGCAACGACCGGCAGGTCCGCGTTCTGGGTGTCGTTCAGGTAGGTGTCGACCGCGCTTCCCGATGCGGGGATCTGCATCGATCAGCCCCCCACAGCGGGCGTCGGGGCAACCCCGGCCTGTGCGTCGGCCGCTGTGTAGTGCCCGACCTCGAGGAGGTCCTCCTCGATCCCGGCGTTCAGGTTGTCGCCTCCGTCGAACCCGAAGGAGTGACTCGGCTCCCACGACATCTCCACGCCCTCGCCGACCCGGGGTCGGTCAGCGGAGCTCATGTTCTGCTCGAACGCGATCAGCTCCTGGCCCCAGGGGGTCGCGACCAGGTACTGGGTCGACACCCCGAAGAAGGACGCGTCGGTGATCACGCCGCGGACCACGTTGCGGCCCTGCGGGACCTCCGCTCCGGCGCGGTGCAGATGCAGCTTCTCGGGACGCACGCCGACGATGACCCGGTCGGACTGTGAGTTCAGCTTCTCGGCTGGCAGGGTCAGGAGCTGGTCGAACGCACGGACCGTGACGTTGTCCCCGCGCTGCACCACCCGCCCAGGGATCAGGTTGGACTGGCCGAGGAAGTTCGCCGCGAACGCCGTGTGCGGCGTGTCGTAGATCTCCTGAGGGGCCCCCATCTGCTCGATCCGCCCGGAGTTCATCACCGCGATGGTGTCGGCCATGGTCATGGCCTCCTCCTGGTCGTGGGTGACGTGCACGAAGGTGATGCCCACCTCGGTCTGGATGCGCTTGAGCTCGATCTGCATCTGGCGGCGCAGCTTGAGGTCCAGGGCGCCCAAGGGCTCGTCGAGAAGCAGGACGTCCGGGCGGTTGATCAGTGCGCGGGCCACGGCCACGCGCTGCTGCTGGCCGCCGGACATCTGGGCCGGCTTGCGCCGGGCCATCGCCCCGAGCTCCACGAGCTCGAGCATCTCGTTGACCTTCGCGTCGACGTTCTTCTCCCCGCGCCGGCGCAGGCCGAACGCGACGTTCTCGAAGATGTCCATGTGCGGGAACAGGGCATAGGACTGGAACACCGTGTTGACGGGCCGCTTGTACGGCCGGAGTCCGGTGATGTCCTTCTCGCCCACCCGGATCATCCCGGCGGTCGGGATCTCCAGGCCGGCGACCATCCGCAGGGTCGTGGTCTTGCCGCAGCCCGAGGGCCCGAGCAGCGCGAAGAACGACCCGGCGGGGATGGTCAGGGACAGGTCGTCGACCGCGTTGTGCTCGCCGTAGGTCTTGGTCAGGCGGACCAGGTGCAGGTCCTCGACCTGCTTGGCTGCGTCGGTGGCCATGGGTGCTCCTCCTGGTCGGGCGGTCAGTTGCCGATGAGTGTCTGGAAGGCCTGGTCGTACTTGACCTGCTCGGAGGACGTGAGGGTCTTGAAGACCGTGACCTTCTCCAGGTCCGTGTCCGTCGGGAAGATGAAGGGGTTCTCGACCAGGCTCGGGTCGATCTTCTGCATCTCCTCCTGCGCACCCTTGACGGGGCAGATGTACTGGACCCAGGCAGCGAGCTCGGCGGAGACCGCAGGATCGTAGTAGTAGTCCATCAACCGCTCGGCGTTGTTCCGGTGCCGGGCCATCGCCGGGACGAGCATGTTGTCTGTCCACAGGGTGCCGCCGGACTCCGGGATGACGAACTTGTAGGGGTCGCCGAGCGCCGCGACGTCACCGGACCAGCCGATCGCGGCGACCACGTCGCCGTTCTCCATCGCGGCGATGTAGTCGTTGCCCGAGACCTGGCGGATCTGGCCGGCATCCATCTGCTTCTGCAGCTCGGCGATGGCGGCGTTGAAGTCGTCCTCGGTGAAGTCGGCCGGATCGTTGCCCTGCTCCAGCATCACGACGCCCACCGAGTCGCGCATCTCGGACAGGATCGTGACGCGGCCCTTGAGCGCCGGGTCCCAGAGCTCGGCGATCGTGCGGATCTCGGTCTTGCCCGTGAGCTTCTTCAGCAGCTCGCTGTTGAAGCCGAGCCCGGCGTAGCCCGACTGCCAGGGCAGGGACTGGTCACGCTCGGGATCGAAGGCGACGTTGGCCAGCTTGTCGATGAGGTTGCGTGCGTTCGGCACCCAGGCGCGGTCGAACTTCTGCGCGTACCCCTTGCGGATCCACTGGGCGGCCATCCAGTCGGTGAGCACGACGATGTCCCGGCCGATGTCCTGGCCGGCCTCGAGCTGGGGGCGGACCTTGGCGTCGAACTCCGCGTTGTCGTTGACGTCCTCGCGGTAGTCGACGTCGATCCCGGTCTGCTCCATGAAGCGGTCGAGGGTCGGGCGGTTGCCGTCATCGTCGGCGTCGATGTAGCTGACCCACGTCGACCAGTTGAGCTTGGCGTCCGTGGCCGACTGGTCCGGTTGGGTCTTGGCCGGGACCTCCTCGTACCCGGTGCTGCTCGCCGTCCGCGGTGGGCGGGCGCCGCACGCGGCCGCGACCATGGCGGCCCCTCCGATCCCCGCGGCCTGCAGCACGCGCCGGCGTGGCATCGGCGTCCCGGCCTTCGGGGTGGTGAGATCCGTCATCGTGTTCCTGCCTCGCATGTCGTAGGGATCAGCGGTCGCCGAAGATCGTCCGGTGCCAGTCCTTGCGGACCTCGCCGGTGATGTCGGAGGAGACGTGCTTGATGTTGGTGTACTCCTCCAGGGAGTAGATGCTCATGTCCTTGCCGAAGCCGGAGGCCTTGTAGCCACCGTGCGGCATCTCCGAGACGATCGGGATGTGGTCGTTGATCCACACGCATCCGGCCGAGATCTCGCGGCTGGCCCGCTGGGCGCGGAACGTGTTGGTGGTCCACGCTGAGGCGGCCAGGCCGAACGGCACGTCGTTGGCCAGGGCGATGCCCTCGTCGTCGGTGTCGAAGGGCAGCACCACGAGCACGGGGCCGAAGAGCTCCTGCTGGACGATCTCGGAGTCCTGGGCAGCGTCGACCACGAGTGTGGGCGGGTAGTAGGAGCCGCCGGCGAGCGCGCCCTGCGGGATCACGCCCCCGCGCACGACGGTGGCACCGGCGTTCACAGCGCGCAGCACGTACCCGTGGACCGACTCGCGCTGACGCATCGACACCAGCGGGCCCTGGTCCGTGGACGGGTCGGTCGGGTCGCCGAGGCGGACCGTGTCCATGAGTGCCGCCACCTTCTCGACGAACGCCTCGAGATGCGGGCGCTGGACGTAGGCGCGGGTCGCGGCCGTGCAGTCCTGGCCGGTGTTGATCAGGGCGCCGGCAACGGCGCCGTTGGCGGCAGCGTCGAGGTCGGCGTCGTCGAACACCACGAACGGGGCCTTGCCGCCGAGCTCGAGGTGCACTCGCTTGATCGTGCCGGTGGCCAGCTCCATCACCCGCTGCCCGACCGGCGTCGACCCGGTGAACGACACCATCGACACGTCCGGGTGGCTGATCAGGGCCTCGCCGACGCTGCGACCGGGGCCGGTGAGCACGTTGATCACACCGGCGGGGATGCCCGCGGCCAGGGCGTCCTCGGCCACCATCAACGAGGTCAGCGGGGTGATCTCAGCCGGCTTGAGGACGATCGTGTTACCGGCTGCGACCGCCGGCAGGATCTTCCACATCGCCATCTGCAACGGGTAGTTCCACGGGGCGATCGAGCCCACGACGCCGATCGGCTCACGGCGGATCGAGGAGGTGTGCGTCCCGTCGTACTCGGCCTGCGCCATGCCGTTGAGCACCCGGGCGGCGCCGGCGAAGAACCGGACGTTGTCGATGGAGCCCGGGACATCGAACTCGCGTGGTCAGCTTGATCGGCTTGCCGGACTGGGCGGACTCGACCTGTGCGTACTCGTCGGCGCGGGCCTCCATCCGGTCGGCGAGTGCCAGCAGGGCCGCCGAGCGCTCCCCCGGCGTGGCCCGCGCCCATCCGGGGTACGCCCGACGCGCGGCAGCGACGGCGGAGTCAACGTCGACGACCGTGGCCTCGCCCAGCGTGGCGACGACCGAGCCATCTGCGGGGTTGAGGACCTCGATGCTCGCTCCGCTGCCCGGCTGATGGCGCCCGTCGATGAACTGACCCAGAAGTGCCACGCCGTCCTCCTCAGCCCCCGCATCGCCCACGCCGCGGTCGTTCCACGGTTTTCGTTCACTGACCCAGATCCTCAAGACGATATCCGTCGTGGATCATGCGGTGGACGCACGATATCGGACCGCGTGCCGGGTCACAAACCGAATCCGCCGGCGCGCCGGAAGTGTTACCGGACCGTCACACAACTCTGACAGTCCCAGGTGCGCCGAGCCTGCCCACCGCCCCTGGGAACAGCTGCGCTGCGCCTACGCCGTGACGATCCGTTCCGGCTCGGGCGACTCGCCGGAGCCGAAGGCCACGATGTTCTCCGTCGTGACCCGGGCGATCTCGTCGAGGGCCTCCTTGGTGAGGAAGGCCTGGTGCGCGGTGATGATCACGTTGGGGAAGGTCATCAACCGGGCCAGGACGTCATCGGCCATCACCTCGCCGGACAGGTCCTCGAAGAACTTGCCCTCCTCCTCCTCGTACACGTCCAGGCCCACGCCACCGACCTGACCGGTCTTGAGGGCCTCGATGAGGGCCACGGTGTCCACCAGTGCTCCACGGCTGACGTTGATCAGGATGACCCCGGGCTTGAGTGCGGCGAGCACGAGGTCGTTGATGATGTGGTGGGTCTCCGGGAAGAGCGGCACGTGCAGGGAGACGATGTCGGCCTCCTTGCCGATCTCGCTGAGGGTGACGTACTCCAGGTCGTGCTCCTGCGCCCACTTCGGGTCGGGGTACGGGTCCCACATGATCACGCGCATCCCGAAGCCCTTGAAGATCTGGCCGGTGATCTTGCCGATCTTGCCCGTCCCGATCAGCCCCACGGTCTTGCCGTGCATGTCGAAGCCGACCAGGCCATCGAGCGTGAAGTTCATGTCGCGCACGCGACGGTTGGCCTGCGGGATGTGCCGGTTCAGCGCGAGCGCGAGGGTGACCGCGTGCTCGGCCACCGCGTACGGGGAGTACGCGGGCACCCGCGCCACGAGCAGCCCGTGGTCGGCCGCGGCCTGGAGGTCGACCCCGTTGAAGCCCGCACACCGCAGGGCGATCATCTTCACGCCCTTGGCTGCCAGCACCTCGATGACCTCACGGGTCACCTTGTCGTTGACGAAGACGCACACCACATCCACGTCGTCGCCCACGGTCTCCACGGTCTCGGGGTTGAGCCGGTACTCGCGGAACTTGGGCGTGAACCCGGCGGCGATCAGCGTCTCGCCGAGGTGGTCGCGGTCGTACTTCTTGGTGTCGAACAGGGTGATGTTGGTCATGGCCTGAACGCTACTGGCGGGCTGTGCCCGTTGCCATCCAAGCAGTGGCCCGGGGGCCACCCGTGACCTGCGCATGTGGCAGGGTGCCGGCATGGCCGGGTCCCGACGTCGCCTCCACGCGGCTGGGCGTGTGGATCCCGGCCGTGGCCCTGGCGACTGCGGCAGCACTCAGCGGACTGGCCGCATGCAGCAACCCCGCCTCGTCGCCGGTGACCGAGGCGCCCGTCACCCGGGCGCTGGCCATCCCCCCGCTGGAGGAGGGCCGGGTCTCGCAGGGCCGGCGCACGTACGCCCTGGACGTCCAGGAGGGGACCACCGACTTCGGGGTGGGCGGGCCGACGGACACCTACGGCGTGAACCAGTCCTACCTGGGTCCGACCCTGCGGATGACCACCGGCGACGACGTTCGCATGGACGTCCACAACGGCCTCGACACCGTCACCACGCTGCACTGGCACGGGATGCATGTGCCGGCGAAGATGGACGGCGGCCCGCACCAGCTCCTCGACCCCGGCCAGACGTGGTCACCGCAGTGGCAGGTGCGCCAGCCGGCCGCAACCCTCTGGTACCACGCCCACCCCCACGGGCAGACCGCCGACCAGGTCTACAAGGGCGTGGCCGGCATGATCCTGGTCGATGACCCCGTCGGCGGCCCGGAGCTGCCCGACGAGTACGGCGTGGACGACATCCCCGTGATCGTCCAGGACAAGTCGTTCGACTCCGACGGGCAGCTCGTCTTCGACCAGCGCGGGCCGAGCTCGACCGGCTTCCTCGGCGACACGGTGATGGTCAACGGCACGATCGGCGCCTACCTCGAGGTGCCCACGACCCACGTTCGGCTGCGGCTGCTCAACGCGTCGACCGCGCGCATCTACAAGTTCGGGTTCGCCGACGACCGCACCTTCGACGTCGTCGGCACCGACGGGGGCCTGCTCACCTCGCCCGTACCGCTCGACCGGGTCCAACTGTCCCCCGGCGAGCGCGCGGAGATCGTGGTGGCGATGACTCCAGGGGAGAGCGTGGACCTGCGCAACTTCTCCCCCGACTTCGGCGGCCGGGTGGCGGGCAACTCCCGGTTCGGCACCGGCGACTACCGGGTTCTCGAGCTGCGCGCCGCGCAGACCCTTCGGGACTCACCCGCGGCACCGGCGACCCTCGCCACGTTCGCCCGGATCCCCGAGTCGTCGGCCGATGCAACCCGCACGTTCACGATCAACGCCCAGATCATCAACCGGCGGCCTGTGGACATGGGCCGCATCGATGAGGTCGTGCCGCTGGACGCCACCGAGGTGTGGGTGCTGCGCAACCGCGACCCGCAGCCGCACAACTTCCACGTGCACACCGTGCAGTTCCAGGTCCTCGACATCGACGGGGAACCACCCCCTCCGCACCTGGCCGGCTGGAAGGACACGGTCTACCTGCCGCCCGGATCGCAGGTGCGGATCATCGCGTCGTTCACCGACTACGCCGACCCGATGTGGCCCTACATGTACCACTGCCACCTGCTGTGGCACGAGGACTCCGGGCTGATGGGCCAGTTCGTGGTCGTGGCCCCCGGTCAGACCCCGGTGCCCCCGCCCGACCCCTACCCGTCGCACTGAGCCCTCCCACGAGGTTCGCCCTCCCGCAGTCCGCATCGCCCTCCTGGAATGCGGGGAGGAAGAACGCAGAACGGGAGGGCGAACGGGTGGGCGTTGGGAGGCGGGAGGTCAGCCCTCGTCGAGGCTGATCATCACGTGCTTGATGCGCGTGTAGTCCTCGAAGCCGTACATCGAGAGGTCCTTGCCGTAGCCGGAGTGCTTGAACCCGCCGTGCGGCATCTCGGCCACCAGCGGGATGTGGGTGTTGATCCACACGGCGCCGAAGTGCAGGTACTTGGCCATGCGCATGCCACGGGCGAGGTCCTTGGTCCACACCGAGGAGGCCAGGCCGTAGGGCACGTCGTTGGCCCACGCGAGGGCCTGCGCCTCGTCGGCGAAGCGCTGCACGGTCATGACCGGGCCGAAGATCTCGTTCTGGACCATCTCGTCGTCCTGGCGCAGCCCGGACACGACCGTCGGCTCGATGAAGAAGCCACGGTCGCCCTGCCGGACCCCGCCGGCCACGATCTCGGCGTGCTCCGGGGTACGGGCGAGGAACCCGAGGACCTGGTCCATCTGGCGCTCGTTGTTCATCGGCGGGACGAGGGCGTCCTCGTCGGTCGGCCCGCCGGCGAAGGTCGTGGCTGTGTTGCGGGCCTGCTCGGCCAGGGCGGCCACGAACTCGTCGTGGATCGCATCGGCGACCAGCACACGAGTGGCTGCCGTGCAGTCCTGGCCGGCGTTGAAGTACCCGGCGACGGCCAGCCACTCGGCAGCCGCAGCGATGTCGGCGTCCTCGAAGACGACGACCGGCGCCTTGCCTCCGAGCTCGAGGTGCACGCGCTTGACGTCCTGGGCGGCAGTGCCCGCAACGGCCATCCCGGCACGGACCGAACCCGTGATCGAGACCATGTCCGGGCGCTTGTTCTCCACCAGTGCCTGGCCCGTGGTCCGGTCCCCGGTGATGACGTTGAGGACACCGGCGGGAAGGACGTCGGCGAACATCTCGGCCATCCGCACGGTGGTCACCGGCGTGGTGTCCGAGGGCTTGAGGACCACGGTGTTGCCTGCAGCGATCGCCGGTGCGAACTTCCACACGGCCATCATCATCGGGTAGTTCCACGGGGTCACCTGGCCGATGACGCCCACGGGCTCGCGGCGGATGATCGAGGTGTAGCCCTTCATGTACTCGCCACTGGCCCGGCCCTCGAGGATCCGGGCGGCACCGGCGAAGAACCGGATCTGGTCGACCATCGGCGGGATCTCCTCCGACGCCGTCACCGCGATCGCCTTGCCGGTGTTCTCGCTCTCCAGGGCGATGAGCTCCTCGGCGTTCGCCTCGACGATGTCGGCGATCCTCAGCAGGGCTGCCTGCCGCTGCGACGGGGTCGTCTGGCTCCAGGACTCGAACGCGTCGGACGCGGCGCGGTAGGCGCGGTCGACATCCTCGGCGTTGGACACGACAGCCTGGGCGAAGACCTCGCCGGTTGTCGGGTTGACCAGGTCGCTGGTCTGGCCCGAGACGGAGTCGACGGACTCACCGTTGACGAAGTTGCGGATGGTGCGGCTCACTGGATCTCCTTCAGATCGACAGGGTCGAGCGACGGGGCAGGATCGGCACGGCGGCGGGCGCGGCGCAGATGCGGCGCGAGTCTAGCCCAGCGAACCAGATCACGACAGCGCGAGGGCAGCACTATTCGTGGCCAGGCGACCACGGACGTGCGTTTTCCGCAGAATTCACACCCCGAGGCGACCGTTTCACTTGCTTGTCGGCGGATTCTGCGGTTCGATGGCGCCCATGCTCCAATCGCCACGTCCCCGTCCGGTACCCCTCGATGACACCGCCAAGGCCATCGTCGAGCAGCTCCAGCAGGACGGTCGCCGCGCCTACGCGACGATCGGCCGGGCGGTCGGGCTGTCCGAGGCGGCGGTCCGCCAGCGGGTGGCCCGCCTCGTCGAGTCCGGCGTCATCCAGATCGTGGCCGTGACCGATCCCATGCAGGTGGGCTTCCCCCGCGCCGCGATGCTCGGCATCGGCGTCGATGGCGACATCAACGAGGTGGCCGACCGTCTCGCAGAGCTCGAGGAGGTCGACTACCTGGTGATCACCGCGGGCGGCTTCGACATCCTCGCCGAGGTCGTCTGCGAGGACGACGAGCACCTCCTGGAGATCATGAACAGCAAGATCCGAGCCATTCCCGGCGTCCGGAGCACGCAGACATTCGTCTACTTGAAGCTGCGCAAGCAGATCTACACATGGGGTACCCGATGACCATCAGCGAGATGTCCTTCTCCGAGACCGGCGACGACGCCCTGGCCGAGAAGGCCCGCGACCGGCTGTGGATGCACTTCACCCGGCACTCGGTCTACGAGGACGGCGCCGGCCACGTGCCGATCATCGTGCGCGGGGAGGGTGCGCGGATCTGGGACGACCAGGGCAAGTCCTACCTCGACGGCCTCGCCGGGCTGTTCACGGTGCAGGCCGGCCACGGGCGCAAGGAGATCGCCGAGGCGATGGCCAAGCAGGCCGAGCAGCTCGCGTTCTTCCCGCTGTGGTCCTACGCGCACCCGACCGCCATCGAGCTGGCCGACCGCCTCGGGCAGCTGGCCCCGGCGGACATCAACCGCACCTTCTTCACCAGCGGTGGCGGCGAGGCCGTCGAGTCGGCCTGGAAGCTGGCCAAGCAGTACTTCAAGCTCACGGGCCAGCCCACCAAGCACAAGGTGATCAGCCGCAACGTGGCCTACCACGGCACCCCGCAGGGAGCCCTGGCGATCACCGGGATCCCCGCCGCGAAGACGCCCTTCGAGCCGTTGGTACCCGGAGGCATCAAGGTGCCCAACACCAACTTCTACCGCGCCGAGCACCACGCCGACGACATCGAGGCGTACGGACGATGGGCCGCCGACCGCATCGCCGAGGCCATCGAGTTCGAAGGCCCGGAGAGCGTGGCGGCGGTGTTCCTCGAGCCGGTGCAGAACTCCGGTGGCTGCTTCCCGCCGCCCCCCGGCTACTTCGAGCGGGTCCGGGAGATCTGCGACCAGTACGACGTGCTGTTCGTCGCCGACGAGACGATCTGCGCCATGGGCCGCATCGGTGACTACTTCGCGATGAACCGCTACGGCGTGCAGCCCGACATCATCACCTTCGCCAAGGGCCTGACCTCCGGGTACTCCCCGATGGGCGCGATGATGGTCCACGACCGCCTGTTCGAGCCGTTCAAGCACGGGACCACGGCGTTCCTGCACGGCTACACGTGGGGCGGGCACCCCGTGTCGGCCGCTGCCGCGCTGGCCAACCTCGACATCTTCGAGCGTGAGGGCCTCAACGCCCACGTCCAGGCCAACGAGGGCGCCTTCCGGGCGACCCTGGAGAAGCTGCTCGACCTGCCGATCGTCGGTGACGTGCGCGGCGCGGGCTACTTCTACGGCATCGAGCTGGTCAAGGACAAGGCCACCAAGGAGACGTTCACCGACGCGGAGGCCGAGCGCCTGCTGCGCGGGTTCCTCTCCAAGGCGCTGTTCGACGCCGGCCTGTACTGCCGCGCCGACGACCGCGGCGACCCGGTCATCCAGCTCGCGCCACCGCTGATCGTCGGCCAGCCGGAGTTCGACGAGATCGAGTCGGTCCTGCGCGACGTGCTCACCCGCGGCATGGAACTGCTCTAGGCCATGGCCGACCAGACGGGCGCGACCGAACGCACGGCCTTCACCCGCAAGCCGGACCGCGGGTCGCACGACCTGGCGGCAGCGCGCGACGTTCTGGCCGAGGCGCTGATCGGCCACATCGGCACCGTGGACGCCAGCGGGGCCCCGGTCGTGCTGCCGGTCGCGATCGCCCTGGATCCCGACGCCGACCGGGTGCTGTTCCACGGGTCAACTGGCGCAGGGACGTTCCGGCGGCTGGCGGCGGGGGCGCCCGCGTGCCTGACGGTCACGCACCTCGACGGGCTCGTCATCGCACGCAGCGCGTTCGAATCGAGCATGAACTACCGGTCCGTGGTCGTGATGGGCACGTGCGAGGTCCTGGACGGTGACGACAAGCAGGCCGCCCTACGGGTGATCACCGACCACCTGACTCCGGGGAGATGGGACGCCGCGCGCCCCATGCGCAGCAGCGAGATCGCGGCCACGCTGGTGCTGGCCCTGCCCCTGGCGGAGTTCTCCGTGAAGTCCCGGGACGGTGGGCCCAACGACGACGAGGACGCCCAGTGGCCGATCTGGGCAGGTCACGTGCCGGTGCACATGGTCGCCGGCACCCCGATCCCCGCTCCCGAATCGGATGCCCACCCAGAGCCGCAGATCCCGGCCGGTCTGCGGAACCCTGCCGCGGTGACCGACCTGCGCGCGGTCTCGTTGTGGTGGGACAGCCTCGGTGCGGCCCCGGCCCCACGGGCACCCCTCGACGGCGACCTCGACGTCGACGTGGCCATCGTCGGCGCCGGCTACACCGGGCTCTGGACGGCCTACTACCTGGCGAGGGCCGCGCCAGGGACCCGCATCGCGATCATCGAGGCGAACGTGGCCGGCTTCGGCGCCAGCGGGCGCAACGGCGGCTGGTGCTCGGCGCTTTTCCCCGCCTCGCTGGACAGGATCGCCCGCACGAGCTCGCGACAGGCGGCGATCGCGATGCAGCACGCGATGCACGACACGGTCGACGAGGTCGGCCGGGTCGCCGCTGCCGAGGGGCTGGACATCGACTGGGCCAAGGGCGGGACCGTTGGCCTGGCCCGGACGCCGGTGCAGCTCGAGCGGGCTCGCGAGGACGTGGCGCACTGGCGCTCCTGGGGCTTCGGGGCCGCGGACTACCGGGTCCTCGACGCCGACGAAGCGAGCGAGCGCGTGGGGGCGACCTCGGTCCTGGGGGCGACCTACACCCCGCACTGCGCCGCGATCCACCCCGCGAAGCTCGCGCGCGGACTGGCCGGGCTCGTCGAGGCAGCTGGGGTGCACATCTACGAGGGAACGCCGGCCACCAGCATCGAGCCGGGCGTGCTGCGAACCCCCTTCGGCGACGTCCGCGCACCCCACATCGTGCGCGCCACCGAGGCGTTCACCGCGACCCTGCCGGGCCACCGACGCACCCTCCTTCCGGTCTACTCGCTGATGCTGGCCACCGAGCCCCTGCCCGAGGATGTCTGGGACCGCATCGGCCTGGCTGCGAGGGAGACGTTCAACGACGGTCGGCACCTGATCATCTACGGGCAGCGCACCGCCGATGACCGGATCGCGTTCGGCGGACGGGGCGCCCCCTACCGGTACGCCTCCCGGATCGACCCCGCGACCGAGCGTGACGGGCGTGTCCACGAGGGCCTGTGGCAGACCCTGACCGACCTCTTCCCCGGCGTCGCACCGTTCCGGGTGACCCACCGCTGGGGCGGCCCGCTGGGCATCTCCCGCGACTGGTACGCCTCCTGCGGCCTCGATCCACGCACCGGGCTCGCGTGGGCCGGTGGCTACGTCGGCGACGGAGTCGGCACGGCCAACCTCGCCGGGCGCACGCTGGCCGACCTCATCACCGGCACCGAGTCCGAGCTGACTGCGCTGCCCTGGGTCAACCACCGCTCGCGGCGCTGGGAGCCCGAGCCGCTGCGCTGGCTCGGGGCGAACGGCGGGCTGACCGTGATGACCTCCGCGGACGCGGCCGAGGCCCGGTCGGGCCGTCCCGCGCGCCGCGCTGCGGTGTTCGAGCGGTTCCTCGGTCACTGAGAATCCCGCCCACCAGGGCCCCCCGCATTGAGTCCGGACAGCAGCAGGACCACGATTGCTCCCGTGGACATCACCCCTGCCGAGGTTCCCGCCCCCCGCCCCGACGCCGACGCTGTCGTCGACCGCGCCGTCGCTCGCGCCGCGCGCTGGATGACCGATGCCGAGCGCCAGCGCACCCGCCGCGAGAAGGCGAACCGGCGGCGGCTCACCCGGTTGCTCAAGGACCCGGCCGGCCTGCCGGTGACCATGGCCCTCACCGACGAGGTGATGCGGATCTCGGATCCCGGCAGGGCCGCGGCCACGCTGCGC
This sequence comes from uncultured Actinomycetes bacterium, assembly GCA_963818445.1. Lineage (GTDB taxonomy): Bacteria > Actinomycetota > Actinomycetes > S36-B12 > CAIYMF01 > Prado023. The sequence continues at coordinate 27,925 of CAWFSG010000018.1, forward strand.
TCCGCCGCTGCGGGGTCCAACCGACACGCCCTCGGCCTGCGCGACCACGTGGGTCTGCAGGCGGTCGGTCGGCTCTCGGCGCTGGCCCCGGACCCGTCGATGAAGCTCGTCCACTGGCAGATCCGAGACGCCTCGACCGGGATCATCCTGCCCGCCGAGCAGGCCCGACTGCGCAAGCACCTGGAGAAGCGCGCAGCTGAGGGTGCTCGGCTCAACATCAACGTCCTGGGCGAGGCCGTGCTCGGCGAGGACGAGGCCACGCATCGCCTGGACCGGGTGATCGAGATGCTCACCCGCCCCGAAGTCACCTACATCTCGGTGAAGATCTCCGCGATCGCCGCACAGCTGAGCACCTACGACCACGAGGGGTCCGTGCAGCGCGTGGCCGAGCGCCTGCGCCGGCTCTACCGGGCCGCCCGGGCCACCACCCCGCACACCTTCGTGAACCTCGACATGGAGGAGTACCGCGACCTGGCGCTGACCGTCGACGTGTTCACGGCCGTCCTGGCCGAGGACGAGTTCCGTGACATCGAGGCCGGCATCGTGCTGCAGGCCTACCTGCCCGAGAGCCATGCGGTGTTCGAGCAGCTGCTGGCCTGGGCCCGAGACCGCCGGGAGCAGGGCGGTGCACCGATCAAGGTCCGGATCGTCAAGGGCGCCAACCTCGCGATGGAGACCGCGGAGGCCCAGATCCACGGCTGGACGCCGGCGCCCTACGGCTCGAAGGCGGACGTCGATGCCTCGTGGAAGCGCCTGGTCGATGCCGCCGTGCGGCCCGAGAACGCCGACGCCGTGCGCATCGGGATCGCCAGCCACAACCTGTTCGACCTCGCGTGGTCACTCGAGGTGGCCGCGGAGCGCGGCGTCAGCAGCCAGATCGACATCGAGATGCTGGAGGGGATGGCCAACGCCGAAGCCCTGGCCATCATCCACGACGTCGGCTCGGTGCTGCTCTACGCACCAGTCACCTCCCGCGACGACTTCGCCTCCGCGGTGGCCTACCTGGTGCGGCGCCTGGACGAGAACACCGCCCCGGAGAACTTCCTGCGCGCCTCGTTCAGCCTCACCGTGGGCTCGCCGACGTTCGCCGAGCAGGAGCGCCGCTTCCGGGACGCCGTGAGTGCCCGGCACACCATCTCCACGGAGTCCCGCCGGCACGCCCCGCACCCGCCGGTCCCCACCGAGCCGGAGACCGAGGGAGTGTTCGTCAACGAGACCGAGATCGACGTCACCCGCCCCGAGGAGCGCGAGCAGATAGCTGCGGCGCTGAATCGGCACTCCTCCGGCTGGGACCGCGCCGTCCCGTTGGTGGTCGCGGGCGTCGAGCTGACCGATGGCGTCGTCGAGGGATGCAACCCCAGCGACGAGGGCGCGGCCTGGTACACCTACACCGTCGCGACCACCGAGCTGGTCGACGAGGCCGTCGCCACCGCCCGCGGCGCGGTCGAGGGCTGGGACTCCCGCGGGCCCAGGGAACGCGCGCGGATCCTGTGGGAGGCCGCGCGGGTGATGGGCGAGGAGCACCACGACACGCTCGCCGTCATGTCACTGGACGCCGGCAAGACCATGGACCAGGGCATCCCCGAGGTCACCGAGGCCATCGACTTCGCGCGCTACTACGGCCGGTCGGCGATCCGCACCCTCGAGGGGGCGCCGCCGAGCACCCCGGTGGGCGTCGTCGTGGTGGTGCCGCCCTGGAACTTCCCGTACGCCATCCCCGCCGGCGGGGTCCTGGCCTGCCTGGCCGCCGGCAACGCAGTCATCCTCAAGCCGGCACCCGAGACCGTGGCCACCGCGTGGGTCCTCGTCCAGCAGCTGTGGCGCGCAGGGGTCCCCCGCGACGTCCTGCAGTTCGTGCCCACCCGCGACGACGAGGTGGGCCAGCACCTGGTGACCCATCCCGACGTCGCGGCTGTGATCCTCACCGGCTCGTTCGCCACGGCACGGATGTTCACCACCTGGCGGCCGGACCTGCGGCTGATGGCCGAGACCTCGGGCAAGAACGCGCTGCTGATCTCCGCGACCGCCGACATCGACGCCGCGGTCAAGGACCTCGTGGCCTCGGCGTTCGGGCATGCCGGGCAGAAGTGCTCCGCGGCCAGCCTCGCGATCGTCGAGGCCTCGATCCACGACAACCCCGCGTTCCTGCGCCAGCTGCGCGATGCCGTCACCACCGAGGTCGTCGGAGCAGGGACGGATCCAGCCACGGTGATCGGCCCGGTCATCCGCCCGGCCGAGGGACCACTGCTGCGCGCGCTGACGACCCTGGAGCCGGGTGAGTCCTGGCTGGTGGCACCGCGACAGCTCGACGAGACCGGCCACATGTGGAGCCCCGGGGTCAAGATCGGCGTGCAGCCCGGCTCGTGGACGCACCTGACCGAGTGGTTCGGCCCGGTACTGGGAGTCATGCGCGCTCCCGACCTCGACACCGCGATCTCCTGGCAGAACGCCGTGGAGTATGGCCTCACCGCCGGCATCCACGCCCTGGACACCGGCGAGTGCGAGACCTGGATCGAGCGGATCCAGGCCGGCAACGTCTACGTCAACCGCGGGACGACCGGCGCGGTGGTCAACCGGCAGCCGTTCGGCGGGTGGAAGAAGTCGGCGGTCGGCCCGACGGCCAAGGCCGGGGGGGAGAACTACGTGGCCTGCCTGCGCGACTGGGCGCCCGGCGACGCCCCGCTGACCAGCGACGACGTCCAGCGTGGTGGGTCAGCACCGGCAGCGCGGCACGCGACCTCACCGGGCTCACCGTCGAGCGGAACCTGATCCGCTACCGCCCGATGGGCACGCCGATCCTCGTGCGGGTCGACGCCGCCACCCGGTCGGCGGACCTCGAGTCGGTGCGCCGGCTGGCCGCCCGCACGGGAACCCGGATCGTGCTGAGCAGCGCCACGTCGCGGGGCGCCGACACGGCCGTCGAATCCGTCGAGGACGCCGTGCGGCGCGTTGCCCGTGGCGAGGTCAGCCGGGTGCGCTGGCTGTCCGCGGAGGATCCCGGTGACCTCGCGGTCGTGGGCCTGGATGCCGGGATCAGCGTCGATCGTCGACCCATCGCGGCCAGCGTGGTCATCGAGGGTCCGCGCTGGATGCACGAGCAGAGCGTCTGCGTGACCGCGCACCGCTACGGCAACGTCGGCGCCGGCCCGCAACCCCGGGTCCCCGGCGCTCGGTGATCGCTCGATCGGTTTGCCGAGGTTGGCTCGCGGGTAGGTAGCACCGATGCAGGCCTTCCGCGCGATCTTCCGCCACCCGGGAACGGTGGGGATGACCGCTGCGGGCTTCGTCGGGCGCTTCCCGATGGCCATGCTCGGGTTGGCGATGACGATGCTCGTCGCCACGGAGACCGGGTCCTACGGGAGGGCCGGTGCCGTGGCAGCGTCCATCACCCTGGCCGGTGCCATCGGTGGACCCGTCGGGGCACGACTGGCCGATCGGTTCGGCCAGCACCGGGTGATCCCCCCGCTGATCGCGGTGCACATCGTTGCCGTGGCCAGCCTCACGATCGCCGTCATGGCCGGGACGCCGATGACGCTGTGGCTCGTGCTGGGCATCATCGCCGGGCTGTCCGGCCCGAACCTGGGCGCCATGGTGCGCACCCGCTGGGCGGGCATCACCGAGGGACCCGACGAGCTCACCTCGGCATTCGCGCTGGAATCGACCCTCGACGAGGTGGCGTTCGTCCTCGGGCCCCCGCTGGCCACGGCACTTGCCGTGGCGATCGCGCCGTGGTCGGCCATCGTCACGGGCCTGCTGCTGGCAGGCTCAGGGGCGCTGGCCCTGGCGGCACAGCGGTCCACCGAGCCGGAGCCCACGCCGCGCACCGGCCTGCACGGTCCCGCTGTCTGGCGCTCAGGCACCCTGCAGGTCCTGACGTTGCTCATGGTCCTGATGGGGGCGATCTTCGGCGCGCTGGAGGTGTCGACGGTCGCCTTCGCCCAGGAGTCCGACGCCGTGTGGGCCACCGGGTGGCTCCTGGGCGTCTTCGCCCTGGCCAGTGGGCTCACCGGGCTCTACCTCGGCGCCCGCCCCGGCGGGTGGCGACTGTCGGGTCAGGTCCTCATCGGCACCGCGACGCTCGCCCTGGCAACCGCCGTGATCCCCTTCATCGACGGACTCGGCTGGTACGCCGCGGGCATGTTCGCTGCCGGTCTCGGGGTGTCGGCGGTGATGATCGGCGCGATGCAGATCATCGAGCGGGCGCTGCCGCGCACCCGGCTCACCGAGGCGCTGGCCCTGGCCATCTCCGGGGTCCTGATCGGCTCCGCCGGGGCTGTGGCACTCTCCGGAGCCCTGATCGATGCCGGTGGCTCCTCGTGGGGCCTGGCGGTCGGGTCTGTGGCCGCCCTTGTCGGCCTGGTGGTGGCTGCCGTTGCCCGTCCCGCGCTGGCCCGCGCGGAATCCCAGTCCGCCCCGCAGGAGGCGCTCGCGTCCTCCGATGGCCCCGGTGGTTCCCAGCCCTGGGCTGACGGGCTCACGACCGTGCCAACGGCGCTCCCGGAGCAGTCGGACGCCGGAACAACCCCTCCTGCGTGATCGAGATCATCAGCTCGCCGTTGCGGTCGAACATCCGGCCGCGCGCGAACCCCAGGCCCCGCTCGGCCGCGGGCGAGGCTGTCACGTAGAGGGCCCACTCGTCGGCCCGGTAGGGGCGGTGGAACCACATCGCGTGGTCGAGGCTGGCGACCTCGAGGTCCCCAGAGCCCACGTAGTACCCGTGGCGGCGCTGGACGGCGTCGAGCAGGGTCGCATCCGAGAAGTACGCCGCGACGCACACGTGCAGCAGCGGGTCGTCGGGCATCGGCCCGTCTGAGCGGAACCACACCACGTCCTCACCCGGATAGTCCTCGCCGCCCTCGCCCCGCGTGGGGTGGTCGGGGAAGGCGTCCCCCCACCACGCGACCAGCTGCTTGCCCAAGCCCCGAACCGGTCGGATGTCCACGGGCGGGGTGACCTCCACGAGGATCGGGGGCAGCTGGTCCACGTGCGGTTCCATCAGCTCGGCCAACGAGGGCAGGCCCTCGGGGCCGGGGACCTCCCGCGCCCGGGTCGTGTGCGCGATGGGCGTGGCCTCGGGCAGGTGGAACGAGGCGGACATCGCGAACGTCACCTTGCCGTGCTGGTGGGCCAGCACCCGGCGGACGCTGAACCCGCGGCCGTCGCGCATCCGCTCGACGTGGAACTCGACCGGTTGCGTGGGGTCACCCGGGCGCAGGAAGTACGCGTGCAGGGAGTGCACGTAGCGCTCAGGGTCAACGGTTCGACCTGCCGCCACCAGGGCCTGGGCGGCCACCTGGCCGCCGAAGATCCGGGTGTAGCTGACGGGGTGGCTGATCCCGACGAACAGGTCGCCCGGGCGGCGCTCGAGGTCGAGGAGCTCGAGCAGGGAGTCGATCGGATGACCGGGCACCCGCAGATCGTGTCAGGAATCCGGCGCAGATGGGTGGAAGGCCTGCCGACACCCGGGCCCGGGCGAACCGGTTGCCTGGCGGGCGCAGAGCGGGCGCCTCAGTCCTCGCTGAGGCTGCGTGCGATCGTGATGTCGAGGTGGGCCGACGCCTCGCGCCCGGCACGATCGCGGACGACGACGGTGAACTCGACCGGGGAACCCCTCGCGAGTCCGGCGGCGTCGAACAGGGCGTCCCGCGACGTGAACTCAGGGGGTGCGCTCCACTGAGCGGGTTGCGCGTCGTCCACAGCGATCAGCTCCCGGGGCGCCGGCCCGGGCCCGTCGCGATCGGCGTAGATCGAGGCGACCACCCAGTTCGGGCCCTTCACCTCCGTCTGCACCCCGATCCACCCCTCCCAGGGGGAGGGATGGACGCGCAGCCGAACCGACGGTCCGGTCGTGGCGTCGGCCATCGGACGGTCGGGACCCAGGACGAGGGCCCCCATCGCCGGCACGGTCACTGTGAGCTGCCCGTTCGAGTCGGACCGTGACTGGGACTGCACGGACCCCTCGGAGGCGTAGACCGTCGTGAAGGTCGCCTGGGGGGTCCAGGTCCCGATCGTGACCTCGACCGGCACCTTGGCGTTGTTCAGGGCCACCACGTACTCCCTGCCGGTGTCCCGGTCGATCCGGCTGAGGGCCACGACACCGCGCGCGTCGGTCGGGCAGGTCCGCTGGACCAGCGCACCGTCGGCAAGTGCTGGGTGTTCGCGGCGCAGTTGGGCCAACCGGGCGAGCAACCGGTACGTGGGGTGGGAGGTGTCGTAGGCGTCGACATCATGCCCGGCGTCGGTCCCGAGCCGGACGTTCTCCAGGTACTGCGGCGTGCGCGAGGCGAACATGTCCTGGCGGGCGAGGTTGTCCCCAGCGTGGCCGGTGAAGCCCTGCTCGTCGCCGTAGTAGATGACCGGCTGGCCGCGCAGCAGGAACAGGGTCTCGTAGGCGAAGTGAACGCGGTTCAGCCACGACTCCTCATCCGGGTCACTGCCCCACAGCCGCATGGCGATCCGGCCCATGTCGTGGTTGCCGACGAACGTCGGGGACGCGTAGGCGTCGGAGTCCGCGTCCGCGCGTTCAAGGTCGCCTTCGAGCACAGGGCAGAGCGAGTCCCAGGCCTGTGCCGGTGGCAGGCCCTCCGCGAACTGCTCGATACCCGACTGCAGCGGGAAGTCCAGGACGGTGGGCAGGCCGCTGCGACGGGTGTAGTCCAACGTGGCCGCGTAGTCGGCCACCACCTCGCCGAACAGGAAGAAGTCCGGCACCCCCACCTCGGCGGCTGCCTGCTGCATCGCCGGGACGAACTCCTGCCAGAACTCGAGGTTGACGTGCCGGGCTGAGTCCAGGCGGAAGCCGTCAACACCAGTCCAGCGGATCAGGTCGGCGTAGATGTCGATCAGCCCATCGGCGACCTCGGGCCGCTCCGTGAACAGGTCGTCCAGGCCGGCCCAGTCGCCGTACGTCCAGCTCTCGCCCTCGAACCGCGTGTCCCCCCGGTTGTGGTACATCGTCACATCGTTGAGCCAGGCGGGGACCTTCACATCGCCCTGGTCAGCGGGCACGACCGGCTGGTAGGGGAACGAGTCGGGGCCCAGCTCGGGGAAGTCGTCGGACCCGGCGACCAGGGCATCGTCGAACGGCACCCCGTTGACGTCGGTGTACGGGTAGGTCTCCTTCGTCCGGTACGCCGGCCAGCGCCCGGCCCCCTCATAGGTGATCACGTCGGCAGTGTGGTTCGCCGTCACGTCGAGGAAGACCTTCATCCCCCGCGAGTGCGCCGCCTCGACGAGGTCGACGAGGTCCTCGTTGGTCCCCAGGTGCGGGTCGACGCGGGTGAAGTCGGTGACCATGTACCCGTGGTAACCCGTCGTGGTCACCTCGTCGCCGCTCATCTGGACGGGCTCGTTCGTCAGCACGGGAGTCAGCCACAGGGCGGTGGCGCCCAGGCCCTGGATGTAGGCCAGCTTCTCGCGCAGCCCAACCAGGTCGCCCCCGTGGTAGAACTGCGGCCGCGTCGGGTCATAGCCGTGCTCCAAGGGACCCGCCCCGCCGGCACCGGTGTCGTTCGACGGATCCCCGTTGGCGAACCGGTCGACCATCACGAAGTAGATGACATCGCGGGCCGGGGGCCCCACGCGCGTCGTCAGCGCAAGGCCCTCGTCACCGCCAATCAGGACGCTGGACTCGGGTGACACCTGCTCGCGGATGAATCCACCTTGCTGATACGTCACCACCACCGCCGCGGCCAGGACCAGGACCGCGACCAGCCCGGTCTTCACCAGCGCACGCTTCCATCGGCGCCTCACACTTCGAGCGTACGAGTCCTGCCGGGGAGATGACAGTGCTGTAGGGCCCCATGGCAGTCTTGGATATTGGATCCAATCTGCTACCGTTCAGGCACATTCCGACCTGAGGTGACCGATGACCACGACCCAGCCCCTGTCCCCCACCGAGCTGTACGCGATCGACACCCTGCTGAGCCCCGAGCAGGTCGAGATCCGCGACACCGTGCGCCGGTTCGCCGACGAGCACCTGCGCCCCCACCTGGCCGGATGGTTCGAGGCCGGTGAGCTGCCCGTTCGCGCGCTGGCGCGCGAGCTCGGCGCCCTTGGGGTGCTGGGCATGCACCTCGAGGGCTACGGCTGCGCCGGCACCGACGCCACCTCCTACGGCCTGGCCTGCCTCGAGCTCGAGGCCGCCGACTCGGGGATCCGCTCGCTGGTCAGCGTCCAGGGGTCGTTGGCGATGTTCGCGATCCACGAGTACGGCTCCGAGGAGCAGCGCCAGCAGTGGCTGCCCGGCATGGCCGCCGGCGAGCTGATCGGCTGCTTCGGCCTGACCGAGCCCGACGCCGGCTCGGATCCCGGGTCGATGCGCACCACCGCCGTCCGCGACGGCGACGGACTGGGTGCTCACCGGGACGAAGATGTGGATCACCAACGGCTCGGTCGCCGACGTGGCCGTCGTGTGGGCACGCGCCGAGGGCACGATCCGCGGCTTCGTCGTACCGACGGACTCACCCGGCTTCACCGCCCGGTCCATCCCGCACAAGCTGAGCCTGCGCGCGTCGGTCACCTCGGAGCTGGTCCTCGACGGCGTGCGACTGCCAGCCGACGCCATGCTCCCCGGCGCCCGCGGGCTGTCAGGGCCGCTGGGGTGCCTGGCCGAGGCCCGCTTCGGCATCGTGTTCGGGTCCATCGGCGCCGCCCGTGACTGCCTCGAGACCGCCCTGGAGTACGCCGCAACCCGCGAGCAGTTCGGCAAGCCGATCGCCGGGTTCCAGCTGACGCAGCGCAAGCTCGCAGAGATGGCGGTGGCCGTGGGCAACGGTCACCTGCTCGCCCTGCACCTGGGCCGGCTCAAGGACGCCGGGGTCCTCACGCCGCAGCAGGTCAGCCTCGGGAAGTTCAACAACGTCTCGGCGGCGCTCGAGGTGGCACGGGAGGCCCGGGCCATCCTCGGGGGCAACGGGATCTCGCTGGAGTACCCCGTGATCCGCCACATGGTGAACCTCGAGAGCGTCTACACCTACGAGGGCACCCACGACATCCACACGCTGGTGATCGGCCAGGCCCTCACGGGGATCGCCGCCTACCGATGAGCGCCGTACCCACCGGCCCGCTCGCGGGGATCCGCGTGGCCGACTTCAGCCGCGTGCTCGCCGGGCCGTACGCCACGATGATGCTCGGCGACCTCGGTGCGGAGGTCGTCAAGGTCGAGCGCCCGACACGTGGCGACGACACCCGCTCGTGGGAGCCGCCGCGCGCCGCGGACGGCACGTCCACGTACTTCCAGTCGGTCAACCGCAACAAGCGCTCGGTGTGGCTGGACCTCGGTGACCCGGCCGATCGCGCCGAGGCACTCGAGCTGGCCACCTCCGCCGACGTGCTCGTCGAGAACCTCGCGCCCGGGACGATGGCGCGCTTCGGCCTCGGCTACGCCGACATCGCGGCGGTGAACCGCGGCGTGGTCTACGCGTCGATCTCGGGCTTCGGCACGGGGGCCGGCTCGACCATGCCCGGCTACGACCTGCTCGTGCAGGCGATGGGCGGGCTGATGAGCATCACCGGCCCGACGCCCGACCAGCCCACCAAGGTCGGGGTGGCCCTGGTCGACGTGCTCACCGGCCTGCACGCCACCGTCGGGATCCTCGCAGCCCTGCAGGAGCGCGCACGCAGCGGAGTCGGCCAGCAGGTCTCGGTGAACCTGCTCAGCTCGACGCTCTCGGCGCTGGTGAACCAGGCGCAGGCTGTGGTCGGCGCCGGGGTCGTGCCGCGCGCGATGGGCAACGCGCACCCCAGCATCGCCCCCTACGAGACCATGCCGACCGCCGACGGCGTCCTGGCCCTGGCTGTGGGCAACGACCGCCAGTTCGCGTCCCTGTGCGAGGTCCTCGGACTCGACCTCGCCGGCGATCCGGACTTCGCGACCAACCCCGCGCGGGTGGCCAACCGCGAGGCCCTCGCCCGACGACTCAACGAGGTCCTGACCGGGCGCCCGACCGCCCACTGGGTCCGGGCCCTGGCGGCCGCCGGCGTCCCGGCCGGTCCCGTGAACGACATCCCGGCAGCGCTCGACCTGGCCGCCGCACTCGGACTCGCCCCCGTCGCCCTGGCCGGAGGGGTCCCGACGGTGGCCAACCCGATCACGCTGTCCCGGACCCCCGTCGACTACCGACTGGCGCCCCCGAGCGCCCACCCGGGAGCACACCGTGACTGACTTCCAGCGCCCGCCCACCGCCCAGGAGGCGGTGCTCGTCGAGGTGCGCGCCCGGATCCTGCGCGGGGACATCGCGCCAGGTGCCCCCGTCCGCCAGGAGGACCTCGCCGCCTCCCTGGGCGTCAGCCGGGTCCCGGTCCGTGAGGCGCTGCGGATGCTCGAGTCCGAGGGCCACGTCACCTACATCCCGCACCGCGGCTACCGGGTGACCGAGCTGGACCTCGACGAGCTGGAGGAGATCTACCACCTGCGTGCGCTCATCGAGGATGACCTCGCTCGTCGCGCCCTCGCTGGCCACGGCGCCGAGCACGTCGCTGCCGTGCGGACCGCGCACGCGCAGCTGGTCGCCGCCGAGCGGGCGAACCCCACCGACCCACCCACCATGGCCGCGGCGAATCGCGCCTTCCACTGGGCGATCCTGCGCCCCACACCGCGGGCCGAACGGATCCTGACGACGCTGTGGGACGCCTCCGAGGTGTACCGGGCGCGCTGGTTCGCCCACGCGGAGAACGTGGCCCGAGGGTCCGAGGAGCACGCGCGCGCCCTGGCCGCTGTCGAGTCCGGCGACGCCGACGCGCTCGTCGCGGTGCTGGTCCAGCACCGTGCAAGTGCGGTCAGCGCCCTGCGCGCCCAGCTCTCGCGCGGCGCTAGCCCGCCTGACCGGAGTGCTTCAGCAGCAGCGGGGTGAGGACCTCCAGGATGCTCGCGTCCTCGATCGTCGACGGGACCTGCTCGGGCCGCCCGTCGGCGATCCCGCGCATGGTCCTGCGCAGGATCTTCCCCGACCGGGTCTTCGGCAGGCCGGGGACGATCACGACCTCCCGGAACGCCGCCACCGGGCCGACATGCTCGCGCACGTCGGCCACGATCTGCCGGGTGAGCTCATCGGGATCGATCTCGACCCCGCCCTTGAGCACCACGAACGCACGCGGGGACTGGCCCTTGAGGTCGTCTGCCACACCGATCACGGCGCACTCGGCCACGGCCGGATGCGAGGCCACCACCGCCTCCATCACGCCCGTCGACAGGCGATGCCCGGCCACGTTGATGACGTCGTCGGTGCGACCCAGGACGTACAGGTAGCCGTCGGGATCGATGTACCCGCCGTCACCGGTGGTGTAGTAGCCGGGGAATGCGCTGAGGTAGGACGACACGTACCGCTCGTCGTCGCCCCACAGGGTCGGCAGGGTCCCGGGTGGCAGCGGAAGCCGGATCACGATGTTGCCCTCGGTGCCCGGCGCGACCTCGTGGCCCTCGCCATCGAGGACGCGCACGTCATATCCCGGGACGGCCACCGATGGCGAGCCCTCCTTCAGCGGCAGCGGTTCGAGCCCGCGCGGGTTGGCCGCGATCGGCCAGCCCGGTCTCGGTCTGCCACCAGTTGTCCACGACCGGGACCCCGAGGACCCTCGTCGCCCAGTGGTAGGTGTCCGGATCCAGCCGCTCCCCGGCGAGGAACAGCGTGCGCAGGCTGGAGATGTCGTGCCCGGCGATCAGCGCGCCCTCAGGATCCTCGCGTCGGATCGCCCGGATCGCGGTCGGAGCGGTGAACAGCGCCTTCACCCGGTGCTCGGCGATGACCCGCCAGAAGGCCGCGGCATCCGGCGTGCCGACCGGCTTGCCCTCGTACAGGACCGTCGTGGCTCCCACGATCAGGGGGGCGTAGACGATGTACGAGTGCCCGACGACCCAGCCCACGTCGGAAGCCGCCCACCAGACGTCGCCGGGGCCGATGTCGTAGACGTTGGCCATGGACCACGCCAATGCCACGGCATGCCCCCCGTTGTCGCGGACGATGCCCTTCGGCCGGCCCGTCGTGCCGGAGGTGTAGAGGATGTAGAGCGGGTCGGTGGCCGCGACGTCCGTGCACCCCGCGGGCTCGGCGCCGGCAACCATCTGCGCCCAGTCATGGTCGCGGGGACCCATCTGGGCGAGCAGTTGAGGACGCTGCAGGATGACGCACGCGGTCGGTTGGTGCGTGGCGAGGGCCAGCGCCTCGTCGAGCAGCGGCTTGTAGGCCACCACCCGGTTCGGCTCGATCCCACAGGACGCGGACAGGATCACCTTCGGCTGGGCATCGTCGATGCGCACGGCGAGCTCGTCAGCGGCGAACCCGCCGAACACCACGGAGTGCACCGCCCCGAGACGGGCGCACGCCAGCATGCCGATGACAGCCTCCGGGACCATCGGCATGGAGAGCACCACCCGGTCACCGGCGCCCACGCCGAGCCCGGAGAGCACCCCGGCGAACCGCGCTACCTCGTCGAGGAGCTCGGCGTAGGTGAACGTGCGCTGGGTTCCCGTGACGGGGCTGACGTGGATCAGCGCGGGCCGACCGCCGCGGCCGGACTCGACGTGGCGGTCCAGGGCGTTGAAGCAGGTGTTCAGCCGACCGTCCGGGTACCAGCGGTGCAGCGGTGCTGCACTGTCGTCACGCACGACAGTCGGCGGGGTGGTCCAGGTGATCGCCTGCGCTGCCGCCCCCCAGAACGCCTGGGGGTCCGCCATGCTCTGGGCGTGCGCCTGTGCGTACGTGGTCATGGAGCCTCCCGGGTCTCGTCGATGTCGGCCCAGTGTGCCCCGCGACCGGGCGCCCGCGGGTGCCACGAGCACCTCCCTGCGACGAGCGGGCCCGCGGGTCGACGAACGGGGAGCCTCTCCGCCCGCATCGCAGACCCTCCCATCGCCTACGGACCCTCCCGGTCGATCCGGGGGCGGGTACCTTCCGGGAGGGTCTGCGCGGGGACGGGCGGCTGGGCGGCTCAGTCGCGGACTGTGGCCGCCAGCTGGCCGCAGGCGCCGTCGATCTCGCTGCCGCGGGTGTCGCGGATGGTCGTGGGGATCCCGCGCGCCTCCAGCGCGGCGACGAACGCGCGCTCGACCGCGGGATCCGAGGCCGTCCACTTCGAGCCGGGCGTCGGGTTCAGCGGGATCGGGTTGACGTGCACCCAGCCCCGGCCCCGGGCATTGAGCAGCTTGCCGAGCAGGTCCGCGCGCCATGCCTGGTCGTTGATGTCCCGGATCAGCGCGTACTCGATGGAGGCCCGCCGGCCGGTGGCCTGCGTGTACTCGAACGCGGCGTCGATGGCCTCGGCGACCTTCCACTTCGTGTTGATGGGCACCAGGGTGTCGCGCAGCTCGTCGTCGGGGGCGTGCAGGCTCAGCGCCAGCGTGACGGGCAGCCCCTCGCCGGCGAACGTGCGCATCGCCGGGACCAGGCCCACGGTCGAGACGGTGATCCCGCGGGCGCTCATCCCCAGGCCATCGGGGGCCGGCGCGATCATGCGGCGGACCGCGCCGACCACGACGTTGTAGTTGGCCAGGGGCTCCCCCATGCCCATGAAGACCACGTTCGACACCCGGCCGGTCCCGCCCGCGACCTCGCCGCGGGACAGCGCCCGAGAACCGGCGAGCACCTGCTCGACGACCTCGGCGGTCGACATGTTGCGGGTGAGCCCCGCCTGCCCGGTCGCGCAGAACGGGCAGTTCATCCCGCAGCCGGCCTGCGACGAGACGCACACCGTGACCCGCTCGCGGCTGTTGCGGGTCGCCGGGTAGCGCATCAGCACCGACTCGACCATGGCCCCGTCGTGCAGCCGCCACACGGACTTCACCGTGAGGCCGCCGTCGCAGGTGATGTCGCGCACGTTGGTCAGCAGCGGCGGGCACAGGCTCTCGGCCAGGGGCTGGCGCAGCGCCGCGGGGATGTCGGTCCACTGCGCGGGGTCGTCGACGAGCCGGGCGAACCAGTGGTTGCTCACCTGGTCGGCGCGGAACTTCGGCAGCCCGGCCGCCACCACGGCCTCCCTGCGCTCCGCCAGGGTCATGTCCGACAGGTGCCGTGGCGGCTTGCCGCGCCGGGGCGCCTCGAGGACCAACAGGCCCGGTGGCTGGCTCACGTCAGGCGATCCCGCCCAGGGTGAGGGCGAACAGCGTGTAGGCGACCACCGTGTTGGGGATCAGGCTGTCGAGGCGGTCCATCACCCCGCCGTGGCCGGGTAGCAGGTTCGACATGTCCTTGATGCCCATGTCGCGCTTGATCGCCGACTCGAGGAAGTCTCCGAGTGTCGCTGTGACGGTCATGAGCGCGCCGACGATCGCGCCCTTCCACCAGTCGGAGTCCAGCAGGTAGACGAACATCAACGATCCCAGGACAACCTGCAGGGTGACCGATCCGGCGAATCCCTCCCAGGACTTCTTCGGGCTGATTGTCGGGGCCATGGGGTGCTTGCCGAACAGCACGCCGGCCGCGTACCCACCGATGTCGCTGGCGATCGACAGCACGATGAAGGTGAGCACCCGGTCCGCGCCGTCGGGGGATGCGGCGATGAGGGCAGCGAACGCGCCCATCAGCGGGGCGTAGGCCAGCACGAAGCCGCTGGCGGTGGCGTCGCGGACGAAGTCGTCGGTGCCCCGCTCGAAGAGCCGCCACACCAGCGTGAACAGGAACAGCAATCCCATCCCCATGAGCGCCGAGTCCGGGCCGAGCCAGAACCCGAGCACAGGCATCAGCACCGCTGCGATCAGCAGCGGCGGCTTGGACAGGTGGATGCCCTTGGTCCCGAGCGCGGTTGCGAGCTCGTCGGTGCCCAGGAAGATCGCCACGACGATGAGCACGACGAAGAGCCACAGCTGGATGTAGAGCGACGCGAGGGCGATGGCAACCAGGAGCACGCCCACGGCGATCGCCGCGGGCAGGTTGCGCCCAGCCCGGGACTTGCTCGGCTCAGCCGTGGCTTCCTCGGGTGAGGGTGCGCCTGTCGATCCGCTCATGCGCACCGTCCTCTCAGATCTCGAGCAGCTCGGCTTCCTTGTGCTTGAGCAGGTCCTCGACCATGGCCACATGCTTGGCGGTGAGGTCCTCCAGGGCCTTCTCCGCGCGCCTGACCTCATCCTCGCCGGCGTCGCCGTCCTTGATCATCTTCTCCAGCCGGTCCTTGGCGTGCCGGCGGATGTTGCGGATCGACACGCGCGAGTCCTCGGCCTTGTGCCGTGCCAGCTTGATGTACTCCTTGCGCCGCTCCTCGGTGAGGATCGGCAGGACGACGCGGATCACGTTTCCGTCGTCGACCGGGTTCACGCCGAGGTCGGAGTCCCGGATGGCCTTCTCGATGCTCTGCATGGAGCTCTTGTCGAAGGGCGAGATGACGATCATCCGCGCCTCGGGCGTCTGGAACGACGCCAGCTGCTGGATCGGGGTCGGCGCGCCGTAGTAGTCCACCAGGACCTTGCTGAACATCTGGGGGGTCGCCCGACCGGTGCGGATGGTGGCGAAGTCCTCCTTGGCCACGGTGATGGCCTTGTCCATCTTCTCCTCGGCCTCGAACAGTTCCTCGTCGATCATCGGGTCTCCTTGTGGTCGTCAGCGTCCAGGTCGAGCGGGGCCGGTCAGTCGACCGGCGCGATCAGTGTGCCGATCCTCTCACCCTGCACCGCCCGGGCGATGTTGCCCGCGACGAGCAGGTTGAACACGATGATCGGCAGCGCGTTGTCCGCGCACAGGGAGATGGCCGTCGCGTCGGCCACCTTCAGCCCCCGCGCAAGGACCTCGGCATGGTCCAGGTGCTCGAACCGCACGGCGTTGGGGTTCGTCCGGGGGTCGTCGTCGTACACCCCGTCGACCCCCTTGGCCATGAGCACGACCTGCGCGCCGACCTCCAGCGCCCGTTGCGCGGCACACGTGTCGGTGGAGAAGAACGGGACCCCGAGACCCGCGCCGAAGATGACCACGCGGCCCTTCTCGAGGTGGCGCACGGCCCGGCGGGGCAGGTAGGGCTCGGCAACCTGGTTCATCGGGATCGCGGTCTGCACGCGGGTCTCGATGCCCTCCTTCTCCAGGAAGTCCTGGAGTGCCAGGCAGTTCATGACGGTCCCGAGCATGCCCATGTAGTCCGCGCGGGAGCGGTCCATCCCGCGCTCGTGGAGCTGGGCGCCACGGAAGTAGTTGCCCCCGCCGATCACGACCGCGACCTGCGTCCCGCCACGCACGACGTCGGCGATCTGGCGCGCGATGCTCTGGACCACGTCCGGGTCGACCCCGAGCGCGCCACCCCCGGCGAACGCCTCGCCCGACAGCTTGAGCAGGACCCGGCTCCATCCGTGCTCGGGGGCTTCAGCCCAACGCTCGAATGTTCCTTCAAGGGTGGGCTGGTCCACGATCACGTGGCTGATTGTGCCCTACTGCGGATGCACGACGCCCCCGGGAGGTGATCCATCCCGGGGGCGTCGAGGTTCGACTGGCGCTGGCGTCAGCCGCCGATCTCGATCCGGACGAAGCCGGAGATGTCGGCTCCGTTCTCCGTGGCGTAGGCCTTCACGTTCTTCTTGCTGTCCTGGACCGAGGACTGCTCGAGCAGGACCCGATCCTTGAAGAACCCGTTGACCCGACCCTCGACGATCTTCGGAAGGGCGCCCTCGGGCTTGCCCTCCTCACGGGCCGTGGCCTCGGCGATGTGCTTCTCGTGGGCCACGACCTCGGCCGGGACGTCGTCACGGGTGAGGTACTCAGGACGCATCGCGGCGATCTGCATGCCGATGGCACGCGCTGTGTCCTCGTTGCCCTCGTAGGCCACGAGCACGCCGACCTGGGGCGGGAGGTCAGCCGAGCGCCGGTGCATGTAGGTGGCGATGGTCCCCTCGAGCAGCGCGACCCGCCCGAGCTCGAGCTTCTCGCCGATGACCCCGGACATCTCCTGGATGGCGTCGGCCACGGTCTTGCCGTTCGCCATCTCGGCGCTGGCCAGTGCGTCGCGGTCCTCGGCACCGATCTCGTCGGCCAGGGCGACGACCTCGTCGGCGAAGGCCTGGAAGTCAGCGTTCTTGGCCACGAAGTCGGTCTCGCAGAGCAGCTCGACCAGCGAGCCCCCCTGCACGGCGACCAGGCCGTTCTTGGTGGTGCGCTCAGCACCACGCTTGGCGGCCTTGGCGGCCCCGGAGATCCGCAGGATCTCCACCGCGGCGTCGAAGTCGCCATCGGCCTCGGTCAGGGCCTTCTTGCACTCCATCATCCCGGCGGAGGTGAGGTCGCGGAGCTTCTTGACGTCCGCGGCGGTGATCGCAGCCATGGGCTGTCCTTTCTCAGGGTGGGGCACGCTGGCCCCGGGTTGAGGGCGAGCACCGGGCCGCCCGTGCGCCTCGGCACGGGCAGGTCCGGTGTCAGCGGCAGCGGTCGGACCGGCTGCCGCGCTGAACGGGGGTGCTGCCTACTCGGCAGCCTTCTCGGCGGCAGCCTCAGCCTCGACAGCAGCCTCCACCTCGGTGGCGACCTCGGCCTCGACCTCGAGAGCGACGGCCTCGGCAACGACGGCCTCAGCGATCGCCTCCTCGGCGACCTCGTCGGCGACGACGGCCTCGATCACTGCCTCCTCGGCAACAGCCTCGGCCACGACCGCCTCGGCGACGGCCTCCTCAGCGACGATCTCCTCGACGATGGCGACCTCAACAGCGAGCTCGGCCTCCTCGACGGGCAGCTCGCCGGCCTCGGCCTCGACAACAGCCTCCTCGGCGACGGCCTCAGCGATGACGGCATCGACCACGGCGTCCTCGGCAACCACCTCGGCGACAGCGGCCTCAGCCACCGCCTCTTCGGCGACGGCCTCGGCAACGACCGCCTCGGCAACGGCATCCACCGCGACGACATCGGCAACTGCCTCCGCCTGGTGGGCGGCCAGCAGCTCGGCCTCCCACTCGGCCAACGGCTCGACGGCCTCAGATGTCCCGCCGCTGGCACGGGCAACAAGGCCCTCGGCGACGGCGTCGGCGATCACGCGGGTGAGCAGGCCGACGGCGCGGATGGCGTCGTCGTTGCCCGGGATCGGGAAGTCCACGACGTCGGGGTCGCAGTTGGAGTCCAGGATCGCGATGACCGGGATGCCCAGCTTGCGCGCCTCGCCGACGGCGATGTGCTCCTTGTTCGTGTCGACGACCCAGACGGCCGACGGGATCTTGCTCATCTCCCGGATGCCGCCCAGCGTGCGGACCAGCTTGTCCTTCTCGCGGCGCAGGACGAGCAGCTCCTTCTTGGTCATCCCCGAGCCGGCGACGTCATCGAAGTCGATCTGCTCGAGCTCCTTGAGGCGCTGCAGGCGCTTGTACACGGTCTGGAAGTTGGTGAGCATGCCGCCCAGCCAGCGCTCGTTGACGTAGGGCATGCCCACGCGCGACGCCTGCTCGGCAACGGCCTCCTGGGCCTGCTTCTTGGTCCCGACGAACATGACCGTCCCGCCGCGCGACACGGTCTCCTTGACGTAGGAGTAGGCGCGATCGATGGAGGTCAGCGACTGGGTCAGGTCGATGATGTAGATGCCATTGCGCTCGGTGAGGATGAAGCGCTTCATCTTGGGGTTCCAGCGCCGGGTCTGGTGTCCGAAGTGGACGCCGCTCTCCAGCATCTGGCGCATCGTGACGACGGCCATGGGTGGTCCTCTTTCGTGCGCGGCGGCGCCGCGCGGTTCGGTTGTCACGACCACCGGCCGGCGGTCGCCCTGATGCCCCTGGCTGGTCGGGCTGCCGAGGCAGACCGTTCCGATCAGTCACACGTGCTGGGGCATGCGAATTCGGATCCCGGGGGATCCGTGCGCACAGTCTACGACCAACCCGCGATGCTGCGGAAATCCCCGCCCCCGCGTCGTCGTCCACAGATCGCGGAGCGACCCCTGTCCAGATGCCGCGCGTGGGCACAGGGTGGGTCCATGGCCGAACCCCGGATCGCCCTGACCCTCAGCCTCGCCGCGCTGCTGCTCGTCTCGCCTGGCGCCGGAAGCACCCAGGCTGGCCCCACACAGGACCGCCTGCGCTGGCGCCCACCGGTCTCCCCGGTGGTGGTGGTGCGCCATTTCGACCCTCCGGACCAACGGTGGCTGCCGGGCCATCGCGGAGTCGACCTGAGGACCACACCGGGGGCACAGGTGCGCGCCGCCGGGGACGGCCGTGTGGCGTTCGCTGGGACCCTCGCCGGGCGCGGGGTGATCTCCATCGACCACGGCGAGCTGCGCACGACCTACGAGCCCGTCGAAGCACAGGTCCTGGTCGGCGAGAAGGTCCGGGCTGGCGAGTCGATCGGGACCGTCGGGACCGGAAGCGGCCACTGTGGGTCCGGGTCCTGCCTGCACCTCGGCCTCCGACGGGGCCGGCAGTACCTGGACCCGATGCTGCTCCTCGGGCGCACCTCCGCCCGCCTGCGCCCGTGGTGAGCTGCTGTGAGGGCTGGCGTGAATCAGTCGTCGTCGAAGGACCCGATGCGGGTCCGCATGCCCATCATGGCCTTGGAGTGCAGCTGGCAGATGCGGCTCTCCGTCACGCTCAGGACGAGGCCGATCTCCGCGAGGGTCAGGCCCTCGTAGTAGTACAGGGTGACCACGATCTGCTCACGCTCGGGCAGGGTGTGGATCACGCGGGCGAGCACCTGGCGGGTCTCCTCGTCGTCGAGGGCATCCCCCGGCGCGAGCGTCCGCTCGTCCTCGAGACGTTCCCCGAGGGTCGAGCCGTCGCCGTGGTCAGCCGACCCGAGCATCTCGTCGAGGGCCGCCACGTGCACGAACGAGACCTGGTCGAACACCTTGCGCAGCTCGGGGATGTCCAGGCCGAGCTCGTCGGCGATCTCCCCCTCGGTGGGGGTCCGCTGCAGGCGGGCCTCCAGGACGGCGATCGCGCGCTCGATGTCACGGGCCTTGGTGCGCACCGAGCGCGGGATCCAGTCGAAGGAGCGCAGCTCGTCGATGATCGCGCCGCGGATGCGGTTGATCGCGTAGGTCTCGAACTTGATCGCACGCTCGGGGTCGTACTTCTCGATGGCGTCGATGAGGCCGAACACGCCGTAGGAGACCAGGTCGCCCTGCTCGACGCTCGCCGGCAGTCCCACCCCGACGCGGCCGGCCACATAGCGCACGAGCGGGGCGTACTGAAGGATCAGCTGCTCGCGGATCCCGGAGTCGGCCGTGAGCTTGTACTCGCGCCACAGCCTGGCAAGTGCGGCCCCTGGCTCATCGAGCTCGCGGACGGCGTCGTCGGGATCGATCATCTCGTCCTCGACGGCCCCGACCTGCGCCAGGCGCAGCGAACTGTCAGGCGCGGGGGTGGGCCCGGTCATAACTGCTCCTGAGTCGCTCGATCGAGACGTGGGTGTAGATCTGGGTCGTGCCGAGACTAGCGTGGCCGAGCACCTCCTGGACGGAACGCAGGTCCGCGCCGCCCTCGACAAGATGCGTCGCCATGGAGTGCCGCAGCCCATGGGGTCCCATGTCGGGGGCGTCGGGGACGTGTGCGAGCAGTCCGTGGACCGCCCGGCGGACCACGCGTGCGTCCACGCGACCTCCCCTGGCGCCCAGGAACAGCGCGTCGCCGCTGGCCGGCCGCACCAGGCGCATGCGGCCCTCGTCGATCCAGGTGTGCAGCGCCCGCGCCGCCGGATTGCCGAACGGGACGACACGCTCCCGCGCGCCCTTGCCCATCACCCGGGCAGTCTGGCGCGACCAGTCCAGGTCAGCGCACTGCATCCCGACGAGCTCCGAGACCCGCATCCCGGTGGCGTAGAGCAGTTCGAGCATGGCGACATCACGCTGGTGCACCGGCCCGGCGTCGTCGGCCCGCACCGCCGCCACGGCCATGAGGTCCTCGACCTGGCCGGGGCGCAGGACCTCCGGGATTCCCCGGCGGGCGACCGGGGCGCCGAGCCGGGTGGCCGGATCCACGTCGACAAGGCCCTGTCGCAGTGCCCACCCGGTGAAGCTCCGCGCGGCTGCCACATGCCGGGCGATGGTCGAGCGGGCAGCCCCTCGTCGGTCCATTCCCGCGAGCCAGGCGCGCAGGACCGCCAGGTCGAGGTCGGCCGGCTGGGCCACGCCCTGCTCGGCCGCGAATCCCAGGAGGTCCGCGACATCCCCGAGGTACGCGCGCACCGTGTTGGGGCCGCGCCCGCGCTCGTCGCGCAGGTGCGTGGCGAAGCCCGCCAGCGCCTCCTCCAACGCGATCGGCAGGGTCACGTGCCCATGCTGCCCCAGGACTCAGGCACATCGGCGCCACCCCGGCCCCACCCGTCGGGCGAGTCCTACGATCTCGAGCAGCCCCAGGTGCGCCAGGCAGGCCGCCGGGCTGATGCCGGCACGCTCTGCAGCAGCCTCGACGGTGCGGGTCCCCCTGCCGGGAAGGGCGCCCAGCACGGCGCGCGCCTCGTCTGTCAGGCCGGCGAGCGCTGCGGGGTCCGTCCCGCCGCGAGGGCCGGCCGGTGCGCCCGGGTCCCCGCCGGAGGAACTGGACTCGGTGAGCAGCGAGGCGACCTCGGCGCTGTCACTGACGGACCGGGCAACCTGCTCGTGAAGCAGGCGGTTGGTCCCGGAGCTGGCCATCGAGGTGACCGGACCGGGCACGGCCATGACCACCCGGCCGATCTCCAGCGCTCGGGAGGCGGTGGCCATCGCACCGCTGCGCCGGGCGGCCTCCACGACGACCGTGCCCCGGCTCAGCGCGGCGATCACCCGGTTGCGGGCGAGGAACCGGTGCTTGAGGGGCTGGCTGCCCGGGGGCAGCTCGGAGACGACCAGCCCCGAGTCGGCGATCCGGCAGAGCAGGGCGTCGTGGGCCCGGGGGTAGGCGACATCGACCCCGCATGCGAGGACGGCAACCGTCGGGCCGCCGACGGCCAGCGCCGCACGATGCGCCGCAGCGTCGATCCCGAACGCCCCGCCCGAGACCACCGCCCAGCCGTCCTGGGCCAGCCCGCCGGCCACCGCGGCAGTGGCCCGCTCGCCGTATGCCGTGCAGGCCCGGGCTCCGACGACCGCGACCGAGCGCAGCGCGGCCACGCGCAGGTCCAGGGGACCCCGGATCCACAGGGCCAGCGGGGGTTCGGGGAGGTCAAGGAGCTGGCTGGGGAACTCCGGCTCGCCCGGGAGCACGACCCGCACACCCCGTCGGGCCATCTCGGCCAGCATCTCGGGCACCTGCTCAGGGAGGATCCGGCCCACCACCGGGGACGCGGGCACCTTCCGGCGCAGGCGGGCAAGGACCTCGTCGGCGCCGCGTTCGGCGAGCAGCTCCGCGACTCCCGCGGTGCCCGGCTCCACCAGGCACGCGAGCGCGATCGAGCTCAGGCGCTGCCGACTCACCCCTGTCATCTGGACCTCCTCGTCATGTGTCCCCGCGCAGGGTCAGGGCACGACCGACGTGCTCCAGGGACGGCCGGTCGGCGCCCGACAGGTCCGCCAGGCTCCACGCGACCCGAATGGCACGGTCGGCCCCGCGGGCGCTGAGCCGTCCGGCGGCGATCGCCGCGCCGAGGACGTCCGCCGCCGCGGGGTCCGGGGCCAGCGGGCCGCGCAACAGCGACGACGGCTGGGCACCGTTGTGGGCCGGGGCCAGGCCCAGCGCGACACAGCGGTGGATCGAGCGCTCCCTGGCCAGGGTGACCTGGGAGCGCACGGAGGCCGAGTCCCGGGCCCCGTCCCCAAGGGACCAGGCGCCGCGAGCGGGGGCACCGAGCACCATGCGGATGTCCACGCGGTCCATCAGCGGCCCGGACAGCTTCGCGCGGTAGCGACGGCGGTCCACGGACCGGCAGGAGCACTCCTGGCCGGCCCCGTCGCCCAGGCCGCACGGGCACGGGTTGGCCGCCAGCACCAGCTGGAATCGGGCCGGCATGCGTGCGGTGAACCCGGCACGGGCGATGCAGACCACGCCTGCCTCCAGCGGCTGGCGCAGGGACTCGAGGCAGGCGGAGCCGAACTCAGCGGCCTCGTCGAGGAACAGCACGCCGGCGTGGGCGAGGGTCACCGCACCAGGGGTCGGCTGGCCGCCCCGACCGCCGCCGACCAGCGCCGCCACCGTGGCGGTGTGGTGCGGGGACTGGAACGGCGGCCGGCGCACCAGCCCCTGGACATCGGCGACGACCGATCGGATGGCCGTGACGGTCAGGGCGTCGTCGTCGGTCAGGTCGGGCAGGATCGTCGGCAGCCGTTCGGCGAGCAGGGTCTTGCCGACCCCGGGTCGCCCGACCATCGCCACGTGGTGCCCACCGACTGCGGCGACCTCCAGGGCCGCCACAGCCTCGGGCTGACCCAGCACATCGGCCAGGTCGGGCTCGGGAGCGCCCACGCCTGCCTCGGCGACCTCGCGCTCGGTGGGTGACTCCCCCGCCTGGTCCGCGTCCACCGTCGCCCCGGTCACCAGCTGGCCCCAGTGCCGCAGGGACGCGACCCCGACGGCCTCGATCCCGGGGACCACGCCGGCCTCGGCGGCGTTGCGCCGGGCCACGACGATCCGGCGCCGACCCGCGCGGACGCCGGCGACTGCCGCCACGACCGCACCCCGGACCGGGCGGACCCGACCGTCGAGGCCCAGCTCGGCGAACAGGATCGCGTCCTCGAGTGGCTCGGACGGGATCTGGCCGTCGGCGGCCAGGATCGCCGATGCGATGGCCAGGTCGAGCCCGGAACCGCGTTTGTGCAGCGACGCCGGTGACAGCCCGACGGTGATCCGCACCTGGGGCCAGCGGGCGCCGCTGTTGAGGACGGCAGCTCGGACCCGGTCACGGGCCTCACCCACCGCGGTGTCGGCCAGCCCCACGATCGACATGCCGGGCAGGCCTGAGGACAGGTGGGCCTCGACCTCCACCAGGTGGGCGTCCACCCCGGAGATGACCACCCCGTGCGCGCGCGCCAGGGACATCAGGACACCCCGCGCAGGTGCTCGATGTCCAGGCGACCATCGCGATGGCTCAGGACCCCGACCGCATCGATCCGGACCGGTCCGCGGTGTCCGCCCGTCTCCTCGAGCCAGAGCGCGGCCAGCCTCCGCATCCGGGCCAGCTTCGCCGCCGTGATGGCCTCGAGCGGGGCGCCGAAGCCGGTCCCGCGCCGGGTCTTGACCTCGACGAACACCAGGACGGCGCCCTCCCGGGCGATGATGTCGATCTCGCCGTAGCGGCAGCGCCAGTTCCGGGCGACCACTGCCATCCCGCGCTGCGTCAGGTACCCGGCAACTGCGTCCTCGCCGTCCCGACCGAGCTCCTGCCGATCCCCCATCGCGCTCCACCCCCGGGGCCAACCCTGCGGGGCACCGCCACGATGCGGTAGGGGGTCAGTGCGAAGTTGTGGACAACTGCCCGGCCGTCGACTCGGTCCCCTCGGTACCCGGGAGGTTCCACGAGCGGCGATGCAGCGACGTGGGACCCAGCCGGCGCAGCGCGTCGATGTGATCAGGGGCGCTGTATCCCTTGTTCAGCGCCCACCCGTACTCCGGATGCTGCTGCGCGAGCTCGACCATGATCGCGTCGCGCTCGCACTTGGCCAGGACGCTGGCCGCGGCCACGCCCGCGCACGTCAGGTCAGCGCGGACTCGGGTCACCACCCTCGGGGGCACGAGCGACATGTCGGCCAGGTTGTCGCCCACGGCGCGCCGCGGGTCCGGGAACAGCGCGTCAGGCTCCTCGGGGACGCTGAGCCAGTCGTGGCTGCCGTCCAGCAGCGCCTGGTCCGGGGCCATCCCCAGCCGGGCGAAGGCCCGCGCGGCGGCGACGCGCAGGGCACAGATGATCCCCACGGCGTCGACCTCATAGGGGTCGGCGTGGCCCACGGCTGACGCGACCGGCCACCGGCGCAGGCGCGGGAGCAGTGCCCGACGGGCCCGCGGCGTGAGCAGCTTGGAGTCGCGCAGGCCGGTCGGCGCCGAGCCGACCCCGAGGTCGAGGACGACCACTCCCACGCTCACCGGCCCGGCCAGGGCGCCGCGGCCAACCTCGTCCACGCAGGCCAGTGTGGCGGCCCCTGCGCGGAGCATGGCACGCTCGACCCGCAGGGTCGGGGCCACGCTCATGGGGCCTGCGGATCGATGCGGCCGGCCGGCATCGCGCTCTGCTGGTCGGTGTAGGTCGGCAGGGTCGCCCACCGGGAGATCGGCCACATGATCACCTCAGCGGTTCCCACGACGTTCTCCACGGGAACGGTTCCGTCGTCCTGCTCGAGGTGGTAACGGGAGTCCGCGGAGTCGCCGCGGTGGTCTCCCATCACGAACAGCCGGCCCTCGGGGACCTCGACCCGGAAGGTGACCTGGTCGGTGGGGTCGCCCGGGTAGATGTAGGGCTCGTCCAGGGGCTCGCCGTTGCGGATGATCTGCCCACCGGGCGAGCAGCACTCGATGGTGTCCCCACCCACGCCGATCACCCGCTTCACGAGGTCGTCACCGGTGGTCGAGGGAAGGATCCCGACGAACGCCGCCATCTCGCCCAGGGCCCCCCGGATGCCTCCGACCGGGACGGGGTCCGCGAGCCAGTCGGCAGGGTCCTTGAACACGACCACATCGCCATGGCCCGGATCGACCCCGGGCTTCCAGACCAGGATCCGGTCGCCGCGCATCAGCGTCTCCTCCATCGACCCGCTGGGGACCCAGAAGGCCTGGAGCAGGAAGGTGCGCACCACTGCGGAGATCACCAGGGCCGTGACCACGACGATCGCGATCTCGCGCAGGCCCCGCAGGAATCCCGATCCGCGCGGCTCGGCCTCGGGTTCGGTGCGCCGGGGCCAGTCGGATCCTGGGCTGCCCGCCGACCCCGCCCGTGCCGAGCCCGCTTCGACCGGGTCCAGCGGGTCGACAGGTCCGGCGGGCTCCATCGGCTCACTCATCGGACCCCTCCACACGACGCATCGATCCCGGGGGCCACACGACCGCCTCGACAGTGCCAATGATGCGTGATGCCGGGACGTTCCCACCGCCCGGGTCGCCCAGATGTGCCCGCGAGTCGGCCGAGACGGCCCGGTTGTCGCCCAGCAGCCAGTAGTGGTCGGGCGCGACGATCACGTCGAACGCCTGCTGATCGCTGCGCGCACCCACCAGGTAGGGCTCCGTCAGGGGCTGCCCGTTGCGCGTCAGCTGGCCGTCCTGGGTGCAGCAGGTGATCCGGTCGCCGCCCACGCCGATGACCCGCTTGACGAACACCGTGCCCTGCGGGTCGTCAGGTGCGGCCCAGAGGTCGGCGCCATCGAACACGACCATGGTCCCCGGCTGCAGGTTCCATCGGTCCACGCCCGCCTTGGCGACCAGGATCCGCTCGCCCGGCTCGAGTGCCGCGGTCATGGAGTCGGAGTCGACCGCGCGGACCTCGGCGACGAACACGTGCACGAGCAGGACCGCCAGCGCCCCGGCGACAACAGCGAGGACCCCCGCCCGGATCATCCGGCGGGGGCCCTCGTCAACTGTTGCGGGGCGCAACTCAGGTGTTGTCGCGCTTCTCGCGGATCTTGGCCTTCTTGCCGCGCAGCTCGCGCAGGTAGTACAGCTTGGCGCGGCGGACGTCGCCGCGGGTCACCACCTCGATCTTCTCGACGACCGGGGTGTGCACCGGGAAGGTGCGCTCCACGCCGGTGCCGAAGCTGACCTTGCGGACCGTGAAGGTCTCGCCCAGGCCACCCCCGTGGCGGCGGATGACGACACCCTGGAAGACCTGGATGCGCGAGCGGGTGCCCTCGACGACCTTCACGTGGACCTTCACGGTGTCGCCGGGACGGAAATCGGGGATGTCGGAACGCAGCGAGGCCGCGTCGACCATATCCAGCTTGTTCATGATCGCTTCCTGGCGGGAGCCACAGGTCGCCCGCAGATGTGGGTCGAATGGATGCCGGCGCACGGAACGCGCCTCCCCTGTGGCGGCGACGCGAGACGACCAGCCACACAAGTCTGCCACACCCCGGGCCCGGCCCGGAAATGCGCGCGGATCAGCCGAGCAGGTCCGGTCGCATGGTGCGCGTGCGCTCGACGGCCTGCTCGTGGCGCCATCGGGCCACGGCTGCGTGGTCGCCGGAGGTCAGGACCTCGGGGACGGCCATGCCCTGCCACACCGGTGGCCGGGTGTAGATGGGCCCCTCGAGCAGGTCCTCCATGCCGCCGGTGGCGAAGGAGTCATCAGCGTGGCTGGCCTCGTTGCCGAGCACGCCGGGGATCAGCCGACCCACCGCCTCGACCATCACGAGAACGGCGGCCTCGGCACCGGCGAGCACGTAGTCGCCGATCGAGACCTCATCGACGACCACCGGCTGCCCGGCGGCGGTCAGGGTCCGGGCCCAGGGCACCACCCGGGAGTCGATGCCCTCGTAGCGCCCGCAGGCGAACACCAGGCGCGGTTCCGTCGACCACTGCGCGGCCATGGCCTGCGTGAAGCGCCGCCCGCTGGGCGTCGGCACGACGAGGCGCACCGGGTCCGCGGGATCGCCGGCGGCCAGGACGGTGCGCAGCGCCTCGCCCCACGGCTCGGGCTTCATGACCATGCCCGGGCCCCCGCCGTACGGGGAGTCATCCACCGTCCGGTGCCGGTCGTGGGTGAAGTCCCGCAGGTCGTGGATGTCCAGGTCGATGAGGCCATCGGCGATCGCCCTGCCCACCAGCGACAGGTGCAGGGGTGCGAGGTAGTCGCCGAAGATGCTGATGACGTCGATGCGCATCAGGCCAGCTCCGCGAGTCCGTCGGGCAGCTCGACGACGACGAATCCGCCGGCGATGTCGACCTCGGGCACGATCTGGTGCACGAACGGCACGAGCAACTCGGCACCGTCGTTCCGGGTGACGGCCAGGACATCCTGGCCGGGCAGGTGCAGCACCTCTGCGATGCGCCCCAATTCCGTGCCATCGGCCTCTCGGACGGACAGCCCCACGAGGGCAAGGTCGTGGAACTCGTCCTCCCCGGCCTCGGCCAGGTCGACGTCGGCCTCGAGGATGGCCCCGCGCAGGGTCTCGGCGGCCGTCCGGTCGGCGATCCCCTCGACGGAGAGGATCAGCCTCGCGTTCTGCCAGCGGTATCCCTCGACCGTGAGGGTTGCGGGCAGGCCCGCGCGACCCGACAGGAACAGGACAGCCCCCGGGGAGAACCTCTCCTCGGGGGCGTCTGTGCGAACCTCGACGGTGACCTCGCCGCGAATGCCCTGGGCCCGGCCGATCCGGCCGACCACCACGCGCATCAGCGCTCGTCGGCGTCCAGGAAGTCCACGCGCACCGGGCGTCCGCCGGAGATCGCGCTGACCACCGTGCGGATCGCTGTGGCGGTGCGACCAGCACGGCCGATGACGCGACCGATGTCGTCGGGATGGACGCGTACCTGGTAGGTGTTCCCGCCCTGCTCGCGCGGACCCCGACGCCCACTTCGGACCCGGACGCTGACGTCCTCGGGATGCTCGACGATGCCCGAGACCAGGTGCTCCAGCGAATCCTCGATGACCGTGCTCATGCCGAGGGGGTCTCCTCGACGGCCTCAGCCTCAGCTGCGGGCGCCTCAGCCACGACCTCGACGACCTCGGCTGCGGGCGCCTCGACGACGACCTCGGCCTCGGGCTCAGCAGCGGGAGCCTCCTCAGCAGCGACCTCAGCTGCGGCCGGCGCCTCGACGACCGGGGCGACCTCGGCCTTCTCCTCGACGACCGGGGCGACCTCGGCCTTGAGGGCCTTCGCCTTCGGGGCCTTGCCGGCCTCCTCGGCGGACTTCACGGCCGCCTCGAACGCCATCTGCTTGTCAGCCTTGGGCTCGGCGACCCGCAGGGTGCCCTCAGCGCCCGGGAGGCCCTTGAACTTCTGCCAGTCGCCGGTGACCTTGAGGATGGCCATGACGGGCTCGGTCGGCTGAGCGCCGACGCCGAGCCAGTACTGCGCGCGCTCGGAGTCCACCTGGATCAGGCTGGGCTCGCGGCGCGGCTGGTAGATGCCGATCTCCTCGATCGAGCGGCCACCGCGGGCGGTGCGCGAGTCGGCGACCACGATGCGGTACTGCGGGTTCTTCTTCTTGCCGAGGCGCTTGAGCTTGATCTTGACGCTCACGTGTGTTGGTGTCTCTTTCGGTTCGGGGGTGGACCCTCACGACGCGGACATGGGGTTATCCGGGCTGCGAGGACCGCATGGATCACGCCGACCTTGGTTGAGAGGGACCTCGGCCCGCGTGGGACCCGCCCATTGTGCCATCCCGCACCCGGATTGCTCAAAGGCGCCGCCACCGGCGCGAGTCCATGCGTCAGCCGCGGTGTCGCAGTGCGCCCCGCACCCGCCCGGCGAGGTCACCCACCGGGGCCACGTGCACCTCGGCGAGGTCCAGCCATCCGGCGGTCTGCGTGAGCGTCCGGGCCAGCGCCTCCACGGACTCCGGACGCACGTCGCCCTCGGGATGGGCCGCCTGGACGAGCAGCCGGCCCGATGCGCGGTCGGCCTTGAGGTCCACCCGCGCGACGAGCTCCTCGTCGTGCAGGAACGGCAGCACGTAGTACCCGTGGACCCGCTGCTCGGCGGGGGTGTAGATCTCGATCCGGTAGCGCATCCCGAACAGGCGCTCGGTCCGCGGGCGGTACCAGATGAGCGGGTCGAAGGGCGCCAGGAGGGCTGAGGCCGGCACCTTCCGGGGAACCGAGAAGCCCGCCGGCGCGTACGTCGCCGGCCAGTCGGGAACCGTGACCTCGACGAGCTCGCCGGTGCCGAGGAGCTCGCTGATCGCGTCCCGGGTGGGGGCGGTCGGCATCCGGAAGTAGTCGGCGAGGTCGGCGGCGGTGGCCACGCCCAGGGCCCGCGCGGCGATCGCGACCAGCTCCCGGTGCGCCTGCGCCGGTGTCGGCGTCGGAGCGGCCAGCGCCGCCCGCGGCAGCACGGCCTCGGGGGCGGCGTACCGGCGGCGGAACGCCGAGTCGCGCCCGGCCGAGGTGATCTCCCCGGCCCAGAACAGGTACTCCAGGGCACGCTTGACGGCCGACCAGTTCCACCCCCAGTGCTCGCGCTCGCCCCGCTCGATGTGCGAGAAGACCAGGTCGAGCTCGGTCGAGGTGACGGGTCCGGTCGCACGGACGACCTCCGCGACCTCGCGAACCAGCTCGGGCTGCTCACGCTGCACACGCACCATGCCGCCCCAGGCGTCGTCGTGGACCCGGTCCATGCGCCAGCGCATCAGTCGATGCATCCCGACGGGGAGCAGGGCGGCCTCATGCCCCCAGTACTCGAACAGCGAACGCGGCGCGCGACCCGAGCAGTCATCCAGCCGTGCGCGGTCGTAGGGCCCGAGGCGGGCGAGGACCGGCAGGTACTGGGCACGGGCCAGGACGTTCACCGAGTCGATCTGCACGACCCCCAACCGACGCACGACATCGGCGACTGCTCGGGCCCCAGGCTGGCCCACGGGCCGGGGTCGGCCGAATCCCTGGGCCGCCAGTGCGACGCGCCGCGCTGCCTGCAGGCTCAGTCGGTCGCGTGGCACGGGCACATGCTGCCACGATGGCCGCCATGACCAGCCCGCGCGAGGTGCGCACCGCGCGACGTCCGTGGGCAGCGGTCCCCCGCGCCGTGGCCGAGCCACTGCGCCCAGCGCTGCCGGCCGCGATCGAGCATGTGATCGACGTCGTCACCAAGGAGGTGCCGGCGTACGGCGGGACCAACGAGCGCGTGGCCGCCACCCTGCGCGCCGGAGTCGGCATGGCGCTCGGACGTCTCGTGGACCTCATGGGCACCGACGAGGCGGCCCTCGGTGAGTCCGCCCCGCTCTATGAGCGGATCGGAGCCGGCGAGTACCACGCGGGCCGCGGGCTGGCCGACCTGCTGTCGGCCTACCAGATCGGCGCGCGGGCGGCATGGCAGTCGCTGAGCCGGGCCGGAGTCGCTTCCGGCCTGACACCACAGGACGTGTCGCTGCTCGCGGAGGCGGTCTTCGCCTACATCGACCAGCTCTCGGCGGCGTCGATCGCGGGCTACACCCAGGCCCAGCTTGCCGATACCGGGCGCCGGGAGGCCCTGCGCTCCGAGCTGATCGAGCGACTGCTCGCCGGCGAGGCGGGGTCCGACCGGGTCTCGGCCCTGGCGGCCGAGGTCCAGTGGCCGCTGCCCACGACCGCGGCGATCGCCCTGCCACGGGGGGCCGAGCTCCCCGCGGCCCTGCCCGGTGCCCTGGCCGGGCGCATCGCCCAGGGCGCGGTGGCGGTGGTGCCCGGACCGACGACGCCGGGGCTCAGGGCGTGGTGGGCGCGGGCCACCCCGCCCGTGGCGGTGGGGCTCCCGGTGGGGTTGTCGGACCTGGGGCGCTCGTTGGCACATGCGCGGACGCTTCGCGACCTGCCCGTGGACGGGTCCCTACAGGCCGCCGACCACCTCGCGGACCTCCTGGTCCGCGCTGACCCCGCCCTCGGGGTCGCGCTGCGCGAGGACGTGCTGGCCGCGTTCGACGTGATCCCGCCGGCACGACGTCAGCCGCTGCTCGACACGCTGCGCAGCTGGCTGCTGCACGCCGGGAACCGCGGGGACGTGGGCGCCGACCTGCACGTGCACCCGCAGACCGTCAGCTACCGGATGGACCGGGTCCGCGAAGTCCTCGGCGACCGCCTCGACGACCCGCAGGCGCGCTGGGAGCTGCTGCTGGCGCTGAAGACGCCGGAGGTCAGTGACCGCCCAGCAGGTCCTTGAACGCCGGGGGCAGGTCGCCCATCTTCTTCATCGCCTCCGGATCGAGCATCGCCGGGTCGAACGCGGCCGGGTCGAAGCCCGCCAACCCGCCGGGCAGGCCGCCGGGACCCGCGGCCGGGGCCGACTCCTCGATCGCCCGCTTGGCGGGATTGCCACTGCGGGACTTCTTCTTCGCCTGCTGCTGCTGGGCACGACCCTTGGCCTTCTTCGAGCCGCCCATGCCCGGCATCCCCGGCATGCCGGGCATGCCCATCCCGGAGCGCATCTGGCGCATCATCTTCTGCGCCTCGCCGAAGCGCTCGACCAGGCCGTTGACCTCGCTGACCTGCACCCCCGACCCTCGGGCGATCCGCGCCCGGCGCGAGCCGTTGAGCAGCTTGACGTCGGCACGCTCGGCGGGGGTCATCGACTGGATGATCGCCTGGACGCGGTCGATCTCCTTCTCGTCGAGGTTGTCGATCTGGTCGCGGATCTCGCCCATGCCGGGCAGCATCCCGAGCAGCTTGCCGAGGTTGCCCATCTTGCGCAGGGCCTGCATCTGGCTCAGGAAGTCGTCGAGCGTGAAGTCCTCGCCGGCCAGCACCTTGCCGGCCATCTTCTCGGCCTCTTTGGAGTCGAACGCCTTCTCGGCCTGCTCGATCAGGGTCAGCACATCGCCCATGTCGAGGATCCGGGAGGCCATCCGGTCCGGGTGGAACAACTCGAAGTCGGTGAGCTTCTCACCCGTCGAGCCGAACATGATCGGCACGCCGGTCACGGTGACGACCGACAGCGCCGCACCACCGCGGGCATCTCCGTCGAGCTTGGTCAGGACCACGCCGTCGAAGCCGACGCCCTCGTGGAAGGCCTTCGCGGTGGCGACCGCGTCCTGGCCGATCATGGCGTCGACGACCAGCAGCGTCTCGTCGGGCTGGACGGCGTCGCGGACCTGACGCAGCTGCTCCATGAGCGCGGTGTCGATGGCCAGGCGACCGGCGGTGTCGACGATCACGACGTCGTGCTGGGTCAGCTTGGCGATCTCGATGCCCTCGCGGGCGACCTCGACCGGGTCGCCCCAGGTCGACTCGGGGTTCGCTCCGGTGTTGCCCGGCTGCGGCGCGAAGACCGGGGCGCCGGCGCGCTCAGCGACCACGGACAGCTGGTCGACGGCGTTCGGGCGCTGCAGGTCGGCGGCCACGAGCATCGGCGTGTGGCCCTGCTCCTTGAGGTGCACGGCCAGCTTGCCGGCCAGCGTGGTCTTGCCCGAGCCCTGCAAGCCCGCGAGCAGGATCACGGTCGGCGGATTCTTGGCGAACTGCAGGCGACGGGTCTGCCCGCCGAGCAGCTCGATGAGCTCCTCGTGGACGATCTTGACGACCTGCTGGGCGGGGTTCAGCGCGCCCGAGACCTCCGCCCCGACCGCGCGCTCACGGACGCGATCGGTGAACACGCGCACCGCTGGCAGGGCCACGTCGGCCTCGAGCAGTGCGATCCGGATCTCCCGGATGGTGTCGTTGATGTCGGACTCGGACAGCCGGCCCTTGCCGCGCAGGCCCTTGAAGGTCGCGGACAGCCGGTCGGAGAGGGATGCGAACACAACAGCAGATTCTACCGCCGGTGTCCGGGGTCCCCCTCCCGGCCGATCGCCGGTGCCGGGCGGCGGCCAGTCGCGCGATGCGCTGGGGACGCCCGGCTCAGGCTGCAGCCGCCCGCGTGACCCGCGCCTGGGCGACCCGCCAGTAGAGGAACGTCGCGACTCCCAGGCTCACCTGCGGGATCCAGGAGCAGGCACGCCACACCAGGGTGGAGGCCACCGCCTGCTCGTTGGTCAACCCGAACGTCGTGAGCAGGGCGATCAGGGCCGCGTCCACCGTGCCCAGCCCACCCGGGGTGACCGGGATCATGCTGGCCATCCGTGAGATCGCGAACGCGGCGAAGGCACCCGCCAGCGTCAACGTCGTCGGCTGGTCGCCGAGCACGCCCTGGATCGCGAACCAGAGGACGGCGAACTGCGCCACGATCACGATGTAGTTCGACACCGTGACCCAGCGCCAGCGGCCGAAGACCACGTCCTTGGTGCTGTCGCGCAGGTCGATGGCCATGCCGACGGCATCCAGCGGGTTCGCCCGCCGGCGGTTGACCGGCGCAAGCATGCGATTGCCGAGCTCCCCCACCTTGTGGGCCGACTGCTCGCTGCGCAGGATGAGCCACAGCACCACGATCGTGGCGACGGTGGCCGCCACGCCGGCCACGGCGACCCAGACCCACTGGGACTGCACCTGTCCGGTGGTCAATGCGGCGATCACCCCGAACACCGGCAGGGTGAGGGTCATCAGCAGGCTCCAGAGACTGGTCACCGCGATGCCTGCCGTCGCCGCGGCGACGGACACCGAGTAGCTGGAGAGCATCGCGAACTGGATCGCGAGGCCGAACGCACCGCCGGCCGGGATCGTGTTGCTGATCGTGAAGGAGGTCTGCCGGATCACGAACGCCGGCTTGTAGGGCAACCCCGGGATGGCCGCCTGATAGGGCCACACGTAGACGACCAGCATCACCAGGACGCTGACGCCGATGAGCGCGAGCGCCTCGGGCGTCATCCCCTGGATCTCGGCCCACGCGTCCTGGTAACTGCCGAACTTCGGGATGAGGCCGGCGAAGATGATCACCAGGACGACGAGGGTGACGATCGCCCCGATGATCGTCTTGCGCTTGTCCAGGGCCGACGAGGCCTGGCTCGTGTCGACCGCCTTCAGCTGGCCCATGACTGCCGGGGCAACCGCAGGCTCGTTCACAGCACTCCGCCGACGTACTTCGCCCCGGCGATCGCATCGATGGTCTGCGCCACGTCGAAGTGCGCCGACCCCGGGATCGTGGGCACGAAGCCGACGAGCATCCCGTCGGCCATCACCTGCGCCTCGAGTCCTGCTGCACCGTCGGCGTCCCAGAGCGCCTCGGCGCCGCCGGGGAGCACGATGCGCACGCACACGCGGTTCAGCGCCGGGCGATGCACGTTGGCGATGAATCCCCGCTCGTTGAGCGCAGCGACGACCTCTTCGACCTCAGCAGCTTCCATGGACACGAATCCTGACACGCACTCGGCCCTGGCGCCCCACGTCGCGGCCCGGCCACCGGTCGCGTCGCAGCTCAGGCGGCGTCCGCGGCCCCGCTGACGACGTGCCGATAGTGCGCGACCGTGGTGCTGACCGCCTCGGCCATCGGCGTGGAGGTGAAGTCCGGGAACCGCGCGCGGAAGTCGGCATCGTCGACCAGGAACGGCTCGGTCCACTGGTAGGCCAGGGGCAGGGACTCGCGCGAGATCCGGTGGAACGGTGCGGCCAGCCGAAGCATCCGGGTGCTGACCACTGCGGTGGCGCGCGGCTCGGGCAGCGCGGCGTTGACCAGGCCGAGGAACTGCGCGCCGGTGACCGCCGGGGCGTGCGGCAGGTGCCAGATCCGGCCCGCGGTGTCCGGTGCGGTGCCCAGGGCAACGAAGGCGTGGGCGACATCGGGCATGTAGGCGCACGAGTGCGGGGCGTCCATGGAGCCCATCCAGCGCAGCTTGCCCCGTCCGGCCACCGGCTCGATCGCCAGCGCGGTGATCCCGGAGTTGTCCGCGTACGGACCGAAGTAGTCCGAGGCCCGGCCGATCACGACCTCGATCCGGCCGGCAGCGTGCGCGGCGAGCAGCTCCTCGGCCATCCGCGCCCGGGTCATCCCCTTGACGTCGGTGGCCCGCTGCGGGGTCAGCTCGGTCATCGGGCTCGAGCCCGGGCCGTAGGCGTACAGGTTGTCGACCATGACCAGGCGCCGCACACCGGCGCCCTCGGCCGCGTCGACGACCCGCTGCATCATCGCCGGGAACTCCTGCGGCCAGCGGTGGTAGGCGGGCTGCGCCGCCATGTAGGCGACATCTGCCCCGCCGAGCGCGGCGCGAAGGCCCTCCGGTGAGGCGGCATCCGCGGTGCGCCAGTCGACTCCCGCCGGTGCGGCCGCGCCGGGGCCGGAGCGGTTGACACCCCTGGCATGCAGGCCTGCAGAGACCAGGGCGGTCAGGATGGCGGAACCGGCGGCACCCGAGGCACCGAGGACAACGTGCGTGCTCGTCTGTGTGGTCATGGCCCCACCATACGCGAACATCGTTCGCATTGCAATAGGTGTTCGCACATTCGGCCTGGACCCGCTACCGTGGCGACATGTCCACCCGTCGCGAACTGACCCGAACGGCCACCATCGCCCAGATCAAGCAGGCTGCCCTCGACCAGATCGAGCACGAGGGCGCCCCCGCCCTGTCCATCCGCGGCGTCGCGCGTGCGATCGGGATGAGCCCGGCCGGGCTCTACCGCTACTACGACGGCCGCGACGCCCTGCTGACCGACCTGCTGACCGACGCCTACCGGGACCTCGCCCGGGGCGTGGCCGCAGCGGCAGGGCTGCCGATCGCGCCACCCAGCGCGGAGCCGGGCGGGTCCGTTCCTGATGTGGAGGACCCGATCGCCGCGATGCGCAGCGCCATCGAGGCCTATCGCGGGTGGGCCGTCACCAACAGGTCACGCTTCCTGCTGATCTTCGGCACGCCAGTACCCGGGTACTCCGCCCCGGAGGACGGCCCGACTGTGGAGGCCAACCGCCAGATGGGCCAGGTGTTCTTCACGCTCGCTGCGCTGGGTTGGGCCCACGGGCGGATCGCACGCACCGGCGGCTGACCCCGGGACCGGCCAGCTCACACCGGCTGAGGCCGACCTCCACGCCCAGCTCAGCGCCATGGCCCCCGGGTTCCCGGCGGACCTCATCCCCCAGATGCTGGCCGGCTGGGCCCTGTGGCACGGGTTGGTCACCCTCGAGGTCACCGGCCAGTTGGACTGGATCTACCCGGACTCGGCGCGCTTCTACACCGAGCGGATGACCCAGTGGCTCGACGGGTTCACCGGCGGGACCGCCGAGCCGCCCCCCTGAACCCCCTAGTCCCGAGGCTCGGCCAGGGCATCGGCCACGGCCTCAGCGACCGCCTCGGCCAGCTCCGAATCGAGCGGATCCCCGTGCCTGTCGACCAGGTAGAACACGTCCACGACCTCCGAGCCGAGGGTGGAGACCCTGGCGGCGGCGATGTCGGTGCCCGTGGCGGCGATGGCCGTACCCACGCGGTGCAGCAGGCCCGGGGCGTCATGGGCGCGCACCTCCATCACCGTGGCCCTGCTCGAGGCCCCGGCCACGATCTCCACCCGGGGGGGCGCCGCTGAGGGGGCATCGGTGGGTCGCGCAGCCTCGTCACGGCGGGCCAGACGCGCGGCCACGTCGAACTGGCCGAGGATGGCGCGGCGGATGTCCTCCCGGAGACGGTCCACCGCGGGTGGGTCACCGAACAGCGGGTTGACCCCCCACACCTCGATGGCCCGGTCCCCCACGACGGTGGTCACCGCGGAGCGGACCTCCAGCCGGTGCATCGAGAGGATCCCGGCCACAAGGCCCAGGAGGCCCAGCGAGTCCGGCGCCCCGACCGTGATGTCGAAGCCCGATTCGTTCTCCTGCAGCAGCACCCGCACGCCCTCCCCCGACGCCATCGCCATCTGGTCCTCGGACAGCCGGGGCTCGACGGGGACCTCCTCGCCCGCCAACTGGCCACGGACGCGATCCACGAGCTCGGTCACCAGGGATTGCTTCCACGTCGTCCACGCCAATGGCCCGGTGGCCAGCGCATCGGCCTTCGTGAGTGCCGCGAGGAGTTCGAGCATCTCGGCAGTCCCGACAGCCTGCACCACGGTGTCGATCGTCTGCGGATCATCGAGGTCGCGCCGCGTGGCCGTGTCGGGCAGCAGGAGGTGGTATCGGCACATCTCGACCAGCACGCGGGAGTCCTCCGACCCGAAGCCGAGGTGCTCCGCGATCTCCGGTATCAGGCTCACACCGACGTCGGTGTGGTCCTGGCCGGGGCGGCCCTTGCCGATGTCGTGCAGGAGGGCACCCACGAGCAGGAGGTCGGGGCGGTGGACGTCGCGGGTGTACGCGCACGCCTGAACGGCTGCCTCGAGCAGGTGCCGGTCGACCGTGTAGCGATGCACGGGGTTGTGCTGCGGGGCTGAGCGGACGACATCCCAGTACGGGATGAGCGCGGTGATGACCCCGGCCTGGTCCAGGGACTCCCATACCGGGACCGCGCTGCGTCCGGCGCCCAGCAGCGACACCAGCGCGTCCCGGGCCGGAGCGGGCCACGGCACCGGCATCGGCGCGGACTCGGCGGCCAGGCGGGCCACGGCGTGCCGGCTGAGCAGCGTGCCGGACTGGGCTGCGGCGGCCGCCGCCCGGAGGATGAGCGTGGGGTCGCGGTCGGGCCGGGCGTCGGCGGCCAGGACGGCCTCCCCGTCCTGCAGGACGACGCCGTCGGCCAGGGGGCTGCGCGCGGGACCGCGCTTGGTCAGCCGCTTGAAGCCCAGCTTCGGGCGCGAGCGGACGATCCGGTCCACCGCGTGCCAGGTGACATCCGAGGCGACCCCGATCGAGCGTCCGGCCGCGGACACGTCCCGGAGCAGTGCGTCGGCATCCACCATGTCCAGCACCTGGGCGACGGGTCCCTGCTCCTGCTTGGCCAGGCGATCGGTGGGTCGGCTCGCCACGCGGTGCAGGGCGTCACGCACGTCGAGCAGCAGCTCCTTGGCGGGGGCGAGCTCGCCATGCGGGGCGTCGGTCACCCAGGACGCGGCGACCGCCCGCAGGACCGTGAGGTCGCGCAGGCCACCGTAGGACTCCTTGATGTCGGGCTCGAGCAGGTGGGCCAGCTCACCGCTGCTGGCCATCCTCTCGCGGACGGACGCGTGCAGGTCCGGCAGCCTGCGGGGAGCCAGCGCGCGCCAGTCGGCCAGGACGGAGGTCTTCAGCGCGCTGGTCGCCGCCTGGTCACCGGCAACGGTCCGGGCGTCCAGGAGCCCAAGGACGACCTTGATGTCGGCGGCGGCCACCCGACGGGCCTCCGAGACGGTGCGCACCGAGTGGTCCAGCCGCAGCCCGGAGTCCCAGATCGGGTACCAGAGCCGATCAGCGACTTCAGCGATCGTCCCTCCCGGGTGCAGGAGGACGAGGTCCAGGTCGCTGCCGGCGCTGAGCTCACCTCGACCGTAGCCGCCCACGGCCACGAGGGTGGCCCCCGCCTGGGCAGCTCCGGAGGCCTCGAACAACTCGATGAGCCACTCGTCGGTGAGGGCCGTCAGCGCCATCCGGGCATGCCTGCCGGGCCTGCCCTGGGCGGCGAGCAGGTCCGCGCGTGCCGCCAGGAACCTGTTGCCGGGTGAGAGCTCGGACGTGGTTGCGGACATGGGGTCCTCTCTGGGACGGAGGTGCTGGGAATGGGACGATCCGCCGCCCAGGCCGGGCGACGGATCGTCTCATCTGCCGGGGACCTGCTACAGGGCGTCCGGACCGTGCTCGCCAGTGCGCACGCGCACGACGTCCTCGATCGGGATGACCCACACCTTGCCATCTCCGATGCGCCCGGTCTGGGCGCTCTTGGTGATGACGTCCACCACGGCGGAGGCGTCATCGTCCTCGACGAGCACCTCGATGCGGACCTTGGGGACCATGTCCACCGTGTACTCCGCACCGCGGTACACCTCGGTGTGCCCACGCTGGCGGCCGTAGCCACTCGCCTCGGAGATCGTCAGCCCGTGGATGCCGTAGGCCTCCAGAGCGCTCTTGACGTCCTCGAGCTTGAACGGCTTGATGATCGCGGTGACGAGCTTCATGCGTTCACCTCCTCCTTGTTGCGCAGGGCGGACTGACCGATGCCGGCGAAGTGCCCGCCGCCACCGGAGGAGCCCAGTTCGTAGGCCGTCTCAGCGTGCTCGGCCAGGTCGACGCCGGCGACCTCCTCGTCAGAGGAGACCCGGAAGCCGACGGTCTTCTTGATGGCGAGGCCCAGGACCAGCGTGATCAGGAACGAGTAGGCCAGGACCGAGAAGGACCCGATTGCCTGCTTGCCCAGGAGGTCGAAGCCGCCGCCGTAGAACAACCCGTCGACGGTGCTGTATCCGGACTTGGTGGTCGCGATGAACCCGAGGGCCAGGGAGCCCACCAGGCCGCCCACGAGGTGGACGCCGACGACGTCGAGCGAGTCGTCGATCCGGAAGCGGAACTTCAGTCCCACGGCCAGCGCGCAGAGGATGCCGGCGACAAGGCCCAGGCCGATGGCGGCGTAGGGCACGATGAACGCACAGGCCGGGGTGATCGCCACGAGACCAGCCACGGCACCGGACGCCGCGCCGAGCGAGGTCGGGTGTCCGTCGCGGACCTTCTCCGTGAGCGACCATCCGATGATGCCGGCCGCGGTCGCCAGCATCGTGTTGGCGAAGGCGATGGCCGCGGTCTGGTTGGCACCCAGGGCGGACCCTGCGTTGAACCCGAACCAGCCGAAGTACAGCAGGCCGGAGCCCAGCAGCACCAGGGGCAGGCTGTGCGGCTTCATCTGTGTCTTCGGCCAGCCCACGCGCTTGCCCAGGACGATCGCCAGGGCAAGGCCAGCGGCACCTGCGTTGATGTGAACCGCGGTCCCACCGGCGAAGTCCAGGACGCCGAGGTTGGCCAGCCAACCGGCGCCCTCACCCAGCTCGGTGCTGCCGAAGTCGAACACCCAGTGCGCGACCGGGAAGTAGACCAGGGAGACCCAGACGGCTGCGAAGATGCCCCAGCCGAGGAACTTGGTCCGGTCGGCGACAGCACCGGAGATCAGCGCCACCGTGATGATCGCGAACATCAGCTGGAACATCGCGAAGACCAGCGCGGGGATCGGGTAGTAGCCGCCGTTGGAGGCCGTCTGGCCGATCAGCTCGCCGAGGCCGATCTGGCCGAAGCCGCCCCAGAAGCCGTTGCCGGTGTCGCCGAAGGCCACCGAATAGCCGAAGAGCACCCAGAGGATGCTCACGATGCCGATCGCGATGAACGACATCATCATCATGTTCAGGACGCTCTTGGCGCGGACCATGCCGCCGTAGAAGAACGCCAGGCCGGGTGTCATGAGTAGCACCAGTGCTGAGCTCATGAGCAACCAGGCGGTATCGCCGGTATTGATATCCGGCATGCCCATCACTCCCTTTCGTGGATGTCCTGACCCCAGTCGGGGTCTTGGATGAGAGGTTCCACGGGCCGTGTTGCGCGTCGCGCCCGTCGGTGTTTCCGGGCGGTGACGAAGGGGCGCCCTGCGTTACGAACAGGTTGCGGGCAGCGGGGGGACGTGGCCCGCAGCCTGGCCGGATCCGCGAGTGGATCCCGCCCCTCGAGCAGGCGGACGCGTCCCGCACCCACGCCGAGCGCCGGTCTACGCTGCGGGAATGAGCGACCTGACCCCAGACTCACCCACCGCAGCGTCCGCCGGGCGAGATGCCCTCGCCGCCTGGCTCGAGGCTCAGCCCAGCGACTTGTTCGCCGACGACAAGGACCTCGCGGCCCTGGTCTCCCACCACGGGCTCGGCACCCGCCTGCCGGCCCTGCACGCCGCCGGGCGGGCCGTCGCAGGCCCCCTGGATGCCGCCGCGCGCCGGAACGACCTGCCGGGCAACCACCCGCTGCTCGAGGACTGGGACGGGATCGGCCGGTACACAGCTGGGGTGGCCCACCACCCCAGCCATCGCGACGCGGGCAGGGCGATCTACGGCACCGGCGTGATGACCGCCTACGGCGAGGTCGGCGTCGACGGGCGTGCGGGCGGCAGCTCCCCACGCCGTCCCGTCTCACCCGCGCCGCAGCGCTTCATCCTCACGCTGTTCTACCTGACGGCCCAGGCCGGTGAGGCCGGCCACAACTGCCCCTTGGCCTGCGACGCGGGGGCGATCCGCACCCTGCAGCACCTGGGCACCGCCGAGCAGCAATCTGCCTACCTGCCCGGGCTGCTGGACCCGGACTTCGACACCAACCTCACGGCCTCGCAGTTCCTCACCGAGGTCCAGGGCGGCTCCGACGTCGGCGCCAACGCGGTGGTGGCGACGCCCGTGGGCGATCACGACGGCGGGCCGGGCTCCTCGTGGACGATCCGCGGCGAGAAGTGGTTCTGCTCCAACACGGATGCCGATGTGTTCCTCTTGACCGCTCGCGTGGACGAGCCGCGCACGGGCACGAAGGGCCTGGGCCTGTTCCTGATCCCCCGCCTCGGGCCCGACGGGACACCGAACGGGTTCCGGATCCGGCGCCTGAAGACCAAGCTCGGGACCCGATCGATGGCCAGCGGGGAGATCGACTTCACGGATGCCCAGGCCACCGCGCTCGGCCCGGTCAGTGAGGGCTTCCGCAACGTCATGGAGCTGGTGATCACCACCTCGCGGCTGTTCAACGCGGCTGGGTGTGCAGCACATGCCCGCCGGGCCTGGGTGGTGGCCTCGACCTACGCCGCGCACCGCACCGCGTTCGGCCGGCCCATCGGGGAGTTCCCCCTGGTCGCCGAGACCCTGGCGTGGATCCGGTCCGACGCCGTGGCCTGCCTGGCCTCGACCCTCCTGCTCGCCGGGCTGCAGGAGCAGGTCGACGACGGGTCGATCAGCGCCACCGACTCAGCCTTCTTCCGCGTGGCGGTCAACCTCAACAAGCTGCAGACCTCGGTGCTGGCACATGACGCGGTGAACCGCGGCATCGAGGTGCTGGGCGGCAACGGCGCGATCGAGACCTTCAGCGTGCTGCCGCGGCTGCTGCGCGACAACGTGGTCTACGAGAACTGGGAGGGCAGCCACAACGTGCTGCGCGCCCAGGTGCTGCGTGACTGCGCGCGCCTGGGGGTGCACGAGGGCTTCTTCGACGCCCTCGCCGAACGACTGGGCGACGAGCATGCCGACGCCCTCGCCGCGGACCGCGCAGCGTTCTCCGCGCTGCTGGATGCACCGGACGCCGTGCGCGACCTGCAGTTCCGTCGTCTCGGCACCCGCATGGCGACCTGGGTGATGCTGGCCGCCATGGCGCCGATTCCCGAGTTCGGCGCCGCCGGACTGCTCACGCAGCGACACCTGCACGAGCTGCCGATCGACGACGCCTACCTCGCGGCAGTCCGGGCCCTGCAGCGCTGAGCCGTCTCTCAGGCGTCGAGCAGGGCGTTGACGAAGTCCTCGGGCACGAACGGGGCGAGGTCGTCGGGGCCCTCACCGAGGCCGACGAGCTTGACCGGGACGCCGAGCTCCCGCTGCACGGCCACGACGATCCCGCCCTTGGCCGTGCCGTCGAGCTTCGTGAGCACCAGGCCCGTGACGTCCACGACCTCGCTGAAGACACGCGCCTGAGTGAGGCCGTTCTGGCCGGTGGTGGCATCGAGCACGAGCAGCACCTCGTCGACGGGCGCCTGCTTCTCGATGACCCGCTTGACCTTGCCCAGCTCGTCCATGAGCCCGACCTTGGTGTGCAGCCGGCCAGCGGTGTCGATCAGGACGGCGTCGGCCTCGGACTCCATGCCGATACGGACCGCGTCGAAGGCCACCGAGGCGGGGTCGCCGCCGGCCGGGCCGCGCACGACGGTCGCGCCGACCCGGTCGCCCCAGGATTGGAGCTGGTCAGCGGCCGCGGCGCGGAACGTGTCGGCGGCCCCGAGCACCACGTGCTGGTCATCGGCGATCAGCACGCGGGCGAGCTTGCCGGTGGTGGTCGTCTTGCCGGTGCCGTTGACGCCC
The DNA here is from genome assembly GCA_963818445.1 of uncultured Actinomycetes bacterium. GTDB lineage: Bacteria > Actinomycetota > Actinomycetes > S36-B12 > CAIYMF01 > Prado023. The sequence continues at coordinate 71,088 of CAWFSG010000018.1, forward strand.
ACCACCAGGATGATCGCTGGGTGGCCCTCGCGACGGCGGGCGAGCGTGCGGTCCATGGTCGGGTCGACCAGGGCCAGCAGCTCCTCGCCCAGCATGGCGCGCACGCGGGCCGGGTCGCCGGTGCCCTCGACGCGGACGCGTGTGCGCAGGCGCTCGACCAGCTCAGTGGTCGGGGCGACGCCGAGGTCGGCCTGCAGCAGCAGGGTCTCCACGTCCTCCCAGTCCTGCTCAGAGATCGAGTCGCTGGACAGCAGGGCGAGCAGGCCCTTGCCCAGCACGCTCTGGCTGCGGGCCAGGCGCGCACGCAGCCGGACCAGGCGACCCGCTGTGGGGGCCGGAACCTCGAGCCCGGGGAGGGTCGGCCCGGCAGGGATCGTCGGGGCGGGCGGGGTGAGGGTGCCGGTGCCTGCGTCGAGGGTCGGGGCGGTGGGAGCCGACACCTGCGGCGGGGTGCGGCGCCGGCTGCGGACGAGGGCGACGCCGCCCACGACCACCAGCAGGAACACCGCGAGGGAGATCAGGATGTAGGGAAGTGCGTCTTGCACGGGTCACGCCTAACGGTCGGGGACGACGGGTCCAGATGGCCTCCGGACAGAGCACCATTGTCCCAGAGCGTTCGGGTGCCGGTGCCCGTCCTGGGCGACCAGCGCGATGGTGTGCACGGAATCGACCATCCGATCGTCGATTCCGTGCACAGCGCGTGCGAGTTACCCCGCCTGGCGCTCGCGCATCCGCTGGCTGATCACGTGGGTGACGCCGTCGCCGCGCATGCTCACCCCGTAGAGCGCGTCGGCGATCTCCATGGTGCGCTTCTGGTGGGTGATCACGATGAGCTGGCTGTTCTCGCGCAGCTCCTCGAGCACGTCGAGCAGGCGGCCGAGGTTGACGTCGTCGAGGGCGGCCTCGACCTCGTCGAGCACGTAGAACGGGCTCGGACGGGCCTGGAAGAGCGAGACGAGGAACGCCACTGCCGTCAACGAGCGCTCGCCACCGGACAGCAGCGACAGCCGCTTGATCTTCTTGCCCGGCGGGCGGGCCTCGACCTCGATGCCCGTGGTGAGCATGTTCTCCGGATCGGTCAGGACCAGCCGGCCCGCGCCCCCGGGGAACAGCCGGGCGAAGACCTGCTCGAACTGTACGGCAACGTCGGCATAGGCGGCCGTGAACACCTCCTCGACGCGGGCGTCCACGTCGTTGATGAGGTCGAGCAGGTCCTTGCGTGAGCGCTTGAGGTCATCGAGCTGCTCGGTGAGGAAGCGGTGGCGCTCCTCGAGGGCGGCGAACTCCTCCAGCGCGAGCGGGTTCACCTTGCCCAGCAGCGCCATGGCCTTCTCGGCGGTCTTCAGCCGGCGCTCCTGCTCGGCGCGCACGTAGGGGTAGGGGGCAGGTTCGGGCGCGTTGGGGTCCACGTCGTCGCCGGGGGCGCGCAGCGACGGCGGCACCAGCTGGTCAGGGCCGTAGTCGGCGATGAGGGCGTCGGTCTCGAGGCCGAACTCGCTCATCGCGCGGTTGGCCAGGTTCTCGATCCGCAGGCGCTGCTCGGCGCGGGCCACCTCGTCGCGGTGCACGGACGAGGTCAGCTCCTCGAGGTCGGCGGACAGGCCACGGATCCGGGCGCGCAACTCGGAGAGCTCGGCGTCGGAGGCTGCGCGTGCCTGTTCGGCCGCGGTGCGCGCCTCGGCGGCGGCGACCACGGACGCGTCGAGCCGGGTCAGCACCAGCGCCCCGCCCGCGGCGACCGCCTGGGCCACGGCAGCCGCCCGGGCGCGACGCTCCCGGCGCTCGACCGCCCGCCGCCGGGACGTGCGCTCGTTCGCGGCCGCCCGCTCCAGCTGCTCGGCCCGCCCGGCGATGGCCCGCGCGCGCTCCTCGCTGGTGCGCACAGCCAGCCGCGCCTCCACCTCGGCGCGCCGCGCAGCTTCGGCGGCGAGCGCGGCCTCATCGCGCGCGTCCGGGGAGGGGTCGGCATCGTCCACCGGGTCGGCGCTGGCCCGGTCCATCCGTGCGGCTAGCTCGGCCAGCGTGGCGCGGTCGTCGGCCAGGGCCTGCTCGGAGGCCGCGAGCATCCGGTCGATCCGCTCGGCCTCGGCCAGGGCGGCCCGCGACTGCTGGCCCAGGTTGCCCAGCTGCTCGGCGACGGCGGCCATCCGCGCGTCGGACTCATGCAGTCGGTCCAGGGCCTCGTCGCTGGCCCTGGCGGCGGACTCACGCTCGGTCCGCAGCGCGGCCAGCTCGAACCGGAGCCGCTCGGCGTCGTGCACGGCCGTCGCGAGCTCGGTGCGTGCCTGCTCCAGGGATGCAGTGACCTCGATCCGGCTGGGCGCGGCCTGCGAGCCGCCGACGACCAGGCCGCGGCCGACCAGGTCCCCGGTGCGCGTCACCACGAGCAGCCCCGGCACGGATCCGGCGACGTCGAGGGCCGCGGAGAGGTCCCCGTCCACGACGGCGACCCGGTCGAGCAGGGCGGTCAGCGCAGGGGCAGCCGAGCCGTCACTGGTCACGCACTCAAGGGCGTACCGCACCCCCGCGGGAAGCGACGGCCATGCCGTGCGATCCGTCGCGCCCAGCTCCGGGACGAGCACCGCGGCGCGTCCACGGTCGTCGGCGGCCAGCCATTCCAGGGCGGCCAGTGCCGATCCGGCCCCATCTGCCAGCGCGGCATCAGCGGCCGCGCCGAGGGCCGCACCGATCGCGACCTCGTAGCCGGGCTCGACGCGCAGGGTGGCGGCCAACGAGCCGGACACGCCCGGCACCGCTCCCCCGGCCAGCTCCCCGGAGGCGTCGGCCACGGCGATCATCGGCGCCAGGGCCTCGACGCGTGCGGCCAGCCCGGCGCGGGTCCGCTCCACCTGCGACTCGCGGGCAGCCAGCTCGGCGATCCGGTCATCGATGGCGGTGAGGGCGGCCTGCGCGGACTCGAAGCCCGAGTCGAGGTCGACTTCGCCCTCGTCGAGCCCGGCGATCGACGCCTCCAGGGTGCGGAAGTCATGATCGGCCTTCGTGGCGCGCTCCCTGGCCGCCTGCACCTGGCCGCGCAGGCGCTCGATCTCGCTGGCCCGGGCCTCGGCGCGTGAGCGTGCGGCGTTGACCTGCCCCTGCAGGCGGACCACACCCTCGCGCCGGTCGGAGGCCGCACGAACGGCGGCCCGCAGCTCCTGCTCCGCGGTGGCCAGAGCCGCCTCCGCCGCGGTGCGCACGGACACGGCCATGCTCAGGGCGGCCCGCTGCTCCTCGACGGCACGGTTGAGGTCGGCCTCCTGGCTGCGCATCGCGCGGGACTCGTTCTCCATGTCCTCCGGTGCTCGCCCGCGCCGCTCCTCCTCGGGCTCGGGCGCAAGGCTGCGGACCCGCTCGGAAGCCATGCCCACGGTGCCGGCCAGCCGCTCGCGCAGTCCCGACAGGGCGAACCAGGTCTCCTGGGCCGCGGTCAACGCCGGGGCGTCGGCCATGGCGGCCGCCTCGCGGACGGCCTCGGCGGACTGGGCGTTGGCCAGCTCGGCCTCCACGAGCGCCCGGCGCTCACGGACCGCCGACTCGTCGGCGACCTCCTGCTCGTACTGCGAGGTCAGTGTGTGCAGGTCGTCGGCGAGCAGCCGCAGCGCGGCGTCGCGGACATCGGTCTGGATGACGCTCGCCCGTCGGGCGACCTCGGCCTGCTTGCCCAAGGGCGTGAGCTGGCGACGCAGCTCGGTGGTGAGGTCCTGCACGCGCGTGAGGTTGGCCTGCATCGCGTCGAGCTTGCGAACCGCCCGCTCCTTGCGCTTGCGGTGCTTGAGGACGCCCGCGGCCTCCTCGATGAACCCGCGGCGCTCCTCAGGGGTGGCGTGCAGGATCTGGTCGAGCTGCCCCTGCCCGACGATCACGTGCATCTCGCGGCCGATGCCCGAGTCACTCAGCAATTCCTGGATGTCGAGCAGGCGGCAGGCGGTGCCGTTGATGGAGTACTCCGAGCCACCGGAGCGGAACATCACCCGGGAGATCGTGACCTCCGAGTAGTCGATCGGCAGGGCCCCGTCGGAGTTGTCGATGGTCAGTGACACCTCGGCCCGCCCGAGCGGGGCGCGCCCGGACGTCCCGGCGAAGATGACGTCCTCCATCTTGCCGCCGCGCAGGCTCTTGGCCCCCTGTTCGCCCATGACCCAGGCCAGGGCGTCGACGACGTTGGACTTGCCCGAACCGTTGGGGCCCACGACGCACGTCACGCCCGGCTCGAAGGCCAGGGTCGTCGACGACGCGAAGGACTTGAAGCCCTTGACGTTCAGGCTCTTGAGATGCACGGACCGAAACCTACGCGATGCGGCGCCTCACACCCGGCAACGGCCGCGCTTCAGACGAGGGCGGTGTCCTGCGACGTCAGCAGCGCGAGGTCCAGGTCATGATCGGCGAAGTCGACGCGCTCGGCCCGGCGCAACTCGGCGAGCTCGGCCTCCAGCTGGCGGACCCGGGCCCGCAGGGTTGCCAACTCCGCTGCCGTCCGCGGATCAGGACCACCCAGGACGCCGTAGATCGCCTTGCCCATCGCAACTCCTGCCCATCGGGGCCCCATCCGGACCGTCTTCAAGGGTGACAGCCGGAGGGGCGTCGGGTCAAGCGCTGCGATATGTCGAATCGATATGTCACGGGCCGCCGGGACCTGGCCGGGCCTCACCTGCAGGTGAACGACCGGAACCCGCCCTGGGCCGGGCCCCAGTGGGCGTCCACGAACTCCACGCGCCCCGGGCGACGCACGGTCCGGGGGCCGTTGCCGGTCAACCAGTCCAGGACCTTCTGGCAGGAGGCCTCGGGCCCCTCGGCGATCACCCGGACGTCGCCGTTGGGGAGGTTCTCGGCGACGCCGACGAGCTTCATGGTCTGGGCCAGCGCCATCGTCGACCACCGGAACCCGACCCCTTGGACGTAGCCCTGGACGGTCGCGGTGAGCCGGACCGGCGGGTCGGGTGAGGACTGCTCCACGCCCCTAGTGTGGCAAGCGCGGCGGCCGCTGACACGCCGGGCAGAAGTGGCTGGAGCGGTTCATGAAGTGCTCGCGGACGATCTGCGCCCCGCACCGGGGGCAGGGCAGGCCCGCCCGGCCGTAGACGGCCAGCCCGCGTCCGTAGTAGCCGCTCTCCCCGTTGACGTTCACGTACAGGCTGTCGAAGGACGTCCCGCCCTCGGCCAGCGACGCCGCCATCACCGCCGTGGCCTCCTCGAGCACGCCGACCAGCGTGCCGACACTGAGCCGGTCCGCGCGCCGCCGCGGGTGCACCCCCGCGGCCCAGAGCGCCTCGTCGGCGTAGATGTTGCCGATGCCCGAGACCAGGTTCTGGGCCAGGAGCAGCCTCTTGACCTCCACACGATGGCTGCGCATCGCCCGCGCCACAGCACGGACGTCGAAGGCGGGGTCCATGGGATCGGGAGCGATGTCACGCACGAGGTCCGGAACGGGAACGCCGAGTGGATCAGCAACCACCGGGGACGCGGCCAGCCAGCCGAAGGTCCGCTGGTCCAGGAACCAGAGGTGGCGCTCACCGAGGTCGAAGTGCGCCCGCGCATGCCGGTGCGGCCTCCCCGCGCTGTCCTCACCCTCACCGCCGATGTCCAGCGCCGGGCTCCCCGTGGCCGACTCCACGCGGAACTGCCCGCTCATGCCCAGGTGGGCGGCCAGCACGAGGTCGGGGTCATCGGTGACCAGCCAGAGGAACTTGCCGCGCCGCCCGGTCCCGGTGAGCGTGCGTCCGGTCAGGACCGACTCGAAGTGGGCGGATCCCTGCACCTGGCGGCGCACGGCTCGCGGGTGCAGGGCCTCGACCCGGTGGATCCGCTGGTCGAGCACGTGGGCGGCCAGTCCCCGGCGCACGACCTCCACCTCGGGCAGCTCGGGCATCAGCCGGTGGCGTACTCGGGGTGCGCCGAGAGCAGGGCCTCATACGCAGCCGCTGCTGCCATCTGCTCGGCAACCTTCTTCGAGGGCCCGATGCCCTCTCCGATCACCGAGTCGCCGACCGTGACCACGGCGGCGAAGTGCTTCGCGTGGTCCGGACCTGTGGCGCTGACCTCGTAGCACGGCACGCCCACGCCGGTCCGCGAGCCCAGCTCCTGCAGGGAGGTCTTCCAGTCCAGGCCGGCCCCCATTCCGGCGGCGAGCTCCATCCGCTCGTCGAGCAGGCGATGCACGAGATCCCCGGCGGCCTCCAGGCCCAGGTCGAGGTACACGGCACCGAGGATGGCCTCCATGGCGTCGGCCAGGATCGAGCTCTTGTCCCGGCCCCCGGTGGTCTGCTCGCCGCGGCCCAGGAGCATGAACTCCCCGACGCCCAGCTCACGCGCGACCTCAGCCAGCGTGCGCGCGTTCACGACCGCCGCCCGGTACTTGGCCAGCCGGCTCTCAGGGACGTCAGGATGGGCGTGGTAGAGGGCGTCGGTGACCACGATCCCCAGGACCGCGTCGCCGAGGAACTCCAGGCGCTCGTTGTGCGGGAGCCCACCGTTCTCGTAGGCGTAGGACCGGTGGGTCAGGGCATGGCGAAGCGCCCCGTGGTCAATGGTGACCCCGAGGCGCTCGGCGAGGACGTCCAGGTCGTCGCGTGCGGGCAGCCCCACATGCGCAACTGCTCGGTCGGGCACCGGCGACGCGATCAGACGTCGAGAACTTGCCGCTTGGCGTAGGTGCCGCACGTCGGGCACGCAGTGTGCGGCAGCTTCTGCGCGCGGCAGCGGTCGCACGTCACGAGCGTGATCGGGGCGGCCTTCCACTGCGAACGGCGGGCGCGCGTGTTGGAGCGGGACATCTTCCGCTTCGGAACAGCCACGTCAGTCTTCCTTCTCAGTCGTTTCCAGTCCGGCGAGGCCTGCCCACCGGGGGTCGATCCGGTCATGCGCGTGCGTGGGGTCCTCGGCCAACCGGGCGCCGCACTCCACGCACAACCCGGGGCAGTCGACCCGACACAGTGGCGCCAGCGGAAGGGCCAGCACCACAGCATCGCGTACGACCGGGTCGAGATCGAGGAAGTCCCCGTCGATGACGGGCAGCTCCTCCTCCTCTTCCGGCCCCGGCTCGTGGAGGTACAGCTCAGTCAGCGGCACGGTCTGGTCCCATTCGACTGGGTCCAGGCACCGTGCGCACTCACCGCTCACGGTGACCGACGCGGTCCCCGAGACCAGCACACCCTCCACCACCGCTTCGAAGCGCAGGACCAGCACCAGGTCGGAGCCGGGCTGCACCACAGCCACGCCACCACCGAGGTCGGCGGGTGCGGGGACTGTGCGGTCCACCTCCATCATCGACCCTGCACGGCGTCCCAGGTCCCGGATATCGAAGACCAGGGGGTCGCGCGGATCGAGGTTGGACATGGACCTTCCCGATGGCATCACACGTGTGGCCCTCAACGTGAGGACCACCGCAGAAGGATACCGCAGGGGCGGTCAGGGGAGGAAATGCACGGAAGTGCCGACGCACTGCCACGGACAGCGCCCTGCCGCAGCCGGGATCGGGGCCCGAGCCGCGATGTCGACCTACCGGTCGTAGCCGTCGCCCGCGCCGGGGTAGGTGTAGCGCTCGCGGATCCGGTCACGGCCCTTCTGCACGGCCGCCAGGGTCTTGGTCAGGCTGGCCTCGAACGCGGCGAACTTGTCCTCCACGTACTGGTCGACCTCCTGACGCATGGCCTCGGCCTCAGCCACGCCCTGGGCGCGGATCGCATCGGCCTCGGCGAGGGCGACCTGGGTGACCTCATGGGTGCTGACCATGTGGGCCTGTTGGGCGCTGGCCTGGTCGATGATCGCCTGCGCCTCCCGGGTGCCCTCGGCGAGCATCCGCTCCACCTCACGGTTGGCCTCGGCGACCATCCGCTCGGCCTCCCGGAAGCCCTCCTCCACCACGCCGACGCGGTCGGCGAGCAGCTCCTCGGCCTCCTGCACGGAGGTGGGCAGCATCTGGCGGATCGCGTCGAGCAGGTCCAGCACCTCGTTGCGGTTCACGACGCACTTGTCGGACATCGGCATCGCCCGCGCGGCCTCGACGATGTCGGACAGCTCGTCGAGAACCGTGTAGACGTCGGCGGTACGGGGGTCCGCGGCAGCGACCGGGTCCTGGGTCATCGCACTCCTGTAGATCAGTTGGCGGACAGCTTGGCCTGCAGGGCCGTGTGGACCCTCGCGGGGATCAGTCCGCTGACATCCCCACCATACGTCGCGACCTCCTTGACCAACGAGGACGACAGGTACGAGTAGAGCGGATTGGTGGAGATGAACAGGGTCTCGATGCCCGCCAGGCCGAAGTTCATCTGGGCCATCTGCAGCTCGTAGTCGAAGTCGGTGATCGCGCGCAGGCCCTTGACGATCGCGATGATCTCGTTGTCCCGGCAGTAGTCGACCAGCAACCCGTGGAAGCTGTCGATCCGGATGTTGGGCACATGCGCCAACTCGGCGCCGAGGAGCTCGATGCGCTCCTCGACGCTGAACATCGAGGTCTTCTTCTTGTTCACCAGGACACCGACGGTGACCTCGTCGAAGAGCGCCGACGCGCGCATGAACACATCGATGTGTCCGTTGGTGACCGGATCGAACGATCCCGGGCATACCGCTCTGCGCATCATGGGTCCTCTCCATCGGACGCGCACTGACCGTACCAAAGGGTCGTGGCCCCGTAGGCCCTCTGGCGCAACGCCACGAGGCCCGGTGGCCAGCGGAACTCGCCGCCGCGGGTGGCACGCTCCACCATGACAACGGCATCGGGGGCCAGCCAGCCTCTGGTGAGCGCGGCCAGGAACGCTTCCACCTCGGGGGCTGGCATCGCGTACGGCGGGTCGGCGAGCACGAGATCGAACGGCTCGGGTGGACCGGCCAGGTGCGCGGCCACTGAGGCCACGACGACGCGGACGCCGGGCAGTCCGACGGTCTCGGCGTTGGTGCGCGCCACGGCGGCGCTGGGTCGGTCGCGCTCCACGAGCACCACGACGGCCGCTCCCCTGCTGGCAGCTTCAAGGCCGAGCGCACCGGACCCGGCGAACAGGTCCAGCACCCGGGCGCCGACGAAGCCGCCGAGCATGTGGTCCAACGAGGCGAACATCGACTCACGGACGCGGTCGGTCGTCGGGCGGGCGCCACCCGAGGGGACGGCGAGCCGCCGACCACGGGCGGTTCCGGCGATGATCCTGGTCACGACGTCCCGCCCTCACGCAGCGTCGATGCCGGCCAGACCGGAACCGACTCCCCCGATCGACGATCGACATGGGAGGAAGCATGACCCAGCCGCTTCCGCCAGCCCTCACCGACACCCCGCACAGGACGGGCCCTTCGGCCCTGTGCCGGCACAGGGCCTGCCCCTAGCGTTGAACGTGGAGTCCTTCGCGAAGGAGGGGCCATGGGAGCGCACGCGCATTACCCCCAGAGGCAGCGCGCCGCGGTCGGGCCTGCACGCGTCCACATTGCTCAAGTTCCTCATCTGGGTTGCGGTCCTCGCCGCCGCCGTGTGGTTCATCGGCAGCGTGGTCGGCGGGGAGTTGGGTTCGGCCGTGACTGGGTGGTTCCGGAACTGGTAGCCGGCATCGGCGGTTCCGGAACGCAGCCGCTGCTGCCTCAGCGGCTGTGCTGTCGCCGCCACGAGCGGTGACGCTGCGTGGGCATCGGGCGGGCGACTTGCAGGCGCTCCTGCAGTTGCAGTGCCTCGAGTTCGATCTCGCGGATCTCCTTGTCCAGGACCTCCACGTCGGCACCGTGATCGCGGATCATCTGCGGATCAATGCCCTTGCCGGGTTGCGACCCATCCATCGAGGCCACCTCCTGCACCTCACGATACGCCTCCGGCGCCATGACGGTCCGGTCGGCGGCAGGTGCGGCCAGTGAGGATCGGGGCGGCCGGGACTCAGGTCTTCTCGAGGTACTCCGCGTGCTCTGGGTCGAACTCGCGGGCCAGCATCCGGGCCAGGACCGGGTGTCCCGAGAGCTCCGGGTCGGCGTCGACGAGTCGGGTGGCCTCCTCGCGGGCGCGGAGGATGACGTCCTCGTGGTCGAGCACGGACAGCAGCCGCAGGGAACGGCGCAACCCCGACTGTGCGGCGCCGAGGACGTCGCCCTCCCGGCGGGCGGCGAGGTCATACCGGGAGAGCTCGAACCCGTCGCTCGTGGCTGCCACCGCCGCCAGCCGCTCCCGGGCGTCAGTCCCCTCAGGGGACTCGGTCACGAGCAGGCAGAGGCCCGCGTGGCGTCCCCGGCCGACACGCCCCCGCAGCTGGTGCAGCTGCGAGACGCCGAACCGGTCGGCATCCAGGACGATCATCAGCGTCGCGTTGGGGATGTCGACGCCGACCTCGATGACCGTGGTGGCCACCAGGACGTCGATCCCATCCGGCCGCGAGGGGTCGGCGAACCGGGCCATCACGTCGTCCTTCTCGGCGGAGGTCATCCGACCCGTCAGGGCCGCCAGCCGCAGCCCCGCCAAGGGGCCGGCCTGGAGCTCGGGAAGGACGGAGTCGACGGCAGCACCCGCCCGCGCAGCGCCCCCGCCCGACCCCGCGTCTCGCGCGTCCCCCGCATCCCCCAGCGCGGGTTCGCCGTCCGACTCGGCGACCCCCACCTCGATGCGCGGGCACACGACGTACACCTGGCGCCCCGCCGCCACCTCCTCGCGAGCGCGCTGCCACGCTCGGGCCAGGTAGTCCGGTCGCTCGAGGGATGGGACCACGTGGGTCACCAGTGGCTTGCGCCCGGCCGGGAGCTCGCGAAGCGTCGAGGTCTCGAGGTCACCGAACACGGTCATCGCGACCGTCCGCGGGATCGGCGTGGCCGTCATCACCAGGGTGTGCGGCCGCGTCGACTCCCCCGTCTTGGCGGCCAGCGCGGCACGCTGCTCGACGCCGAACCGGTGCTGCTCGTCGACGACGACCAGTCCCAGGTCGGCGAACTGCACCCGCTCCTCGAGCAGGGCATGGGTCCCCACGACGATGCCCGCCGCGCCGCTCGCGGCGTCCAGCAGGGCCGCCCGTCGGGCCGGCGCACCCTGAGACCCGGTCAGCAGCGCGATGCGTGTGGCATCGGCACGCCCACCGAGCATCCCGCCCTGCGCCAGGGGTCCGAGCAGAGCAGCGATGCTGCGTGCGTGCTGCGCGGCCAGCACCTCGGTGGGGGCCAGCAACGCGGCCTGGCCGCCGGAGTCGACGACCCGCAGCATCGCCCGCAGCGCCACCACGGTCTTGCCCGAGCCGACCTCCCCCTGCAGGAGGCGGTGCATGGGATGGCTCCCGGCGATCTCCTCATCGATCACTGCAGCGACCGCGAGCTGCCCGTCGGTCAGCGTGAACGGCAACCCGGCGTCGAACTCGTCGCGCAGGCCACCCGTCCGACCCGGCCTGGGGATCGCCGGAGCGGCCGTGATCGCAGCACGCCGCTGGGCCAGCACCACCTGGACCCCGAACGCCTCGTCCCAACGCAGCCGCTCGATCGCACGACGCGCCTGGGCCCGGTCGATCGGCCGATGGACCCACTGCAGGGCCGTGGGCAGGTCGAGCACCCCCACCCGTGCACGCAGGTCGTCGTCCAGGGGGTCCGGCCACGTGGCGGCCTCCGGGAGCGCCAGGCGCACGTTGCGCGCGATCGTCCAGCTGTTGACCTTCTCCGTCGCCGGGTACACCGCGATGAGCCGGCCGGCGTAGTCCGCAGCTGCCTCGTCGGCCGCCTCCTCGTCGACGAACTCATGCTCGGGATGCAACAGCTGGCGCCGGCCGTTGAAGACACCGACCGTCCCGGCGAACAGCCCGAGGCGGCCCGTGCGGAACTTCGAGGCGATCCAGTCCTGGTTGAAGAACGTCAGGGTGAGCTCGCCGGTGCCGTCGGTCACGACGGCCTCAGTGATGCTGCGTCGGCGCTTCTCCCCCGGCTTGGGCTTCAGGGGGCGTGAGCTCGCCGACGCCACCCGCGCCAGGACGGTCACCTGCTCGCCGACCTTCAGCGAGGCCAGGTCCGTGAGCTCGCCACGCTCGGCGTAGCGGCGCGGGTAGTGCGCCAGGAGGTCCTCGAGGGTCGTGATCCCCAGGGTTCCCAGCGCCTTGGCCGCCTTGCCGCCGACGACCCCGACCAGATCCGCCACCGACTACTCCACGCCGATGATCGCGTGCCAGCGGGGCTGTCCGCCCTCGTAGCCGACGACCTCGACCTCCGGGTGGTGGCGCTCCACCCAGCGCTCGATGCCGTCGAGCAGGTCCGGCGGGGCATCCGCGCCGAGCACGATCGTGACCAGCTCGGCACCACCGCGGGCAAGCATCCGGGTCAGCACCGCGCGGGCCACCTGCTGCACGTCGGAGCCGATCTCGAGGATGTCCCCGGCGATGAGGCCGAGCTCGTCGCCGACCTTGCAGGCCCCCGCGGTGGTGATCGCGGCCTTGCTGGCCGTGGTCAACCCGGCGTACTGCGTGGCCGAGGATGCGCGGCTCATGCTCACGACATCGTCGTCGAAGTCCTCCGACGGGTCGTGGACCGCGACCGCGGCCAGCGACTGGACGATCGACCTGGTCGGGATGACCGCGACGCGATGACCACTGTCCCGGGCGGCCAGCCCGGCGGCCTCTGCAACCGGCCGGGAGTCCTTGTCCCCGGGAAGCAGAACCACCTCGTGCGCCCCGGTGGCCTCGATCCCGGCGAGCATCTCGGCGGTCGAGGGCCTCCCGAGCTCGGGCGCCCGCACGACGGTCACGCCGCTGGCCTCGAGGAGGTCGGCCACCCCGGCCCCATGGGCCACCACCACGAGGGCCCGGCCGGTGGGCTGGGCACCCGCATCGACGACGGCCGCGAGGTAGGTGATCCGGATCCGGTACGGCACCCCGATGGCCAGCGCGGCCTCGACCGCGGCTCCGGCGTCGTCGACGTGCACGTGGATGTTCCAGAGGGCGTCCCCACCCACGACGACGAGCGAGTCCCCCAACCCGGCCAGGCGGGCCTTGAACCCGGGGATGGCCTCGTCGGGGGCGTCGAGCAGGTACATGACCTCGTACGCCGGGCCACCGTACCCGTGGAGCATGTGCTCGGGGTCCGCCAGGGAGTCCGGCTCCGGCGCGAGGCGGGCGAACTCGGGGAGCTCGCTGTGGACCCCGGTGACGATCTCGAGGAGGGCATCGGTGAGCACCACGTACCCACGCCCGCCTGCATCCACCACGCCCGCGCGGCGCAGCGCCTCGAGCTGGCCGGTGGTCGCCGCCAGCGCCGTGCGCGCAGCCTCGGCCGCTGCCCTGGTCACGGCCTGCAGGTCACCATCGGTCTCGGCAGCGATCTCCGTCGCCGCAGCCGCCGCGGCCCGGGCGACGGTCAGGACCGTGCCCTCCTTGGGGTTGGACACCGCGCTGAACGCCGCGGAGGCGGCCCGGGTGAGCGCGTCGGCCAACCAGGACCCGTCCATGGGTCGGGTCAGGTCGGCGGCCCTGGTCGCGGCGATCCCGCGCAGGAGCTCGGACATGATCACCCCGGAGTTGCCCCGCGCACCGAGGAGCATGCCCCTGGCCAGTGCCGCCAGGCGGGCGTTTCCCGGCTCGGGGATGTCGCCCTCGATGGCCATCATGGCCGCGACGCCGGCCTCGAGCGTGAGGTACATGTTGGTCCCGGTGTCGCCGTCGGGCACCGGGAACACGTTGAGGGCGTCGATGGCGCGACGGTGGGTCTTCATCCCGTCGAGGGCCAGCGCTGCCCAGCCCGTCAACGCCTCGGCGTCAAGAATCGTGCGCATGGCCCTCCTGTCGATACCGCCCTAGATTAGTGGCCGGACCCCACGCGCAGCGCGAAGCAAGCACGGTCACCGGCCGCGATTTGGGTGCTGCTCGCCGATTCGGATATCCTTGTCGCCATATCACTCGGGCCGCACTCGGCCCACCCCCTTCGGAACTGGAGTACGACTATGGCTGCCAACTGCGACGTCTGCGGCAAGGGCCCCGGTTTCGGCCACAGCATCTCGCACTCCCACCGGCGCACCAAGCGTCGCTGGAACCCGAACATCCAGTCGGTGCGCACCGTTGTGGGCGGCACGCCGAAGCGGGTCAAGGTGTGCGCCTCGTGCCTGAAGGCCGGCAAGGTCTCGCGCGCCTGAGACGGCGAACTCCAGGGCCCCGGATCCCCCCAGCGGGACCGGGGCCTCGTCATGTCCGGAGGCTTCCAGCTGTTCCCGCAGAGACGCGGCGGTCAGGGTTACCCGCTGAAGTGGTCGTGACCGCCGCTGCCGCGGGGGACGCGCCCACCGACCGTGACCCCGGGGGCCTCGAGCAGCTCGACGTCCGCAACGTCGCTGACCACGCCGATCGGGGTGAACCCCTCCGGGAGCACCGCATCGGCCGGGAACGTCGCAACCACCGCGTGGTCCTCGCCCCCGGTGAGGACCCACACGAGCGGGTCGGCATTGAACGCCGCCGCCGCCGAGGCAACCGGCTCGGCGACCTCGAGGCGGGTCGGGTCGATCTCGATGGCCACCTGGGAGGCCCGGGCGATGTGGCCGAGGTCGGACACGAGTCCGTCGCTGACGTCGATCATCGATGTGGCGCCACCTGCAGCGGCGGCGGCGGCCTCGGCATACGGGGGCTCCGGGCGGCGCTGGGCGTCCACCAGGGCCCGCGGCGTGCGGAACCCCCGGGAGAGGATCGACAGGCCCGCTGCCGCCCATCCCAGGCGACCGGCGACCGCCACGACATCGCCGGGCTCGGCGCCTGAGCGCAGGACCGGGTCCGCGCCCAGCATCTCCCCGATCGCCGTCACCGAGATGACCACGCGGTCGCTGCGCACGAGGTCCCCGCCCACGATCGCCGCGCCCTGGGCCTCGGCCTCGGCACGCAGGCCGGCGTAGAAGTCGGTGACCCACTCGACCGGCAGGTCCGCGGGCAGCCCGAGGGCGACGACCAACGTGGTGGCGCGCGCGCCCATGACCGCCACATCGATCAGGTTCTGCGCGGCAGCCTTGGCCCCGATGTCCGCGGCAGTGGACCAGTCGCGACGGAAGTGCCGGCCCTCGACGAGCATGTCGGTGGAGACCACGACCCGACCGCCGCGGACCCCGACCACCGCCGCGTCGTCGCCGATCCCCACGTGCACCCCTGCTGCGGAGTGTCCGTCCAGGGCCGCGTCGATCCGCGTGATCAGGCCGAACTCCCCCACATCGCTGATCAGTTCGCCGCCACCACTCATCGGTCCTCCACTCTGGGCACTGCGTCGAGTGCGCACGCTAGTCTGACTGCAGCGCCGCCCGGCACCCGGGTGGCCCTGACGGAAGGCCAGCATCGTGGTGCACGCCTACATCCTGATCCAGACCGAGGTGGGCAAGGCCCAGTCGGTGGTCGCTGAGATCGGCGCCATCGACGGCGTCACGGTGGCCCACGACGTGACCGGCCCCTACGACGTCATCGTCCAGGCACAGGCCAGCTCGATCGACGACCTCGGGCGCCTGGTCGTTGCCAGCATCCAGAAGGTCCCGGGGATCACCCGGACCCTGACGTGCCCGGTGGTCAACCTCTGAGGCTCGCTCCCGTCCCATTGCTGGCGGCACTGGCCCTCGGCCTCGGGTCGCTGGTGGCATGCGCGCGACCGGTCGAGGTCGTGGTGCCCGCCAGCCCGGCACCGGAGGTCGAGGCCGCATGCGCGGTGTTCACCGCGGCCCTGCCCGCGGAGCTCTCGACCGTCGGCGAGCGCCGCGACGTCACGCCGGAGTCGGACCTCACCGCCGCCTACGGCGACCCGCCCGTCGGCGTCCGGTGCGGGGTCCCCGATCCGGCTGCCCTCGAGCCCACGTCGACCCTGGTCACCGTCGAGGGCATCGACTGGCTGCCCGAGGAACTGACTGGCGGCTGGCGGATGACCTCCGTGGGCCGCATCGCCAACGTGGAGATCACCGTGCCCACCGAGCAGGGGCCCGCGCCGTCCGTGGCCGCCGACCTGAGCCCGACGATCACGGCGTCGCTGCCTCCGGCGGGCTGAGTCCACGCGGCGCCGGCGACGCGCAGCGGGCCGACCTGCGTTGTGACATGGATCTGGCCATGGGACTGCCGGATCGATGACACAGCGGGCGGCGTCGGCGCCGGCGCCCGATCAGATCCCCGTCGTGGTCCGTGGGTAGACCGCTGCCGGGTCCGTGATGATGTTGACCAGGTAGGGCACGCCCGAGGCGTAGGCACGATCCAGCGCGGGGCCGATCTGCTCGGGGTCGGTGACCATCTCTCCCGCCCCGCCGAGCGCACGCACCACCTCGTCGTACCGGGTGGCCGGGGCCAGCTCGGTGGCCACGCCGTACCCGTGCAGCATCTGCATGGGTCCGCGCTCGAGGCCCCACCCGGAGTTGTTGCCCATGACCATCACCACCGGCAGGTCATGACGGACCAGCGTGTCGACGTCCATCAGGGAGAACCCGGCTGCACCGTCGCCCAGCAGCAGTGTGACCTGCGCGTCCGGACGGGCCACACGGGCGCCGATCGCGTAGCCCAAGCCGGTCCCGAGGCAGCCGAACGGACCCGGATCCAGCCAGCAGCCCGGATGCGCGGGCTCGACGTACCTGCCCGCGAAGGACACGAAGTCCCCACCGTCGCCGATGGTCACCGCATCGTCGGCGAGTCGGGGCAGGAGCTCGCCGTAGATCCGGGCCGGGTGGATCGGGTCCGACGTGCTGGCCAGAAGCGCCCCGTCCCGGTCCCGGGCGCCGCGGTCGGCAGCCCGCAGCCCCTCAGCCCACTCCGGCGCGGCATCCGTGCCTGTGGGCGCCAGCCGATCGGCCAGCCCACGCAGGACGAGGGGCAGGTCCCCGCGGACCGCCACCTCCACCGTGTCGGGTCGGCGGTGGTCGGAGGAGTCCGTCAGGTGGATCACCCTGGCCGGGGACGCAGGGCTGCCGAAGATTCCGTAGCCGAGGCGGAAGTCCAGGGGGGCCCCGACGACGACCACCACGTCCGCACCCTTGAAGGCTGCCGATCGCGCACGGGTCACCAGGCTCGCATGGCCGGGGGGCAGCAGCCCCCGACCAAGTCCGGTGAGGATCGCCGGCAGGTCGAACTGGGTGACGAGGTCGACGGCCTCCTTCTCGGCATGGCCTGACCACACGTCGCTGGAGAGCACGACCACAGGCGTCCGGGCGGCGGCCAGGACGGCGGCCGCGCGGTCGAGGGCGCTGGGATCGGGAACCTTCACCCCCGCAGCGACCGGCTCCGGGGCGGGCGCGGTGGCGCCGAAGTAGAACAGGTCCATCGGCACGTCGAGGAACACCGGTCCGCGGTGCGGGGTCAGCGCGAGCCGGAATGCCTCGGCGGCGCGGGCCCCCATCGTGGCGGGGTCCTTCAGGGTCCAGGCAGCCTTCGTGACCGGGCCCAGCAGCGCGGGATGGTCGAACTCCTGCAACGAGCCGGAGCCCCAGCGCGCCTCAGGTGCCCGACCGCCGACCACGACCATCGGGGCGCCGTTGAACAGTCCCGTCGCCAGCGCGGACACCGCGTTGGTCACGCCCGGGCCCGCGGTGACCGCGGCGAACCCGGGGGTCCGGTCGAGTCGACCTGTGGCCTCGGCGGCGAAGACGGCGGTGGCCTCGTGGCGCACGTCGAGCAGCCGCACGGCGCCGTCTCGCTCTGCGGACTTCCGGTCGGCTGCGGCATCGAACCCCTGCTTGCCGCCGACCGCGGCGTCGTACAACGGGAAGATGTGGGCCCCCGAGAGGGTGAACAGCGTGGTGGCACCGTGGGCCCGCGCTGCGGAGACGATGTGGTGCCCGCCGTGGCCGGAGATCTGGGATTCGCTCATGCCTGCGATGCTTCCACCGCAGCGCACGCTCGCGCCTGCCGGGGACGCCCCCGCGGCCTGCTCATCACCCCGGGAGGGAGGGTTCGGCTCCGATCCGCCAGACCAGGCCTGATCCCGTCTCGGCCGGGGCCTGCACTGTTCGCTGCTCCCGGCCGACCAGGCGGTAGCCGCACCGTGGGGGGATGGCTGCGCTGCGGGTGTTGGCCTCGTCATGCCGGATCTCCACGTGGGTGATGCCGGGATGGTCCAGCAGGGCCTGCGTGAGGGCGCGAACCACCCGGGTCATCAGTCCCCGGCCCTCGGCCGCCGCACTCAACCAGTACCCGATCTCGAGCCCGTCGGCCGCCTCCGTGCGGTTGGTGTGCGCGCCGGTGCCACCCACCACCTGACCGTCCTCGAAGATCCCCAGGACGAGGTCGCCGCCCTCGAG
Source organism: uncultured Actinomycetes bacterium (assembly GCA_963818445.1). GTDB lineage: Bacteria > Actinomycetota > Actinomycetes > S36-B12 > CAIYMF01 > Prado023. The sequence continues at coordinate 89,239 of CAWFSG010000018.1, forward strand.
GCGATCCCGCTCCCAGTCGGCGACCATCTGGGCCCGCGCCCCTTCGGACAGCGGCTCCTGCGCGACCCAGGGCATGAAGGGGCGCAGGTGCTCGATGTTCTCCGCGATGGCCCGCGCCATCGCGTGGACGTCGCCCGCGCGCCAGGTGCGGACCTCCAACCCGGGCACCTCGATGTGATCCGGCAGGGGCTCGCGGACCGCTGCCGGCCCCGGGGCGGGCTCCTGGCTCACCGCAGTCCGGTCCCGCGGCGCAGCGCGTCGGAGATCAGGTGGTCGACGAGCTCCCGGTAGGTCATCCCCGACGCCTGCCACATCCGCGGGAACATCGAGATGGACGTGAACCCGGGCATTGTGTTGACCTCGTTGACGATCGCCCGACCCTCGGGCGTCACGAAGAAGTCCACGCGCGCAAGGCCCTCGCAGGTCAGGGCCTCGAAGGCCCGCACCGCTTGCGCTCGGACCGACGCGTCGACCTCGGCGGGCAGGTCGGCCGGGACGATCAGGTCCACGGCGTCCTCGAGGTACTTGGCCTCGAAGTCGTAGAAGTCGTGGCCCGGCCGGACCACGATCTCCGCGCACACGCTGGCCTGCGGCCCTTCGGCGCCGTCCAGGACGCCGCACTCGATCTCGCGCACCCCGAGGAACCCGGCCTCGACGATGACCCGCGGGTCGTGCACCCGGGCGGCCTCGATCGCGGCGGGCAGGTCGGACGGATCGGTGACCCGCGTGATGCCCACGCTCGATCCGGCACGCGCCGGCTTGACGAACACCGGCATGCCCAGCGTCCCGAGCCGCCCGAGGACGGCCTGCGGATCGGAGCGCCACTGCGAGGCCGTGACCAGTTCGTAGGGCCCCACCTCGAGGCCGGCGGCGAGCAGCACGGCCTTCATGTGCCCCTTGTCCATGGCAGCCGACGACGCGAACACCCCGGAGCCCACGTACGGGATCCCGGCGAGCTCGAGCAGGCCCTGGATCGTCCCGTCCTCACCCCACGGCCCGTGCAGGACCGGGAACACGACGTCCACGTCGTGCAGGAGCCCGACCGCCGCATCCGCCGGCCGCACGTCGATCCCCCCGTGCGTGGGGTCACCGGGGAGCACCACGTGCGACCCGGTCGCGTCCACGGCCGGGAGCCGGCCGTCGGTGATCCGCAGCCGCTCCGGCTCGTCGCGCTCCACGACCCAGCGACCCTCGGTCGTGATCCCGATGGGGACCACGTCGTAGGCGGTCCGGTCGATCGCGGACAGGACGCTGCCGGCGCTGATGCAGGAGATCGCGTGCTCGCTGCTGCGCCCGCCGAAGACCACTGCCACCCGGATCCGCCGATGCTCATCCACGGCCCCGACCCTAATGCGCACCAGCCGGTAGGCTGCGGCGGCATGGCCGACGATGACCGCAACGATGCCCCGGACCACCTGCCCGCGGGGCTGTCGGCAGCCAGCATCGCCGTCGCCACGGGCCGTCCCGCGCGTGACCCGGGGGCCCCGATGAACGCCCCGGCAGTCTTCAGCTCGACGTTCGCCGCCGGCGGCCCTGTCTCCTACGCGCGGGTCGGCAACCCGACGTGGACGGCACTCGAGGAGGTACTGGCCGCCCTCGAGGGGCCCGGCTGCCACGCGATCAGCTTCGCCAGCGGGATGGCCGCGATCACGGCCGTGGCTGACCTGGTGCCGGTGGGTGCCGTCGTGGTGTCGCAGTCCGTCGCGTACAGCGGCACGCGCACGCAGCTGGCCCGGTGGAACGACTCAGGACGGATCCAGCTGCGGGAGGTCGACGCGCGAACCGACGAGCTGGTCGAGGCCGCCGCCGGAGCGGCCCTGGTGTGGTTGGAGACCCCGACCAACCCCACGCTCGAGGTCGTGGACATCGCCGCCGTCGCTGCGGCCGCCCACGCCGCCGGGGCCCTCGTCGTGGTGGACTCGACGTTCGCCACCCCCTTGGGCCAGAAGCCGCTGGACCTCGGCGCCGATGTCGTCGTGCACAGCGCCACGAAGTACCTGGCCGGTCACTCCGACGTGCTGCTCGGCGCGGTGGTCGCCCGCGACCCCGACCTGGTCGCCCGCGTCACGCGCAACCGGGTCCTCGGCGGCGGCATCCCCGGGCCGATGGAGGCCTGGATCGCCCTGCGCGGGCTGCGCACCTTCCCGTTGCGCTGGGAGCGCGCGTGCGCCAACGCCGCAGAGATCGCCCGCCGGTGCACCGAGCACCCGGCAGTCACGCGGGTGCGCCACCTGAGCCTGCCCGACGACCCGGGGCACGCACTCGCGGTCCGCCAGATGACCGCCTTCGGCGCGATCATCAGCCTCGAGCTGCAGGGTGGCGCCGACGCCGCCGAGGCAGTGGCCGACGCGACCCGCCTGTGGGTGCACGCCACCAGCCTCGGTGGGGTCGAGTCCACCCTGGAGCGTCGTCGCCGCTGGCCCGAGGAGAGCCCGCACGTTCCCGACGGGCTGCTGCGGCTGTCGGTCGGCATCGAGGACGTCGAGGACCTGTGGGCGGACCTGGCCGCCGCCCTCGACTCCCTGGTGGCGACGGGGGCCTGACCCGGCTCAGCCCGCGGCCACGAACCCGAGGACCGCATCCGCGACCAGCTGCACCGCGATGGCCGCCAGCAACAGCCCTGAGATCCGCGTGAGGATCGTGATGCCGCCCTTGCCCATCACCCGGGAGACGACGCTCGAGTAGCGCATCGAGGCCCACAGCACCGCGTGGACCGCGACGATGGCCCCGGCCAGAGCGGCCAGCTCGGGGACCGTGCTGGCGTCACGGGCGAACAGGATCGTGGCAACGATCGCCCCCGGACCGGCCAGCAGCGGCACCCCCAGCGGGACCAGTGCGATGCTCACGTCGGTGTGCGCCTCGGGCTCAGCCTCCTTGCCCATGAGCAGCTCGAGGGCGACCAGCAGCAGGAGCAGCCCGCCGGCCCCCTGCATCGCAGGCAGCGAGATGTGCAGGTAGGACAGCACCTTGTCACCGAGGACCGCGAAGCCGGTGATGACCGCGAACGAGGTGAGCACCGCCGTACGGGCCAGCCGGGAGACCTCGGGGCGTGTGCGCTCACGGGTGAGCCCCAGGAAGATCGGGACGATCCCCGGCGGGTCGATGATGACCAGCAGGGTGACGAAGACGGCACCGTAGAACGCGAGATCCATCAGGCAATCATACGGCACGTGCCCCAGTTTGACCGAATCATCTTCACACTTGCGATCAGCCGGACGCACAATCTTCCGCCAGATTCGACTACTATGACGCATATTTCTCCTACGCGGTCCCAGCCTCCAGTCGGACCCACAGTGGGGTCGGTACCTCCTCGATGGCCGGGCAGGTCACGTTGTGGTCCCGGTTGCGCCACACCCACTGGGTCATCACCAGCGGTCCCCCGGTGAATCCGACCCGGGAGCAGGACTCGGCCGTCTGGCGCATGCGTCCGGTGAAGGTACGGGCGCGCGAGTGTCCCGGCGCCCACAGCGGCACGTCGAGGGTCATCCCCCCGGTGATCTGTCGCCAGGCCAGCGCGTAGGTGTAGATGCCGGAGCCGATCCCTCGGTCGGCCGCCGCACGCAGTGCGCCCTGGATGAGCGCCTGGTTGTTGGCCGTCGTCCGCGACCACCGCCGCTCCGCGCGCGGCTCCACGTCGATCCAGACGAACGGTGACGGGAACTGTGCCGCCGCCATCGTGTCCAGGGCGAACGCCGCCTGCGCGTAGCCGACGTTGGCGATCCGGTCGGCGTACGTGGCAGTGCCGAACGGTCCTGATCCGCCGTGCGCCGCGCGTTCCGCCGCGTTGGGATAGCTCAGCATCGTGTACGCGGAGACCGGCACGTCCCGCGTGCGCGCGGCATCCAGGTGCCCGGCCAGGCACGGGTTGCGGGTGAAGGCCCGCCCGTTGGTCAGCCCGATCACGATGAACTGGGCCTTCGAGGTCGGCAGCGGCAGCCCCTGGGTGCGCCGGCCCGGAACACCCATGCCCTTGGGGCAGTTCGGCCACGAGATGTCCCCACCCCGAACGCCTGCGGCCACAGCGCTGCCGGGCGCGACCTCGGGCTGAGTCAGGTCGTCGGCGGCCGCCGGGGCAACAGCCCCCACGGCGAGCGACATGGACAGGACCAGGCTCGCGAGGGCGCGTCGGGTGATCACGCGCCGAAGGCTACCTACTCCGCACCCATCTCCGGCTTCGTCACACGCCCCATCAGCGCGCCGAGCATGTCGGCGGCGGCCATCTCATGGTGCACCACCTGGACGACCTGCTCGGTGATGGGCATCTCGACACCGTGCGAGCGGCCCAGTTCGAGGATCGGCAGGCAGGACTTGACGCCCTCACAGGTCTGCTTGGTGACCGCGATCGTCTCTTCGACGGTCAGGCCCTTGCCCAGGTTCTCGCCGAAGGTCCGGTTGCGCGACAGCGGGGAGGAGCACGTGGCGATCAGGTCACCCATTCCGGCCAGGCCCAGGAACGTCATCGGGTTGGCCCCCAGCGCCACACCCAGGCGGGACATCTCCGCCAACCCGCGGGTGATGAGCGAGGCCTGCGAGTTGGCCCCGTACCCGAGCCCGACGGCCATGCCGTTGGCCAGCGCGATGACGTTCTTGACCGAGCCGCCGATCTCCGCGCCGACGACGTCGGTGGTCCAGTAGGGCCGGAAGTAGTTGGTGGTGCAGGCCTCCTGCAGTCGGCGGGCCGAGGCCTCGTCCGGGCAGGCCACCGTCGTGGCCGCCGGTGCCCGCTGGGCGATCTCCCGGGCGAGATTCGGCCCGGACACGACTGCGACCCGCTCCGGCGGGATGCCGCCGTCCTGGGCGATGACCTCGCTCATGCGGCGCATCGTGCCCAACTCGATCCCCTTCATCAGGGACACGACGACGGCGTCGGGCTCCATCAGCTCGCGCCACGCCTGCAGGTTCATCGCCAGGGTCTGGGCCGGGATGGCCAGGATCACCAGGGAGGCGCCGGTCAGGGCCTCGGCCGGGTCGCCCGTTGCCCGCATCTGCTCCGGTAGGGCGATCCCGGGATGGAACATCTCGTTGGTGTGAGTGGTGTTGATCGACTCCTCGACCTCGGGCTCACGGGCCCACATCACGACATCACCCCCCGCGTCGCACAGCACCATCCCGAACCCGGTGCCCCAGGACCCAGCACCCATCACCGCAACGCGAGCCATCAGTTCTCCTCCTTGGTCTGATCTGCGGCGCGCAGCTTCTGCTGGGCCGCCCAATCAAGTCGTTCTGCCGGGGCCTTCTCCCCGCGGATCTCCTCCAGCAGGCCCGTGATGGCATCCATCAGCCGGTCGGTTCCCCTCTCCAGCAGCGCCTTGGTGATGCGCTGACCGCGGAGGTCCTCGATGTCCAGCGGCGGACCAGCTGTGACGTGCATCGTCTTCGGGGGCAGGACGTTCATCTGCGTGGTGTACGGGGGCATGATCCTGTTGGCCCCCCACTGGGCGATCGGGATCAGCGGGGCGCCGGTCTCCAGGGCCACCCGCAGCGCGCCGGTCTTGCCCGACATCGGCCAGGTGCCGGGGTCCCGGGTGATGGTGCCCTCGGGGTACATGACCAGGCACTCCCCACTCCTGACGGCCTCCTCGGCCGCGGCCAGCGCCTTGTGTGGATCCTTGTCCCGCGAGACCGGGATCTGCCCGGCACCACGGATCAGCTGGCCGGCCAGCGGGATCTCGAAGACGGACTGCTTGCCCATGAACCGAGGGGGCCGACCGTTGTCGTGCAGGAAGTGGGCCATGATCAGCGGATCGAGGAACGAGATGTGGTTGGGCGCGACCACGATCCCCTCGCCGTGCTTGCCCAGGTTCTCCGTCCCCCGCCAGTCCCGTCGTGTCAGGGCCATGAACGGCGGCCACAGGATGACCTCGGCGACCCGGTAGGAGACGCCGAGGTTCATGAAGAGCGTCTTGGTGCCCACCATCCACCTCTCACCGACCGTCGCAGGCCGCCACCGTATACCGGATGCGGGCCCGGGTGCCGGATCAGAGGATCTCGGTGACCCCGCCCTCGCGCACGGCCAAGCCGGCGCACCTGGCGGCCCCGTCCGGCGACATGATCGATGAGGCGACGGTCATGGCTGACGAGCAGGATCGTGCCCTCGAACTGGTCCAGTGCGGCCTCGACCTGCTCTATGGCCGGCAGGTCCAGATGGTTCGTCGGCTCGTCCATGACCAGGACGTTGGCACCCCGGGCGCTGATGACGGCCAGGCCGATACGGGTGCGCTCGCCCGGCGACAACAGGCCGACGGCGATACCGAGCCGATCGGCACCCAGCCCGAACTTGGCCAGCAGTGCGCGCACCTCCGCCTCGGGCATCCCGGCCAACTCGCGAGTCACCATGTCCCACAGGGTGACGGCCGGGTCCGCCGGGATCCGCGACTGGTCCACGCGTCCGATGACGACCCGGGCCCCGAGACTCTGGTGCCCGGACTCCAACTGCGATGTCGCCGAGGAGCATCCCGAGGAGCGTGGACTTCCCCGACCCGTTCGCGCCCGTGATCACCACGCAGTCGCCCCGGTCGACCTGCAGGTCGATCGGTCCCATCCGGAAGCTGCCACGTGCCGTGATGGCGCCCCGCAGCGTCGCAACGACGTCTCCCGAGCGTTCGACCTCCGCCACCCGGAAGCGCAGCTGCCATTCCCGTCGTGGCTCGACGACATCGGGGAGCCGATCGACCTGTCGCTGGACACGGCCCGCGGAGGCTGCTCCCGCGGTCGCGCCATCGATCATCGCGTCACGCAGCATCTTGTCGATGCTTCCGGACCGATGCTTGGCCCTGGCCACCTTCGCCCCACGATCGGAGGTGGCCCGGGCGGCACGCATCTGGGCGAGCAGGTCCTCACGGGTGGCGGCGACCGCGTCGTACTCCTCCTGCGCTCGGCCGCGCGCCCGGGAGCGTTCGGCACTGTAGGCATCGAACCCGCCGCGGTAGTCCCCGACGGTCTCCAGCGCGGGGTCGAAGTCCAGGACCCGCGTGATCCGACGGGCGAGGAACTCCCGGTCGTGGCTGACCAGGAGGACCGGTCCCCGGATGCCGGCGAGGAACTGCTCGGCCATCTCCAGCCCGTCGAGGTCGAGGTCGTTGGTCGGCTCGTCGAGCAGGTAGGCGTCGAACCGGGAGAGCAGCAGCCCTGCCAGCCCGACCCGCGCGGACTGCCCACCGGACAGTCCCTGCATCGGATGCTCGAGCGGCAGCCCAGGTACCACCTGGGCCAGCGTCGCCTCGATCCGGGCGTCCAGGTCCGGACCGCCGAGGCCCAACCAGTCCTCGAGGGCTATGGAGTAGCGCGCGTCGGCGCCGGGCGCCCCCTGCGCCAGCCCCTCGGCGGCGCGCTGCATCCGGTCGTCGGCATCCTGCACACCGGTGAGCCGGGTGAGGTGCTCCCCCACGGTCCCGGAGTGGGTGCGCTCCTGGGGCAGGTATCCGATCCGGGCACCCGGAGGGCTCCAGGTCACCGACCCGGAATCCTGGGCATGCAGCCCGGCGATGGTGCGCAGCAGGGTCGTCTTGCCGCACCCGTTCGGCCCGACCAGCCCGACCACCTCGTCCGGGCCGACCACGGCGTCGAGGTCGTGGAAGAGCTCGCGGGCGCCGAACGAGACCGTGAGGCGGGAGAGCGTCACCGCGACGGACATGGCCGCGAGAGTAGCGCCTCACGCCCGGCCGACGGATCGACCGGGCGTGAGACGTTCGCCGGGTTGGCTACTGCCTGCCCCGGGATCGTGCGGACCCGCTCGAGTCAGACGGGCCCGCACGATGTCAGTGAGCGCTAGCGGACCAGCGTCACCTGGTTGGAGACATCACCCTTCATCCCGTACTTCTCCATCACCTTGACCCGGTAGGTGCCCTTGCCGAGATTGACGGTGCGGGTCTCCTTGCTTGTCTTGGTCCGCAGGGTCTTGCCGACCTTCTCCCACGAGACCTGGTCGCCCTTGACGACCTTGCGGTAGACCTTGATGTTCCAGTAGCCAGTGCCCTTGTTCGGGTTGACGTTGACGAACAACTTGGTCCCGTTGTTGATCGCCTTCACCTTGACGACCGCGGCCGGAACGACCGGGGTCGTCGCAGAGGGCGCCCCTGCTCCCGGTGCCCCTGCTCCCGGTGCTCCCGGCTGCTCGGGGGCGCCTGTGGCGGCGGCGGCTGTTGGGTGGCCGGAGGCGCCGCCGCGGCCCTGATCACCACGAGCGAGGTCCTCCACCGCACTCTCGTTCCCGGCCACGTCCGTCGCAGTCGCGGAGAAGATGTACGTCCCCGGCTCCAGGTCGGCGTAGGTCACGGACGACGTGCAACTCCCCGAGGAGACAGTCACGCCGTTCTTGGTCAGCGTGCACTTGAAGGTCGACGCCGTCTCTCGCTCGCGGTGAGATCGAACGCGACCGTTGTGCTCAGGGCTGTGTCGACCGGCACGATCGTGACGTCGGGTGCGGTGGTGTCGCCCACGTCCGGCGGCTTCTCACCGTGGGCCTCCGGGGCGGAGACGGAAACGACTCAAGCGTGTCGCCGCGCAAGGTCGTTCCCGTCCTGCAGGCTGACGTCGAAGCTGTAGTTGCCCACCGGCGCCCCCTCGGCGACCGTGGCGTACCAGATCACCGTAGGTGAAGCCGGCACTGAGTGCGGCAGTCCAGGTGCCCACGAGCGACTGGCCCGCGTCCGGCATCCAGCGCCATGGCCACCATGTCGGTCCCGTTGCTGGCGTAGATCTTCACGTCGCCGGCCGTAGACCTTCACGTCGCCTGCGTCGAGCGCCGTCGGGGCCGGTCACGGTGAGCTCAAGCTGACCTGGTGCCGTCCGCGGGTGAGTAGACCTGCAGCGGGATCGTCATCGTAGACGCCCTGGGTGGCGAGCTTCGGCACCGAGTCGCCCCACAGGACCGTCGGCACGTTGTCGTTCACGGTGATCGTGCCGGTATCCGAGGCGAGAACCGTCGTCGGGGTCGAGTCATCAAGTCGATCAGCTCGAGCTTGATGGTGTAGACCCCGTCGGAGCCCCATCAGCGACCGTGACGTCGAACATCGTGGAGACGTTGTAGCCCAGGGCCAACCATGAGGTCCGTCGTCAAGCTGCCTCGTCGAGGTCAGGTGCCCACGAGGTTCTGACCAGGTCTCGTCCTCCTCGACAGGATGAACGGGACGGTCGTTCCTCGGCGAGATCGCCGGGGGTGCGGATCGCGCTCACGTCCCCCGCCGCGAGCGCGGTGGGGGCGTCGATCGTGATGCGCAACTGGGCATTCGTCGATGTCTTCCCCGCCCCAGGGGTTGAGCAGGGACGCCGTGATCGGGAACGTCTCGGTCTGGAAGACGTTCGCCGGCAGGCGTGCCGAGGTCGACAGCCGGGTCATGTGATCGCCTTCAACTGCGTCCGCGGTGGTGTCGACGCCCTGGGACGTCCATGTAGAAGCCGGGGAGGAACGTGTTGTCCGGGATGAAGTTGCACAGTGCCCGCACGTCATCGGCCAGCTGCGCGAACGCCGTGACACCGGTCAGGGTCTCGGTGCCGACTCGTCGTCCGGTACGACGACAGGTTGGTGAACGGCACCACGTCGGTGATCTTGCTGACCTTCCACGTCAGCGTCGGCACGTCGAGCCAGGTGACGCTGCCCTTGAAGGTCTCCGAGCGGTTGTACTTGAAGCCGCTGTAGTCGACGAACTGCTCGGCGGGGGTCGCCACGCCGTCAGTCGGCTGTCGGGGTCCAGCCGACTGCACGAAGTTCACGCCCCAGGGGGACTCGTCGGCCTGGGGGTCGCGGTGGAGTCGGCCGCGGCGGGAAGCCGATGATCCGGTTGTAGTACTCGACGGTGTCGATGGTGAACGGCGTGCTCTTGCTCGCCGCCGCACCGATGGTCATCGCCGCCAGCTCCCAGGCGTCGAACCGGCTGTTCGACGCTGCGCCGTGGGGATCCGGACCGATCTGTGCGGGCGGGCCAGGACATGGTCGTCTCGGTCGTCGAGAGCCCCGGGATCGTGCCGGTCTTCATCAGCGACTGGTAGATCGCCGCGTTCTCGGGCGATGCGTCGATGGTCGAGCCGTCGTAGCTGATGCGACCGGTCGCCTCGAGTGCGATCGCGTCGGCGAACCCCAGCTTCAACGCCACATCGGCGAGCTTGCGTGGCGATGACCTCGTCCGCCGTGCGGGCGAGGTTCAGCCGCTCCAGCTCGACCTCGGAGACGAACATGGCGTACTGCGGCTGCGGGTCACACGCCCCGGTGAACTCGAGTGGCACCGTCGGTGGGACCGCCTCGAGGTCGATCCCCTCGCCCTGCAGCGGGACGATCCAGACGTTCCGGCCGTCGACCGGGTTCGGACATCGTCGAGGTCGTCACTCCGGGGATCGCCACGTAGGACACGGGCTGCACGCAGTACTCGATCGAAGCGGTCGTCAATTGGCGGTTTCGGGAACCACGTACTTCTTGAGGATGGGCGTCCCGTTCGCGGCGCGCAAGGCGATCACCAGGTCGGAGTAGACCGACCCCGTCGTGGTTTCACCACCACCGCTGCCAGCCCCCGCCGCCTCCACCGCCACCGCCGCCACCGCCGCCAGGGCCGGCGGCCAGGGCCGGGGTGGACAGGACAAGGAGTGCGGCTGTCGCCGCGGAGAGGATCGTGCCGGCACGCGTTCGTGTGTTCATGGTGCCTCCATTGACTCGATGGGAGGTGCCGTCGAGGTGACTCGCCCTCAGTGACACCCGCTACGCACTCTTCTCCCAACATGTGGGGGCCAGGTGGCGGTCGTGTGGAGGTCGTGTGGAGATCGTGTGGATTCTGGCCCGAGGGCTCAACAAGGCCCGCGATACGCCCGATAACGGCAGGTCCACGGGGCACGAACGCCCTCACGCCCGGCCGAATGATCGGACCGGGCGTGAGGGCGCTGGTTGCTTCTGCTGCTACTCCGCAGTGGGTGCACTCTCCGCTGCCGGAGCTGCCTTGGCCGGGGCCTTCTTCGGCCGGGGCCTTCTTCGCCGGGGCCTTCTTGGCGGCCGGGGCCTTCTTCGCCGGGGCCTTCTTGGCGGCCGGGGTAGCGGGCTTCGCCGGGGCAGCGGCATTCGTCGCTGCGGCCTTGGCCGGGGCAGCAGCCTTGGTCGCGGCCTTCTGGCCGGGGCAGTGGCCTTCGTCGCCGCCGCTGTCGCAGCCGAGGCGGCCTTCTTGGCCGGGGCGGTCGCCTTCGCGGCAGCCTTCTTGGCCGCGGCTGCCGGCTTCTCGCTGCTCACCGAGGCCTTGAACTCGCCACCTGGACGGAACCGCGGCACAGCCTTGGCGGCCTTGAGGATCGCCTCGCCCGTCGCCGGGGCGCGGTACGTCCGGGCGGCCCGCTCGGCCCGCTCGAACACCCCGAATCCGCTGATGGAGACCTTCTGGCCCTTGGCAACAGCCTCGGTGATCGCATCGATGACAGCCTGGACAGCTTCCGACGCGTCCTTCTTGCTGGTGTCGATGCGCGATGCAACGACATCAATGAGTTCAGCCTTGTTCATTGGAGACTTCCTTCGCGGATCGCACCGGCGGTCACCGGTGAATGTGCATCATGTCCGAGGCGCAGGCTACTCCCGCACTCGGGGCACACGCTAGGCGGTACGGGGGGTGAATGCCGGACGGGCTCGCTCGAAACCGGCGATCAGGTCAGCACTTTGCAGCGTGATCCCGATGTCGTCCAAGCCCTCCAGCAGACGCCAGCGCACGTAGTCATCGATCTCGAAGGGTGCCACCACGTCGGCGAACGAAACCGTCCTCGCCTCGAGGTCCACGGTGACCGACTCGGTCGGGTCGGACTCCGTCGCGGCCCAGAGCTGATCGACGACGGCCTGGTCGACGATCGCGGTCAGCAGCCCGCCCTTGCCGGAGTTGCCGCGGAAGATGTCGGCGAACCGGGAGGAGATGACGACCTTGAAGCCGTAGTCCTGCAAGGCCCAGACAGCGTGCTCCCGTGAGGACCCCGTCCCGAAGTCGGGGCCGGCCACCAGGATCGTCGCGCCGGCCCGGGCGGGGTCGTTGAGGACGAAGTCGGGGTCGCTGCGCCAGGCGGCGAACAGCGCGTCCTCGTACCCGTGGCGCGTGATCCGCTTGAGGTACCTGGCCGGGATGATCTGGTCGGTGTCGACGTTGCTTGCCCGCAGGGGGACGGCCGTGCCGGTGTGGACGGTGAACTTCTCCATGGGATGTCCTCTCTAGGCCAGGTCGGCCGGGGAGCTGAGGGTGCCGCGCACGGCGGTGGCGGCGGCGACCTGCGGGGACACCAGGTGGGTGCGCCCACCCGGGCCCTGCCGGCCCTCGAAGTTGCGGTTCGACGTCGACGCGCTGCGCTCCTGCGGCGCCAGCGTGTCGGGGTTCATCCCCAGGCACATCGAGCAGCCGGCCTCGCGCCACTCGGCCCCAGCATCGGTGAACACCGTGTCGAGCCCCTCAGCCATCGCCGCGAGCCGGACGCGGACCGAGCCGGGCACGACGAGCATCCGCACGCCGTCGGCGACGCGACGGCCGGCCAGGATCTCGGCAGCGGCCCGCAGGTCCTCGATCCGGCCGTTGGTGCAGGAGCCCAGGAACACCGTGTCGACCGGGATCTCGCGCATCGGGGTGCCGGCGGTCAGGCCCATGTACTCCAGCGCCTTGCGCGCCGCTGCCTGGTCCGAGGGATCGGCGTAGTCCGCGGGGTCGGGAACGGTCGCCGACAGCGGCACGCCCTGACCGGGGTTCGTGCCCCACGTGACGAACGGGCTCAGCTCGCTGGCGTCGATGACCACCTCCGCGTCGAACTGCGCGTCGTCGTCAGTCGTCAGCGTCCGCCAGTAGGCCACGGCATCGGCCCAGTCCTGCCCCGCGGGCGCCTTGGGGCGGCCCTCGATGTAGGCGAAGGTCGTCTCGTCGGGGGCGATCATCCCGGCGCGGGCGCCGGCCTCGATCGACATGTTGCAGATGGTCATCCGGGCCTCCATGCTCAGGCTCCGGATCGCCTCGCCCCGGTACTCCAGCACGTAACCCTGACCGCCACCGGTCCCGATCCGGGCGATGACCGCCAGGATCAGGTCCTTCGCGGTGACGCCCTCGGGCAGGGCGCCCTCGACGGTGATCGCCATCGTCTTGAACGGCTTCAGCGGCAGCGTCTGCGTGGCCAGGACGTGCTCGACCTCGGAGGTGCCGATGCCGAACGCCAGGGCGCCGAACGCACCATGGGTCGACGTGTGCGAGTCGCCGCAGACGATCGTCATGCCCGGCTGCGTCAGCCCCAGCTGCGGGCCGACCACGTGGACGATCCCCTGCTCGGCGCTGCCCAGCGAGTAGATCGGCACGCCGAACTCCGCGGCGTTCGCACGCAGGGCGTCGACCTGGGCGCGGGAGACCGGGTCGGCGATCGGCTTGTCGATGTCGATCGTCGGGACGTTGTGGTCCTCGGTGGCCAGGGTGAGGTCCGGGCGCCGCACCGGGCGGCCAGCGGCACGCAGGCCGTCGAACGCCTGCGGGCTGGTCACCTCGTGGATCAGGTGCAGGTCGATGTAGAGCAGGTCGGGCTCCCCCGGAGCGCTGCGCACCACATGCGCGTCCCATACCTTCTCGGCCAGTGTCTGACCCATCACGACCTCCGCTCCTCGCCAGTTGACGTCTCACATGTTGAAACGGCAATATCATCCTATGGACGAATCATACGCCAGTGGTGTCGGGGTGATCGACAAGGCCTCCATGTTGCTCGACGCACTCGAAGGAGGGCCGCTGTCCCTGGCCGGTCTCGTGGCTGCCACGGGCCTCGCCCGGCCGACCGCGCACCGGCTCGCGACGGCCCTGGAGCACCACCGCCTGATCGCCCGCGACATGAGCGGCCGCTTCGTCCTGGGACCCCGGCTGCCCGAGCTCGCTGCCGCCGCCGGCGAGGATCGCCTGGTCGCTGCGGCCGGCCCGGCGCTGGCCCAGCTGCGCGAGACGACCGGGGAGAGCGCCCAGCTCTACCGACGCCAGGGGGACCGCCGCATCTGCGTCGCGGCCGCCGAGCGACTGACCGGGCTGCGCGACACCGTGCCCGTCGGCTCCGTGCTCACGATGCACGCAGGGTCGGCGGCGCAGGTGCTTCTGGCGTGGGAGGACCCCGACCGGATCCACGTCGGCCTGCGCGACTCGACGTTCACAGCCGCGACCCTGGCGGGGGTCCGCCGCCGCGGCTGGGCGCAGAGCGTCGCCGAGCGCGAGCAGGGCGTTGCCTCGGTCAGTGCCCCCGTGCGGGGCCCGTCGAACAAGGTGGTGGCGGCCGTCTCGGTGTCCGGGCCGCTGGACCGGATGGGACGGGTCCCGGGGCGTCTGCACAGCCACGCCGTCCTGGCCACGGCCACGAAGCTCACGGAGGCGCTGCGCCGGGACTGACTGGGTCCCGACCGCTGGCCCTTCGGTGTGCCACACTCGCGCCAGGCCGGATCGCCGGCGCAGGAGAGGAGCCGTTCCATGTCGCGTCCCTACGCAGCCCGTCGACCCGGTGGGGTCACCTTCGTCGTGTTCCTGACGTGGGTCGTGGCGTTCCTGTCGCTGTTCCGCGGGTTCCTCGCCCTGTTCGGGGTTGAGTCGTTCGTGACCTCGACGGACCTCTCGGGCGCCTCGGGCACGACCTACGCGTGGGTCGAGATCGGGGTCGGTGTCCTGATCGCCGCCGTGGCGATCGGGCTCGGCGGCGGCAGCAGCCTGTCGCGGTTCCTCATCACCGCGCTGATGGTCCTGCGGATCATCGCGGCCATCTGGGTCGCCGTCTCGTTCTCAGGCCAGGGCGGGATCCTCGCCTCCGGGTTGATCGGCGGTGTCGCCGTGATCATCCTGCTGCTGCTCTGGAACGGACCGGCTGACCGGTTCTTCCGGGAGAACTGACACGGTCTGGCCCCACGCTGAGCGCGTTCGGGCCGATTCTCCTCCTGGCGTACCGGGCCTCCGGGCGCCGTGAGCGCTCGCGCCCTGGAACGCGAAATGCCTCTCCCCCCACGTTTCCGTGAGGGGAGAGGCTGCGTAGCCCCGACGGGATTCGAACCCGCGCTACCGCCTTGAGAGGGCGGCGTGCTAGGCCACTACACAACGGGGCCGTGCTGCTTTGCGGTGCCGATTGCTCGGCGCGACGTTCGCAATCCTACCCGGTCGGGCGGGGGTGAAACGTCGAGCTGGGGTACCAGGACTCGAACCTAGACTAGCTGAACCAGAATCAGCCGGGCTGCCAATTACCCCATACCCCAAGGGCAGGGGAAACTATACCGGCCGCGGGCCGGGGGCCCAAAACGGACAGTCGCCGCCGCTCAGAGGGGTGCGTTCCCGGGCAGACGAGCCACCACTCCCGAGTCCTCGACCCAGAGCGATCCGTCAGGTCCGACATGGACGTGCCCGGGCACCGGCAACGCCCGGTTGCTGGCTCGACCTGCCGGGTCGATGCAGAAGAGCGTGGCGTCAACGACATGAACGCCGCACACTCCCCCAGCCGGCGAGGGCGAGACGGAGTCCCGGTCGGCGACCTGCGTGAAGCGCGTCCACGAGCCGTCCGCATAGCGGGCGACGACCGGCTCCTCATTGGCTGCCATCCCGGAGGTGATCAGTGCCCAGAAGGCGCCATCCGCAGCAACCGAAACCCCGGCCAGGCCCGCCCCCGGGTAGGGCACCGAGGCCCACTGACCATCCCAGCGCATCAGCGTCGGGACGGTGCAGTAGTCAGCACGCCCCTGCTCGCAGATCGTCACCCAGATGCTGCCGTCGACGCCTGCAGCCAACGAGGTCAGGGACCACGGCGGGCCCGGGAGTCGAACGGACATCTGCGTGCCATCGGCACGCAGCAGGCTCACGCTGCTGCCGTCGGGATCCTCGCCCGCGTACCACCGCGACCAACCCGGCCAGATCGCCTCCACTGCCCAGACACCCGCGTCCGGGCCGGCCAGGAGCCAGCCGTCAGCCAGGTTGCGCGGGATGACCACGGGCTCGTCGCCGGCGAACCGGGCCAGGGCGCCGCCGGTGATGGCCCAGACGGCTCCGTCTGATGCAAGGGCAAGTCCTGAGTCCCCGCCCCACCCGATCCGGGATCCGCCGAGCCATCCCAGCCCCTGCCTCCTCAGGTGCCACCTCCCATCCACGTACTGGTGAATCGCTCCCTCCGCAGTGGCCCAGACCTCATCGGCGGAGACGACCAGCAGACCGCTCACGGGCGAGCCGAGCCCCCGATCCGGGGCGGACCAGACTCGGCTCAACTGATCGCCGTCGAGGCGCAGCAGGCCGGATGACTCAGCAACCATCACATCGTCGCCCAGGATGCCTACCCCGACGAGCGAGGGCTCATCGACCTGGGCGATCAGCTGCCACTGCTCCGACCCGCGGCCACGGGCGACGCCCTCGGGACCGACCAGCCACACCGTCCCGTCCGGCGCCACCGACATGTCCCGTGCCGCCGCTGTCCCGAGGCGCTGGGCTGACGAGAGCTGGGGCATCGGCCGCCACGACAGCCCGTCGAAGTGGCGCACGTCGCGCCCGAAGCGGACGTACACCCCCCCGGACGGGTCTGCCACGAGCTCTTCGGCGAACGTCGGCGAACCCGGCCCATCGATGGCAGTCCACCGAGCCCCGTCGAACCGCATCACCGTCTGCTCCAGCTCGCCGTCGGAGCGCAGGACCTGGCTGACGGACCACATACGCCCATCGGTGTCGACGGTCAGCATCGCGGCACCGTCGATGGTGTCGTCGCCCACCATGGTCCACGGTCCCCCTGCAGAGCGGGCCACCCCGGCCGCGCTGCTGACCCACACCTCCGAACCGACCTCGACCAGGCC
Organism: uncultured Actinomycetes bacterium; assembly: GCA_963818445.1. Lineage (GTDB taxonomy): Bacteria > Actinomycetota > Actinomycetes > S36-B12 > CAIYMF01 > Prado023. Next base: position 105,998 of record CAWFSG010000018.1, read on the forward strand.
GTTGATACGACGACCCTCGCCTCCGCGATACTGCGCCGGCAGGGGGAGGTCGCGCACGAAGCTCCGCCCGTCGAAGAGGCGCACGCGGTCCGGCTCGACCAGCCAGACACCATCGCCATCCGTGGGCTCGATCGACCCCATGGTCGCAAACACCGCATCATCGGCGACGTCCCAGCTCCGCGCAGATCCGCTGCTGGGGTCGACCCTGGTGAGCTGCCAGGGGCTGTGCAGCCACACCGCCCCGGTCCCGTCCACAACCATCGACTCCACTCCGGGAGCGTTCACCAACTCGATGCCGGTGGGCTCCATCGCGGAGCCAGTGGACGCCTGGGACCAGGGGGGCTGGAGCTGGTCAGTCAGCACATCGGGGGGCGCCGGCCAGGCCGTTGCGGCAGCGCCAGCGGTCGGGGTGATCGGGCTGCTGCCACCGTGGGTGGCAGCAGAGACCGCGAGCCACAACACGAGCAGCAGCGCGCAGAGCAATGAGAACAGCCCTGCCACCCGGCGACCCATGTGCCACCTCCGCGATGAGGACCGTCCACGTCCGACGAGATCACGCCCCCATGGGCTCAACCAGAGGACTTGGTCCCGCTCACTGTGTCAGCCCCGGAGGATCGGATGGGTGTCGAAGCGGGCCTCCAGGTCGCGGCACACGGCGTCCATGAGGTCCAGGACGGTGCCGTCGAAGGTGGTGCTCGTGATGACCTGGACGCCGTGGCGGTGGCACTGCTCCACGATGTAATCGTCCAGCTCGCGGATGGCATCCATCCGTTCGAGGTACTCGGTCGGCTTCCGGTCGCCCTCCAGGAAGCGCTTGATGAAGCGGCCGCGATGCTCCTCCGCGCTGCCCACGGTGAGCACGTAGGTGAAGAGCGGGAACTCCGGCTCGACGTTCTGCAGGCCGGGGACGATGTGGACCCCGTTGATCATCACCTGCTGGCCCTCCTTCACGGAGCGTCGGGCCAGGGCCACGGTGCCGTGCTGGACGATCCGCGCCTGCTCCTCGTAGGCGAACAGCAGCCGATTGCCGGTCAGGTTGCTCTTGAGCATCTTGGCTGCGGAGAACGAGCTCTGCGACAGCGCGGGGAACAGGTCCGGGTTGATCACGCTGCGGATGACCGCGCGGACCTGGTCGGTGCTGATCACCACGGAGATGCCCAGGCGGTCGGCCACCTCCTGGCTGATGGTCGACTTGCCCACGCCGGAGGACCCGCCGACGGCCACGACCAGCGGCTGCCCGCTGGTGCGCACCCAGCGACGGATGCGCACCCGGCGCTCCACGTCGGCGAGTCCGTCGGCGAGCAGGACCTCGCTGATCCGCGCGAACACCTCGTCGCGGCGGACGGTGGCCTGGGGCGCTCCCGCATCGGCGCCGGGCGCGTGCGCCTCCTCGATGATCCGCACGACCCGGGCGGCAGCGGAGTCCGCCGGGTCGGACTCCATCCCGGCCTTCATCATCCAGCGCGCGATCATGCCCAGCGAGAGCGGGACCCGGCGATCGTCGAGGTCCTGCATGAACAAGGTGGCGTCCGACACAGGACAAACCTACGCCGCCCATCCCCAGCGCATCTGATCCAAGTCTCGTCCGCTGGCGCGCACTTGATCCAAGTCTCGGCCCTTGGAACGACCCAGATCTTGGAGCGAATCCGGACCTGGTCGGGGCGGTCAGGCCAGCGCGGCGTCGATCCGCGTCAGCGCGCGCTCCCGGCCCAGCAGCTCGATCGACTCGAACAGCGGCGGCGAGACCCGTCGGCCCGTCACGGCCACCCGGAGCGAACCGAACGCCACCTTGGGCTTGAGACCCAGTCCCTCGATGAGCGCAGCGCGCAGGGCTGCCTCGATCGCGGGTGCGGTCCACGGCTCGAGGTCGGCCAGCGCAGCGCGGGCGGCGGTCAGGACTGGCGCGGAATCCGGTCCGAGCATCCGCGCCGCATCGTCGGGGTCAGGGGCGAACGATGCCTCGTCGACGAAGAGGAAGCCGAGCATCCCCACGGCCTGGCCCAGGGTCTCCATCCGTTCCTGGACCAGCGGGATCGCCGCGCCCAGCGTCCGAGCGTCCGCCTCGGACACCGGGTCGAGCATGACACCGCGCTCGACCAGCACCAGCTGGACCCGACGTGCCAACTCCTCGGGCGGCAGTGCGCGCATCCAGTCGGCGTTGATCGCGGTGCACTTCTTGAGGTCGAAGCGTGCGGGGTTCGCACTCACGCGCTCCAAGGAGAACGCCTGGGCCATCTGCTCCTTGGAGAAGAACTCGCGGTCCTCCCCCATCGACCATCCCAGCAGCGCCAGGTAGTTCAGCAGGCCCTCGGGCAGGAACCCCTCCTCGCGGTAGAGGTTCAGGCTGGACTGCGGGTCGCGCTTGGACAGCTTCTTGTTGCCCTCGCCCATCACGTAGGGCAGGTGCCCGAACCGTGGGGTCGTCCCGTCGGAGACGCCGATCTCAGCCAGGGCGTCGTACAGGGCGATCTGGCGCGGGGTGCTCGACAGCAGGTCCTCGCCGCGCAGGACGTGGGTGATCCGCATCATCGCGTCGTCGACGGGGTTGACCAGTGTGTAGAGCGGCTCGCCATTGCCCCGAACGAGGACGAAGTCCGGGACGTGCTCGGGGGCGAAGGTCACCGGACCGCGGACGAGGTCGTCCCAGCTCAGCTCGGTCCCGGGCATCCGGAAGCGCAGGGCGGGCGTGCGGCCCTCGGCGCGGAAGGCCTCGACCTGCTCCGGCGCGAGGTCACGGCAGTGGCCGTCGTACCCGGGGGTGCGGCCCTCCTTGCGCGCCTGTTCGCGACGCACCTCGAGCTCCTCGGGGGTGCAGAAGCACTCGTAGGCCCGCCCGGCGGCGAGCAGGTCCCGGGCAGCGTTCGAGTAGACCTCGAGGCGCTGCGACTGCCGGTAGGGCGCGTAGTCCCCGCCCAGTCCGGGGCCCTCGTCCCAGTCCAGTCCGAGCCACGTCAGGGCCGCGACCAGCTGCTCGTAGGACTCCTCGGAGTCGCGCGCGGAGTCGGTGTCCTCGATGCGGAACACGAACGTGCCGCCGGTGTGCCGGGCGTAGGCCCAGTTGAACAGCGCCGTGCGGACCATCCCCACGTGCGGGTTCCCCGTCGGGGACGGGCAGAACCGGACTCGCACGTCGGGGTTGCTGGCGCGGGCGGGCAGGTCGACAGGCGCAAGGACATCGAGGGGCTCAGACATGATGGGGCGAATCCTACCGGCGCCCCACGCCCTGCCCACCCCGCGAACCCGCCGGGGTCAGCGGACTCGGTTGACCAGGGTGCCGAGGCCGGCGACCGTGACAGTCACCTCGTCGCCGGCCGTGAGTGGCCCGACACCGGCGGGGGTGCCGGTGAGGATCACGTCGCCGGGCAGCAGGGTCATCACGGACGACACCGCCGCGACCAGGGCCGGGACCGAGTGGATGAGCGTCGCGGTGGACGCGGCCTGCGTGACCACGCCGTTCACCTCGCACTCGACCAGGAGGTCGGCGGCGTCCAGGTCGGTGTCGATCCAGGGGCCGAGCGGGCAGAACGTGTCGAAGCCCTTCGCGCGGGTCCACTGGCCGTCCGATCGCTGCAGGTCCCGGGCCGTCACGTCGTTGGCGCAGGTGTAGCCCAGGATCACCGAGGCTGCCTGGTCTGCCGGCACGCGACGGCACATCCGCCCGATCACGACGGCCAGCTCGGCCTCGTAGTGCACCTCGGAGGACTCCGGCGGCAGGACGATCACGTCGTCGGGCCCGATCAGGGCGGTCGTGGGCTTGAGGAACATGAGCGGCTGCTCCGGCGCGGGGCCGCCCATCTCGGCTGCGTGGTCGGCGTAGTTCTTGCCGATGCCGATGATCTTGCTCGGGATCACCGGCGCGAGCAGCCGGACGGCGTCGAGATCGTGGACCGTCCCGGTCGTGGTGAGCGGCTCCCCCGCGACCGCGAACGGGTGGCCGGGCAGCTCCAGGACCTCGGTCCCCTCGACCACGCCGTAGCGGACCTGGCCCTCGTGGGAGTAGCGCGCGATCCTCATGCCCCGGTTCCCGCTCCCGCACCCGCCGACCCAGCCGCGGTCCCCGCTCCCGCCCCGGCCGACCCGGCATCGCCCGTTACGGCCCCGGCACCCTCGACGTCCCCTGGCGGGGCCACCCCGGCGCGCATCAGCCCGTAGTCCACGGCGTCGACGATGGCCAGCCACGAGGCCACGATCACGTTCTCGTGGACGCCGACCGTGGACCAGCTGCCCTCGGCGTCGTCGGTCTGGATCAGGACGCGGGTGACGGCGTCCGTGCCCTTCGCGCCGGGCACGATCCGGACCTTGTAGTCGACGAGCTCGAGGCCGGCGACCTCCGGATAGATCTGCTCGAGCGCGGTCCGCAGCGCGTTGTCCAGCGCGTTGACAGGGCCGTTGCCCTCCCCGACCCGCACGATCCGCTGCCCGCCGGCGTGCACCTTGACGATTGCCTCGGAGCCGTGCCCGTCGCCGTTGACCTGCGGCGAGACGATCGTGCGCCACGACTCGACATCGAAGTAGCGCCGCTTCTCGCCGGGCAGCTCGTCGCGCATGACCAGCTCGAAGGAGGCGTCCGCCGCCTCGTAGGTCCACCCCTGCGACTCACGGGTCTTGACGATCTCGACGACCCGGGCCAGGGCCTCGGGGTCCGAGGCGATGTCCACGCCCAGCTCGCGGCCCTTGAGCTCCACCGTCGCACGGCCGGCCATCTCGGTGACGAGGATCCGGGTGTCGTTGCCGACCAGGCGCGGGTCGATGTGGCTGTACAGCTCCTCGTTGACCTTCAGCGCCGAGGCGTGCAGCCCTGCCTTGTGGGCGAACGAGGAGACGCCCACGTAGGCCTGGTGGGTGTTCGGCGGCAGGTTGGTGATGTCGGCCAGCGCGTGGCTGATCCGCTTGGACTCGCGCAGGTTGCCCTCGGGCAGCGCCTTGATCCCCAGCTTCAGCTCGAGGCTGGCGACCACCGAGAACAGGTCGGCATTCCCGGTGCGCTCGCCGTACCCGTTGGCCGTGCACTGCACATGCGTGACGCCGGCCTCGACGGCCGCGAGGGTGTTGGCGACCGCGCAGGACGTGTCGTCCTGGCAGTGGATTCCCAGACGGACCCCGGAGCGCTCGCGCACGTCGGTCGACAGTTCGGTAGATGCCCAGGGGCAGCATCCCGCCGTTCGTGTCGCACATGACGCCCACGCTCGCACCCGCATCGAACGCCGTCTTCAGCAGCGTGACTCCGTAGTCCGGATCGTGCTTGTAGCCGTCGAAGAAGTGCTCGCAATCCACGAAGACGCGCCTGCCGTTGCGCACGAAGAAGTCGACGGTGTCGCGCACCATCGCGAGGTTCTCCTCGTTCGTGGTCCGCAGGGCCTCCTTGACGTGGCGCACGTCGGACTTGGCCACCAGGCACACGACCGGCGCCTGCGAGTCAAGCAGCGCACGCACCTGGGCGTCGTCAGCGGCGTTCGTGCCGGGCTTCCGGGTCGCTCCGAACGCGACGAGCTGGGCATTGGCCAGCTTCAGCTCCCCGGCCGCGGCGCGGGCGAAGAACTCCGTGTCCTTGGGCATGGCCCCCGGCCAGCCGCCCTCGATGAAGCCCACCCCCAGCTCGTCGAGCAGCCGCGCCACGGCCAGCTTGTCGCTGACCGAGTACGAGATGCCCTCACGTTGTGCCCCGTCGCGCAGGGTCGTGTCGAAGACGTGGAATGCGTCGCGGTCCATGGTGCCCCTCCAACAGAAAACCCCCTGGCCCGAAGGCGTAGGGGGTCAGCGCGCTGCGTCTGCGTCAGACGCCAGCGCGCTTGCCGATAATGATCGCCGATGCGGCCATGGGCCGAATCATGCCACGCCCACCCCACCGAGCGCGACCCCCCTACCCCTCGCGGTCGGCGCAGGGATCTGCTCCCGGTTCGACGATCTGCTCCCCGCTGAACGGGAGCAGATCGTCCGAACGGGGGCAGATCCAGATGGTGCGACCACGCGGCGGTCAGGATCCCCTCCCCCGCCACAGCAGGACCCCACCGAGCAGCACCGCGATCAGGGCACCGGCGAAGAGCACGGCTCCGGCCGGACCCTCGGCGCCCCCGAGGAACGCGAGGTAGAGGAGCCCGATCGCAAGGAGGGCGCCACCCAGTGCCCGCCTCCGGTTCGCGCCCCCGTCCATGACCTGACCGATCAGCCGATGCGGTGGATCCAGCCGAACGGGTCCTCGGTGCGGCCGGTCTGGATGTCGAGCAGGGCGTGGCGCAGCTTCATGGTGACGGGGCCGGGCTGGCCGTCGCCGACCGTCCACTGCGCCGTCGCGGACTTGACCGACCCGACGGGCGTGACGACCGCGGCCGTCCCGCAGGCGAACACCTCGGAGATCTCGCCGCTGGCGTTGCCTGCCTGCCAGTCCTCGACCGAGATCCGGCCCTCCTCGGCGGGGATGCCCAGGTGCCGCGACAGCTTCAGCAGCGAGTCGCGGGTGATGCCGGGGAGCAGGGTGCCGGTGAGTTCCGGGGTCACCAACCGGGCGGAGTCCCCATGGCCGAGGACGAACACCAGGTTCATGCCGCCCATCTCCTCGACCCAGCGCCGCTCGGTCGCATCAAGCCAGACCACCTGGTCGCACCCCTGCTCGGCCGCGTGCGCCTGGGCGATCAGCGAGGCGGCGTAGTTGCCCGAGCACTTGGCCTCGCCGGTGCCACCCGGGGCGGCGCGGACGAACTCCGTCGACAGCCAGACGCTCACGGGCTTCACACCGCGGGGGAAGTACGCGCCGGCGGGCGACGCGACGAGCAGGTACGTGTAGGCGTTGGCGGGGCGCACGCCCAGCCCGATCTCGGTGGCGAACTCGAACGGCCGCAGGTAGAGGCTCTTCTCCGGGTCCTCGGACACCCACCCGGCGTCCGCCCGGACGAGCGCCTCCACCGACCCGAGGAACAGGTCCTCGGGCAGCTCGGCCATCGCCAGCCGCCGTGCGCTGCGGGCGAACCGCGCGGCATTGGCCTCGGGGCGGAAGGCGTTCAGCGAGCCGTCCGGGTGCCGGTAGGCCTTGAGGCCCTCGAATATCGACTGCCCGTAGTGGATGAACATGCTGTCGGGATCGATGGGCAGGGGGGCATAGTCCACCAGCTCGGGCTCGCCCCAGCCGGCGTCCTGCGACCAGTCGACGCGGACCATGTGGTCGGTGAAGTACCGGCCGAACCCAGGATCGGCGAGGATCGCCTTGCGCTGCTCCTCCGGGCGGACCGCCCCGCTGCTGCGGTCGGCGACCTTGGCGGCCGACGCGATCGGTCACCGGGTACAGGTCGATCCCGGCGGCCGACATCTCGGCGGCGGAGCGGTACCAGGGGGTGGCTGCTTCGGTGCTCATGGGGCGAAGTATCGCTGATCCCAGCATCCGGTCGCGAGGTCGTCCGTATTCCGGGACGCCGGCTCAGCCGGCGGCGCCGGCCGCCAGGGCGTCGCCGATCTCGCTGGTGGAGCGCAGGGCGGCCCCGCGGGTCATGAGGTCGGCGGCCACGGCAGGCCTCGACGCGGTCGGCCGCGGCCTGGTGCCCGAGGTGCGCCAGCAGCATCGCGACCGACAACACGGTCGCGGTCGGGTCGGCCTTGCCCTGCCCTGCGATGTCGGGCGCGGAGCCGTGGACCGGCTCGAACATGCTGGGGTTGGTCCGGCTCGGGTCGATGTTGCCGCTGGCTGCCAGGCCGATGCCGCCGGCGATCGCCGCACCGATGTCGGTGAGGATGTCTCCGAACAGGTTGTCGGTGACCACGACGTCGAACCGCTCGGGCTGGGTCAGGAAGAACATGGCCGCAGCGTCCACGTGGCAGTAGTCGCATCCGATCTCCGGGAACTCCGCGGCGACCTCGTCGAAGGTGCGCTGCCACAGCGATCCCGCGTGGACCAGCACGTTGGTCTTGTGGACCAGCGTGACCGTGCCACGGCGGGCGCCGGCTCGGCTGAAGGCATCGCGCACGATCCGCTCGACGCCGAACCTCGTGTTGAGGCTCTCCTCGGTCGCCACCTCGTGCGCAGTGCCCCGGCGAAGCGTCCCGCCGGAGCCGACGTACGGACCCTCGGTGCCCTCCCGGCAGACGACCATGTCGATGTCGGCCGGGCCCTTGCCCGCCAATGGCGTGGCGACGCCCGGGAACAGCTTCACCGGACGCAGGTTCACGTGGTGGTCGAGCTCGAAGCGCAACGGCAGCAGGACCCCGCGCTCGAGGACCCCAGGCGGCACGCTCGGGTCACCGATCGCGCCCAGCAGGATCGCGTCCTGGCCCCGCAACTCGGCCAGCACCGATGCGGGCAGCGTCTCGCCCGTGGCGTTGTAGCGGCGGGCGCCGAGGTCGTAGTCGGTGGTCGAGATGAGCAGACCGGCCAACGGCGCGACGGCGTCGAGCACCTTCAGGCCCTCGGCGACCACCTCGGTCCCGATCCCGTCCCCGGCAATGACAGCAAGCTTCAACTGAGTCACGGGAGAACCCTAATGCGCGGGGTGCAGACCCCCGACCGGTGGTTCCGCGACCCGAGCCTCACCCGGTCCTGCGCCCCACCGCTACCAGAGGATGTCCTGGTCCTCGGCGACACCAGGCATCCGGTCGATGACGTACGTCCGCCCCGCCACGTCGATCTCGCCCTGAAGTGCCCGATCGACTGGATGAGCAGGCTGCGTAGGACCTTGAGGTCCAGGTGCTCGTCGTGCGAGGCCACCGGGTCGAAGCGCAGCCGTACCGTCCCGTCCGCCGTGGTGATCCGCCAGGGCTTCATGACGTCATCCGGGTCGAACTCGAAGCGGGTGCGCGCATCGAGCGCGGTCGGCTGGCCGTCGATCCACACGGCGTTCTCGCGCGACCGCTCGCCCGACCCCTGAGAACCCGTCCACGATGGTGAAACCCGAGCACGGTGCCGTCGTCCAGACGCCCGGTCCCGTAGGCCCAGTGCCATGCGGTGTTCCGGGGTAGGAGGCCCTTTGTGTAGTCGTACCCACCGAACCCACCGTCGAGTTTGTACGTCCTGCTGCCACCCTCGGCGTGGACCACGACCTGGCCGGTCACCAGCATGCCTGAGGTCTTGGCCGTGACGGAGACCGACGAATCGTGATCGTGCGTCCACCTCGGAGATCGCGGTGATTCCGGTGCCCTCTTCGCGCAGGATCAGGTCCAGCTCCACCCATGGGCGCGACCGACCGGGGAGCGAGGCGATCGCACGGCCCAACGACGCGCGCAACCTGAGCTCGTCACCATCGCGACGAACCGCGTAGCGCGTACCGGGCAGGCGGTAGGACGCGCGCAGCCCGTCACCGGGTGCGTCGTTCACGCTCGCCAGTGCGCACTTGCGGCTCGAGTCAGCGATGACCTCCCCGGTGCGAAGGTCCGTGACCATGAGAGAGCCGGAGCCGGTCGACGGCCGCGTTTGACCAGCAGGACAGTGACCTCGACCTCCGGGGTCGCCGCGAAGAGGTACACCCAGGACTTCTGCCGGATCCGTGCGCCGCGCCATCCCCAACGGGTCGGATCCACCGAGCCGGAAGTGCGGCCGAGAGCCCGTCGAGCCCGGCACTGGCGACGATCCCCGCGTACCCGCCGAACAGCGGGACGCCGTCAGCTGACAGGGCTGTCGGCGGAACCGGCTCAAGGGGCATTGCTGAGGACTCGCGTGGACGTGATGCGGTCGGCATGACTCGTACGCTAACGCGCCGACCCTCCCGGGTCCGGCCTCGGTAGGGTCGGCGGATGCTCCCCGTGCTGCGCACCTCCCGCCTTGTGATCCGCCCGGTGCGACCCGACGATCTCGACCCCCTGTTCGAGCGGCGCAACGACCCCCGGGTGGCCGCGCTCCAGGCCTGGGTGACTCCCTACCCGCGCGAGCGCGCCGAGTCGATCATCACCGACGTCCTGGCCCTGGACGGGCAACCCGTCGACGGCCAGTGGTTCATGGCCACCGTCGTGGAGGAGGCCACCGACGAGGTCGTCGGCGACCTGGTGATGCACCCGACCAACGAGCTGCGCACCGCGGAGGTCGGCTACTCGCTGAGTACACGGCACTGGGGGAAGGGCTACGCCGCCGAGGCCCTCGAGGCGTTCGTCGCGTGGATCCTCGAGGCCCTGCCCGTGACACGCGTGGCAGGGATGCTGCATCCCGACAACCGCGCATCGGCCATGGTCCTCGAGCGGACGGGATTCCTGTTCGAGGGCCACACGCGGCTGTCGTTCTGGCTCGGCGACGACAACTCCGATGACTGGATCTACGGGATGACACGGGCGGACTGGGCGGCGTGGCGCGACCGCCCGCGCACCCCACCTCAGGACGTCCGCCTCGCCCCCGTGACCCACGTCAACAAGGCCGCCGTCCTCGCCCTGCGGACGCACCACAGCCAGCGGGCGTTCGTCGCGCCCATGCTCGACTCCTTCGCCGACGCCCTGCTGCCCGACGTCGTGGATGGAGCGCCCCTCGTGCCCTGGATGCGGGCGATCGAGGCTGACGGCCGGACCGTCGGCTTCACGATGCTGGCCCTGCCGACGCCCCACCACCCTGAGCCGTACCTGTGGCGGCTGCTCATCGACCGGCTGCACCAACGGCGCGGGATCGCCTCCCGCGTCCTTGCACTGGTCGCCGACGAGTGCCGCGCGATGGGCGCCTCGACCCTGCTGGTCAGCTGGGCCGAGGGCAAGGGCTCGCCGCGCGCGTTCTACCTGGCCCACGGTTTCGAGCCGACGGGGCGGATCGTCGAGGGCGAGACAGAGGCGCGCCTTCAGCTGCGGTGACCGGCGTGGGGCCGCCGATCGAACCGATGCTGGCACGCGCCATCTCGGCGTCCGGGCCGCCCTCCCGGACGGCTATGCCCGAACGGTGCGTGCGCTCCCCCGCGACCATGCGCTACCCTGATCCCGATGTTCACCGTGCGACTGCTCCTTGGTAGCCGCGGCGGGGCCTGATCCGACCGGCTCCCCTGTCGCGGGTGATCGCGTGCGCCGGTTCGAGACCCCACGGGTCGAACCCCCCACACATCCCAGGAGCCCGCAGATCATGAGCACCACCCGTAGCACCCATCCGTTCGCCACCTACGCCGAACGCACCGCCCAGAAGCCCTCGCCGATGGCCTATCAGCGGTACTCCACATTCACCCCGATCGACCTGGCCGACCGCACCTGGCCGGGCACGGTCATCGCCCAGGCCCCGCGCTGGTGCGCGGTCGACCTGCGCGACGGCAACCAGGCCCTGATCGACCCGATGACGCCGGACCGCAAGAAGCGCATGTTCGAGCTGCTGGTCCGCATGGGCTACAAGGAGATCGAGGTCGGCTTCCCCTCGGCCAGCCAGACGGACTTCGACTTCGTCCGCGAGCTGATCGAGGGTGACCTGATCCCCGACGACGTCGTCATCCAGGTCCTGACCCAGGCGCGCGAGCACCTGATCGAGCGCACCTACGAGTCGATCCGGGGCGCCAAGCAGGCGATCGTCCACCTGTACAACTCGACGTCCACGCTGCAGCGCCGGGTGGTGTTCGGCCTGGACAAGGACGGGATCAAGGACATCGCCGTCCACGGCGCGCAGCTGTGCATGAAGTACGCCGAGCAGATCACCCCCGACACCGACATCTACTACGAGTACTCCCCCGAGTCCTACACGGGCACCGAGCTGGAGTTCGCCGTCGAGGTCTGCAACGCCGTCAACGACGTGTGGCAGCCCACCCCCGAGCGCAAGGTCATCATCAACCTGCCGGCGACGGTCGAGATGGCCACGCCCAACGTGTACGCCGACTCGATCGAGTGGATGCACCGCAACCTGCGCTACCGCGAGAACATCGTCCTGAGCCTGCACCCGCACAACGACCGCGGCACCGCCGTGGCCGCCGCCGAGCTGGGCTTCATGGCCGGCGCGGACCGGATCGAGGGCTGCCTGTTCGGCAACGGCGAGCGCACCGGCAACGTCTGCCTGGTGACCCTGGGCATGAACCTGTTCAGCCAGGGCATCGACCCGCAGATCGACTTCCGCGACATCGACGAGATCCGCCGCACGGTCGAGTACTGCAACCAGCTGAAGGTGCCCGAGCGGCACCCGTACGGCGGCGACCTGGTGTTCACGGCGTTCTCCGGCTCGCACCAGGACGCGATCAACAAGGGCTTCAAGGCGATGGCCACCGACGCCGGGATGGCCGGCGTCCCGGTCGAGTCGTTCCGCTGGGAGGTCCCCTACCTGCCGATCGACCCGCACGACATCGGCCGCACCTACGAGGCCGTCATCCGGGTCAACAGCCAGTCCGGCAAGGGCGGCGTGGCCTACATCATGCGCACCGAGCACGGGCTCGAGCTGCCGCGCCGGCTGCAGATCGAGTTCTCCCAGGTGATCCAGCGGATGACCGACTCCGAGGGCGGCGAGGTCGCGCCGGCGCAGATGTACGAGATCTTCGCCGACGAGTACCTGCCTGTCCCGGAGATGCCGTGGGGCCGGCTGAAGCTGCGCCACGTGCTGGTCGAGTCCGACGTGGACGGCGAGACGATGGTGCGCACCGTCATCCGCGACAACGCCCACCACGCGCGGGAGTTCGAGGGCATCGGCCACGGCAACGGGCCGATCGCCGCGTTCTGCGACGCACTGGCCGCGCACCACATCGACGTCCGAGTCCTGGACTACTCCGAGCACGCGATGTCAGCCGGCGGCGACGCCAAGGCGGCGGCGTTCGTGGAGTGCGCGATCGGTGGCCGGGTGCTGTGGGGCGTCGGGATCGACTCGTCGATCGTCACCGCGTCGCTCAAGGCCATCATCTCCGCGGTCAACCGGGCGCAGCGCGACCAGGTCGGCTGAGGTTCCCGCCGCGCTGCTCCCGGCGCCCGAGTGCCGGGAGCAGCGCGGCGTGCACGGGCTACGATCGGCCCATGGCCGCACATCATCGCCCTGTCCGCCTGACCTTCCCGCAGACTCAGGTCCGCGAGCCCGTCGTGTACCACCTCGGCGTGGACTACGGGGTCGTGACCTCGATCCGGCGTGCCTCCATCGAGGACCACTTCGGGTGGATGGTGCTCGAGATGACCGGGGAGCCGGAGCAGCTCGACCAGGCCGAGGCCTACCTGACGAGCCTCGGCATCCAGGTCGACCCGGTGCTCGGCGACATCGTCGAGGGCTGAGGAACGCCACGCCCACAGGGGCGATCAGCGAGCGTTCGGCGACATGGCCTGGCACGCGGTCCAGAGGCATCGGGCCCTATGTGCACGGCGGCAGTGCCGGCTCAGACGAGGTCGACGCTCTCCACCAGGTCGGCCTCGATCTCCCGAGCGATCCCGGCCAGCACCTCGGCGCCCGGTGACGCGTCCACGGTCAGCACCATGACGGCCTGACCGCCAACGGCATCCCGCGAGACCTGCATGCCGCCGATGTTGACCCCGGCGTGGCCGAGGGCCCCGCCGACCGCGCCCACGACACCGGGGCGATCCGCGTAGCGCATGACCACCAGGTGCTCGGACAGCGGGACCTCGAGGTCGAAGTCGTCGATCTCCACCAGCTTGGCGACGTTGCGCGGGCCCGACAACGTGCCCCCGACGCGCAGCGACGTGCCGTCAGTCAGGGCCAGGCGCACGCGAACGAGGTTGCGGTGGTCACCGGCGTCCGCGTCGGTGATGAGAGCGACCTCGATGCCCCGGTCCTTGGCAATGATCGGGGCGTTGACGTAGGAGACCTGCTCCTCGGACAGCGGGGTGAACACGCCCTTGAGCGCCGAGAGCTCCAAGATCTTCACGTCGTTCTCGGTGATCTCGCCGCGGACCTCGGTCTCGACAGCCGCGATCGGCGCACCGGCCAGCGCGGTGGCGATCTGGCCGAGGGCCTCGGTCAGCGGCAGCATCGGGCGGACGTCGTCGGCGATGGCCCCACCCTTGACGTTGACCGCGTCGGGGACGAGCTCACCGGCCAGGGCCAGTCGCACGGACTTGGCCACCGCGATGCCCGCCTTCTCCTGGGCCTCGTCGGTGGACGCGCCCAGGTGCGGGGTCACGACGACCTGCTCGAGGCTCATCAGCGGCGAGTCGGTGCACGGCTCCTTGGCCCACACGTCGATCCCGGCGCCGGCCACCCGGCCGTCGACGATCGCCTCGTACAGCGCGGCCTCGTCGACGATGCCACCGCGGGCGGCGTTGATGATCCGCACGGTCGGCTTGACCTTGTGCAGGGCCTCGTCACCGATCAGGCCGATGGTCTCGGGCGTCTTGGGCAGGTGGACGGTGATGAAGTCGCTGTCGGCCAGCAGCTCGTCGAGGGACACCATCCGGATGCCCATCTGGGCGGCGCGCGCAGGCTGCACGTACGGGTCGTAGGCGATCAGCTTGACGCCGAACGCGCTCAGGCGCTGGGCGACCAGGAGGCCGATCCGGCCCAGGCCGACCACGCCGACCACCTTGTCGGCCAACTCCACGCCGGTGTACTTCGAGCGCTTCCACGCTCCGCCCTTGAGGGCATCGTTGGCCGGGGCGATGTGCCGCGCGCTGGCCAGCAGGAGGGCGATCGCCAGCTCGGCGGCCGAGCCGATGTTGGAGGTGGGGGCGTTGACCACCATGACGCCGGCCTGCGTGGCAGCGGAGACGTCGACGTTGTCCAGGCCAACGCCGGCACGCGCGACCACCTTGAGGCGGCGGGCGGCGGCGATCGCCTCGGCATCGACCTTCGTGGCCGAGCGGATCAGGATCGCATCGACGTCGGCGATGGCCGGCAGCAGCTCCGCCCGATCGGCACCGTCGCAGTAGCGGATCTCGAAGTCGGGTCCGAGTGCCTCCACAGTGGCGGGGCTGAGTTCCTCGGCGATCAGGACGATGGGCTTGCTCACGGTAGGCACCCTCTTGACGGAGCCCCGGGGTCGATCCCCGCGGCTGGCCAATTCTAACGACCACCCACCTGGCGGGTCCGGCACCCCGAAGGTCCCGACCCGAAAGGCGAACGGCCCCCAACCTGCCCCGCGACGGAGCTGCTTGCGTTCCTGCGATCTGCTTGCCGAATGGCGGAAGCAGATCCGCACGCCGGAAGCGTCTGCGTGGGTGGGGCCATGGACCCCGCGCGGATCGACCACGACGAGCTGCGTCCGTCGGGTGGCCGCCGAAACTCGTGGTCCCCCGATGCATCCGTCAACTGGGCGAGGACCGAAGTATGGGTGAGTGGGGCGACCAGCCCCCAACCCGCCCCGAGCAACTCCCGTCACCACGGGACGAGACCTCCTGAGGGGCGAATGACCCCCCGGAGCCGGCGCTCAGGGGGGTCATTCGTCGTACGTGCCGCTCGGGTCAGCGGGCCGCGGTACTTGACCGGGTCCCGCCCTGCCTCTGCCGGTCAGGTCGGCGGGCTCCGGTACTGACGCGTCCCGACTCGCCTCGCTGCCGCTCGGGTCAGCGGGCCGCGGTGCCCTCCACGTAGTCGCTGTCCGAGGTCTTCACCCACGACATGAGCTGGCGCAGCTGGCGGCCGGTCTCCTCGATCGGGTGGGCCTCACCGGCCGCGCGCAGGGCGTGGAACTCCGGGGCGCCGGCGTCCTGGTCGTCGATGAATCGCTGTGCGAAGGCGCCGGACTGGATGTCGGCGAGCACCGCACGCATGTTGTCCTTGACGTGCGGGTCGATGACCCGCGGGCCGGAGACGTAGTCGCCGTACTCGGCGGTGTCCGAGATGCTCCAGCGCTGCTTGGCGATGCCGCCCTCGTACATGAGGTCGACGATCAGCTTCAGCTCGTGCAGGCACTCGAAGTAGGCGACCTCGGGCTGGTAGCCGGCCTCGGTCAGGACCTCGAAACCGGTCTGCACCAGCTTCGACGCACCGCCGCACAGCACGGCCTGCTCGCCGAACAGGTCGGTCTCGGTCTCCTCGGTGAAGGTGGTCTTGATCCCGCCGGCGCGCAGCGCGCCGATCGCCTTGGCGTAGGACAGCGTCGAGGTCCCACGCCCCACCGGTGGCGTCCTGCTCGACGGCCACGATCGCGGGCACGCCGCGCCCGGCCACGTACTCGCGGCGGACCAGGTGACCCGGGCCCTTCGGGGCGACCATGCACACGTCGACGTCGGCCGGGGGCTTCACGTAGCCGAAGCGGATGTTGAACCCGTGCGCGAAGAACAGGGCGTCCCCGGCCTTGAGGTTCGGGGCGATCGCCTCGGCGTACAGGCCGCGCTGGGCGGGGTCGGGCACCAGGACCATGATCAGGTCGGCCTCGGCGCACGCCGTGGCCGGGTCGACGACCCGCAGGCCCTCGGCCTCGGCCTTCGCGCGGCTCTTGGAGCCCTCAGCGAGGCCGACGCGCACGTCGACCCCGGAGTCGCGCAGGCTCAGCGCATGGGCGTGGCCCTGGCTGCCGTATCCGAGCACCGCGACCTTGCGGCCCTGGATGATCGAGAGGTCGGCGTTGTCGTCGTAGTACAGCTCAGCCACTGTGGGGCTCCTTGGGTGTTGCGGCGCGCGTACGAGCCGCGCCGGGGATCTGCTTCGGAGGTGATTCTGTCAGGTTGGTCGTTCCGCTTGAGCGGCGGTCGGTGGGCCGGCGGGCTGTCCGGCGGCGTTGTGTCATCGATCCGGCAATCAAAGTGCTGGATCGATGACACAGGACGGCGGGGTCGCCCGCCAAGCGCGTCAGGCGGTCCGGTCGACCGGACGCAGGGCGCGCTCGGTCATCGACTTGGAGCCGCGGCCCAGGGCCACCGCCCCGGACTTGACCAGCTCGCGGATGCCGAACGGCTCCAGCACCCGCAGCAGCGCGTCGAGCTTGTCGCGGCTGCCCGTGACCTCGATGGTGACCGCGTCCGGGGCCACGTCGACGACCCCGGCGCGGAACAGCGCGACGGTCTCCAGGACGTGGCTGCGCGTCGTGGCGTCGGCGCGCACCTTGACGAGCATGAACTCGCGCTGCACCGAGGTCCCCGGCTCGAGCTCCACGATCTTGAGCACGTTCACCAGCTTGTTCAACTGCTTGGTCACCTGCTCCAGCGGCAGCCCCTCGACCTCGACGACCAGGGTGATCCGCGAGACCTCCGGGGTCTCGGTCGGGCCGACGGCCAACGACTCGATGTTGAACCCGCGCCGCGAGAAGAGCCCCGCGATCCGGGCCAGCACGCCCGGCTGGTCCTGGACCAGCACGCTCAGTGTGTGACGGCTCATCGCTCAGTCCTCCCGGTCCCACTTCGGCGCCATGTCGCGCGCGAACTTGATGTCAGAGTTGCTCGTCCCGGCGGCGACCATCGGCCACACCATGGCGTCCTTGTGCACCCGGAAGTCCACGACCACCGGTGCGTCGTTGATCGACATCGCCTTCTCGATCGTGCCGTCGACGTCCTCGGCGGAGTCGCAGCGCAGCCCGACGCAGCCGTAGGCATCGGCCAGCTTCACGAAGTCCGGGACGCTGTGCGAGTGCAGGTCGGTGTTGGAGTAGCGCTCGTTGTAGAACAGCGACTGCCACTGGCGCACCATGCCCAGGGCGCCGTTGTTGATCAGCGCCACCTTGATCGGGATGTTGTTGATCGTGCAGGTGGCCAGCTCCTGGTTGGTCATCTGGAAGCAGCCGTCGCCGTCGATGGCCCAGACGGTCTTCTCCGGGGCCCCGACCTTGGCGCCCATCGCGGCGGGAACCGCGAAGCCCATGGTGCCCAGGCCGCCGGAGTTGATCCACGTGCCCGGCTTCTCGTACTGCACGAACTGCGCGGCCCACATCTGGTGCTGGCCGACGCCGGCCACGTAGAGCGCGTCCGGCCCGACGATCTGGCCCAGCCGCTCGATGACGTACTGCGGGGCGAGCGTCCCGTCGCTGGGCGTCTCGTAGCCCAGCGGGTACTTCTCCAGCCAGTGGTCCAGCTCCGACCACCAGCCGGCGATGTCGAACGCCCGGCCCGCGGCCAGCTCGGCCTGGATGGCCACCACGAGCTCGGCGATGACCTCCTTGGCATCGCCGACGATCGGCACGTCGGCGCGGCGGTTCTTCGAGATCTCCGCCGGATCGATGTCGGCGTGGATGACCTTGGCGTTCGGGGCGAACGTCGACAGCTGGCCGGTGACCCGGTCGTCGAAGCGCGTGCCCAGGGCGATCAGCAGGTCCGAGGACTGCAGGGCCCCGACGGCGGCCACCGTCCCGTGCATGCCGGGCATGCCGAGGTTCTGCGGGTGGCTGTCGGGCAGCGCGCCACGCGCCATGAGCGTCGTCACGACCGGGATTCCGGTGAGGTCGGCCAGGGCGCGCAGCTCCGCCGCGGCCCCGGCGCGGATGATCCCGCCACCCACGTAGAGCACCGGCTTGCGCGACTCCAGCATGAGGCGGGCGGCCTCGCGAACCTGCTTGGTGTGCGGCCGGGTCGTCGGCTTGTACCCCGGCAGGTCCAGGCGCGAGGGCCAGGCGAAGGTCGTCTGCGCCTGCAGGGCGTCCTTGGCGATGTCCACCAGGACCGGACCGGGTCGGCCGGTGCTGGCGATGTGGAAGGCCTCGGCGATCGCCCGGGGGATCTCCTCGGCGCGGGTCACCAGGTAGTTGTGCTTGGTGACCGGCATCGTGATCCCACGGATGTCGGCCTCCTGGAAGGCATCGGTGCCGATGGAGGCCGAGTTCACCTGGCCAGTGATGGCGACCATCGGCACCGAGTCCATGTACGCGTCAGCGATCGGCGTCACCAGGTTGGTGGCTCCCGGCCCGGAGGTCGCCATGCAGACCCCGACCCGTCCGGTCGCGTACGCGTAACCCGCTGCTGCATGCCCTGCGCCCTGCTCGTGGCGGACGAGGATATGCCGGACCTGGGTGGAGTCCATCAACGGGTCGTATGCGGGCAGGATCGCGCCACCGGGGATCCCGAATACCGTGTCGACACCGGCGGCCTCCAGCGAGCGCACGAGGCTGCTGGCCCCGCTGATCGTCGTGGTGGGTGGTGTCTGTGACGTCGACATCGTCGGTCCCTTGCTCTCGGTTCGGGTGTTCGGTGGTGATCCTGCCAGTGCAGTGCTGAGTGCAAATGAAAGACCCCGTGCCCAATGGGTCACGAGGTCACGTCGGAGTAGGGAACAGTCAGGCTGGGGTTCCCACCCCGGCGTGAGTCGCTACTACGATAATTCGCACGCGCTCATACTGCCCATGCCGGCTCAGAAGCGCAACCCCCTGACCCGAATGCCCACTATGTGAGACGCAGCCGTCCATCGTGCCTGCCCGCGCGACCTGGGAACCCGATCACTCGAGGATCGTCACGGCTCCATTGCCAGCGACCCACACGGACCCTGACCCGGGGTCCACAGCGAGGTTCGTCTCGCCCTCGATCGGGACCACGGCGCCCAGGTCCCGTGTCTCGGTGTCCAGTGCCTGCACCCCAGTCGCTGGCGCGCCGACGGTCGAGAGGTAGACGACCCCAGCGGCCGGGTCGCAGGCCCGCGTCCAGAGCACCATCGCCGGCGAGACGATCGACTCGATGACGGTGCCCGCAGCGGGGTCGACGACGTACACCGCCGACGTACCCCCGCCGACCGGCACCACATCGACGGTGCCTCGTGAGACCCCGAGCGACTGGACGGTCCCCGGTGCGATGGTCGAGGGCGTTCGACGCGGGAGCCTGCCCGACGCCCTGCGGACCCGAGACGTAGACCAGTCCGGTGGTGGGATCGACGACAGGTGTCCCGAGGTATCCCAGGCAGTTCTCGCACGGGTCGTCCATCCCCGGCACCACCTGGACGGTCCTGGCCACCTCGCGCGACGCTGCGTCGACGACGACGAGCCTGCCCTCACCCGGATCGCCCACCAGGACCCGGCCCCGGACGGGGTCGACAGCGATCCCCGCACCGGCCTCAGCGGGGACCGGGATCCGAGCGAGCACCTCATGGCTCGCACCGTCGATGACCACGAGGATGCCGGACGAGTCCCCGGACGGCCCCTCCTCCATCACCCAGATCAGGCCCGACGTCGGGTCGACGGCGATCCCCCAGAGTCCGGCCGCGCCAACGCGAATCGTGCCCGCTGCCTGATGGGTGTCGGCGTCGATCACCGAGATGGACCCCGACGGGGCCCCACCGGAGCGCGTGGCGTAGAGGACACCGGCGTAGGGATCCGCTGCCACCCGCGGGTACAGGCCCGGCATCTCGCCCGTGAGGTCGATCTCGTCGGTCATCTCGCGGGTGGCGATGTCGGCCACCTGCAGCACATCGGCCATCGCTGGGGTCTCGCCCCCACACCCCCGACAGGTCGTGATGTAGACCTCGCCCACGACCGGATCGATGACGACCGAGCTGACGACACCCTCGAGAGGCAGTGTGGCAGCAATCGACGACACCGGACCACGGGTCCGCTCGACGAGGAGGTCCTGGGCCGTGGGCCGGGCAGGAGTTCCGGTGGCCGTCACCGAGGAGCTGGAGCTCGAACCCGGCGCAGACGGCTCACTGGGCCCAGGGGCCGTCTGGCAACCGCACGTCAGGACCAGCACCAGCCCAGCAACGAGCCACCGGCTCCTCAGCACCGCTCCCCGCATACCCCCAGCGTCGCGCCCAGGGGTAGCCGCCGGTAAGGGCTGGAGGTCCTCCGGATCGCGCTGCCCGGTGTGAGGGCAGTTCCGAGGTGTCAGGACGCTCTCAGTCGCAGACCGCTCCGCGCGAGGCGGAGCCGACCAGCTTGGCGTACTTGGCCAGGACACCTCGGTTGTAGCGCGGTGGGAGCGGGACCCAGGCCTCGCGGCGTACGGCGAGGTCCGCGTCGTCCACGAGCAGGTCGAGGCTCCGATTCGGGATGTCGATGCGCACGCGGTCACCGTCGGCCACCAGCGCGATCGGACCGCCGTCGACGGCCTCCGGGGCGACGTGACCCACGCACAGGCCAGTGGTGCCGCCGGAGAAGCGGCCATCGGTGATCAGCAGGACGTCCTTGCCCAACCCAGCGCCCTTGATGGCCGCGGTGATCATCAGCATCTCGCGCATGCCCGGGCCGCCCTTGGGACCCTCGTAGCGGATGATCACGACGTCGCCGGCCTGGATGGTGCCGTCCTCCAAGGCGTCCATCGCCGCGCGCTCGCGCTCGAAGACGCGTGCCGGGCCCTCGAACACCTCCACGGGGATGCCGGCGTTCTTCACCACGGCCCCCTCGGGGACCAGCGAGCCGCCGAGGATCGTGATTCCGCCGGCGCCGCCCATCGGGTCGGCCATCGCGCGCAGGATCGTGCCATCCGGGTCCGGGGGGTTGACCTGAGCCAGGTTCTCGGCGACCGTGCGCCCAGTCACCGTCAGGCAGTCGCCGTGCAGCAGGCCGGCGTCGAGCAGGGCGCGCATGACGACCGGCACTCCCCCGACGCGGTCCATGTCGCTCATCACGAAGCGCCCGAACGGCTTGAGGTCGCCCAGCAGGGGGACCTTGGCTCCGATGCGCTGGAAGTCCTCCATCTCGAGGTCGACATCGGCCTCGTGGGCGATCGCGAGCAGGTGCAGGACGGCGTTCGTGGAGCCGCCGAGGGCCATGACCACGGCGATGGCGTTCTCCAGGGACTTCTTCGTGATGATGTCGCGGGTGGTGATGCCCTGGCGCAGCATCTCGACGACGGCCTCGCCGGAGCGCCGGGCGAAGCCGTCGCGGCGGCGGTCCACCGCCGGCGGGGCGGCCGAGCCGGGCAGGCTCATCCCCATCGCCTCGGCTGCTGAGGCCATCGTGTTGGCGGTGTACATGCCTCCGCACGCGCCCTCACCCGGACAGATCGCGCGCTCGATCTCGTCGACCTCCGCACGGGTGATGAGCCCCCGGGCACACGCCCCGACGGCCTCGAAGGCGTCGATGATCGTGACGTCGCGGTCCCCGACCCGCCCCGGGAGGATCGACCCGGCGTACACGAACACCGACGCCACGTCGAGGCGAGCGGCGGCCATCAGCATGCCCGGCAGGGACTTGTCGCAGCCCGCGAAGGTGACCATCCCGTCGAGGCACTCGGCCTGCATGACCGCCTCGACGGAGTCGGCGATGATCTCGCGGCTGACCAGCGAGAAGTGCATGCCCTCGTGGCCCATCGAGATGCCATCGGAGACCGAGATCGTGCCGAACTGCAGCGGGTAGCCGCCGCCGGCGTGCACACCCTCCTTCGCCGAGCGGGCCAGCCGCTCCAGCGACAGGTTGCACGGGGTGATCTCGTTCCAGCTCGAGGCGATGCCGATCTGGGGCTTCGGGAAGTCCTCGTCGGACATGCCCACCGCGCGCAGCATGCCGCGGGCGGCGGCGCGCTCGAGGCCGTCGGTGACGGTGCGCGAGCGGGGCTTGATGTCGGGGGTGGTGGGGGTCTCGGTCATGAGGGCAAGAGTAGTGGCCTCCCGCGGCACTACTCAGATCGCTCCGCCAGCGCACAGCTCGATGCAGCTGATCTGGGCGCCCTCTCGCGGCCGTCGTCAGCCAGCGTCAGGGGACCAAGGGCTCTGGCCCGCCCGCGGGCCCGAGGCGTAGACCGGAGGTGTGGGACGGCCAATGGCGCCCCCCACAGATGGGGGTACACGGGTAGCCGCCCGTGCGGTGGCTGCGTTGGCGGCGTGCGCCCTTGTCGCCGCCACCACCGGGTGCCGGTGGGGCCCCCAGCCCGAGACTCCCGAATGGGCGTCCGCCGCCGAGGACTACGCGGCGGCGCTGAACGATGTCTATCGAGTCGGGATCACCGATGCGATGCGCTTCTACGCCCCCGATGCACACGTCGACAAGCGGTTCATCAACTACGAGGGCGTCGGCCGCGCGGGATTCGCGCAGGCGCTGCGGGACAACGCCCAGAACCCACCAACCTGGACGGGCGGGCGCGACACCACGGACCGGATCGACCTTGTCCCTCTCGAGCCGCTCTACCTGTCCCGCGACGGGTTCCTTGAGCCACTGCGCCGGATTGATCCGGCGATCGTCCCGTCCATCGACGCGGCGTTCCTCTACACCATCGGCGCCGCAGGCATCGCCGACGAGATGGTCCTCGGGTCCGGGGCATCCGGCAGCTGGACCTCCCAGGGGGCCAGCACGGATCAGGTCGAGGACCTTGCCGCCGGCTACCTCCGTGGGTGGACCGCAGGCGATAGCAGCGCGGTCCGTGGTCAGTACACCGCAGATGCCACGCTGACTGACTCCCTGGCCGACAGGAAGATCACCGGGGCATCGGCCATCGCGGCGGAGGCGGGCGGCTCCGCGGGCCTCTCGCTGCGGGGGGCCACGCTGCACGAGATCCCGGACGATGCCTGGCGGGCCGCCTACATCACTGGGGCCTACGGCGCCGGCATTGGCGGCACGGATCGGCTCGTCCTCCTGCTTGACGTGCCCGGGGAGAGCGGACTGTCCGGGGGCCGTCGCCACCGTCCTGTGGCTGGACGGCGAGAAGCGCATCACCCGGGAGGAGCGGCTGCACCGGATCGACTCGGTGCGTCGCTGCACGACACCGGACCAGCTCCCGAGCGGCTGGTGGGACAGCATCAGGCCGCCCACGACACAGCCGATCACCCGCACCGGGACCCTCGACCCCGGCGCCCACGACATCGCGGTCTGGAACGGCGATCCGCGCATCGACCCGATCGTCGACTGGGCACAGCAGCGCTTCGCACGGCTGCGGACTGCCACCCCCAGAACCGACGTCCATCACGTTCCTCCCACTGGTCGACGGTGACCGATGGGACGCGTTCGGCTTCCCCACCGGCTCGGATGCTCCTGACCTCGGCCTCCCATTCACGGCGGACGAGGCCTGCCCCGACGTCCCCTGCCACTGGCCCATCGAGGTGCGGGCGGCAACCCTCCACGAGTTCGCGCACCTGTACCTGGCTCCGTCCGTGTACGGGGGCAACAACTCCTACGAAGTCCCCCAGGGCCACAAACGCGTCAAGGAGTTCCTCGCCGCCCACGACCTGACCTGGCACGACCCCGCCCTGCCCTGGGGCCAGCAGGGCAACGAACGCGCCGCCGAGACCATCGCCTGGGGCCTCATGGACCAGCCCTACACCGTCGACGCCCGGCTCGGCCCCCTCACCTGCGCCCAGCTCACGGCCGACTTCCAGACCCTGACCAACACCACCCCCGACCCCCGCGCCTGCGCGGAGCCCGGCGGAAGGAGCGGAGGTGCCCCATGACCCGGTCAGCCGCACGCAACCCCGCGCTGAGGGCCCTCGGCCACGTGTTGATCGCCTTGACGGTGATCCTTTCCGCGGCATGCACGACCGCGCCCGGGCCCGGTGCGCCCGTGCTCAGCACCCCCGAGAAGTGGTTCGCCGCCTACCACGACGCCCTGCGGCAGGGGGTGTTCAACATCGGGTCCTTCTACGCCGTGGACGCGCACGTCGACCTGACGACCCTCGGAATGCCACTCACGAACACCAGGGAGGATGCGCTGAAGGCGATCGGCAGGGCCTTCATCCCGCTCCCCGACCGGGCCCAGGAACCCGGGGATCTCTACGTGTCCGGCACAGGCGCGGTCGAGGCCGCGCCCATCAAGGAACCGTCCGTGGACGCCAATCGCCTCGTGGCCATCGACGCGTTCGACGCGAACGGGCTTGCCGCCCAGACCTTCGCCAAGTCGGAGTTGTCGTGGCGCGACGGCAGCTCGGACGACCCACGGATACTGGCAGTGCACCTCCTGGCCCGAGACTGGGCGACGGCGTGGTCCAGTCGATCGGCGGACGCCGTCGGGAGGCTGTACGCACCCACCACCCTTCTCACGGACGACCTCATGGGTGTGCGTGCGGAGTCCGGCGACGAGGTCGGAGCCCTCGCTACCACCACCACCGGATCGGGCGGGCTGCCCCGAACGACCATCGACCAGCTGCCCGGCCTCAGCGGCCCTGCGGTCTTCGTGGTGGCGGACACCGGCTCCGACTACGCCGCGCCGATGCAGTTGATGGTCATGCTCGTCACCTCTGACGGGGGCGAGGGCTGCCCCGGACACCTGGCCGTGGTCCTGGATCTCGATGAGCAGGGACGCATCGCCCGCGAGACCCGCTATCACCGCATCGACACCCTGAGTCGCTGCGTAGGGCAGACGTCGGGAGGCACCTCGACGACGCGCTGGTGGGACAGCATCGGCATCCCTCCGGCCGTGACGAAGATCCAGACCGGCGTGCTCACCCTCAACGGCGAGGACGTGGTCATGTTCAACAGCACACCGGTCCTCGAGGAGCTGTTCACGTGGGCCGTCGACCGCTTCCCGGAAGCAGGCCTCGCGCCGCCGATCGTGACCGAGGTGGCCTTCTACGACAGGCGCCTGGACATGTGCTCGGGCATCAACGGCTTCACCCTCGGCACGACCCTGAGCCTGTGCTTCGTCAAGGGGTCGACGATCGACAACTCCTCGGACTACACCGACTGGACGCTGGCGAAGGCCACGACGCTCCACGAGCTGGGCCACGTCTGGATGTCCGCGCGAGGCCGGGGTGGGCCGGTTCCTCCGGAGGTGACCGAACGGTTCAGTGAGCAGGCCGGCATGCCCACATGGGCGGACACCGCCTACGAGTGGAAGGACCGTGGCGTGGAGCTCGCCGCCTCCACCATCGCGTGGGCGCTCACGGATGAGCCCGTGGTCCATCCCTTCTTCGCGGACAGGTTCAGGTGCAGCGAGCTCGGGGACCTCTTCACCACCTTGACCGGGAAGCCGGTGCCGGAGAGCGCCGGGTGTCCGGGCTATGTCCCGCCACCGGCACCAGAGGGCTGACGCGATCCTGGCTCGATCACGTTCAG
>CAWFSG010000019.1:0-341974 GCA_963818445.1 uncultured Actinomycetes bacterium
GGCGATCTGTGCGGCGCTGAGCACCGAGCCCAGGGCCCAGCCGAGCAGCGTCAGCGTGCCCTGGTAGACGCCCACCACCAGGGCGCTGGCGGCCACGCCCCACCCGAGGGTCGCTGCGAACGCGATGGACGTGAACCCGTCCATCACCGACTTCAGGGCCAGTTGGTTGATACCCAGCCCCAGGCCGTCGGACAGCGAGCCGAGGATCGCCAAGGGGCCGACGCAGAACACCAGCGAGGCGGTGACGAAGCCCTCGACGAAGGTGTTGGGCGCGCCCCGCCCGCCCTGGGCGTCGGGGTCCAGGTCCGCCAGGGCACCCTCGACCTCCACGTCCACCGAGCCATCCGGCACGACAACCCCGTTCGCGTCCACTGTCGCGTCGGCGTCCACCGGGTCGTCCAGCTCGGACCTGACCTCGGGCGCGGCCGCTCCGTCCGAGCCCTCGGTACCCCCAGAATGCGCCACGGCCCCACGGCGCGACAGCCGGACGCGGATCGACTCACCCAATCCTTCGAGGCGCGCCTCGATCCGCCACAGCGATCCGAGGATCCCGCCGATCAGCAGCGAGCCGAGCACGATCAGGACCCCGGAGGCCCCGACGGCCTCGGACACCGCCGGGGTGAGCACGGCCGCGGCTGAGAGCGCCGCGACGAGCAGCACGGCCAGCCCCACCCCATCGGTCACCACGTCGCGGGTCCGCTGGGGCAGGCGGTGCCCGAGTGCGACGCCGATCGCGGAGCCGATCAGGATCGCGATGACGTTGATGAGCGTGCCGAGCCCGATCATGGGCGGGCCCGGCTCGTGAGGTGGACGCTCACCGGTCGCGCAGCAGACAGGTCAGTCGGGCGGTGCAGACCGCAGCCCCAGCCTCGTCGGTGATGCTGATGGCGTACGACGCGACCGTCCGCCCGCGCACCAACGGTGTGGCCGTTCCGATCACGTAGCCCTCGCGCATGGCCTTGTGGTGGGTGCAGTTGAGCTCGAGCCCCAGGGCGATGCGGTCGGGACCGGCGTGCAGGGCGGAGGCGATGGACCCCACCGACTCGGCCAGGACGGCCGAAGCGCCGCCGTGCATCAGCCCGTAGGGCTGGGTGTTGCCGGCCACCGGCATCCGCGCCACAGTTCGCTCGGCGCCGACCTCGAGCAGCTCGATGCCCATGTGGTCCGGGAGGGCGCCCAGGCCCAGGTGGCGCAGTGCGTCGACGACGGCCAGCTGCGAGGGGTCGGTCGGCATGACCGGGGCGGTGTAGGCCGCCGGCGCGGGGGAGGGGCCAGCCGTGGGAGGTGCCGCGGTGGGGGATTCAGGTGCGTCACTGGACATGCCCCGAAGCCTAGCCTCGTCCTGTCAGCGGGCGCCCGTAGGATCAGCCGGTGACCACGCCGACGCCCGACCGCCCGCGCCTGCTCCTGCTCGACGGGCACTCGCTGGCCTACCGAGCGTTCTACGCCCTGCCCGTGGAGAACTTCTCGACGACCACCGGCCAGCCCACGAACGCCGTGTACGGCTTCACCTCGATGCTCATCAACACCCTGCGTGACGAGGCGCCGACGCATATCGCCGTGGCCTTCGACGTCTCGCGGCACACCTTCCGCACCGAGCGCTTCCCCGAGTACAAGGCCAACCGGGCCAGCTCACCGGAACCCTTCCGCGGGCAGGTGGAGCTGATCCAGGAGGTCCTCGGGGCGCTGCGGATCCCGGCGATCCAGGTGGACGGCTACGAGGCCGACGACATCATCGCGACCCTGGCCAAGCAGGCCGGTGCCCAGGGGTTCGAGACGCTGATCATCACCGGCGACCGGGATGCGTTCCAGCTGGTCGACGCCGACACCACCGTGCTGTACCCGCGCAAGGGCGTGTCCGACCTGGCGAGGATGACCCCGGCCGCGGTGCTGGAGAAGTACGGCCTGACCCCGGCCCAGTACCCGGACTTCGCCGCCCTGCGCGGCGATCCCAGCGACAACCTGCCCTCGGTGCCCAGCGTGGGGGAGAAGACCGCGACCAAGTGGATCAGCACGTACGGCAGCCTCGGCGAGCTCATCAGCCATGCCGACGAGGTGACCGGGAAGGTGGGGGAGGCGCTGCGGGCCCACATCGGCCAGATCGAGACCAACCGCGCGCTGACCGAGCTCGTCAGCGATGTCCCCCTGCCGGTGGGGCTGGCTGACACCGAGCGCCAGCAGTTCGACCGCACCGAGGTCCACGAGGTGTTCGACGCCCTGCAGTTCCGCGTGCTGCGCGAGCGGCTGTTCGAGACGTTCCCCGGGGATGCGGCGGCGGCAAGCGGGCCGGAGTCCGTGGGTGCGGGTGCGGTCGCCCAGCCGACGGTGCGGATCGCCGCGCCGGGTGACGTCGCTACGTGGTTGGCGGCTGCCGGTTCGCCCGTCGCCGTGTCCGTGCGGGGCACGTGGGGTGCGGGCACCGGCACGCTCTCGGCACTGGGCCTGGCCGCCGAGCAGGGCGACACGCTGGTGGTCGACATGGACGGCCTCGCCCCGGCCGACGATGCCGCCCTGGCGGCATGGTTCGCCGACGAGTCTGTCGGCAAGGTCCTGCACGACGCGAACGGCCCGATGCTCGCACTGCGCGCCCACGGCTGGCCCCTGGAGGGTCTGGCCGGCGACACCGCCCTGGCCGCCTACGTGGTGCTCCCGGGCCAGCGCAGCTTCGACCTCGCGGACCTCGTCCCGCGGTTCCTGCACCGCGACCTGCCGTCGCCGACCGCCCAGCAGGACCAGCTCAGCCTGGATGGCATCGTCGAGACCGAGGCCCTGGAGCAGGTCGGGATCTTCGCCCGCGCCACCCTCGACCTCCACGAGGTCCTGCTCAGCGAGGTCGCCCTGCGCGGGGGAGCGGCCCTGCTGGCCGAGGTGGAGCTGCCGCTGGTCAGCCTCCTGGTCGACCTCGAGGCCACCGGGATCGCCGTCGACGTCGCCCTGCTCACCGAGCTCGAGGCGCAGTTCGCCGCCGACGTCGCAGCCGCCCAGGACGATGCCCACGACATCGTCGGGCGCGAGTTCAACCTCGGGTCGCCCAAGCAGCTCCAGGAGGTCCTGTTCGACGAGCTGGGCCTGCCCAAGACCAAGCGGATCAAGACCGGCTACACCACCGACGCCGACGCGCTCAACACCCTCTACGCGACCACCGCGCACCCCGTCCTCGAGGCCCTGCTGCGGTTCCGGGACGCGTCCCGGCTGCGCCAGACCGTCGCGGGGCTGATCCCGCTGGCCGACGCCGAGAGCCGCGTCCACACGACGTTCAACCAGATCGTGGCCGCCACGGGGAGGCTGTCGAGCACCGAGCCGAACCTGCAGAACATCCCGGTGCGCACTCCCGCGGGACGTCGGATCCGGGAGGCGTTCGTCGTCGGAGCCGGCTACGAGGCGCTGATGACCGCCGACTACTCGCAGATCGAGATGCGGATCATGGCCCACCTCTGCGGCGACGAGGGGCTGATCGAGGCGTTCGCCACCGGCGAGGACCTGCACACGACCGTGGCCTCGCGGGTGTTCGGCGTTGCCCCGCAGGACGTCGACGCCGAGATGCGCCGCAAGATCAAGGCGATGTCCTACGGACTGGCCTACGGGCTCTCCGCGTTCGGGCTGTCCCAGCAGCTCGGGATCGACCCGGGCGAGGCGCGGCGGCTCATGGACGAGTACTTCGAGCGGTTCGGCGGCGTGCGCGACTACCTGGCGAGCGTGGTCGAGCAGGCGCGGCTGACCGGGTACACCGAGACCCTGCTGGGTCGCCGGCGCTACCTGCCGGACCTGACCAGCGACAACCGGCAGCGCCGCGAGATGGCAGAGCGGATGGCCCTGAACGCCCCGATCCAGGGGTCGGCAGCCGACATCATCAAGGTCGCCATGCTGCGCGCCGACGATGCACTCAGGGCGGCAGGACTGAACTCGCGGCTGCTGCTGCAGGTGCACGACGAGCTGGTCCTCGAGATCGCGCCGGGGGAGGCCGGGCAGGTCACCGAGTTGGTTCGCACGGCGATGTCCGGGGCGGTGGAGCTGGCGGTGCCGCTCGACGTGTCCATCGGGATCGGGTCCTCCTGGCAGGCCGCAGCGCATTAGTCGGTTACTGTCGTGAGGAGGCGGTGTTCGACAGCAGTCCCGTGAGGAGGTGACTGGCGCGTGGCGTTGTCCCTGACGGGGGCGTGGGGCCGCCGATTGACCCGGCTGGCGCTGGCCCTCGGGCTGCTCCTGCTGGTGGCCGCGCCCGTCATGCGCTTCTGGGTCACGCCGGTGCTCGCGCAGTCACCGGAGGTTCCCGGCGGCGACGGATTCCTCACCCACGTCAGCACCGGCACCATCACGACCCTGTTCGATCTGGAGACCGCCGAGAGCACGGCCATCGAGCCGATCCCCGTGACTCGCACCGAGTCGACCCGCGGCGACGCGGCGGCCGCGCAGGAGGTGGCGGCCGCGGGAGCCAACGCGGCGGTGACCGACACGACCGATCGCACGGTGACGCAGGACGGTCGCCTGATCGCCCAGTCCGAGTACCGGCTGGCGGCGGATCGGCACACCCAGGCGCTCATCGACTGCTGCGGGGTCCAGGTCGGTGGCGTGACGGTCCCGATGGCCGGCTCCGGGAGCCCGCTGCGCCTGCCGTGGTTCGCGCCGGAGACGTCCTATCCCTACTTCGACCTCACTCTCCTGGCTCCCGCCGAGATGTCCTTCATCGGCCCGGAGGAGGTGGGTGGTCTGGCGGCCATGAAGTTCCAGCAGGCGGCCTCGCCGACGCCGATCGGGACCGTGCAGGCGCCGGGTGCTCTGGTCGGATCGCCGCTGCCGACCGTCCCGCTGATCCGGACACACGTGGTGAACCGCACCATCTGGGTCGACCCGACCACGGGGATCATCCTGCGCAAGGTCGAGCGGATCCGCGAGGCGCTGCGCGACAGCGCCGGCAAGGACATCGTCACCCTGCTGGCCATGACGACCTCGAGCACCCCGGAGCAGGTGGATGCGCAGGTGGCGAAGGCCCGCGAGGAGGGTCGCCCGGTGCTGTGGGCCCACTCCTACGGGCCGATGCTGGCCGTCGCGCTGGGGCTCGTGCTGCTCGCGGTGGGCATCACCGGCGTGATCGTACGAACCCGGGCCGCTCGGGTCGAGGAGGACTTCCCGGATGAGTTGGCCTCCTTCGACGACCTGCGCGAGGCGTTCGACTGAGGCCTGCGACGGGGGTCCGGTTGTGCGGGTCGCCCGATTCGCTGGGACAATCAACCGGTGACTGGGGACTGGAAGCGGCTGATGGTCGTGGCGGCGGCCTGCGCGCTGCTGGTGGGGTGCTCGGGGGACGCGTGACGCCGAGACGGCGCCGACCAGCCCAGCGACGAGCGCCTCGCCTCTGGCTGCGCCGTCGGCGGTTGCGTTCACCGACTGCGGCGAGGCCTGCGAGGGCGAGATCGATGGGGCCAAGTACAAGATCCTGCTGCCCAAGGAGTGGAACGGCACACTGCTGCTCTACTCCCACGGGTATCGCAGCCCGGTCTCGGCGCCGCCGGACTACTCACCGGTGACGTCGAAGGCTGAGCCGTCTCCCGGCTACAGCGACGGCGGGGTTCCCCTGGCCCGGAACCTGCTGAGCAAGGGCTACGCCCTGGCCGGGTCGGGGTGGGCGAGCAACGGCTGGGCGGTCTCGGACGGGGTGAAGGCCAACACCGACCTGTACGAGTTCTTCGCCACGACGGTGGGCAAGCCCGAGCGCGTCTACGCCTGGGGCGACAGCCTCGGCGGCCTGGTCACGATGGAGACCGCCGAGAAGAACCCCGACTGGGTCAGTGGTGCGGCCCCCCTGTGCGGCGTCGTCGGCGGCATCGTGCCCAACTTCGACCTCGCCATGGACGTGCAGTACGGCATCCGCGAGCTGATCGATCCGGACTTCCAGCTCACCGGCTATGAGTCGGCGAAGGCCGCGAGCCAGCAGTTGTCTCCACCGGGCGCAAGGTCCTCGACGCGGCCGCCTCGAAGAAGGAACAGGCCGACATCCTCGCCCTGGCCCTGCTCGCCGACGCGAAGCTGCAGACGAAGTCCCAGGACGGCAGCACCGTGGACAGCCAGGTCCAGGCCGCGGCCGAGGCTGCGCTGATCGGGCTGCGCTTCGGGACGGTCGGGCGTTGGGACATCGAGAAGCGCTACGGCGGCAACATCTCGGACAACACCGGCACCGACTACGCCGCGCGGTTCTCCGACGAGGACCGGGCACTGCTCGACGAGGTCGGGGGAGCCGGCACCGCGAAGCGCATCATCGCCACGCTCGAGGACGGCACGCGGGTGTCCGCTGACAAGGCCGCGGTCCGGGCCGCGCGCAAGGACGGCGGGGAACCGTCGGGCACCATCGAGATGCCGACCCTCACGCTGCACACGGCCGCCGATCCGCTCGTGGCGGTCCAGAACCAGACCCTCCTGCGGGAGGCGTCGGGGTCGACCGAGGACCTCGTCCAGCTGTTCACCGTCGCGCCGGAGACCTTCCCGGCCGACCCGGGAGCCCCGTACGGTGCCGGGCACTGCTCGTTCACCCCCGACTCGCAGGGTCGGGATGATCGACCTGCTCGACCAGTGGGTCCGCGGCGGGCAGGCCCCGACCGACGCGTCGGTGAGCGAGGCGTTCGGCGAGGACTCCGGGTTCGACCCCACGTTCGAGCCCGGACCCTGGCCGAACTGACCTGAGCGCGGCGGCGGACGGCCACCCGGACCGGCGGCCCTCGACACGGCTCGTCTGCCCCCAACTCCGTGATCCAGTTAGGCCGCCAACCCTCTGGCGTCCACAACGCGCTTGGATCGTGGCGGCGCTGTGCGAGGATGCCGTCGTGCGCGCCTTCCGGACTGCTGTTCCCCTCGTCGTCCTGGGCCTCGTGCTGACCGGATGCACCAGTTCCGAGAGCCCCGACGCGTCGGCCTCGGCCTCGGCGTCGGGGTCCGGATCGACCCTCCCCGTCGGGGATCCGAAGGACCAGTCGACAGACGTGGCGTTCACGGCCTGCGGCGCCGGTGGGTTCGCCTGCACCGGCCAGATCGACGGCACGCCCTACGACATCCGACTGCCCGAGAAGTGGAACGGCTCGCTGCTGATCTACAGCCACGGCCTGCGGGCGATCGACTCGGTCGACGCAGATGGTCCGGCGTTCGAACCTCTCGCTGAGGCGGCCCCGGGCCTGGCGTCCGGCGTCGATGTGGTGGCAGAGGCTCTGCTCGAGGACGGGTACGCGCTGGCCGGGGCGGGCTCGCCGACCGGCGGGTGGGAGATCGATGACGCCATCGACTCCATCAGCACCGTCCGTGAAGCCTTCGTCACCAATGTCGGTGTGCCCAACCGGATCTACACCTGGGGCCAGTCGCTCGGTGGCCTCGCAGCCCTGCGCTCCGGTGCAGCCAACGACTGGGTCTCAGGATCGGCCTCGATGTGCGGCCTGCTCGCCGGCCTGAACCCCAACATGGACCTGGCCCTGGACGCCGCCGTCGGGGTCAAGGCCCTGCTCGACCCCGAGCTGAAGCTCACGGGTTACACGACGGTGAAGCAGGCGCGCAAGGCCTACGACCGGGCCATGAAGGCGGTGACCGAGGCAGCCCTGGATCCGACGGGTGCGGGCCTGACGACGCTCCAGGTGATCGCCGCCGCCGCGGAGATCCCCACCCAGACCCGCACGGCTGAGGGCACGACCCTGGACCAGCAGCGGATCGCGATCGTCGAGAACCTCGGCCGCGTCCTGGCCCGCACCACGCTCGAGCGCTTCCGGGTCGAGGAGCAGCTCGGCGGCAACCCGAGCACGAACGTCGGTGTCAACTACGGGGCGCGGGTCACCACCGATGAGGCTGCGCTCATCGACGCGATGGCGGGGCAGGAGGGTGCGACGCTCGCGCTCCTGCAGCAGATGGCTGCCCTTCCCCCGGTTGCGGCCGATCCGGCCGCGCGCACCGCGGCCGACGCCCAGTACCCGCCGCCGGCCACGCTCACCAAGCCCAACCTCACGCTGCACACCGCGGTCGATCCGGTCGCCATCCTCGCCAACGAGAGCCTGTTCGGGCAGGCGGCGGCGAAGGCCAGCGGCCAGGACATCCGGTGGCTGAACATCAACGTGTCGAACCCGCCCTCGCCCTACCCCGCGGATGGAGTGGCCCCGTACGGCGCCGGGCACTGCAGCTTCACCGGCACGTCGCTTGTGGGCACCGTGCAGATCCTCGACGACTGGGTGCGCCTTGGCCGCTTCCCGACGTGGGCCGGCAACACCGTGGCCTTCGGGGTGCCGAGCGGGTTCGCCGGGCCCAACAATCTGCCCGAGTGGCCCCCGAGCCCGACCACAGAAACAAACTGATCCAAATTCACCCGAACGAGACGATCCCCCGAGGGGCATCCCGTGTTTCGTTTTGGTTAACTCACGGTGTGTGACGTGGTTCACCCCCTCTTGGGTGATCGCCCGTGAGGGCTCGATGTGATGGAGGATCGATGAAGAGGACCGTCTTCGGCGGTTTGGCGCTGGCAGTTGTCGCCGGGCTCGCCGTATACCTGGGCGATGCCCTGAACCTCGGACTGCCCAACCCCCTGCTGGGAGTGGCTGTCGGTGGGGTTCTCGCGCTCGCCCCGGGTGGGCACAAGCTGGGCCGCCTGGCTGGGTTCCTCGTCGGTGTTGCTGCTGGCCCTGGTCGGGTACGGCATCAACGCTCAGTTCATGCCGTCGAACAGCACGGGGGTCGCGATCACCGCCGTGCTGACCCTCGGCCTGGCGACTGCCGCTGCAGGGCTGTCCTTCGGACGGATGCCGCTGTGGTCGGTCCTGCTGGGTGTCGCCGGCTTCGTCGGCGCCTACGACTTCATCTACAACGAGGATGTGCCCGAGTTCCTGACCACGTCCGTGGAGACCCTGGGCCGGTTCCTGGTCGTCTTCGGCATCGGCTACCTGACCGCCGCTGTGATCGACCTGATCTTCCCGGAGGAGTCCGAGACGGCTGAGCCGGCACCGCAGGAACGACAGACCGTGGGGAGTGAGATCTGATGTCCGTCAAGAACCTGATGCGCGTCCTCGCAGGGACTGCAGGCGTGCTGCTCGTCGCGGGGGCCGCAGGGCCAGGCGCCGCGGCTGTCAGCGACGGAGGACTCCGGTGACGTGCAGGCGACTGTGCGCAAGACCGTCCGGCAGGCCGGGTCGGCCACCGGCGAGATCAGCAACAGCACCATGTACACCCAGGTCTCCGCAGTCGGCAACGGCACCAAGACGGTGACGGTCCCCGTCGGGACGACCAGCAACCGCAACCTCAACTCCTTCGGCCCGTTCCCGATGGAGGGCGAGTCGATGGTCGTCGAGCTCACGGTCGCCGATGGAGGTGGCGTCGAGCAGCGCACGGTGACCGATGCCGACATCGCCCCGATGGAGGTCTCAGTCAAGGTCATGCTCGACGGCGCGGAGGTCGCGCCCGAGGACGTGGTCGGGGCCAACGGTGTGCTCGATGTTGAGTACACGGTGCGCAACACGACCGCGACCACCGGCCCCGTCACGTTCTCCGACGTCGAGGGCAAGGAGATCACTGAGGACGTCGAGACCGCGGACCCGTTCGTCGGCGCGCTCGACGTCGTCCTGCCGCAGGGCTTCAACGAGGTCACCGCACCGGGTGCCACCGTCGCAGGCAACGGCCAGAACGAGACACAGCTCGGCTACACCTTCGTCCTGTTCCCCCCGCTGGGCTCGACCGAGGTGAAGGTCGGCTACCAGTCGCGGATCAGCAACGGCCAGATGCCGGCCGCTGAGTTCTCGTTCCTGCCGATCGTCCCGTTCGACAACAGCACCATCGCCGGGACCACCGAGGCCTACAGGGGCGGCGTCGCCACCGGCGCCACGATCTTCGGCGCCGGCACAGCAGATCGGCGACAACCTGCTCAAGCTCCAGGACGGCGCGGGCAAGCTCGTCGCCGGCCTCGGCCAGCTGTCTGCGGGTGCAAGCCAGTTGAGTGACGGGTTGGTCAACACGGCCGCCCCGGGCTCGGCAGCACTCGCTGACGGCGCCAACCAGGTGGCCGACGGCCTCAACCAGCTGAACGACAACGTCCCGGCGCTCGAGGAGGGCGTGTCGGACCTCAACGCCGGCGCGAAGCAGCTCAACAGCGGCGCCGAGCAGGTGGCGGACGGCAACGCAGAGTCTGGCAGCAGGGATCGCGTCCCTGAACAACGGCCTCAACACGCTGTCGCAGGTCGGTCGCTGCCCTGCCGGCGATCGATGCAGTCGAGCGGCTACAAGCAACTCCAAGCCGACTACCAGATGTGCGGGCCATCGACCGAAGCTCATCGCGGGATCGGCGTGCCGGAGCCGACCCTCACGACGCGACCGACGACTGGCTTCGAAGCGTGGCTTGAACAATCAGAGTCGGCTCGATACGCCCGCGGCGGTACCGAGGACGAGTGACTGCGACTCGTCGGCGCTGGACTGGGGACACGCCGACGAAGTGCGGTGCAATGGATGCGATGCGACTCATCGCCAGCGCTACTGGCGATGGCGCTACGACCTGGAGCTCCGAAGTCGAGCTGGTGCAGCATCCTGGATGTCCTGTCCGGCCGCGGTGCCGGCTGCCAGGCAGCTGCGCTCCAGCTGCGCAGTACCGACAGTGCTGCCTCCGTCGACGACCCACGGCAATCGTCTCGGCGATCAGCGAGATCTACTACGGGCTCTACGCTACTCGGGCGCAGACTCAGCGCCGCTCGGGCGGCCTCTGAACCTCGCGGCTCGCAAGATCGACGGCTGACTAAGACCGACAGCCCGCTGACGCCATGCGCTCGATCCGGCCGGGATCGAACGGTCGATCCAGAAGGCGCTCTACAACACGCCATGCGATCCGAAGGCCGACGGACCCAGCCGGACGTCAACACCGTGTGGCTACGCGCAGGCGCTGACTCTCGGTCAAGGACGGCATCCCGACCCTGGTGAACGCGGCATCAACCAGCTCGTGCGGATCTCGCAGACCTTGCTGCAGAGCATCGGCACCTCGCCCGCAGCCAAGGGGTGCGATCCGACCAAGACGCTCACCTGCGCCTCGGCAGCCTTGACGGCTGGGTCCGCGGCGCTCGCTTCTGGGGCGTCGCAACTGGCTGACGGAACCGAGACACTGGCCGCCGGTACCAAGACAGCTCAACGCCAAGGTCCCGACCCTGGCCAGTGGTGTCGCGCAGCTGGACGACGGTGCTGCGCAGGTTGCCGACGGTGCCGACCAGCTCGCTGCTGGCCTCGGTGCTGCGGCTGATGGCTCCGGTCAGCTCGCCGATGGCTTGGCCCAGGCTGAGCCGGGTGGCGCGCAGATCGAGGACGGCGCCGGTCAGCTCAAGAAGCAGGGCTGCGGACGAGCTGGCGAAGACCGGCAAGGAGGCACAGCTCGGCTACGCGAAGAATGTCGCGCTGCTCGAGGCGGCCCAGCAGGCCGGTCTCGAAGGCGCGGGCATCCCGTTCGGACCCGCTGAGGGCACCGACGTCGTGACGACTGCGGCCTACAAGATGTACCTGTCGGGCATCGCAGCTGACACCGAGAACAACGCGCTGAAGTACGGCCTCGGCGTGCTGCTCATCGCCGGCGCCGGCGGCGCAGCATTCGCAGCTGCAAGGAAGGTCACCGGCTAGTCCGGAGGCCTTGCGCCAGCACCACCATCTGCCCGGCACCCGATGATCAGGGTGCCGGGCAGATGCGTTCCGCGCAGGGGGCTCCAGCCGCCCCAGGTGGCGTCATTCCAGTCCGGCCACTCGGGCTCGACGATCCTGTCGATGGCGAAGCCGGCCCCGACCAGGGCGGCCACGTAGTCCGCGATCGTCCGGTGGAACTCGGCGTACACCGCGTTGCCGGCCCCATCCCGCTCCACGTACGGCGTGCGGTCGAAGTAGGAGCCGGAGGCGGAGAGCCCGGCCGGCCCCGGATCGTCCGGGAACGCCCACCGGATCGGGTGCGTCACCGAGAACACCCACCGCCCACCCGGGCGCAGGACGCGCCGAACTTCAGCCAGCAGCCGGGGTAGGTCGCCCACGAACTGGATCGCCCCGTAGGAGGCGAACGCCGCATCGAATGACCCTGCGCCGAAGGGCAGGGCAGTAGCCGACGCCGCAACAACGTCCAGCCGCCCATGCACCACCCCGCGACGCGATCTGCTGGGAGGCGCTGCGCTGTCGGTGGGCGGCGCTGGATCCTTGTGCCCTGTTGGCGTTGCGTGGCGCAGTTGGGCGACCGCGATGTCGATCCCGACCGCGTGGACGCCTCGGGCAGCCAGCCATCTCGAGCACTGCGCGGCGCCGCAGCCGACCTCCAGCACTCGCCGCCCAGTCAGGGCGTCCACCGGCCCGAGCAGCCCCGCCTCCGCCTCGGTCAGCCCCTCGGGACCCCAGACGAATGCGCTCGTGTGATCGTCGGTACGTTCGATTGGATCGACCGCATCGACGACCAACGCGGCTGGACCGGCCAGGAACGCCCCGTGCTCGGCCTGGTACGCATCCGCCTCGGCCTCCCAGTAGGTGCGCGAGGCGCGGTCCACCTCCTCGGCGAGCGATCGCCGCCCGCCCGGCCGACCCGACCTCCCACGACCCAGCACCGTCGTTCGAGCGTGTCCGATTCATCCGATTCATCCGGTCGTGGCGGGGTTGAGATCACGTGCGGTATCCTGTCAGGGCGTTACGGGCCTGCAGCGTCTCAGACGTAGTAGGCGCGCGCGTTCATGTCGTCCCCACCGGTCAGACTTCACCGGCCACGGAATCACGGCGGTGAACACTGGCCCGTGCACGTGACAACGACATCTATCCACCGGAGCAGAACCACTCCATGACAATCACCCCCACTGCTGCACCGCAGGTCGCGATCAACGACATCGGTAGCATCGAGGATTTCCTGGCCGCGATCGACGCGACCATCAAGAATTTTGATGACGGCGACATCGTCGAGGGCACCATCGTCAAGGTCGACCGCGACGAGGTCCTTCTGGACATCGGCTACAAGACTGAGGGCGTCATCCCCTCCCGCGAGCTGTCCATCAAGCACGACGTGGACCCGTCCGAGATCGTGTCGGTCGGCGACGTCGTCGAGGCCCTCGTCCTCCAGAAGGAGGACAAGGAGGGTCGGCTGATCCTGTCCAAGAAGCGCGCCCAGTACGAGCGCGCCTGGGGCACGATCGAGAAGATCAAGGAGGAGGACGGCGTCGTCACCGGCAAGGTGATCGAGGTCGTCAAGGGCGGCCTGATCCTCGACATCGGCCTGCGCGGCTTCCTGCCCGCGTCGCTGGTCGAGATGCGCCGCGTTCGCGACCTCCAGCCGTACGTCGGCAAGGAGATCGAGGCCAAGATCATCGAGCTGGACAAGAACCGCAACAACGTGGTCCTGTCCCGCCGTGCGTGGCTCGAGCAGACGCAGTCCGAGGTCCGCTCCAACTTCCTCAACCAGCTCCAGCGCGGCCAGATCCGCAACGGCGTTGTGTCCTCCATCGTCAACTTCGGCGCCTTCGTCGACCTGGGCGGCGTGGACGGCCTGGTGCACGTCTCCGAGCTGTCCTGGAAGCACATCGACCACCCGAGCGAGGTCGTGGCCGTCGGCGACGAGGTCACCGTGGAGGTGCTCGACGTCGACATGGACCGCGAGCGCGTCTCGCTGTCGCTCAAGGCGACCCAGGAGGATCCGTGGCAGCACTTCGCCCGGACCCACCAGATGGGCCAGGTCGTGCCGGGCAAGGTCACCAAGCTCGTCCCGTTCGGCGCGTTCGTGCGTGTCGAGGAGGGCATCGAGGGCCTGGTGCACATCTCCGAGCTGGCCGAGCGCCACGTGGAGATCCCCGAGCAGGTCGTGACCGTCAACGACGACATCTTCGTCAAGGTCATCGACATCGACCTCGAGCGTCGTCGGATCTCGCTGAGCCTCAAGCAGGCCAACGAGAACACGACCGGTGCCGGCTCCGAGGAGTTCGACCCCTACCTGTACGGGATGGCCCCGTCCTACGACGAGGCTGGCGCGTACATCGGTCCGGAGGGCTTCGACCCCGAGACCGGCGAGTGGAAGGTCGGCTTCGAGGACCAGCGCTCCGAGTGGGAGGCGCAGTACGCCGAGGCGCACGCCCGCTGGGAGCAGCACATGAAGCAGGTCGAGGAGGCCAAGACGGCCGACCAGGCTGCGTCGCTCGAGACCGGCGAGGGCATCGGCTCCTACAGCTCGACCGCCCCGGCGGCCGAGGAGGGCGCTGGCACCCTGGCCACCGACGAGGCGCTGCAGGCGCTGCGCGAGAAGCTGACCGGCGGCGCGTGAGCAGCTGACGGCAGCCCGCACGCGCTGGCTGAACGCACGAACGGTCCCGGAACCCACGTGGTTCCGGGACCGTTCTGCGTCGCGGGCAGCGGGACCGGTCGCCGCCCCATCGATCGATCCGCTGCAATTGCGCGGACCGATCCGAGGTTGATCCGGATCTCCGACCGCGTTTGGTCGGAAATCCGGATCGGTCGGGAGGCGCTGTCCAACCCTCAGGCGGGGGCGGTGATGATCGGCTCGTCCGCGTCGGGTCGGGGCGAGGGGCTCGTCCGCGCCCAGACGAGACCGGCGAGGGCCACGGCCCACGCGACTGAGGCGGCCACCGTCGCCAGGGCGTGGATCGAGGTGCCCAGCCAGAGTCCGAGGGCGGCGAGCCCCGCGACCCCGCCCCAGAGCAGGAGCGTCGCACGGCGGTCGTGGTGGGCCATCCGGGCGTAGAGCAGGACCTGCACCACCCCGAAGCCAGCGCCGGCAAGCGCAAAGATCCACGCGTCCTGGGCCACGGTCAGGTACTGCGTCCCGGACATGATCCGCACGATCAGCCTCGGCAGCGCCGCCACCACGAGCGTCGACAGCAGCCCCAGGCCGGCGACCGCGATGATCGCCTGCTTCTGCGCGTTGCGGGAGCCGGCCACCATCCGGGGGAAGGCCGCCACGAGGATCGCCTGGGGCAGGAAGAAGACGGCCCGGGCGATCAGGGCGCCGGCGGCGTACAGGCCCGCGTCGTAGGCGGGCAGCTGTGCACGGGCGAGCAGGACATCCAGGTTGGTCAACGCGTAGAGCGCGATCAGGGCGTGGGCGGCGTGACCGACCTCGACGAGGAACTCCCGCGGCCCTTCCTCCGACGAACCCCACGGCGGCTGGCCGACGAGCAGGAACTGTCCCGCGACCGCCCCCAGGGTTGCGCCGATGGCCAGACCCACGAGGGTCGAGTCCGCCGTTCCTCCGACAGCTGCGCCGATGATCGCACCGCCAACGCGCGCGCCCGTGGCGACCACGTAGAGCGCGCCGAGGCGCTTGTGCCGTTCGGCGCCCTGCAGGAGCCCGAGTTGGGCTCCGGTGACCGTGAACGGGATGAATGTGGCGCCGACGACGACCACGGCCATGACGTCCGAGAGGTTCAGGGCTTCGCTGATGAAGGGCGCCAGCGCGACGGTCAGGGCGCAGGTGAGGGCGCCGACGAGGAGCACCGATCCGGCGCCGATGTGTTCAGACGACCGCCCGGAGGCGACGTGCCGCGCGATCACCACCTGTGTGGCGGCCATCGCCGTGCTTCCCAGGAGCAGGATCACCGCGAGTGCGCCGAAGGCCCCGAACTGCTCCGGGCCGAGCAGCCGCGATACGACGAGCATCTGGAGCATCGCGATGATCTGCGACACCACGAGCCCGACGCCCACGATGGCGGTGCCCTGGACCGAGATCCCGGCCGCCGGTGTCCCTGCAGTCGCGGCGGCGGGCGCCTCGCCGGCAGGATCAGAGCTCACCGGACAATCATCGCCCACCTGCGCGGATGCCTCGACCAGCCGCGCCCGCGGGAGGCAGCGGCGCTCCGGGGCTGGCATGCTTCGCCCATGATCAGGGTGGGGTTGACCGGAGGAATCGGCGCGGGGAAGTCGACCGTGTCGACGATGCTGACCGAGATGGGCGCCCTGGTGGTCGACGGCGACCAGATCGCCCGCGACCTGGTCGCACCGGGCGAGCCCGCGCTGGCCGAGATCGTGGACCGGTTCGGGCCGGGAGTGCTGCTCGCCGATGGCCAACTGGACCGTCCTGGACTCGCGGCGATCGTCTTCCCCGATCCGGAGGCCCTGGCCTCCCTGGACGCGATCATGCATCCGCGGATCGCCCGACGGGCCGCCGAGATGCTCGAGGCTGCGGAGCGGGCGGGTACTCGGATCGTGGTCTACGACATGCCGTTGCTGGTCGAGAACGGCTCGGCGGACGACTTCGACCTCGTCGTGGTGGTGCACGCGCCGATCGAGGTGCGCCTGGCCCGGCTCGCTGTGCGGGGGGTTCCGATCGCGGATGCCCGTGAGCGGATGGCCCGTCAGGCCAGTGACGCCGAACGTGCCGAGGTGGCGACGATCCTGATCGACAACGGCGGGGACGAGGAGC
The DNA here is from genome assembly GCA_963818445.1 of uncultured Actinomycetes bacterium. Taxonomy (GTDB): domain Bacteria; phylum Actinomycetota; class Actinomycetes; order S36-B12; family CAIYMF01; genus Prado023. The sequence continues at coordinate 16,367 of CAWFSG010000019.1, forward strand.
AGCTCATCGCGCAGGTCGAGCGGGCGTGGTACCTGCTCCAGGCAGCGCTGGGGGAGTAGCGGTCGCCGGCTGGGCGTCGCGCGCTGCCCAGCCGCGGTCCAGGGGCCACCACAGGATCAGGGCGCTGGCGAGCAGGACCACCGAGCCGAAGGCCCATCCCGCCATCACGTCACTGGGCCAGTGCACGCCCAGGACCAGCCGGCTGAGCCCGATGAGTGGCCCGATAACGACCAGGATGCGCCCGACGACCTCCATCCAGCGGCGTCCCTGCGCTCGGCCGAGGTGGATCAGCACGAGCCCGGCGGCCATGTAGAGGTAGATGCCCTCCATCGCGTGACCGGACGGGAACGACTTGTCGAGGTCCTGCTCGAACTGCTCCGCGCCCGGCGGTCGGGTACGACCCATCGCCATCTTGACGGTCTCGCTGACGGTCACGCCGGCGATCCCGGACAAGGCGAGCAGGCCGGCTGCGGCGCGCTGGTGGGTCAGCAGGAGTGCGATCACCAGGGCAGTGGCGGCCAGGGCCGACCAGAACGGGGCGGTCACCAGCCCGACGACGTGGGCGAGGTCGACGGTCCAGCCGAGTGGGTCCGCCCATCCCCGCGTGACGTCGGTGAGCGCGGTGTCGAACCCGTCGAGCACGTGCGATCCGCTCGCCACGGCGATCGTGAGGAAGGCAGCCACCGCGATGGCTGCGACGAGGCCGACGACAGCCCGTCGACGGGCGACCACCGCCCGGTCCTCGGGGCTCGCGGGTGCCGGGCGTGGGGCGAGGTCGGACATCCCCGGAGAGTATCGGAATCGAACGTGGCAGTGGCCGCCCTCAGCCGACGGGGCACCGCCTCCCGGCGGGGGCGCCCCGGTCCTCGCCCCGGTCACAGCCGGGCGCGGGAGCCGATGTCAGACCGACGCAATACCGTGTCCTGCATGACCCGACCCGTCACCGACCTGCAGCGACGCGTGGCCCCGTTCCGCGTCATCAGCGAGTACCAGCCCGCTGGCGACCAGCCGGCCGCCATCGCCGAGATCGCCACGCGGATCGAGGCCGGAGCCAAGGACGTCGTGCTCATGGGGGCCACGGGCACGGGCAAGTCGGCCACGACGGCGTGGCTGGTCGAGAAGCTCCAGCGCCCGACCCTGGTCATGGCCCCGAACAAGACGCTGGCCGCCCAGCTGGCCAACGAGTTCCGCGAGCTGCTGCCCGACAACGCGGTGGAGTACTTCGTCTCCTACTACGACTACTACCAACCCGAGGCGTACATCCCGCAGACCGACACGTACATCGAGAAGGACTCGTCGATCAACGAGGAGGTCGAGCGGCTGCGGCACTCCGCCACCAACTCCCTGCTCACCCGCCGCGACGTCATCGTGGTGGCCACGGTCTCGGCGATCTACGGGCTGGGGACACCGCAGGAGTACGTCGACCGGATGGTCCGCCTGCGGGTGGGCGAGGAGGTCGACCGCGACTCCCTGCTGCGCCAGTTCGTGGAGAACCAGTACGCCCGCAACGACCTCGCCTTCGAGCGAGGGACGTTCCGTGTCCGTGGGGACACCATCGAGGTGTTCCCCGTGTACGAGCAGCACCCGGTGCGGATCGACATGTTCGGCGACGAGATCGAGCGGCTCATGACCCTGCACCCGGTCACCGGCGAGATCCTGACCGAGGACCAGGAGGTCTACGTGTTCCCGGCGACGCACTACGTCGCAGGGCCGGAGCGGATGGAGCGGGCTCTGGGCGGCATCGAGGCCGAGCTCGCTGAGCGACTGGCCGAGCTCAACGAGCAGGGCAAGCTGCTGGAGGCGCAACGGCTGCAGATGCGCACGTCCTACGACATCGAGATGATGCGCCAGGTCGGCTTCTGCTCCGGCATCGAGAACTACTCCCGGCACATCGACGGCCGTGAGGCCGGCTCAGCGCCCAACTGCCTGATCGACTACTTCCCCGACGACTTCCTGCTGGTCATCGACGAGTCGCACGTGACCGTCCCGCAGATCGGCGGGATGTACGAGGGGGACATGTCGCGCAAGCGCACGCTGGTCGACCACGGCTTCCGGCTGCCGAGCGCCGCCGACAACCGGCCGTTGCGCTGGGAGGAGTTCCTCGAGCGGATCGGCCAGACCGTGTACCTGTCGGCGACGCCGGGTCCCTACGAGCTGGCCAAGGTGGACGGCGACGTCGTGGAGCAGGTCATCCGCCCGACCGGCCTGATCGACCCGGAGATCATCCTCAAGCCGACCAAGGGCCAGATCGACGACCTGATGCACGAGATCCGGTTGCGGACCGAGCGCGGCGAGCGGGTGCTGGTCACGACACTGACCAAGCGGATGTCCGAGGACCTCACGGACTACCTGCTGGAGCGGGGGATCCGTGTGCGCTACCTGCACTCCGAGGTCGACACGCTGCGTCGGGTCGAGCTGCTGCGTGAGCTGCGGATGGGCATCTTCGACGTCCTGGTCGGGATCAACCTGCTGCGCGAGGGCCTGGACCTGCCCGAGGTGTCCCTGGTCAGCATCCTCGACGCGGACAAGGCCGGCTTCCTGCGCTCCGAGCGGAGCCTGATCCAGACGATCGGCCGGGCAGCGCGCAACGTGTCGGGGCAGGTGCACATGTACGGCGACACGATCACCTCGCAGATGCAGACGGCCATCGACGAGACGAACCGGCGGCGGGCGCTGCAGATCGCCTACAACCTCGAGAGGGGCGTGGACCCCCAGCCGTTGCGCAAGAAGATCGCCGATATCACCGACCTGCTGGCCGCCGAGGACGCCGACACCGAGGAGGTGCTGGCCACAACGATGGGCTCGGGCCGCTCACAGTCCCGCGGTCGAGGGGGAGCCCGACGTCAGGGGTCGGGGGCAGCCGCCGCCGACGCCTCAGTGGCCACGGGCGCCGCGGCCCGCTCGGACCTGCCGGCCACCGAGCTTGCCAACCTCATCCAGGAGCTCACCGAGCAGATGCACGCGGCGGCAGCGAACCTGCAGTTCGAGGTGGCGGCGCGCTACCGCGACGAGGTCTCGGACCTCAAGCGCGAGCTGCGGGGAATGATCGCCGCCGGGTGAGGCTGCGCAGTCGTGCCAGAATGGTGAGCCTGCGCACGGCACTGGGCCCGACGCGGATTGGCCAGCAGGAGGCTGTGGGTGGACGTTTCGGCGGGCCTCTGGGCAGCCACGCTTCTCGGGCTCCTGGGGATCATCGTCGTCGACCTCATCATCGTCGACCGGCGGCCGCACGCATTCACCCCCCAGGAGGCCACCCGCTGGGTGATCTTCTACGTCATCCTCGCCCTTCTGTTCGCGGGCTTCGTCACGCTCACCTTCGGGCGGCAGTACGGCGGTGAGTTCCTCGCTGGGTACATCACCGAGTACTCGCTGAGCGTGGACAACCTCTTCGTCTTCATGATCATCATGTCGTCGTTCGCCGTGCCCGAGCTGCACCGGCATCGGGTGCTGTCCGTCGGCATCGTGATCGCCCTGATCCTCCGCGGAATCCTGATCGTGCTGGGCGCGGCGGCGATCGAGCGGTTCGCTGCGACGTTCTTCGTCTTCGGGGCGTTCCTGCTCTGGACGGCCATCTCTGTGTGGCGCAGCGGCAACGAGGAGGCGGATCCTGAGGGAAACGCACTGATCCGGTTCGTTGAGAAGCACGTGCCCACCACCCGCGAGTACCACGGGACCAAGCTCACCGTGCGGATCGACGGGCAGCGGCTGGTGACCCCGATGCTGCTGGTGATGCTGGCCATCGGCACGACTGACCTGCTCTTCGCGCTCGACTCGATCCCTGCGGTCTTCGGCCTCACCCAGGAGCCGTACCTGGTCTTCACGGCCAACGCCTTCGCGCTGATGGGCCTGCGGCAGCTGTACTTCATGCTCCACGGCCTGCTCGATCGCCTCATCTACCTGTCCAAGGGCCTGGCGATCATCCTCGGCTTCATCGCGGTGAAGCTGTTCCTGCACGCCCTGCATGAGACGACCGATCTCGATGTCCCGGAGATCTCCACGGCCATGTCGCTGGCCGTCATCATCGGCGTGCTGATCGTGACGGCGATCGCCAGCGTGGTCGCTGTCCGCCGGGACCCGTCGCTGGTCGAGTCCAGCCCCGAGATGCGCCTCGAGCACGAGGCGGACGACGTCGCCGGCGAGGCACTGCGGCACCTGCCCCCGGAGCCCGAGCGTTGATCAGGAGGCCGGCATTGACGGCGGGAGCCGATGTCGGAGGGCTGTCCTAGGATCGGGGCGTGGATCTGGCCGAGCACCATCACGACCGCCTGACGGTGCGGGGCGCCCGCGAGCACAACCTCAAGGACGTGTCCCTGGCCATCCCGCGCGACGCCCTGGTCGTGTTCACGGGCCTCTCGGGGTCGGGCAAGTCGAGCCTCGCGTTCGACACGATCTTCGCCGAGGGCCAGCGTCGCTACGTGGAGTCGCTGAGCGCCTACGCACGGCAGTTCCTCGGCCAGATGGACAAGCCCGACGTGGACTTCATCGACGGGCTGTCCCCGGCCGTGTCGATCGACCAGAAGTCCACCTCGCGCAACCCGCGGTCCACCGTGGGCACCATCACCGAGGTCTATGACTACCTGCGCCTGCTCTTCGCCCGGATCGGCAAGCCGCACTGCCCGACGTGCGGGGAGCCCGTGGGCCGCCAGACCCCGCAGCAGATCGTTGATCGCGTCCTCGAACTGCCCGAGGGCACCAAGTTCCAGGTCCTGGCCCCCGTCGTCCGGGAGCGCAAGGGCGAGTACTCCGACCTGTTCCGCCAGCTGCAGACCCAGGGCTTCAGCCGCGCCCGCGTCGACGGCACCGTGCACCTGCTCACCGAGCCGCCCATCCTGAAGAAGCAGCAGAAGCACACCATCGAGGTCGTCGTCGACCGGCTCGCCGTGAAGGCCTCGGCGCGTCGGCGCCTCACCGACTCGGTGGAGACCGCCCTCGGCCTCGCCGGTGGCATCGTCAACCTCGAGTTCGTTGACGCACCGGCCGACGATCCCGACCGGGAGCGGCTGTTCAGCGAGCACCTCGTGTGCCTCAACGACGGCCAGTCCTTCGAGGACCTCGAACCGCGTTCGTTCTCGTTCAACTCCCCGTTCGGGGCCTGCCCCCAGTGCACCGGCCTGGGGACCCGCATGGAGGTCGACCCCGACCTCATCGTGCCCGACCCCGACCTCTCGCTCGCCGACGGCGCCGTCTCGCCGTGGGGCAGTGGGCACATCTCGGAGTACTACGCCCGCCTGGTCACCGCACTTGCCGACGAGCTCGGCGCCGACGTCGACACGCCCTTCAAGGACCTGCCCGAGGCGATGCGCGAGGCGGTGCTGCACGGGTACAACCACCAGGTCCACGTGCGCTACCGCAACCGGTACGGCCGCGAGCGCTCCTACTCGACTGGGTTCGAGGGAGCCATCCCCTTCGTGCAGCGCCGGCACGCCGAGTCCGAGAGCGACTCCGCACGGGAGCGCTACGAGGGCTTCATGCGCGAGGTGCCCTGCCCCGAGTGCAACGGCGCCCGGCTCAAGCCCGTCTCACTGGCCGTCACGGTGGGCGGGGTCAACATCGCCACGATCGCGCAGATGCCGATCGGTGACGCTGCCGTGTTCCTGGCCGACCTCGACGTCTCGGACCGCGACGCCCAGATCGCCACCCGGGTCCTCAAGGAGGTCAACGAGCGCCTCGCCTTCCTGATGGACGTCGGCCTGCACTACCTCTCGCTCTCCCGACCGGCCGGCACCCTGGCCGGCGGTGAGGCGCAGCGGATCCGCCTGGCCACCCAGATCGGCTCGGGCCTGGTGGGGGTCCTCTACGTCCTCGACGAGCCGAGCATCGGCCTGCACCAGCGCGACAACCACCGGCTGATCGACACCCTCGTCCGCCTGCGGGACCTCGGCAACACGCTGATCGTCGTCGAGCACGACGAGGACACGATCCGCACCGCCGACTGGGTCGTCGACATCGGCCCGGGGGCCGGCGAGCACGGAGGCCAGATCGTGGTCTCGGGCACCGTCGAGGAGCTGCTGGCCAACCCCGAGTCGCTGACGGGCCAGTACCTGTCGGGGGCCCGCCGGATCGAGATCCCGGCGAAGCGTCGCGCGGTGGACCCGGCCCGCACGATCGTCGTCGAGGGTGCCCGGGAGCACAACCTGCAGAACGTGACGGCTGAGTTCCCCCTCGGCTGTTTCGTGGCCATCACCGGGGTGAGCGGCTCGGGGAAATCCACGCTGATCAACGACGTGCTCTACACGGTCCTGGCGCGCGACCTCAACGGCGCCCGCAGCGTGCCCGGCCGGCACCGGAGGGTCACCGGCTTGGAACACCTGGACAAGGTTGTGCACGTCGACCAGAGCCCGATCGGTCGCACGCCGCGCTCCAACCCGGCCACGTACACAGGGGTCTTCGACCATGTCCGCAAGCTCTTCGCCTCCACGCAGGAGGCGAAGATCCGTGGCTACCTCCCCGGCAGGTTCTCCTTCAACGTCAAGGGCGGGCGCTGCGAGGCGTGCACCGGCGACGGCACCATCAAGATCGAGATGAACTTCCTGCCCGACGTGTACGTGCCGTGCGAGGTGTGCCACGGCGACCGGTACAACCGGGAGACCCTGGAGGTCCACTTCAAGGGCCGCACGATCGCCCAGGTCCTCGACATGCCGATCGAGGAGGCCCTGGAGTTCTTCGCCGCGGTCCCGCCGATCGCCCGGCACATGCAGACCCTGGTCGATGTCGGCCTGGGGTACGTGCGGCTCGGTCAGCCGGCCCCGACCTTGTCCGGGGGTGAGGCGCAGCGGGTGAAGCTCGCCAGCGAACTGCAGCGCCGCTCCACCGGTCGGACCATCTACGTTCTCGACGAGCCCACGACGGGCCTGCACTTCGAGGATGTTCGCAAGCTCCTGGGCGTGCTGCACTCACTGGTCGACAAGGGCAACTCGGTCCTGGTCATCGAGCACAACCTGGACGTGATCAAGACTGCCGACTGGGTCGTGGACCTCGGCCCGGAGGGCGGGTCGGGGGGCGGGACGATCGTCGCCGCCGGCACTCCGGAGCAGGTCGCGGCGAACAGTGAGAGCCACACCGGGCGTTTCCTGGGCGATCTGCTGGGCCGGACCCGCGCTACTGCCTAGGCTGCACCCAACGGACGAGGAGGTCGTTATGGACGAGAGCAACTGCACAGGTGGCTGCGCCTGCCAGCGGGCAACGGACGAGCGCGGGTCGGTGAGCCGTCGCGGGGTCCTGGCCGGATCGGCCGCGGCCATGGCCGTCATGGCTCTCGGGGCGTGCGCCTCCGCGGAGGAGACCAGCAGCACGGGGACCGGGACGTCGAGCGCTCCGGCATCCACGACCCCGACCGAGTCGGAGTCCGCGACACCTGCGGAGTCGCAGAGCCCCACGGGCGACGCGTCACCCGCTGGCGAGCCGCTTGCGGGCACCGGCGACTTCCCTGTCGGGGGCGGCGTCGTCGTGAAGACTGCGAACGGTCCGGTGGTCGTGACCCACCCCACCGACAACGAGTTCCTGGCGTTCAACGGCCGATGCCCGCACGCGGGCTGCCCCGTCGCCGAGGTGCTGGAGAACACGATCATGTGCAACTGCCACGGCAGCACCTTCGACGGGAGCACGGGCGACCGGTTGGAGGGACCGGCGCCCACCGGTCTCGAGCCCGTGCCGATCCAGGTCACGGGTGGGGAGATCTACCTGGCCTGAGGTGACAGCCAGCTTCCGCCCCGCCCCCGGGCAGATCCCCACCGACCCAGGCGTCTACCGTTTCCGCGACGGCGACGGCCGGGTGATCTACGTCGGCAAGGCCAAGAACCTCCGCGCACGGCTCACGTCCTACTTCCAGGACCCCGCCGCCCTGCACCAGCGGACCCAGACCATGGTGGCCACAGCACGGTCCCTGGACTGGGTCGTGGTGGCCACCGAGGTCGAGGCCCTGACGCTCGAGTACGCATGGATCAAGGAGTTCGACCCCCGGTTCAACGTCCGCTACCGCGACGACAAGTCCTACCCGTTCCTCGCGGTGACCATCGGCGAGGAGTTCCCCCGCGCACTGGTGATGCGCGGTGAGAAGCGGCCCGGCGTGCGCTACTTCGGCCCGTTCGCTCACGCCTGGGCGATCCGAGAGACCGTCGACCAGTTGCTGCGGGTGTTCCCGATGCGCACCTGTACCCGCGGGGTGTTCCGCCGCGCCCAGGCCTCGGGGCGGCCCTGCCTGCTGGGCTACATCGACAAGTGCGCAGCGCCCTGCACCGGGGAGGTCACGGCCGAGGAGCACCGCGCGATCGTCGACGACTTCTGTTCCTTCATGGCCGGGGACTCCGCTGCGTTCGTGCGCTCCCGCACCGAGCAGATGAACGCCGCAGCAGCTGAGATGGACTACGAGCGTGCAGCGCGCCTGCGCGATGACCTCTACGCCCTGCAGCGCGTGCTGGAGCGCAATGCCGTCGTCCTGCCCGACGGCACCGATGCCGACGTCGTGGGGCTCGCCAGCGACGAGCTCGAGGCGTGCGTGCGCGTGTTCCATGTCCGTGACGGCCGGATCCGCGGTGAGCGCGGCTTCATCGTGGAACGCGTGGATGACGCCGACGAGGCGCAACTCGTCGCCACCCTGCTGGCCCAGATGTACGCCGAGCCGGATGCTGACGTGCCCCGACGCGTCCTGGTGCCGGCCCTGCCCGAGCATGGCGAGGTCGAGGTCCTCACCGACTGGCTGGGCCAGCAGCGTGGTGGCCCGGTCGGTGTCTCCGTGCCTCGGCGCGGGGACAAGCGGGCCCTGATGGAGACCGTGACCCGCAACGCCTCGCAGTCCCTGGCCGCGCACAAGCTGCGGCGCTCCGGTGACCTCACCACCCGCAGCCAGGCGCTCACCGAGCTGGCCGACGCCCTCGACCTGCCGACGGCGCCCCTGCGGATCGAGTGCTTCGACGTGTCGAACCTCGGCGCTGACGACGTCGTGGCCTCCATGGTCGTCTTCGAGGACGGGCTGCCCCGGCCCTCGGAGTACCGGAAGTTCGCGATCAAGGGCTTCGACGGGCAGAACGACGTCGCCGCCATCTCCGAGGTGATCGGCCGGCGCTTCCGCCGACTGGCCCGGACAGAGGGCGCAATGGGCGCGGGACCGACCGATGACACCGCATTGAGGGTGACCGATGCCGTCGTGGAGCCCGGAAGCCTCGGGGAGCCAGCCGGCGTCGATGTCGTCCCGACCGTGGGGGTGGCGGACCCCACGCAACCTCCTGCCCGGTTCGCATACCCCCCGTCCCTGGTTGTCATCGATGGCGGGGCACCGCAGGTCAAGGCCGCGTTCCAGGCCCTCGTCGACCTCGGCCTGACCGACATCGCGGTCGTCGGACTCGCCAAGCGCCTCGAGGAGGTGTGGCTGCCCGATGAGGAGGATCCGGTGATCCTGCCACGGACCAGCCAGGGCCTGTACCTGCTCCAGCGTGTCCGCGACGAGGCCCACCGCACCGCCATCCGCTACCAGCGCCAGAAGCGCTCGGCGCGGATGACCACCAGTGCCCTGGACGACATCCCCGGACTGGGACCGGCGCGGCGCAAGGCGCTGCTGTCGCGCTTCGGCTCCGTGCGCAAGCTCCGGGCAGCCACCCCGGAGATGATCGCCGAGGTGCCCGGGATCGGGCCGGCACTGGCCGAACGCATCATCATCGCGCTGTCCGGTGAGACGATCAGCGCGGTGAACCTGACGACAGGGGAGATCCTGGGCGACGATGTGCCCGTGACGGGGGAGATCCTGGGCGACGATGTGCCCGTGACCGAGGAGCCCACATGACGACTACCCCATCCGGTGACGGGATCGCCGACTTCGAGGTCCTGCTGGTCTCGGGGATGTCCGGCGCCGGCAGGTCGAGTGCCGCGCGGGCCCTGGAGGACATCGGCTGGTTCGTCATCGACAATCTGCCGCCCAAGATGCTGGCCCCCACCCTCGACCTGCTCGCCGCGCGCTCGGACCTCGACCGCGTCGCAGTCGTGGTGGACGTGCGCGGCGGCCGGCTGTTCGACCAGCTCGAGGCCGCGGTGGCGGAGGTGATCGCGCGCGGCGTGGACCTGAAGATCTTGTTCCTCGAGTCCAGTGACGAGGCGCTCGTGCGCCGCTTCGAGTCCAACCGCCGTCCCCACCCGCTGCAGGCCCAGGGTGGCCTGCTCGATGGGATCCACCGGGAGCGTGCCCTCCTGGGCGACCTGCGCGCCGACGCCGACCTCGTGGTCGACACATCCCACCGCACAATCCACGAGCTGCGCCGGGCCATCACTGCGTCCTTCGAGTCCGCTGAGCCCGTCCGGCTGCGTGCCACGGTGATGTCCTTCGGGTTCAAGTACGGGGTGCCGATGGATGCCGACTTCGTCGCCGATGTGCGCTTCCTGCCCAACCCCTTCTGGATCCCCGAGCTCCGGGAGCTGCGCGGCCTCGACGCACAGGTCAACGACTACGTCGTGGCCCAGGAGGGTGCCTCGGCCTTCCTCGACGCCTACGCCCACATGATCGACCTGGCCACCGACGGCTACCTGCGCGAGGGCAAGCGCTTCGCCACCCTGGCCATCGGCTGCACGGGTGGAAAGCACCGCTCCGTGGCCATGGCCGAGAACCTGGCGGCGCGACTGGTCCACGTCGGACTCGAGGTCACGGTGGTCCATCGGGACCTCGGGCGCGAGTGATGCCTCCCGCCGTCGCAGAGCCCGGGGGAGCCGCTCGACGTCGTCGCCCGGTCGCTGCCGGCCCAGCTGTGGTCGCCCTTGGTGGGGGGCATGGCCTGGCCGTCACCCTGCGGGCCCTGCGTGGCGTGACCGACCAGCTCACGGCGATCGTCGGCATGGCCGATGACGGTGGGTCGAGCGGCCGCTTGCGCCGGGACATGGGCACTCCGCCCCCCGGAGACCTGCGGATGGCCCTGGCCGCGCTGTGCGGCGACGACGTGTGGGGCCGCACCTGGAGCTCGGTCGTCCAGCACCGCTTCTCCGCCGGGGAGCTGGCCGGTCATGCCATGGGCAACCTGCTGATCACGTCGTTGTGGGAGCAGACCGGGGATGTCGTCGCCGGACTGGACTGGGTGGCTGCCCTCCTCGGCGCCCACGGTCGTGTGCTGCCGGTGTGCAGCGAGGGCGTGGAGATCATCGCCGAGGTGCTCGACGCGCCCGGGCACCCGGGGATCAGCGTGGTGCGGGGCCAGTCGATGGTGGCCGTCACGGAGGGCACCGTCCTGTCGATCTCCCTCGAGCCGCCCGATCCGCCCGCACGGCCGGAGGCGATCGAGGCCATCGCCCAGGCCGAGGCGATCGTGATGGGCCCCGGGTCCTGGTACACCTCCGTCCTGGCCGGGCTCCTGGTTCCCGGCATCCATGACGCGATCATCGCCTCGCAGGCGAAGCGGATCCTCGCGCTGAACCTGGTGGCCCAGCCGGGGGAGACCGCCGGATTCAGCCCCCAGGGGCACCTGCACGTCCTGGGCGAGGCCTTCCCCCAGGTCAGGTTCGATGTCGTCCTCGCCGATCCGGCCCATGTGCCCGACGAGCAGGCGCTGCGCGCGGCCTGCAGCGACGTCGGTGCCGAGCTCGTCCTGCGCGCTGTGGCCGACCCGCGGGCGGGCCACGGTCATCACGATCCGCTGCTTCTGGGGAGGGCGTTCGCGGAGGTCATCGGGCATGGCAGTATTCCGGCATGGCGATGACGGCGGGTGTGAAGGACGAACTGAGCCGGTTGCCGATCACGAAGACGTGCTGCCGCAAGGCTGAGGTCTCGGCCCTGTTGCGGTTCTCCGGTGGGCTGCACCTGGTGGCCGGCAAGGTCGTGGTCGAGGCTGAGCTCGACACGGGGGCCGCGGCGCGTCGGGCCCGCAGCGCGATCGCGGACATGTTCGGCCACTCGGCAACCATCACGGTCGTGGCTCCCTCGGGCATCCGTCGGGGCAACCGGTACGTGCTGACCGTGGCCCAGGACGGACAGCGCCTGGCCAAGCAGGCGGGCCTCCTGGACGCCTCAGGGCGCCCTGTGCGTGGCTTGCCCGCGGTGGTCGTCAATGGCGCCCTGTGCGACGCGGAGGCTGCCTGGCGGGGCGCCTTCCTGGCCCACGGGTCCCTCACCGAACCGGGCAGGTCCTCCTCGCTGGAGGTGTCCTGCCCCGGCCCCGAGGCCGCTCTCGCCCTCGTGGGGGCCGCCCGACGCCTGGGGATCGCGAGCAAGGCCCGCGAGGTCCGCGGCATCGACCGGGTGGTCATCCGCGACGGCGACGCCATCAGCGCGATGCTCACCAAGATGGGCGCCCATGAGTCGGTGATGGCCTGGGAGGAGCGGCGGATGCGCCGTGAGGTCCGGGCGACCGCGAACCGCCTGGCCAACTTCGACGACGCCAACCTGCGTCGCTCCGCACGGGCGGCCGTCGCCGCCGGAGCGCGGGTGGAGCGGGCCCTGCTCATCCTCGGCGACACCGTCCCCGACCACCTGGCGGTGGCCGGCAAGCTGCGCCTCGAGCACAAGCAGGCCAGCCTCGAGGAGCTCGGTGCCCTGGCTGATCCGCCGATGACCAAGGACGCGATCGCCGGCCGGATCCGCAGGCTCCTGGCACTTGCCGACAAGCGCGCCATCGAGCTCGGGATCCCCAACACCGAGGATGGCATCTCCGCGCAGTGACGGGTCCCCGGTGACGGGTGACCCGTGACGGGCGGCCGTCAGCGGGCGATCGCGCGCCTCGAGTCAATAGGCTCATGCCTGCAAGGTGGCCGTTCACCCAAAAGGGAGTTTCTTACGTGAAGAGCATCAGTGATCTCGATATCGCTGGCAAGACAGTCCTGCTGAGGTCGGACTTCAACGTTCCGCTGGCCAAGGACGGCTCCGGTGTCATCACCGACGACGGCCGTATCGTGGCCAGCCTTCCCACGCTCAGGGCGCTGACCGGCGCAGGCGCGAAGGTCGTCATCGTGGCGCACCTCGGCCGGCCCAAGGGCGTGGGCTTCGAGGCGTCCGGCTCGTTGGCCCCGGTGGCCAAGCGCCTCGGTGAGCTCCTCGGCCAGGACATCGCACTGGCCTCGGACGTGACCGGCGAGTCCGCGAAGGCCACGGTCGCCGCCCTCCAGCCCGGCCAGGTGGCCCTGCTGGAGAACATCCGGTTCGACGCCCGCGAGACCAGCAAGGACGAGGCCCAGCGCAAGGAGCTGGCCGCCGAGCTGGCCGCCATGGCCGACGTCTACGTCTCCGACGGGTTCGGCGTCGTGCACCGCAAGCAGGCCTCCGTGACCGATGTCGCCGAGCTGCTGCCCAACGCTGCGGGACTGCTGGTGGAGAAGGAGGTCAAGTCCTTCTCCAAGGTCCTGGCCGACCCGGACCGCCCGTACGTGGTCATCCTCGGCGGGTCCAAGGTCTCGGACAAGCTCGGTGTCATCGACAACCTGATCGACAGCGTCGACCGGCTGCTGATCGGTGGCGGGATGGCCTACACGTTCCTTGCCGCCCAGGGCCACACGGTCGGCGACTCGCTGCTCGAAGCCGACCAGATCGAGGCGGTCAAGGGCTACATCGCCAAGGCGCAGGAGAAGGGCATCGAGCTCCTGATCCCGGTCGACACCCGCGTGTCGGTGGCGTTCCCGAGCAAGGAGGTCCCCGCGCCGGAGAACAAGGTCGTGCCCAGCTCGGGCATCGAGGACGGCTGGATGGGCCTGGACATCGGCCCGGAGACGATCGCGCTGTTCTCCAGCAAGGTCGCCGACGCCCGCACGGTCGTCTGGAACGGCCCGATGGGCGTGTTCGAGTTCCCCGCATTCGCCGACGGCACCCTGCAGGTCGCCACGGCGATCGCGAACTCGGGTGCATTCTCGGTCATCGGAGGCGGCGACTCCGCCGCTGCTGTCCGCCAGCTCGGCCTGGAGGACGGCTTCTCCCACATCTCCACCGGCGGTGGCGCCTCCCTCGAGCTCCTCGAGGGCAAGACGCTCCCCGGTCTCGCAGTCCTGGAGGGCTGACACATGGCACGCAAGCCGTTCATGGCGGGCAACTGGAAGATGAACCTCGACCACCTCGAGGCCATCGCACATGTCCAGAAGATCGCCTTCGCGCTCAACGACGAGGACTTCGCGGCCGTCGAGGCGGGCGTCATGGTGCCCTTCACCGACATCCGCTCGGTGCAGACCCTGGTGGATGCGGACAACCTCAAGGTCGTCTACGGCAGCCAGGACATCTCCGCCCAGGACTCGGGTGCCTACACCGGCGAGATCTCCGGGGTGATGCTCAGCAAGCTCGGATGCACCTACGCGGTCATCGGCCACAGCGAGCGGCGCCAGTACCACGGTGAGGACGACGCCCTGGTCAACGCCAAGGTGAAGGCCGCGTACAAGCACGGCCTGGTGCCGATCATGTGCATCGGCGAGGTCAAGGAGGAGCGCGAGGCGGGCATCCAGGAGCAGGTCACCCTGGGCCAGCTCGACGGCGGCCTCGCGGACATCCCGGCCGACCAGGCGGCGACGATCGTGATCGCCTACGAGCCCGTGTGGGCCATCGGGACCGGCCTCACGGCCACCCCGCAGGACGCCCAGGACATGTGCGGGGCCATCCGCCGGCGCCTGGCGGAGCTGTACAGCCAGGAGGTCGCTGACGCGATCCGCATCCAGTACGGCGGCTCGGTCAAGGCAGCCAACGCCGCCGAGATCATGGCCGGCCCGGACGTGGACGGGGCACTCATCGGCGGGGCGTCGCTGGACGCCGACGAGTTCGTCGCGATCTGCAAGTACCGCCTGGCCTGAGGCCGCCGCGTGCGCTGACGCCCGGCCAGGACGAGCTCCGGCTCGACCCGGCCGGGCAGATCAGTGCCCGACTTGGGCCATTGGTGTGGGCTTGGCCCGTGATGTCGCCGGGACCGCGTATCCTTGCGCCATCGAATGAAGGGACCCCTTGTCGTGATCCTCGCCCTGCAGATCCTGCTCCTGGTGCTCAACGTGCTCGTGATCGTCCTCGTGCTGCTGCACAAGGGCAAGGGCGGCGGCCTGTCGGACCTCTTCGGCGGTGGCGTGAGCTCCTCGCTGGGTGGAAGCTCGGTCGCTGAGCGCAACCTCGACCGCATCACCTATGCCCTGCTGATCATCTGGACTGCCACCATCGTGGCCCTCGGCCTGGCCATCTAGGCCCTGCGCCGGACCGTCCTTACCCGCTCGATTCTTCGGAAGGCACTCTCGTGGCTGGTGGTAACGCGATCAGGGGCAGCCGGGTCGGATCCGGACCCATGGGGGAGGCCGAGCGTGGTGACGCCGCGCCGCGGCACCGTGTGAGCTTCTACTGCGCGCGCGGTCATGAGACCACCCCGAGCTTCTCCGACGAGGCGGCCATCCCGGAGATCTGGGACTGCCCCACGTGCGGCTACCCGGCCGGCCCGGACCCGGAGAACCCCCCGACGCCGGCCAAGGTGGAGCCGTACAAGACCCACCTGGCCTACGTCAAGGAGCGGCGCTCCGACGTCGACGGGGACGCCATCCTCGCCGAGGCCCTCGAGCGGATGCGCGAGCAGGCCTAGGCCGCCGGGCTCAGCCCACCCGGCTGAGCACCGTCCGGGCGACCGACGCCACGTTGGCGGGGGTGAAGCCAAGTTGGGTGAAGAGCTCCTCGGCGGCGGCTGAGGCCCCGAAGTGCCCGACGGACACGCAGGCGCCATCGGTGCCCACGTACTTCCACCATCCCTGGTCACTTCCCGCCTCGACGCTGACCCGGGCCCGCACGCGTGCCGGCAGCACCTGCTCGCGGTACTCGGCGGACTGTGCGTCGAACCACTCCAGGCAGGGCATCGACACGACGCGGGTGGGAACCCCCTCGGCCTGCAGGAGCTCACGCGCACCGAGCGCGACCGACACCTCCGAGCCCGTTGCCAGGAGCAGCAGCTGCGGGTCGTCGCCGTCTGCCTCGGCGATCACGTAGCCCCCACGGCTGGCGGACGAGGCGGGCTCACCCCCGGAACGGTCGAGGGTGGGCACGTTCTGCCGGGTCAGGATCAGGCCGACCGGGCCGGGGTTCGTCAGCGCCGTGGCCCAGACCTCGGCGGTCTCGTTGGCGTCCGCCGGGCGGACCACGGACAGCTCCGGGATCGCCCGGAGCGCCCAGAGATGCTCGATCGGCTGGTGGGTGGGCCCGTCCTCGCCGACCCCGACCGAGTCGTGCGTCCAGATGAACAGCGACGGCAGGCTCATCAGGCCCGCCAGGCGGACCGGTGCGCGCATGTAGTCGCTGAACACCAGGAACGTGCCACCGAACGCGCGGGTCATCCCGTGCAGCGCGATCCCGTTGAGGATCGCACCCATCGCGTGCTCACGGACGCCGAAGTGGATCACCCGGCCGTATGGATCGGCATCCGGCACGGGGGAGCCGGCCGGCAGGAACGACCCGCCGCCCTTGATCGTGGTGCCGTTGGACCCGCCGAGGTCGGCCGAGCCGCCCCACAGCTCGGGCAGGACCCCGGCCAGGGCGTTGATGACGCTCTCGGAGGCGACCCGCGTGGCCAGGGACGTCCCGGGCTCCCAGGTCGGCAGCGCGTCGCGCCAGCCGTCCGGCAGCTGGCGCACGACGAGCCGGTCCAGAAGCGCTGCCGAATCGGGATCGGCCGCGCGCCAGGACTGGTAGGCGACCTCCCACTCGGCACGCAGCGCAGCACCGCGCTGGCCCACCTCACGGGCGTGGGCCAGGACGTCGGCATCGACGGCGAAGGCGACATCCGGGTCCATGCCCAGGGCCTGCTTGGTGGCGGCCACCTCCGCAGCGCCGAGCGCGGACCCGTGGGACTTGCCCGTGTTCTGCAGCGTGGGGGCGGGCCACGCGATGACCGTTCGAAGCTGGATCAGCGACGGGGCGCTGCGCTCATCGCGGGCTGCGGCCATGGCGTCGGCCAGGGCGTGGACGTCCACGCTGCCGTCGGCCCCGAGGTCGACGCTCTGGACGTGCCAGCCATAGGCCCGGTAGCGGGCCGCGACGTCCTCGGTGAAGGCCACTGCGGTGTCACCCTCGATCGAGATCCGGTTGTCGTCCCAGAGGACCACGAGGTCCCCGAGGCGCTGGGTGCCCGCGAGGCTGGCCGCCTCCCCGGAGATGCCCTCCTCGAGGTCGCCGTCCGAGGCGATCACCCAGGTGGTGGTGTCGAACGGGCTGGCGCCCGTGGGGGCATCCGGGTCCAGCAGCCCGCGGGAGTACCGCCCGGCCATCGCCACGCCGACCGCCGACGACACGCCCTGGCCCAGGGGCCCGGTCGTCATCTCGATGCCGCGGGCTGGGTTGTGCTCCGGGTGGCCGGGGGTCAGGGACCCGAGCGTCCGGAAGGCCTTGAGGTCGTCGAGGGAGAGTGCGTAGCCGGACAGGTACAGCTGGATGTACAGGGTGAGGCTGCTGTGCCCGCACGAGAGGATGAACCGGTCGCGCCCGATCCAGGTCGGGTCGGCCGGGTCGTGGCGCAGGAAATGCTGGAACAGCAGGTACGCCGCCGGCGCCAGTGCCATTGCGGTCCCGGGGTGGCCGTTGCCCACCTTCTGGACCGCGTCGGCAGCCAGTGCGCGTGCCGTTGCGACCGCTCGGTCGTCGAGCTCGGTCCAGCCAGCGATTCCCATTCGTCCTCCTGCGTCGGATGTCCCCGCAGAGGGTATCTGTCGGCCGGGTCGGGGCCGCACAGCGACGCGGGTAGCATGGGTCCGTGACTGCAGTGGAGTCAGGCCGGACGGGTGCCCAACCGGACTCGTTGGCCGAGTCGAGGCCGCGTTGGCGGGCGTATGTCGCCCTCACCAAACCCCGAGTCATCGAGCTCCTGCTGGTCACGACCGTCCCGGTGATGTTCCTGGCCGCAGGAGGCTTCCCGCCGCTGTCGACGACGCTGCTCACGCTGCTGGGTGGCACGATGGCGGCTGCGGGCGCCAACGTGATCAACCAGGTCTACGACCGGGACATCGATGCGGTGATGGTGCGCACGCAGCAGCGCCCGCTCGTGACCGGCAGCATCAGCGCGGCCCACGCCCTGCGGTTCGGGATCCTGCTGAGCGTGGCCTCCGTGACCCTCCTGGCGCTGACGGTGAACATCCTGTCGGCGGTCCTGGCCGCCGCGGCCATCGGCTTCTACGTGTTCATCTACACGATGCTGCTCAAGCGGCGCACGGCCCAGAACATCGTGTGGGGTGGTGCTGCGGGGTGCTTCCCGGTGCTGATCGGGTGGGCGGCGATCACCGGCTCACTGGCGCTGACGCCGTTCGTGCTCTTCGCCATCGTGTTCTTCTGGACCCCGCCGCACTACTGGCCGCTGGCGCTGCGTTTCAAGGCCGACTACCAGGCCGCCCGGGTGCCGATGCTGCCTGCGGTGGCCGACAGCGCGGCCGTCGCCTCCGCGATCGTGCGCTACTCGTGGGCGATGGTTGCCACGTCCCTGCTCCTGACACCGGTGGCCGGCATGAGTTGGCTCTACACGACTGCGGCCGCCCTGCTCGGTGGGGTGTTCCTCTACGAGGCCTACGCACTGCGCCGCCGGGTGCGCGCCGGTGCCCCGGACTCCCGGGCGATGCGCCTGTTCCACTGGTCGATCTCGTACTTGTCTCTGCTGTTCCTGGTCGTGGCCATCGACCCGTTCCTGGCCTGAGTCACCCACTGCACCCACCAGCGGCTCGCCGGACGATCCGCGCGGAGCGCGACGCGTCACCCTGTGGTCGTGAGGTTGAGCCGCACCCTCGCACCACCTGAGGGGCTGGTGCCGATCTCGATCGACCCGCCCGAGCGCTCCGCAAGGCGACGGGCGATGTCCAGGCCCAGCCCCGTTGACCCGGAGACTGACAACCCGCGCTCGAGGACCGCGCCGGATGAGAACCCTGGCCCCTCGTCGCTGACGTCCAACCAGGCGCCGGGCCCTGGACCGCGACCCGACCGCGACCCGGAAGGCCACCCCCTCGTCGGTGTGGGAGAACACGTTGCCGATGAGGGCGTCCAGCGCGTCACCGAGGTCCCGGGCCTCCGCGGCCACCAGGAGTGGGCCCGGCGGGATGTCGAGGGCGAGCGCACGGTCCTGGTCCTCGGCCAGGACGGCCCAGAACGCCGCACGCTCGTGAGCCACGGAACACAGGTCGGCGCTGGAGGGGATGTCCTCCCGAAGCGGGCGGCGCGCCTCCCGAATCACCTCATCGACCATCCTCTCGAGCCGGTCCACGTCCGCGCGCAAGCGGTCGGCGGAGTCCGCGACCGGAAGTGAGTCGGCGTCCAGGCGCAGGGCAGCCACCGGAGTCCGGAGTCGATGTGCCAGGTCGGCCACCTCCTCGCGCTCGAGGCCCAGCAGCTCGACCACGCGACTGGCAAGGCGATTCAGGGCGGTGCCTGCGGTGTCGATCTCCCGGATGTCGCTGGCGGGCACCCGGGCGCTGAGATCCCCACCGGCAAGCTTCTCGGCTGTGGCACTCAGCTCACTGATGGGCCGCAGGAACGTCCGGGCGAGCAGCAGCCCGAGCCCCACGGACAGGGCCAGGAGGCCGAGCCCGAGCGCCAGGAGGGCCACCTGCGCGGCACGCACCCCGCGGGTCAGCTCCTCGTCGGTCACGTACACCCGCAGGATCGCCTCGCCGTTGTCCGTGTAGACCGGGACGAACAGGTCGCGACCACTGTCTGCTTCGGCGAAGAAGGCGCCCTTGTCCCGGGCGAGCTCGACCGGGCGGTCCATGGGCCTGGGTGCACCCACGACCGTGTCGTCGGCCAGGTAGACGGTCGCCGGGTGCCCGGTCTCCTCGGCGAAGGCCTCGACGAGCTCGGCAAGCGACTCCGGTGGGACGACCGGGATCCTCGAGACCAACGGCTGGATCTGCAGGACCACCTCGCGCTGGGCGCGGTCGACTGCGAAGGACCCGATGTTGACCATGAGCGGGACCAGGAACGCCACCAGGACGATGGAGGTCGAGGCCAGCAGGGTCAGCAGGATGCGGCGGCGCACCGCGTCACGGCTCCACCAGCTTCACGCCCACGCCCCGCACCGTGTGCAGGTAGTGCGGCTCCTGAGCGGTCTCGCCCAACTTGCGGCGCAGCCACGACAGGTGGACGTCCACGGTCTTCTCCCCGCCCCCGTACGACACGCGCCAGACCTCGGCCAGGAGCTCGCGCTTGGTGACGACCTCCCCGGGGCGGGCCATCAAGTAGGCCAGCAGGTCGAACTCGCGGGGGCTGAGCTCCAATGCCTCGCCCTCCAACTCAGCAGTGCGGCCGCGGGTGTCGAGGTGCAGGCCCCCGACGGCCAACTCCGAGCTCGGCGCGTTGGTGGCGGTGCGGCGCAGCACAGCCCGGATCCGCGCGTCCAGGGTGTCGGCAGAGAACGGCTTGATCATGTAGTCGTCGGCGCCGCAGTCCAGGGCGCGGACCACCTGCTCGTCGTCGTCGCGGGCGGTGGCCACGATGACCGGGGTGGCACTGACCGCGCGGAGCATCCGCAGCAGTTCGACGCCGTCGAGGTCGGGCAGGCCCAGGTCGAGGATCACCACGTCGGGCTCACCGCTGATCGCTGCCTGCAGGCCCGTCATCGCGTTGGGGGCCGAGTCGACGGCGTGACCGCGGTCGGTGAGGGCATGGATGAGTGCCGAGCGGATACCCGGGTCGTCCTCCACCACCAGCACTCGTGACATGGCCCCACCGTAGACGCTTGCTCGGGGCCGACGTCGGAGGTGGGGCCGCGATCCACGGGTCGTGACGGCGGCGCCCAGCGGCTTGGTGCCCCCTTAGTGGGGAATTAGGCGGACGAGGGGGCACACTGGTGTCATGAGTTACCGCTGGCTGTCGATCACAGCGTGGGCCGCCATGGCCGCCGGGGCCGCTGCGGTGGGACTGGCTGCTGTATCTGCGGTGCGTGATGTCGTGGCCGACGCCCCAGTCCGGGTGCTCACGGCCTCCGATGTGGACCGCCTCCTGCAGGACCCCGACTCCCAGCTCGCCCCGATCGCGACCCTGGCAGCGGCGCCGGCGGACCCGGAGCGCCCCGAGTCCCTGGCCCTGCGGCCCGCCGGCACTGAGTCCGCTGACGCCGTCGGTGGTGCGGCCGGCATGCAGGGCTCGGCGACTGCGGACTCCGGCTCGACCCTCACCGCCCAGGGCACGCCGACCCCGAAGCCATCACCTGCTGAGGACGGCGTGACGGGGTCATCGGGCACGGGTTCGACACCGGGCGTGGTCAGTGGCGCCGGCCTCGGGGGCTCCGCCTCACCGACTCCGTCGACGCCATCGCCGGAGTCTCCCGTGACCGAGGCGCCGACGTCGACCCCTGAGCCTGCGGACCCCTCGCCGTCCCCGACGGAGCCGACTGACCCGAGCCCGAGCCCGACGGACCCGACGCCGTCCCCGACGGACCCCACGCCGTCCCCGACGGACCCGACGCCGTCCCCGACGGACCCGACGCCGTCCCCGACCCCGACTGACCCGAGCCCGTCCCCGACTGACCCCACGCCGTCCCCGACGGACCCCAGCGTGACTCCCACCGAGCCGACGGACCCGACGCCCTCGCCCACGGACCCCACGCCGTCGCCAACGGACCCGAGCCCGACGGCCGCGGACCCCTCGGCGAGCGCGGGGCCGTCCGAGTCGGATGGACCCACCGTCAGCCCGTCCGCCTCGCCAGCAGCGGTGGATCAGGATCCGGGCTTGGTGGTTCCGGACGCCTCAACCCCGGCATCACCGAGCGCTGAAGCGACCGACTCCGGGGTCTAGCAGGCCTCAGGGGGCCGTTCGGTGGGGTGGTGCGACGGGTCTTCGGCCAGGTTCAGCCGCGGGCGCGCAGGCTCAGGTGCGTCTTGAGGGTGGCCACCCAGACGAGGCACGCCAGGAGCATGTGCAGCGCCACGAGTGCCCACGGCACGCCGGCGAACCACTGCGTGTAGCCCACGATGCCCTGCACGATCGCCAGGGCCATCAGGGCGTGTGACCACCAGCGGGCCCTCGCGGGGCCATCGGTGAGCCGCAGTGCGAGCCACATGGCCACGATCAACCCGATGAACAGCAGCACGACATCCGCGTGCAGCCAGGCAATCGTGCGTACGTCGATGTCCAGGCGATGCTCGACGTCGGTGTCACCCGAGTGGGGTCCCGCGCCGGTGACCAGCGTGCCCAGCACGACCACAGCCGCACAGGTGGTGACCAGGACCAATGACAGCGCGCGGATCTCCGGGCGGACCAGCCGGATCAGCGGCTCGTCGCCTGGCTCACCGGCACGGTGGACCAGGACCACGCAGCCGGCGATGATCGCCACCGACAGCAGCAGGTGGGCACCGACGATCAGCGGGTGCAGCCCGGTCAGGACAGTGACCCCCCCGAGCACGGCCTGGGCCATGGTGCCCAGCAGCGGGATCGTGGCGAGGAACAGGATCGGACGACGCGGCACCGAGCCCTCGGCTCCGCCAGCGCCGCCACATCAGCAGCGCACCGACGATCGCCGCGATGGCCAGGAACCCGAGGACGAAGGTCAGGAGCCGGTTGCCGAACTCGATGTACTTGTGGAACGCCTCGGCCTGGCCCGCGACCGGGACCAGGGAGCCGTCGACGCACTCCGGCCAGGTCG
Source organism: uncultured Actinomycetes bacterium (assembly GCA_963818445.1). Lineage (GTDB taxonomy): Bacteria > Actinomycetota > Actinomycetes > S36-B12 > CAIYMF01 > Prado023. The sequence goes on from CAWFSG010000019.1 coordinate 38,881, forward strand.
GGCAGCCAAGCCCGGACTTGGTGACACGGACGAGGCCCCCGGTGACGACGATGGCGATCTGGGCCACGAGGTTCGCCATGAAGACACCCCGGACCCCCGAGGAGACGGGGGAGGGGGTGGAGAGACTGGTCCGTACGGCGTTGTCAGAGGCGAGCACGGATCAAGCGTAGTTCGCGGATCGGTGCCCGGCTCCGGGGGTCCGGGTGGATCGTCGCCCGCAGGCACGTCCGGGCTTCCTGCCGGCCCAGGCGCGCGGGTTGGGCCCCAGCCCTACTCCCAGCGGAACGTCCGGACCGACAGGGCGATCCCCGCGACGGCCCACACGGTGAGCACGATGAGGGGACCGACCGGGAGGCCGGAGGTCCCGCTGGGGGCGCCCAGGAGGGCCCGCAGGGCGTCCCCGAGGGCCGCGCTGGGCAGGAGCTGGACCAGTCCGCCCAACGGGCCGGGCAGGCGGTCGGTGGGCAGCACGGTGCCCCCGGCGAAGAGCAGCAGCAGGAAGATCCCGTTGGCCACGGCAAGCGTTGCCTCGGCGCGCAGCAGCCCGGCCAGGGCGAAGCCCCACGATCCCAGCGCAAGGGTGCCGAGGATGACGGTCGCGACGACCACAAGTGGTTGGTCCACCTGCGGGGACCAGCCCAGCGCCAGGGCCATGGCGCTGATCAGCACGAGCTGCACGACGATCACCGCGAACGTGGCCGTCGTCTTGCCGACCAGCAGGCCGGAGCGGGCCAGGGGAGTGGCGCCGAGGAACTTCAGGACCCCCGAGCGGCGCTCGAAGCCGGTCGCGATGGCGGTGGCGGTGAATGCGGTGGACAGGATCGCCAGGGCCATGACGCCGGGGGTCGCCTCATCGATCTCGGCCAGCCCGAGGCGGGTGACGCCGATGAGGGCGGCGATCGGGATGATGAGGGTGAGCAGGAGCTGCTCCCCGTTGGTCATCAGCTGTCGCCACTCCAGGCGCGATTGCGCCCACCACCTGGTGATTCTCGGGGCGGCGCCGGGGGCCGGTGTCAGGTCGAGGGCGACCTGCGCGTCGGGGCTGCTCATGCGTGTGCCTGCCCCTCTGAGGTCGCGGCCGTCCCGGCAGGCGTCGCCCCACCCTGGCCCGCCCGCGAGGTGATCTCGAAGTAGGCCTCGGACAGGGACCCGCCCCCGGTGCTGAGCTCCTCGGGCATCGCGCCCTGGTCCGCGCACCACGAGGTCACGAGGGCCACGATCTGCGGGGTGACGGGCCCATCCACCCGGTACTGACCGGGCGTGGACTCGATCGCGGAGAACCCGTCGGGCAGTCGGCGGGTGAGGTCCGCGACATCCATCCCCGCCCGGGAGCGGAACCGCAGCCCGGGGGAGGCTCCGGTCAGCTCGGCCACGGAGCCCGCGGCGGCCAGCTGGCCCTGGTCGATGACGATGACGTGGTCGGCCAGTGCCTGGGCCTCGTCGAGCAGGTGCGTGCTCATCACGATGCCCACACCGCTGTCGCGCAGCTCGGTCAGGAACTGCCAGACGCCGATGCGGGACTCGGGGTCCAGCCCCGTGGTCGGCTCGTCGAGGAAGGCCACCTCAGGGCGCCCGACCAGGGCGCACGCCAGGGCGAGCTTCTGCTGCTCGCCGCCGGACAACCGGCGGTACGGGGTGCGCGCCACGTGGGTCAGGCCCAGACGTTCCATGAGGGCGCCGGGGGGCAGCGGATGCGCGTAGAGCCGCGACACGTGCCTGAGCATGTCGGCGGCCCGCAGTGCGGGCCACACGCCACCGGACTGCAGCATCACGCCGACGCGGGGAGCAAGGGCCGCCCGCTGCGCACGGGGATCGAGGCCGAGGACCCGGACTGAGCCACCATGCGGGGAGCGGAACCCCTCGGCCGTCTCGATCGTGGTCGTCTTCCCTGCCCCGTTGGGGCCGAGCACGACCGTGATGGACGCGGTCGGGGCTGTCAGGGTCAGGTCGTCGACGACCGATCGACCGGCGTAGCGCATGGTCAGTCCGGTGATCTCGACGGCGGCAGGGGGCACGCGCGAAGTCTAGGTCGGGCGTCAGCCTCCGCCTGCCGGGTGGGGTCCGGGGTCCCGGTGGTTGCGGTTCGCAGGAAATACGCAACAATGGGGTTGTGGAAATCCTGACCGGTGCGCCAGCGCGCGTGGCTCGAGCTCTCCTGGACATGGGCCAAGCCACTGTCGCTGAGCTCGCGGAGCGGCTCGAGCTCAGCGGTGCCGCGGTGCGCAAGCACATGGACGACCTCGTCGACGCAGGCTTCGTCGAGGCCTCGGATCGCCCGCCGTACGGACCGGACACCCGTCGCCGGGGTCGGGGCCGGCCCGCGCGTGTGTACCACCTGACCCAGACCGGGCGCGACAGCTTCGGCAACGCCTATGACGACGTCGCGGTCGGTGCCCTGCGGTTCGTCGCGGAGACCGGCGGTGAGGATGCGGTCATGGCGTTCGCGCGGCGGCGCGTGGCCGAGCTGGAGCGCCGCTACTCCGACCTGATGGACTGCAGCGAGCCGATGGACGTGCGCGTCGACGTCCTGGCCGACGCGCTGGCCGCTGAGGGCTATGCGGCAGTCGCTGTCCCCACCGCCAACGGCATCCAGCTCTGCCAGCACAACTGCCCCGTCGCCCACGTTGCGGCCGAGTTCCCCCAGTTCTGCGAGGCCGAGACCGAGGCGTTCGGGCGCCTGCTGGGCACCCACGTGATGCGCCTGGCAACGCTGTCCCACGGTGACGGTGTCTGCACGACCCACATCCCGACCGGAATGGGACCGCACACAGCCGTTCCGTGCGCTCCTGCCGACGTATCGACGACCCCCGAAGGAAGGACCACCTGATGACGGTCAACACCGAGCAGCTCGAGGGCATCGGCACCTACGAGTACGGCTGGTCGGACTCCGATGCCGCGGGGGCCACCGCCAAGCGGGGCCTGTCCGAGGCTGTCGTCCGCGACATCTCGGCCAAGAAGTCCGAGCCCCAGTGGATGCTCGACATGCGCCTCAAGGGCCTCAAGCTCTTCGAGCGCAAGCCGATGCCGACCTTCGGCGCCGACCTCTCGGGGATCGACTTCGACAACATCAAGTACTTCGTGCGCTCCACCGAGAAGCAGGCCACGAGTTGGGAGGAGCTGCCCGACGACATCAAGAACACCTATGACCGCCTGGGCATCCCCGAGGCCGAGAAGCAGCGGCTCGTGGCCGGCGTGGCCGCGCAGTACGAGTCCGAGGTGGTGTACCACAAGATCCGCGAGGACCTCGAGGAGCAGGGCGTCATCTTCCTGGACACCGACACCGGGCTGCGTGAGCACGAGGAGCTCTTCAAGGAGTACTTCGGCACGGTCATCCCCGTCGGGGACAACAAGTTCTCAGCGCTGAACACCTCGGTGTGGTCCGGTGGCTCGTTCATCTACGTGCCCCCGGGCGTGAACGTGGAGATCCCGCTGCAGGCCTACTTCCGGATCAACACCGAGAACATGGGCCAGTTCGAGCGGACGCTCATCATCGTCGACGAGGGCGCCTACGTGCACTACGTCGAGGGCTGCACCGCGCCGATCTACTCCAGCGACTCACTGCACTCGGCGGTGGTGGAGATCATCGTGAAGAAGGATGCGCGCTGCCGCTACACGACGATCCAGAACTGGTCGAACAACGTGTACAACCTGGTCACGAAGCGTGCCGTGGCCTACGAGGGCGCCACGATGGAGTGGATCGACGGCAACATCGGGTCCAAGGTCACGATGAAGTACCCGGCCGTCTGGCTCATGGGCGAGCACGCCAAGGGCGAGACCCTGTCGATCGCGTTCGCCGGCGAGGGCCAGCACCAGGACGCCGGATCCAAGATGGTGCACGCCGCGCCGTACACGTCCTCGGCGATCGTGTCGAAGTCGGTGGCCCGGGGCGGCGGGCGCACGTCGTACCGCGGGCTGGTGCAGATCCAGGAGCAGGCGCACCACTCCAAGTCCACGGTCCGCTGCGACGCACTTCTCGTCGACAGCATCTCGCGCTCGGACACCTACCCGTACGTGGACGTGCGGGTCGATGACGTCGCGATGGGTCACGAGGCGACCGTGAGCAAGGTCTCCGAGGACCAGCTGTTCTACCTGATGAGTCGCGGCATGACTGAGGAGGAGGCCATGGCGATGATCGTGCGCGGGTTCATCGAGCCCATCGCGCGCGAGCTGCCCATGGAGTACGCCCTCGAGCTGAACCGCCTGATCGAGCTGCAGATGGAAGGGGCCGTCGGCTGATGTCCGCTGTTGAGGAGCGGGAGGTCAGCCTGACCCCCGCACAGGACCTGCTGCCCCGGGTGACAACTCGGGACATCGAGGCGTTCCCCATGCCCAACGGGCGCGAGGAGGTGTGGCGGTTCACTCCGTTGACCGCCTTCGCGCGGGTGCTCTCCGGGGACGCATCCGATGCCCACCTGACGTGGGACACGAGCCTGCCGGCCGGAGTGACCCTCACCGAGATCCCCGCTGGCGATCCCGCGCTCGAGGCCCTGCCGATGCCGGTGGACCGCACGTCCGCGCTGGCCGTCGCGAACGCGGGCGGTGCCATGCGCCTGGCGATCCCGGCGGAGGCCGAGGTCGCCGAGCCGATCGTCGTCCGACTGACCGGCACGGGTGGTCTGGTCCACGGCCAGCTGGTCGTCGAGCTGGGCGCCCACGCCCGGGCGACGGTCCTGATCCAGCACGAGGGGACGGCCGACTACTCCGAGCACACGTCCGTGCTGGTCGGCGATGGAGCGTCGCTGGACCTCGTGCACGTCCAGACCTGGGACGCCGACGCCGTCCATGCCGCGCAGGTCGCGATCCGCCTGGGCCGCGACGCCCGCGTGCGCTCGACGCAGGTCAGCCTCGGCGGCCGGGCCATCAGGATCGTGGAATCCGTGGAGTACGCCGGACCCGGTGGGGACGCCGAGCTGATCGGCGTGTACTTCGCTGACGACGGCCAGCACATCGAGCACCGGCTGTTCGTCGACCACAGCGTGCCCAACTGCCGCAGCAACGTGCTCTACAAGGGCGCCCTGCAGGGCCAGGGCGCGCACACGGTCTGGGTCGGTGACGTGCTGATCCGCGCGGCCGCCACCGGGACCGACACCTACGAGCTCAACCGCAACCTCGTCCTCACCGAGGGCGCGCGCGCCGACTCGGTGCCCAACCTGGAGATCGAGACCGGTGAGATCGCCGGCGCCGGACACGCCTCGGCCACCGGTCGCTTCGACGACGAGCAGCTGTTCTACCTGATGAGCCGCGGCGTGCCCGAGTCAGTCGCCCGGCGACTTGTCGTGCGTGGCTTCTTCGCCGATGTCATCAACCGGATCGGGATCCCCGCGGTGGAGGCCCAGCTGCTCGAGGCCGTGGATGCCGAGCTCGGGTCCGTCGACCCGCTGTACGACTTCCGCGATGCCGACGACACCGACGGCGGCACGCTGTGAGCAGCCAGCCCGCCTGTTCGGTGACCGACGTGCCCGAGGGCACTGCGCACCGTGTTGTCCTCGACGGTGTCCCGATCGCCGTGGTCCACACCGAGGGGCAGTGGTTCGCGGTCTCCGACATCTGCTCGCACGCCGACGTCTCGCTGGCCGAGGGCGACATCGACGGCTGCACCCTCGAGTGCTGGCTGCACGGCTCGCGCTTCGACCTGCGCACCGGTCGGCCCAGCGGCCCACCGGCCACCACCCCCGTCCCCGTCTACCCCGTTTCCGTCGAAGGCGACACCGTCTTCGTGACCGTCGCCTGACCGGCGAGAACTGGAGAACTGCCATGTCCACCCTGGAGATCCGCGACCTGCACGTCACCGTCGAGGCCGACGGCGGCACCAAGGAGATCCTGACCGGGGTCAACCTCACCGTGAACTCCGGGGAGACCCACGCCCTCATGGGCCCGAACGGCTCGGGCAAGTCCACGTTGGCCTACGCGATCGCCGGTCACCCCAAGTACACGATCTCGTCGGGGTCGGTCACCCTCGACGGCCAGGACGTCCTGGCCATGACCGTGGACGAGCGCGCGCGCGCCGGGATCTTCCTGGCGATGCAGCACCCTGTCGAGGTTCCGGGCGTGTCGGTGTCGAACTTCCTGCGCACGTCGGCGACCGCCATCCGTGGTGAGGCCCCGAAGCTGCGCCTGTGGCTCAAGGAGATGAAGGGCGCCATGGAGCGCCTGCAGATCGACGCCACCTTCGCCAGCCGCAACGTCAACGAGGGCTTCTCCGGCGGTGAGCGCAAGCGCGCCGAGATCCTGCAGCTCGAGCTGCTCGCGCCCAAGATGGCAATCCTCGACGAGACCGACTCCGGCCTGGACGTCGACGCCCTGCGCGTGGTCTCCGAGGGGATCAACCGCGTCCGGGAGTCCGGCGATGCCGGCGTCCTGCTGATCACGCACTTCACCCGGATCCTGCGCTACGTGCGCCCCGACTACGTCCACGTCTTCGTCGACGGCCGGATCGTGGCCCAGGGCGGCGCGGAGCTGGCCGACCAGATCGAGGCCGACGGGTACGCGAGCTACACCCCGGTGGTGGCACCGGCGTGAGCACCCTGCTCGACCCGGCGCTGCGGGCCGACTTCCCGATCCTGTCGCGGACTGTGCGTGGCGGGCGGCCACTGGTGTACCTGGACACCGCAGCCACGTCGCAGAAGCCGGTGTCGGTGCTCACAGCCGAGCGCGAGTTCTACGAGCAGCACAACGCCGCGGTGCACCGTGGTGCGCACTTCCTGGCCGAGCAGGCCACGGATGCGTTCGAGTCGGCGCGGGCAGTCATCGCCGGGTTCGTCGGCGGTCGGGCCCACGAGCTCGTGTTCACCCGCAACGCCACCGAGTCCCTGAACCTGGTCACGCACGCGTTCAGCTCTGCCACCGCGAAGAAGTCCCACGGCGCCCCGTTGCCGGACGGCGCCGAGCGGTTCGTCCTCGTCCCCGGTGACGAGATCGTCGTGACCGAGATGGAGCACCACGCCAACCTGGTGCCCTGGCAGGACCTGTGCGACAAGACCGGGGCAGTCCTGCGCTGGATCGGGCTCACCGACGACGGTCACCTGGACCTCACAGACCTTGACGCGATCATCACCGAGCGGACCCGCGTGGTGTCGTTCGTGCACCAGTCGAACATCCTCGGGACCATCAACGACGTGGCCCCGATCGTGGCCCGCGCTCGTGAGGTCGGGGCCCTCGTCGTGCTCGACGCGTGCCAGTCGGTGCCGCACATGCCCGTGGACGTCCGGGCCCTGGACATCGACCTGATGGCGTTCTCCGGACACAAGATGCTCGGGCCGACCGGTGTGGGGTGCCTCTGGGGCCGCACCGAGATCCTCGAGGCCATGCCCCCGTTCAACACCGGGGGCTCGATGATCGCCATGGTCACGATGGAGCGCTCGACGTTCGCCGACCCGCCGCAGCGCTTCGAGGCCGGCTCGCCCAACGTCGCCCAGGCTGTCGGACTCGCTGCCGCGGTGCAGTACCTGGAGCGGATCGGGATGCCGGCCATCGCCGGCCATGAGCACGTGCTGACCGAGTATGCGCTCACCGCCCTCGCAGATCTCCCGGGTGTGCACATCATCGGGCCCCCCACGGCAGAAGGTCGCGGTGGTGCCGTCTCGTTCACCGTCGATGGGCTGCATCCCCACGATGTCGGCCAGGTGCTCGACGACGAGGGTGTCGCCGTGCGCGTGGGTCATCACTGCGCCTGGCCCACCTGCCGGCGCTACGGGGTCCCGGCAACGACCCGCGCCAGCTTCGGTCTCTACAACCAGCCGTACGAGGTCGATGCCCTCGTGGTCGGCATCCGCCGGGCGCAGCAGTTCTTCGGGGTGGCGTGATGGATTCGCTCTACCAGGAGATCATCCTCGACCACTACCGGAACCCGGTCGGCCGCGGCCTGCGCGAGCCGTTCGAGGCCGAGGTGCACCACGTCAACCCGACCTGCGGCGACGAGATCACCCTGCGCGTGCACCTGGAGGGTCAGGGGGAGTCGGCAACCGTCGCCGACATCTCCTACGACAACCAGGGGTGCTCGATCTCCCAGGCCAGCGCCAGCGTGATGTACGAGTTGCTGCTCGGTTGTACCGTCGCCGAGGCGATGCCCACGCATGAGGCCTTCGTCGCGCTCATGCAGTCGGCAACCGACCACGACGCCTCCGAGCCCGATGAGGACGTCCTCGGCGATGCGATCGCCTTCAGCGGTGTGGCGAAGTACCCGGCACGGATCAAGTGCGCGTTGTTGTCCTGGATGGCCTGGAAGGACGCTGTCACCCAGGCCCTGACCACTGGAGGTACCCGATGAGCGCGACCGACGAGGACGTCATGGAGGCCCTGCACGACGTGGTCGACCCCGAGCTCGGCATCAACGTCGTGGACCTGGGCCTGATCTACGGGGTGCACGTCGACGACAACAACGTCGCGACCCTCGACATGACCCTGACCTCGGCAGCCTGCCCGCTGACCGACGTGATCGAGGACCAGACCCGCGCAGCCCTCGACGGGATCGTCGACGACTTCCGGCTCAACTGGGTCTGGATGCCCCCGTGGGGGCCCGACAAGATCACCGACGACGGTCGTGACATGCTCCGCGCCCTGGGCTTCAACGTCTGAGGCGTCCGCCGCGACCCGCGGACCCTCCCGTCCTTCGTCCTCCCGGATCCCCGGAGGGTGGGTGGAGAACGGGAGGCAGAGCTCACGTGGCGATCTGTGCGTGTCGGGGTGACGAGCGCCGGGTGGGGGCGTATTGTCGTCCCTCCCCAGTTCGCGACCTTCCCCGCGCGAGCCCTCGAGTGGAGGTGCGACCGTGGATGATCCGTTCCTTCCCGTGGTGGTGGATCCCGCCCAGCAGGCGCTGTTCGCCATCCCGGAGCCAGACCCCCGCAGCGGGCGCGGATACCGCGGACCTGTGGCAGCGGGCGCGGCCCGCATCACGTATCGGCAGCTGGACTACTGGGCCCGCACGGGGTTGGTCGTGCCGTCGGTCCAGGCAGCCCACGGCTCGGGGACGAACCGCCTCTACTCCTTCCGCGACATCCTCGTCCTGCAGGTCGTGAAGCGGCTCCTGGAGACCGGGGTGTCGCTGTCGAGCATCCGGGCCGCCGTCGGCACGCTGCGCGACCGGGGAACCGCGGACCTGTCGGCGATCACCCTGATGAGCGACGGCACCACGGTCTACGAATGCACCAGCGACGACGAGGTGGTGGACCTCGTCCGCGGGGGGCAGGGCGTGTTCGGGATCGCCATCGGGTCCGTGTGGTCCGACGTGCAGGGGTTCCTCGCGGACGTTCCCGATGAGGCGGCCGAGCCGGAGCAGCGCAGTGAGTCGGGATCCGAGCCCGCGGGCCGGTGGTTGCGCCCCGTGGGCTGAACGCCCGACCGCCTGCGACAGCGGGTGGCTCGCTCAGGCGCGCTGGCGAGGCTCGGTCAGTCGGGGATCGGCCCGGAGGCGAACAGGTCGTGGACCGAGATCGGGTAGTCCATGGCCGAGGCGATCCGCTCCGCGGCCATGACCACCCGCGCGGTGCCGGTGAGAGGCGCGGCGGCCACCAGGACCGCCTCCACCTCCGTGACGGTCAGGGCCGGCCCGGCTGCACCCGCGAGGTTGTACAGGTAGGACGACTCCGAGGCGTCGGAGGCGATCAGGCACGCCAGCCGGACGAGCATGACCTCACGGTCGGGCAGGTCCGCGTTGTCGCGGGACGCCCGGGTCATGGCGTAGATCGTGGAGATGAGCGGCGAGCCGCCCTCCTGGACCGTGGTCATCTGACCCCCTCGTCGTCGGTGGGGCCAGCATATTCGCCCCGTGGTGGGCTGGCGCGCGGCTCCGAGATCCTCAGGCACTCACTTCCGGGGCCGGGGCACCCCCGGCGACCACGACGTCGGAGTACTCCGGGTGCTTGCCGAGCCACCGTGCCATGAACGGGCACTGGGGGTCGACCAGCCTGCCGCGTGCCCGGAGGTCCTCGAACACGCCCTGAGCGAGGGTGAAGGCCATGCCCTGACCCGCGAACGCGGGCACGATCTCGACATGGATCAGCACGATGTGATCGTCCTGGTGCCGGTAGTCCACGAATCCGGCGAACTCCCCGTCGCTGAGGATCTCGTAGCGGCTGGCGTCCGCGCGGTCCACGACCGTGGTGGCAGCAGTCATGGGCAGGATTCTGGACCGGTTCGGCCCGGACGGCCACTCGTCGCCGACGTCAGGGACCAGCGTGCACCGCTGACGTGAGCAACCGGTCCCGCTGAGCGGGTAGCCATGCCAGAGGAGGACCGGCCGTCGTGCACCCTGACCGCGCTGTGCGACGGTTCCGGCCGGGTCCCTACTGGGTGAAGGTGTTGCAGCGGTTGATGTCGCCGCTGTTGTAGCCGACCAGGTACCACTGCTGACGCTGCTGTGCCGATCCGTGGGTCCATGACTCAGGGTTCACCCGTTGGCCGGCGCCGGCCTGGATCCGGTCGTCACCGACCGCGGCAGCCGCGTTCTGGGCGTCGGCGAGCTCTGCCTGCGTGATCGTCAGGTTGCCGCGGTCGTTGGCCATCCGGCCCCACACGCCGGCGAAGCAGTCGGCCTGCAGCTCCATCTTGACGCTCAGCGCATTGGCGTCCTGGCTGTCCTGTGCCTGCTGGGCGCGAACCTGCTTCTCGATGCCGGTGATGTTCTGCAGGTGGTGGCCGAACTCGTGGGCCATGATGTAGACGTTCGCGTAGTCGCCCTTCACGCCGAGCTTGTTGAGCTGGTCGGCGAAGCCGAGGTCGAAGTAGATGCGCTGGTCGCCGGGGCAGTAGAAGGGGCCGACGGCCGTCGAGGCGGGGCCACAGGCCGTGTTGACCGAGTTGCTGAAGAACACCAGGCGCGGCGCGTTGTAGGTCTGGCCCAGTCGCGCGAACTCCGCCTCCCAGACCTCGTCGGTCTCGTTGAAGGCCTTGGTCAGCAGGCAGTCGGGGTACTGCTGGATCGCTCCGCTGGTGTTGCAGCGGGCCTCCAGGTCCTGGGCTGCGCCGTCCGGCGGGGCGATCGGCTGCTGGCCGCTGCTGAACAGCCCGCCACCGCCGCCGAACACCATCAGGCCACCGATCAGGAGCAGGGCCAGGAGCATCCCCTTGCCGCCCTTGCCCCGCATCAGCATGGCGATCAGTCCGGCGGTCGCGGCACCGCCCATGCCACCCCCGCCCATGCCCACCTCCACCGGACCTGCCGCGTCCGCGAAGGTCGTCGACCTTGCTGGTGTCGACCCTGTCGTCGTCGAACTGCATCTCTCGCCCCTTCACTGTGCGCGCGCCAGAGGTGTGTGCAGGTGCTCCGTGGGGAGTCGGTACCGCCCGTCACATGGTGGCAGCCTGAGGCACGGTCGGCCATCTGAACCTGCGTGGCCGGGTAAACTCGGGCAGTGATCGCAACGTCTGAGCTGGAGGTACGGGCCGGCGCCCGCCTGCTGATGTCAGGCGTGTCGATCCGGATCGGCGACGGGGACCGGGTCGGCCTGGTGGGCCGCAACGGAGCCGGCAAGACCACCCTGATGCGGATCCTCGCGGGGGAGACCATCCCCGAGGCCGGGACCGTGACCCGCAGCGGCAGCATCGGGTACCTGCCCCAGGACCCCCGGACCGGGAACATGGACCAGAGCGCGCGCGAGCGGATCCTGGATGCGCGCGGCCTGCGCGACGTGATCCGGCGGCTGCGCCGCGCTGAGGCAGCGATGGGCGACACCGATCCCGACATCCGCGACGACGCGATGCGGCGCTACGACCGGGCCCAGTCCGAGTTCCTCGCCCTGGATGGGTACGCGGCCGAGGCGCAGGCTGCCTCAGTCGCTGCCGGCCTGGGGATCACCGAGCGCAACCTCGGCCAAGCCCTGCGCACCCTCTCCGGCGGTCAGCGCCGGCGCGTGGAGCTGGCCCGCATCCTGTTCAGTGAGGCGAGCACCCTGCTCCTCGACGAGCCCACCAACCACCTCGATGCCGACTCGATCGTGTGGCTGCGGGGGTACCTGGCGACGCACAAGGGCGGGTTGGTGGTGATCAGCCACGACGTGGGCCTGCTCGACTCGGCCGTGAACAAGGTGTTCCACCTGGACGCCAACCGGTGTGTCATCGACGTGTACAACGTCGGCTGGAGCACCTACCTCAAGCAGCGCGAGACCGATGAGAAGCGCCGGCACCGGGAGCGAGCCAACGCCGAGAAGCAGGCAGCGGTCCTGCAGACGCAGGCCGACAAGATGCGCGCCAAGGCGACCAAGGCGCGGGCGGCCCACTCGATGGAGAAGCGTGCGGAGCGCCTGCTGTCCGGCCTCGAGGATCAGCGGGCCAACGACCGTGTCGCCAAGTTGCGGTTCCCCGAGCCCGCGGCATGTGGGCGCACGCCGCTGCGGGCGATGGAGCTGAGCAAGTCCTACGGATCGCTCGAGGTCTTCGTCGATGTGGAGCTGGCCATCGACCGGGGGGCCCGCGTGGTCATCCTCGGCCTCAACGGAGCCGGGAAGACGACCCTCCTGCGCATCCTGGCCGGAGTCGAGGAACCGGACACGGGTGACGTCCTGCCGGGCCACGGTCTCAGGCTGGGCTACTACGCCCAGGAGCACGACACCCTGGACCCGCAGGCGACGGTCCTGGACAACATGCTGCACGCCGCCGGAGCCATGAGCGCCACCGAGTGCCGCAGCGTCCTGGGGCAGTTCCTGTTCACGGGCGACGACGTCGACAAGCCCGCACATGTGCTCTCCGGCGGGGAGAAGACCCGCCTGGCGCTGGCCACGCTCGTGGTATCAGGAGCCAACGTCCTGCTGCTCGACGAGCCGACCAACAACCTCGATCCGGCCAGTCGCGAGGAGGTGCTCGGCGCCCTGGGCACGTACAAGGGGGCGGTCATCCTCGTGACCCACGATGAGGGAGCCGTCCAGGCCCTGGCCCCCGAGAAGGTGCTCCTGCTGCCCGATGCCGTGGAGGACCTCTGGCGCGAGGACTACCTGGACCTGGTCGCGCTGGCCTGACGCGGCACGGGGCCGCGGGTTGACGCCACGAACCCGCACTCCCGAGATGCGATCTTGAACGGGAATAGCCATAGTGGGCGCGCAAGTCGGTCACGTTGGCCGGGCGAAGGGGGAGATGATGGCGCAGAAGGCACGTGCCGCGCGGGTGACGGGGCAGCAGCGAGCGGAGCTCGCGCGTTCGTTGGAGGTCCAGTACCGAGCGGGCGCGAGCATCCGTGAGCTGTCGGCCACCACCGGGCGGTCCTACGGGTTCATCCACCGGATGCTCACGGACGCCGGGGTGCCGCTGCGCGGACGCGGAGGGGCCACCCGGGATCGAACCACGAGGCTGGCTGCTGGTTGACTGCTCGTATGACCGAGACGAGCGCCCTTGCCCTGGACCTGACCGACGGAATCCTCACGGTGCGGCTGAACCGCCCGGAGAGTCGCAACGCGCAGGGGCCGGCCCTGTGGCGGGAGCTGGCAGCGATCGGCGCGAACCTGGATCCGGCGGTGCGCGCCATCGTCCTCTCAGCCGAGGGGCCGTCGTTCTCGGCCGGGCTGGATCGACGGATGCTCAGCCCGGAGGGCATCCCCGGCGAGGGCTCGCTGCTCCAGTTCGCGACGATGCAGCCCGCCGAGCTCGACGCGCGGATCGCGGTCTACCAGGAGGCGTTCTCGTGGTGGCGGCGCAGTCCGGTGGTGACCGTCGCGGCCGTCGGCGGGCATGCCGTGGGCGCCGGGTTCCAGCTGGCGCTGGGGTGTGATGTGATCGTCGTCGCCGACGATGTCCAGTTCTCGATGAAGGAGCCGAGCCTCGGGCTCGTGCCCGACCTCGGGGGCACCCTCCCGCTGGTCGAGGCTGTCGGCTACTCGCGTGCGCTCGAACTGGTCGTCAGCGGTCGTTGGGTCCATGCCGAGGAGGCAGTTCGGATCGGCCTGGCCCTCAAAGCCGTTCCCCGTGCCGAGCTCGACGCGGCTGCACGGGAGGTCGCTGTGGGCTGTGCGAGCGCGCTGCCAGGAGCGGTCGCGAGTACGAAGGCGCTGCTGCGTGACGCCCTGAACCCCGGGGGGTTCGCCTCCGCGCACGACGCCCAGATGGCCGACGAGCGGGCCGCCCAGGGAGGCCGCATCCGTGAGCTGGCGGCCATGTTCGCCGGTCGCTGACCCAGCATCGGCGGCCTGGAGACACCTGTACTGAGCCCGCGCCGGCCTGCTCCGCGGGTGCGGGGGAACATCCAGCCGGCCACCGGTGTTGGGCACTCGGAGGGTTGAGAGATGTCGATGTCGATGGGGGGCGGTGGTCCCTGGCAGACCTACCGGTCATTCACCCGTGACCGGTCCGTCGCCGACCAGTCGATCACCCGGGGGACCATCACGCGGATCATGGGGTTCGCGCGGCCCTACCGCCGCGAGATCATCTGGTTCCTGGTGACCCTGGTCTTCTCGTCATTGCTGGTCGTCGCCCAGCCGCTGCTGTTCCGCAGGCTGATCGACCAGGGCGTCACGGCGGGGAACTCGACCGTCGTGACAGTCTGCGCGATCCTCGTCCTGGTCCTTGCCCTCGTGGACGCGGCCGTCGGCCTCGTCGGGCGCTGGTACTCCTCACGCATCGGCGAGGGCCTGATCTTCGACCTGCGGACCCGGGTCTTCCGGCACGTGGAGAGCCAGCCGCTGGCGTTCTTCACCCGGACGCAGACCGGGGCCCTGATCTCGCGGCTGAACTCCGATGTCATCGGCGCCCAGCAGGCGTTCACCTCCACCCTGGGCGGGGTCGTCGGCAACGTGATCACCCTGACGGTGATCCTCATCGCGATGTTCGCGCTGTCGTGGCCGATCACGGTGATCAGCCTGATCCTGCTTCCGCTGTTCCTGATCCCCGCCCGGTACATGGGACGCCGCCTGCAGGCGCAGACCCGGGAGCAGATGCAGCTCAACGCCGACATGAGCTCGATGATGACTGAGCGCTTCAACGTCTCCGGGGCCCTGCTGGTCAAGCTGTTCGGGCGGCCGGAGGAGGAGGCCAGCACCTTCGCGGGCAAGGCCAGCCGGGTGCGCGACATCGGCGTGGAGATCGCGATGTCGAACCGCTACTTCTTCACCGCACTGACGCTCGTGGCCTCCGTGGCGACGGCCATTGCCTACGGCGTCGGCGGCAACCTGGTGATCGACGGGACGCTGACGATCGGCACCCTGCTGGCGATCACCGCGCTCCTTGCCCGGCTGTACGGACCACTGACCGCCCTGAGCAACGTCCGGGTCGACGTCATGACGGCCCTGGTGTCCTTCGAGCGGGTGTTCGAGGTCCTGGACCTCGAACCGCTGGTCTCCGAGGCGCCCGATGCCGTCGACATCCCGGCGGGCCCCACCGCGGTGGAGTTCCGCGACGTGCACTTCACCTACCCCGGCGCGGACGAAGTCTCGCTCGCGTCGCTGGAGTCCGTCGCGCGCCCGGATTCGCGTGGGCGCGGCGAGCCGGTGCTGACCGGCGTCGACTTCCGGATCGAGCCGGGCCAGATGTTCGCTCTCGTCGGGCCGTCCGGCGCCGGCAAGTCGACGATCACCAGCCTCGTGACCCGGCTGTACGACGCCACCTCGGGCGAGGTGCTCGTGGGCGGGGTCGATGTGCGCGACGCGACGCTGTCCAGCCTGTCGGATGCCATCGGGGTCGTCACTCAGGACTCGCACATGTTCCACGACTCGATCCGGGGCAACCTCACCTACGCCCGGCCCGGTGCGACAGATGAGGAGCTGATCGCCGCCTGCCGGGATGCGCAGATCGGTGACCTGCTGGCATCCCTGCCCGACGGCCTGGACACCGTGGTGGGGGAGCGCGGGTACCGGCTCTCGGGCGGCGAGAAGCAGCGGCTGGCCATCGCCCGGCTGCTGCTCAAGGCCCCGAACGTCGTGGTGCTCGACGAGGCCACCGCGCACCTGGACTCCGAGAGTGAGGCGGCCGTCCAGCGGGCCCTGGCCACGGCGCTGGCGGGCCGGACGTCGTTGGTGGTCGCCCACCGGCTCTCGACGATCCGGGCCGCGGACCAGATCCTCGTGATCGACGGGGGCCGGGTGGTCCAGCGCGGGACGCACGACGAGCTGCTCGCTGCCGGCGGCCTGTACGCCGACCTCTCGCGCACCCAGTTCGGTGCCGACCTCGAGTCCGATGACGCCGACCTGGCCTACTCCTGAGCCTGTGGCGTTCGCGATGTCCGGAAGCGTGAACCCGTGTCCGGCCCGTTGAGGCTCCGGGGAGCGGTGTCGATCCCCGAGTCGGAGCTGGCGTGGCGGTTCTCCCGGTCCTCGGGTCCCGGTGGCCAGGGTGTGAACACCACCGACTCCCGTGTCGAGCTGCTCTTCGACGTGGCCGCGTCCCCGTCCCTGAGCCCCTCACTGCGCGCCCGCGCCCTCGCCCGGCTGGGCGCCCGGCTGTCCGACGGCGTGCTGTCGGTCACCTCATCCGAGCACCGCTCCCAGCTGCGCAACCGGGAGGAGGCCGAGCGCCGCATGACCGCGATCCTGTCCGACGCGATCGCACCGCCGCCGAGGCCGCGGCGGCCCACGAAACCGACCAAGGGCTCGGTGAACCGTCGCATCGAGGTCAAGAAGCGCCGCTCCGAGGTCAAGCGCCTGCGCCGCCCGGACGGGCGGGAGTGAGCGGGCCCGGCGATCGACCGCGAGTCACAGCGCCCGCAGGGAACCGCCGTCGATCGGGATCAGGCTGCCGGTGATGTACGAGGAGGCCGGGCTGAGCAGGAACGCGGCCAGCCGACCGAACTCAGCCGGGTCGCCGTAACGGCCCAGCGGGATCGCGGCCTCGTTGCGTCGCCGGGCCGCCTGGGCGTTGCCCTGCGCGGAGTCCAGGGCGATCGTGCGATCCGTGGCGATCCGACCGGGCATCACGCCGTTCACCCGGATCCCGCGGGGTCCGAGCTCGTCGGCGAAGTCCTTGACGAGCATCGCGAGGCCCGGGCGGAGTCCGTTGCTGGCGGTGAGGCCCGGGATGGGGGACTTCGCCGAGGTCGACAGGACCGCCAGCAGCGATGCCCCCGAGCCGATCGGGGCGTCGGGGTCGACGGTGGCAGCCGACGCGACGGCACGCATCATCCGGACTGCCCCGAGGTGGACAGACTCGAAGCTGGCACGCCACTGCTCGTCGGTCACGGTCATGGGCGTCCCGGTTGCCGGACCACCGACGCTGATGAGCGCACCGTCGAGCCGCCCGAACCGACCCACAGCGCCGGCCACGAGCCGCTCAGCGGAATCGGGATCAGCAAGGTCGGCGGGGATCGCCACGGCGTTGGCCCGGCCCAGGCGATCCAGGGCGGTGGCGAGTTCCCTGCCGTCCCGTGCGCAGAGCACGACCGTGGCGCCCTCGGCGACGAGGACCTCCGCGGTGGCCAGGCCGAGCCCCCGTGAGGCCCCGGTGAGCAGGTAGGTACGTCCAGCGAGTCCCAGATCCATGGTCCGCATTGTGCTCCCGATCCGGGCCGGGATGGGGGAGCCGCTCCGGGGCCGCCGCCTTCCGGCGCGCGGTGCGGTGCGCGCGGCACCGCACCCACCCGATCGATCCGCGTGTCGGACCGTCGGCGGTCGCTACGGCGGTTGGATCCGGGATCGAGCCGAGCGAAAGCGGACTGATCGCGGGGGCGTGGGTGTCGGCCGGGCGGGGCGCGTCAGGTGACGGGGGACCAGTGGGTGGTCGCCTCCGGCTCGCGGCCGCACGACAGCAGGGCCGAACCGCCGGTGCGCACGAGGCCGACTGCCAGCGACCGGCCCGGTTCGTGGGCGTCCCAGCCGCGCACGGTGGCGCCCAGCCGGTCGGGATCGCGTGCGCGTCCAGGTCCACGCCCAGGGGGTCCAGGTCGACCTGTAGCGGCGAGAGGGCGTCGTACCCGGTGACCCTCCGTGCGTGGACGTCAGCGACCTGGGCAGGCTGCGTCGAGGGTGCTGAGACCCGCGCAGGGCTCACATCCAGGAGTCCGCCCGGCATGGCGGCCTGTGCGATCAGGTCGGTGGCAGCTGGACTCGTCCAGCCTCCCGTGCAGCGCTCCGATCGGCAGGAGCAGGGCCGTCGGGCGCGAACCGGTGACCACCGAGGTGGGTGCACGTCAGAACGCGATCCCGGCGACGGCCTCGCCACAGCGCGTCGGCCAGCCGACCACCCTCGTGCCCGCAGCAGCGGTCGCGTCGGCCGTTGGCACAGACGAGCAGCAGTGGGTCCTGGTCCGGCCGACCCCAGTCGCGCAACGATCCCGCCGCGATGTCCGACAGGTCCCACTCGGCCACGTCCTCGGGCCGGTCGATGAGTCCGACCCGCAGCGTCGGTATCCCCGTCGCGTAGCCGACCCACACCCGAACACCGTCTGGTTCGTGGGGCGACGGGCTCGTCCACGGCTTCGCTCGCGGCCCTCGTACCATCAGGACCCGTACGCCGTGACCGCTGCGGGTCAGGTCGGCATCGCCCCACCCCAGGGGGTGCTCCACGGCGACCCACACGTCAGCCCGCGGCGCCGTGCCGGCCATCGGCTCTGCGGCCGCCGGGAGACCTCGCTGCACCGGGGGCCCACCTGGGCCCGCGGCTCCGTCACCGAGGGACCCGGGCAGACCGGTCACACCCGGGCCGACACCGCGGCGGGAGCTGTGGCGCACGGAGCGCCCGAACCATCGCGGCGGTCGTCCGGCACGGGCAGGTCGATCGGCTCGCCGCTGCCTGAGGCCGCGGCCGCGGGCCACGTCGTGATCCACCCCCGGGTGAGCACGTCCTCGCCCTTGAGGAACCGATGTGCCCGGACTCCGCCGGTTGCCCGGCCCTTGCCGGGGAAGACCTCGCCGCGCGTCACCTTCAGGGAGCCCCCGGCGTCGAGCAGGGCGGCGGAGTCCGAGGCGAGGGTCACCACGACGCCAGGACTGCCCGGGCTCCACACCCCGAGTGCGATCACCTGGGCGCCCCCGGACAGCTTGATCCCCGCCATCCCCCCAGCCGCGCGGCCCTGGGGACGGACGGAGGACGCCGGGAACCGCAGGAGCTGGGCGTCATCGGCCAGGAGGACCAGCTCGTCGTCGTCGGCAACCGGAAGCGCTCCCACGACGACGTCCCGGTCGGCCAGCCTGATGACCTCCCAGGAGTCGCGGTTCGGTGCTGGTTCATCGGCGAGCCGCTTGATGACGCCGGATGCCGTGGCCAGTGCCAGGGTGGGGGCACCGGGGATGAGGCTCGCGAGACCCACCACCGACTCCCCGCGCTCCAGGGTGAGGAACGCCCCCAGCGGCGCACCACCGGCCAGGCTCACCGGACCGGCAGTGCCCGGCAAGACTCGGCAGGTCCTGGACGTGCGCGCGCACGATCCGGCCGGCCGAGGTGACCACCCCGACGTGCCCCCGGACCGTGGCACTGGCACGGGCCACGACCACATCGTGGGTCCCGCGGGGGCCGGTCGCAAGGTTCGGGCTCCCCGCGCCGTCAGGCTCGGGCACCGCGCGGCGCGCAATCAACCCGGTGCTGGACAGCAGCACCTCGCACGGGTCGTCAGCGAGCTCCAGGGGAGCGACCGGGGCAGCGGCGCCCCGCAGGGGGGCGGGTCCCTCGAGCAGGACTGTGCGCCGCGGGGTGGCATGTGCGGCGGCGACCTCGGCAAGCTCGGTGGACACCAGGTCCTTGAGCGCCTCAGGGTCGTTGAGCAGCCGGTCGAGCTCAGAGATCGTGCGGTTCAGGTCGTCGCGCTCGGACTCCAGCTCGATCCGGCTGAACTTCGTCAGGCGGCGCAGCGGCATCTCGAGGATGTAGTTGGCCTGCACCTCGGACAGGTCGAACACGCTCATCAGGCGGGCCCGGGCGGCCGCGGTGTCGTCGCTGGAGCGGATGACGGCGATGACCTCGTCGATGTCGAGGATCGCGATGAGCAGCCCGTCGACCAGGTGCAGGCGGTCGGCGGCCTTCGCCCGGCGGAACTGGCTGCGCCGGCGCACGACCTCCAGCCGGTGGGCGAGGTAGACCTCCAGGAGTCGCTTGAGCCCCAGTGTCTGCGGCTGGCCGTCGACCAGGGTGACGTTGTTGATCCCGAAGGACTCCTCCAGCGGGGTGAGCCGGTACAGCTGGTCGAGCACCGCCTCGGGGACGAACCCGCTCTTGAGCTCGATGACCAGGTGCAGCCCCTTCTCGCCGTCGGTCAGGTCGGTGACATCGGCGATCCCGGTGATCTTCTTCGCGTTGTAGAGCTCGCGGATCTTCTCGATGACCTTCTCCGGGCCGACGTTCCACGGAAGCTCGGTGATGACCAGGCCGGATCGGCGGGCGGTGATCTGCTCCACCTTGGCCGTGGCCCGCATCCGGAAGGTCCCGCGACCGGTGTGGTAGGCGTCGCGCACGCCGTCCAGTCCGACGATCCGCCCACCGGTGGGCAGGTCCGGGCCGGGCACGAAGCGCATCAGGTCGTCGGTGGTGGCCTGCGGGTGGGCCAGCAGGTGGCGTGCGGCGGCGATGACCTCGCCGAGGTTGTGCGGGGCCATGTTCGTGGCCATGCCCACGGCGATGCCCGACGCGCCGTTGACCAGCAGGTTCGGGTAGGCGGCCGGCAGCACGACCGGCTCCAGCTCGCGCCCGTCGTAGTTGGGCGCGAAGTCCACGACCTCCTCGTCGAGGCCGGCAACCATGGGCAGGGCAGCCGGATCCATCCGGCACTCGGTGTACCGGTAGGCGGCCGGGCCGTCGTCCAGGGACCCGAAGTTGCCATGGCCGTCGACCAGGGGCATCCGCAGGGAGAACGACTGGGCCATCCGGACCAGGGCGTCGTAGATGGCGGCATCGCCGTGCGGGTGCAGCTTGCCCATCACCTCGCCGACCACGCGGGCACTCTTCACGTGCCCGCGGTCGGGGCGCAGGCCCATCTCGTTCATCGTGTACAGGATCCGGCGCTGCACCGGCTTGAGCCCGTCGCGGGCG
The DNA here is from genome assembly GCA_963818445.1 of uncultured Actinomycetes bacterium. Lineage (GTDB taxonomy): Bacteria > Actinomycetota > Actinomycetes > S36-B12 > CAIYMF01 > Prado023. The sequence goes on from CAWFSG010000019.1 coordinate 59,749, forward strand.
TCCGGCAGGGCACGGGAGTAGATGACCGAGTACGCGTACTCCAGGAACGACCCCTGCATCTCGGTGGTGATGTCGATGTCGACGATCTGGTCGGCGACGGGCTCGCTGGGTGGTGGTGTGCGACGGGCCATGATGCTCCTTGTGCGCGGCAGGCCCATATTGTCGCCGACGCCGGGCCCGACCGGGTCGACCGACGTGCCGGTGCCGCCTAGGGTGGTGCCGTGGCATCTGAGTACCCGGCCCACTGGGAGGCCGACGTGGTGCTCCGCGATGGGCGACCCTGCCACGTGCGTCCGATCCGCCCCGACGACGCCCCGCGCCTGGTCGAGTTCCACTCGAGACTGTCGGCCGAGACCATCTACTTCCGCTTCTTCGCCCCCTACCCGGAGCTCTCCGAGCGCGACGTCACCCGGTTCGTGACCGTCGACTACTCGGACCGGGTCGCGCTGGTGGCCACGGAGGGCGGGGAGCTCATCGCGGTGGCGCGCTTCGACCGGCTCAACCCGCGTGACGCCGAGGTCGCGTTCGTGGTGCGCGACGACCACCAGAGCCGGGGGCTGGGCGCGGTGCTGCTCGAGCACCTCGCGGCCGCGGCCTGGGAGGTCGGCCTGCGCCGCTTCGTGGCCGAGGTGCTGCCCAACAACCGGCGGATGCTGGCGACCTTCCGCGAGGCCGGATACGTGGTCAGCCAGCGGATGGAGGACGGGGTCTTCCACCTCACCTTCGACCTCGAGCCCACGGAGAAGGTCCTGGACGTGCGGGCAGCGCGCGAGCACCGCAGCGAGGCCCGCTCGGTGGAGCGACTGCTCAACCCGGTCGGGGTCGCGGTCATCGGCGCGTCCCGGACCCCGGGGCGCATCGGCAACGATCTCCTTCGCCACCTGCGCGACTACGGCTCCCCGGGTCCGCTCTACGCGATCCACCCGGAGGCGGACTCGATCCTCGGGGTCCCGGCGTACCGGCACATCACCGCCATCCCGCAGCCGGTGGACCTCGCGGTCGTCGCCGTCCCGGCAGACGCGGTCCTGCCCGTGGTCGCGGAGTGCGCGGCGGCTGGGGTCAGCGGCTTGGTCGTGGTCTCCTCCGGCTTCGCCGACACCGCAACCGACGAGGGCCGCGCGCGCCAGCGCCAACTGGTGCGCACCGCACGGGAGTCCGGCATGCGGGTCGTGGGTCCCAACTGCCTGGGGATCATCAACACCGACCCCCGCGTGAGCCTGAATGCCAGCCTCTCACCGCTGGTGCCCGGACGTGGGCGGGTGGGGCTGTTCTGCCAGTCGGGGGCACTCGGGGTGACGGTCCTGGAGACCGTGGCGCGCCGGGGCCTGGGCCTGAGCAGCTTCGTGTCGGCCGGCAACCGTGCCGACGTGTCGGCCAACGACCTGCTGCAGTACTGGGAGTCCGACGCCGCGACCAGCCTGATCCTGCTGTACCTGGAGAGCATCGGCAATCCGCGCAAGTTCACGAGGATCACCCGTCGGCTGAGCCGGACGAAGCCGGTCGTGGCCGTGCGCAGCGGTCGCTACACGCAGACCCTGCCCCTGGGCCACCACGTGCGCCGGACCACGCTCCCGCCGGGCGCAGTGGACGCCGTGTTCGAGCAGAGTGGGGTGATCCAGACCTCGTCCCTGGGCGAGCTCTTCGACGTCGCGGCGATCCTGGCCTACCAGCCGCTGCCGCGGGGGGATCGGGTCGCCGTGGTCGGCACGTCGGCAGCACTGGAGATCCTGGCCGCGGACGCGATCGAGTCGGTGCGCATGACCGTCGCCTACGGCCATCCCAGCCTTCCCCAGTCGGCCCCCGCCACGGACATCGCGGCAGCCATGCGTGCCGCGGTGGAGCACACGGCCTGCGACGCCGTGGTGTTCGTGCACATCCCGAGCGTGGGGGCGGACCAGGCGGACGTGCACGCCGCGATCACCGCGGTCAGCACGGACTCGAACAAGCCGATCGTGGCGATCATGCCGGCGGCCGACGGCACCGGGCTGATCCCGGCCGGGATGGGACTGCTTCCCCTGAACGGGCCCGACGGCCGCCCCGAGCACGGGTCGGTCCCGACGTTCTCGAATGTTGAGGACGCCATCCACGCCCTGGCGCTGGTGCGCGGGTACGCCCGGTGGCGCGACGCCGAGCAGGTCGACGTGCCGGACTTCCCGGATGTGGATCCCGAGGCGGCCAGCGCGCTGGTGTCCGACTGGTTGGCCGAGGCGCGCAAGGACTCGACTGCCGTCCTGCTGGAGGACTCCGAGGATCCCGGGGCCATGGACCCGACCGCCCCCGGCGTGGACCTCAGCTCAGACCAGGTCGCCGACCTGCTGGCCTGCTACGGGATCCGGGTGTGGCCCTCGCGACCGGTCCGCTCGGAGGAGCAGGCGGTGCAGGCCGCTGAGGAGCTCGGGTATCCCGTGGTGCTCAAGACGACCGCGCCCTGGTTGGCCCATCGGGTCGACCTCGGCAGCGTCCGGTTGAACCTCGAGTCCGAGCGGGCCGTGCGGGGCGCCTACCTGTCGATGGTCGCCCAGCTCGACGAGATGGCCGGCCACCGGCTCGTCGTGCAGTCGATGGCACCACCCGGTGTCCCCACCCTGGCTGGTGCGGTCGACGATCCGCTGTTCGGACCGGTGGTCCGGTTCGGCGTCGGCGGCGTGGCCTCCGAGCTGCTGGGAGATCACTCCTACCGGATCCCGCCGCTGAGCATGGCCGAGGCCCGCCGACTCGTGGCTGCCCCGAAGGCGGCCCCCCTGCTGCGCGGCTACCGGGGTGCCGATCCCGTCGACGTGGAGGCGCTCTGCCAGATCATCGCCCGGCTCGGGCTCCTGCTCGACGACGTGCCGGCACTCGCCTCGCTGGACCTCAACCCGATCATCGTGTCGGGATCCGGTGCGGCGGTCCTGGGAGCCACCGGTCGGATCAGGATGCAGTGGGAGCGACTGGACGTGGGGGTCCGCAGGCTGCTGGATGCCTGAGGATCGTGGGAGGATTCCCCGGTGAACCCCAAGTCCCAGCTGCGCTCCGAGATCGCTGCGTCCGGGTACTACCCGGAGCTCGTCGCCGACACCATGGCCACCGCCCTCGCCGACGAGGAGCCCGTGAGCTACGTCATCCAGCACGAGGCCACCTTCGACCGTGAGGAGCTCCGCCGGCACATCTCGCTGCTCCTGCTCACCCGGACACGACTGCTCGTGCTGCACATCGACGACTTCCCGCCCGACGAGTCCTGTCCCGTGCCCTACGCCTCGGCGAACTCCGAGGCAGTGCGCCTTGCGGACGTGAAGTCGGTCGTGGTGAACCGGATCGTGGGGAACCCCGCACTGCACAAGCCGGGCGGAGCCGTGCGCGAGGTCATGCTGACGATCGGATGGGGCGCCGTGTCGCGACTGGACCTTGAGCCGGCGGGCTGCGGGGACCCCGACTGCACCGCTGACCACGGCTTCACCGGGGCGGCCTCCAACGACGACTTCTCGCTGCGCGTCTCCGAGGCCGGTGACGGCGCCGACGCGGTGGTCCGGACCCTGGAGTTCGCCGCTGCACTGTCGGCGGCGATCAGCCAGCACGCGCAGTGACCCCGCGGCCGCTGGCCGAGCTCCTGCCCGCATCTGCGCACCTTCTGGGCGTGCCGGGGTTCCCGGCGGACGCGAACGGGCTCATCGGGCCCCTGCGGGACGCAGTGGGGGAGCCCCAGCACCTCATCGTGCTGCTGGTGGACGGCCTCGGCGCCCTCCAGCTCGCGGAGCATGCCGCCCTGACACCCCGGCTGGCGTCCATGCGGGAGGTTGGCCCGCTGGCGGCCCCGTTCCCCTCCTCGACCTGTGTGTCGCTGACGAGCCTGGGCACGGGACTGCCCCCGGGGATGCACGGGATCGTGGGGACATCGTTCCGCCTCGATGACGGGTCCGTGCTGGCCCCGCTGTCCTGGGGTGGTGACCCCAACCCGATCGCCACCCAGCCCGAGTCCACAGTGTTGGAGCGGGCGGCCAACGCCGGGGTCCTGGTGACCAGCGCCGCACCCGCTGCGCACCGCGCCAGTGGGTTGACGCGGGCGGCCCTGCGGGGCGGCGAGTACCCCGGGGCCGATTCCCTGCCGGCTCGCCTGGCCGTGGCTGCCAGGGCGATCACCCGGGCCCGAACCGAGAACAGGGCCAGCCTGACCTATGTCTACTGGCCGGACCTGGACAAGGTCGCGCACGTCCACGGTGTCGGATCCGGGGCCTACCGCGCCGCCCTGCCCCGTGTGGAGTCCCTGGTGAGCGGGCTTCTGGAGCTCGTCAGTGATGATGTGGCGCTGCTCGTGACCGCCGATCACGGGATCATCGACGTCCCCGACGAACGCCGGATCGACCTCGAGGGCAGGCCGTCGCTGCGTGACGATGTGGTGACGATCCTCGGCGAACCGCGGGTCCGGCACGTCTACGCCGCGTCGGGACGGGCCGATGCGGTGCACGCCGCCTGGTGCGACGCGCTCGGTGACCGCGCGGATGTTCGCCTCCGAGCGGACGTGGTCGACCTGCTGGGGCCGGTGGACGACTGGTACGCCGACCGGATCGGGGATGTCGTCGCGATCGCGCGGGATGACTGGGCGCTGACCTCGGATCGGATCGACCGGATCGTGTCCGGACTGCGCGGCCAGCACGGGGCCCTGACCGACGACGAGGTCCTCATCCCGCTGCGTGTCGCCGGGGGGCCGACCTCCTGAGGAGTCCCGGTCAGCGGCTACTTGCCGGGTCCGGGACCGAACAGGATGTCGTCGAAGCTGGGAACGCTCGGCTTGCCCGTCGGCCGCTGTGCCGGGGGAGCGGGCGTCTGGAAGAGCGGGACGTCCTCGGCATCGGCCGTGGGTCCTGAGTCGGTCGGCTGCGCCGCCTCGTCCCCGTCGACCTCCGGCACGGCGTCCGCCGGTTCGGACTCGTCGACATCGGCGGCCTCATCGAACGAGTCCTCGATCTCCTCGACAGAGGGGTCCTCGAACTCCCGCTCGTCGGCAGCGGCCCCGAGATCCTCGGAGTCCTCGAGATCCTCAGAGTCGTCGGAGTCGTCCCATGGCCCGACGGCCTCGAGGCCCGGCTCCTCGTCGGCGAATCCGCACGGGACTCAGCCTCATCCCGGCCCGCAGGCTCAGACGGTTCATCGAAAGCCGCCCGGTCGTGACCCCACGCCGGCAGGGAGGTCACGACGGCGGGCTCCTCGTCGTCCTCCTCGTCCTCGATCGACGCGACCGTGGCCAGCATCGGGCGAGATGCAGCCAGCCGCAGGGGTGCCTGCGGATCGATCGCCGACAGTGCGCCGGCGTTGTCGTCGACGACGGTCATCGTTCGGCTGCCGCTGTCGTAGGTCCAGGTGGCCACGTGCGTGTTCGGCGGCAGGGGGAACGTGGCGATGACGACCCACGTCCCGTCGTCACGACGCCAGGCGTCCCAGGCGATGTCGGCGGCGTCCACGCCCTCGGCGTGCAGCCGCTCGGACACCAGGTCGCCGAGCTCGATGTCGCCACCGGGTCGGCGCACCTCCGTGGCCTGCGCCTGCTGGGCGACCCACGCGCGCTCGGTGAGCACCGGGCCCTCGAAACGGCGGATGTGCTCGATCGGCAGGCCGCTGGCGGCCGCGACATCCTCGGCCGTCTGCCCGGAGCGGATCCGCGCCTGGATCTCCCGGGGGCGCAGCATGCCCGCCTGTTCGATCTCGACCTGGCCGATACGGGCACGGTCGCGCCGGACGGCGGCCTCGATGCGCTCGTCGATCACCACGGAGTACTTCTGTCCGTCCTTGCCGGCCAGGATCAGGCGTGTGCCGTCGGGGGACAGGCCATCGAACCTCAACTCGCGCATCGCACTCCTCCAGTTGCCTCGTGGCAATCGGGCACATTGTGCCCCACTTGGGAGCCCGCAGTGGCTGGCACGGGCCATGTCGGGGAGGATCAGGGGCGTGGACGTGCTGCTCGTCGTGTCATTCGGCGGCCCTGAGGGCCCGGATGACGTCGTTCCCTTCCTGGAGAACGTCACCCGGGGGCGGGGAATACCGCGTGAGCGGCTGGTGGAGGTGGGTGCCCACTACGCGCACTTCGGCGGCATCTCGCCGATCAACGAGCTCAACCGGAACCTGGTGGTCCAGGTCCGCGCAGAGCTGTCCGCCCGTGGTGAGCAGATGCCGGTCCTGTGGGGCAACCGCAACTGGGATCCCTATCTCAGCGACGCGCTGCGCCAGGCCCGGGAGATGGGCGCCACCCGCATCTTCGCCGTGCTCACCTCCGCCTACTCCTCGTACTCGGGGTGCCGGCAGTACCGCGAGAACCTGTACGACGCGCTGACCGAGGTGCAGGTCGAGGACCCCACATGGTCGCCGCAGATCCTGAAGCTGCGCACCTACTTCAACCACGCCGGGTTCGTCGAGCCGATGGTCGAGGCAACGCGCACCAGCCTGGCGGGCCTGCCTGAGGGCAGCCGGCTGGTGTTCACCACGCACTCCATCCCGACGGCGGATGCGGACAGGTGCGACTACGTCGAGCAGCACCGTGACGTGGCGGCCACGATCGCCGCGGCCCTGGGCCACGGCGACCAGTGGGACCTCGTCTACCAGTCGCGGTCCGGCGCGCCGCACATCCCGTGGTTGGAGCCGGACATCGGTGACCACCTCGCCGCCCTCGCCGAAGCGGGGGTGCCCGGGGCTGTGATGGTCCCGATCGGCTTCATCAGTGACCACATGGAGGTGATCTGGGACCTCGACACGATCGCCACCGACCGGGCGCGCGAGGCCGGGATCCCGGTCGCCCGGGCGGCCACAGCGGGTGCGGATCCGCGGTTCGTCGCGATGATCGCCGACCTGCTCGAGGAGTCCCGGGCGGCGGCGGACGGGGTGGCACACGGTGCGAGCCCGACCACCGGGTCCCTGGGCCCACGGGTGGTGCCGTGCGCCGCGGGGTGCTGCCCGAACCCACGCGGCCCGCGCCCAGCACTGTGCGGGTCCGACTCATGACCGGCGACGAGGCGGCGTTCCGCGTCGCGGATCTGGGGCTCGAGCACGAACTGCTGGAGATTGCCTGGCGTGCGGCCCGTGCGGCCGGGGACCTGCTGATGGCCGGGCGGGAGCAGGCGCTGACCGTGACCACGAAGTCGACGCTCACCGATGTCGTCACCCAGATGGACACCGAGGCCGAGGCCCTCGTGGTCGGGACGATCCTGGCCGGGCGACCCGATGACGGCTTGCTCGGCGAGGAGGGCGCAGATCGAACGGGAAGCACGGGGGTGCGCTGGATCGTGGATCCGCTCGACGGGACGGTGAACTACCTCTACGGGCTGCCCAGCTGGGCGGTCAGCATCGCCGCGGAGGTCGACGGCGTGGTGGAGGTGGGCGTCGTGGACGTGCCGCGGTTCGGTGAGACGTTCGTCGCCGTCCGCGGCCAGGGGGCGATCCGAGTCGCGGGAACCCGCGTCGAGCAGGTCGCCCCGGGGACCCCCGAGAGCCTCAGCCAGGCGCTGGTCGCCACGGGCTTCGGCTACGCCGAGGCGCGTCGGGCGGCTCAGGCGCGGGCGCTGACCATGGTGCTGCCGGCAGTGCGCGACATCCGCCGGGCCGGTGCCGCGGCGGTCGACCTGTGCTGGGCGGCGGACGGACGTGTCGACTGCTACTACGAGCGCGGCCTGAATCCGTGGGACTTCGCGGCCGGCGTGCTGGTGGCCACCGAGTCAGGTCTCGTCGCCGGGGGTCCGGGCGACGGTCCGCCGTCCAGTGAGCTCACGTGGCTGGCACCGGCACACCTGGCACCGGAGTTCCAGGCCCTCCTGGCGCGGGCGGGCGCCGATCACGACTGAAATGAACCGGCCCCCACCACGTGCCGGAACGGTCAGCCGATCCTGCGCATCTGCGCGTTGTACCAGTGCGCGCTCCTGACGTAGGTGTCGACCGACGAGGAGATCATGCCGTCAGGCACTGCATCGGGCCTGATGCGCGCCGGCACGCCCATGGCCACGGCTCCCGAGGGCACCTCGGTCCCCGGGGGGACCAGCGCCTGGGCAGCAACCATGCCGCCCGTGCGCACCACCGCGCGGTGCAGCACGACTGATCCGGATCCCACGAGGCTGTCGTCCTCGATCGTGCAGCCCTCCAGATGGGCCCTGTGACCAATGACACACCGGGCGCCCACGATGGTGTCCCACTCATCCGTGCAGTGCAGGACGCTGCCGTCCTGGATCGAGGTCTGGGCGCCGACCACCACCTGACCGGTGTCGCCCCGAAGCACCGCTGTTGGCCAGATCGAGGCCTCGGCCCCCACGACGACGTCCCCGATGATCACCGCCTCCGGATGCACGAACGCCGTGGGGTGGATCGTCGGGGTGCGCTCGCCGATGGCATAGAGGGCCATCTGACCTCCTCCTGTCGGGCCGGTTGGGCCGTGTCGTGCTGCTCCTGGGACCATCATGCGGCACAATGCGCTCCGCAGCCCGGGCATAAACTGCGGGTCCCGCGACGTTCTATCGATCCGAATCCGATCCCATCATGGGGGGAGCACGAGCATGGCCACCGACTACGACGCGCCGCGCAAGACCGAGGACGACAGTCTTGCCGAGGACAGCATCGAGGAGCTGAAGGCCCGTCGGATCGACAAGGCGGCCTCCACCGTCGATGTGGACGAGACCGAGCTCGCCGAGAACCTCGAACTCCCGGGCGCGGACCTGTCCGACGAGAGCCTGAGCGTGCGGGTGCTGCCGCGCCAGGCTGACGAGTTCACCTGCGGGCGCTGCTTCCTGGTCCATCACCGCAGCCAACTGGCGGGCGAGAAGGACGGCATGCCGATCTGCAAGGAGTGCGCGGCCTGACACGGTGACGTGTCCGTACCCGGGTGACGTGCCGGCCGACCCCCGGCCCGATGCTCTGCGGCGAGCCCGCCCCAGGGTGTCAGTCCTCGTCGGACTCGAACACCTGCCAGAGGACGACCTCGATCAGCGCGATGGTGGCCGCCATGGTGGCCGCCCAGAGGACCTTCGACACCATGGACGCGTCGCGGTTGTAGACCACCGGTGCCGGCTTGCCGGTGCGTGCCTCGTAGCCCCGCATCAGGCCCTTGCGGACCGCCCACGTGGCACCCAGGGTGATCAGTGGGCGGGCGGTCATCAGCGCGGAGCGCGCTGAGCTGGGGGCGGACGTGGGTGCGGTGGCGGTGGTCATGGTGACAGCCTGCCACGGGCCGTCTCGATCGCGCGCGCCAGTCGCTCGGGGTGTCGCGTGGCGACCAGCCACGTCCGGTGCGGGTCCGCCGGGTCTGTCACCTCGACCACCACGGCACCCGGCCCGACCCCGGGGCGAAGGAGCATGAAGGCCGTCGGGTCCCCCTGGGGTCCGCGCGCGGTGCGAGCCTGGTCGGCATCCAGCGGCAGGACCCGCCCCGTGAACTCCCACTCGATCCCCGCCCGTCCGGCGTGCAGCTGCTGGTCGGTGACCGTGACCAGGGCGGCGCTGCGGGCGATCAGGATCGTCGCGACGGCGCCACCGCCGAGGGCCACGAGCCAGCCGGACACGGCCCCGAGCGAACTGCCGTAGGCGATGGCCAGGGCAGCGATGCTGCCGAAGGCCAGGATCCAGGCGACGGGCCCTGGCCACAGGCGTTCGCTGTACTCGGGCTTCACGGGGGTGTCGGCGGCAGGCACGCGGCCAACTCTGGCACCTCGACCCCCTCGGGACCGAACGCAGGGGGCGGACCAGCCCCCGCCGGTGCGGCCCGACGACGCCGCTCAGTAGTGTCGGGCCGTGATGGAACCCCAGCCGATCGGACCCGGCACGACGCCCGGCCCTGAGGCGATCCTTCCGCCGCGCAGCCCCGAGGCCGTGCCGCCCGGAACGATGATCGCCTCCCACTACCGCCACTGCTTCGGCTGTGGGGCGGAGCATCCCGCCGGGCTGCACATGCAGGTCGAGGCAGGCGAGGGCCTGACCCTGACGGCCTCGTTCGAGGTCGGCCCGGCACACCAGGGTGCGCCCGGCCTGGCCCACGGTGGCCTGCTGACGGCTGCGGTCGATGAGGTCCTCGGTGCGGTGAACTGGTTGCTGATGCGCCCAGCCGTCACCGCCCGGTTGGAGACGAACTTCGTGCGTCCCGTGCCCGTGGGATCCGTCCTGGAGTTCCACGCGCGGATCACCGGCGTGTCGGGACGCAAGGTGTACACCGCCGCCATCGGGAGGCTGGGCCCGGATGGCCCCATCGCGGTGACCGCGTCGGCGCTGTTCATCCAGGTGGAGATCGGGCACTTCCGCTCGCACGGGCGGCCGACCGAGGTCGCGATGGCCATCGCCGACGGCGACGCCGGACCTCCCGCGGAGATGAACCCATGACCGATGTGCTGATCACCCGGCTGGATCCCGGGGTCCCGATCCCGTCCTACGAGCACCCCGGGGACGCCGGGGCCGACCTGGTGACCACGGTGGACGCCACACTGGCACCCGGCGAGCGTGCACTGCTGCCGACGGGCATCGCGATCGCACTGCCTGACGGGTACGCGGCCTTCGTCCACCCGCGCAGCGGCCTGGCGGTCCGGTTGGGAGTGTCGCTGGTCAACGCCCCGGGGACCGTGGACGCCGGCTACCGTGGCGAGATCAAGGTCAGCGTGATCAACCTCGATCCGGCCACCCCTGTCGTGTTCCACCGGGGCGACCGGATCGCCCAGCTGGTGATCCAACCGGTCGTCCGGGCGGTGTTCCACGAGGTCGAGCACCTGCCCGGCTCGGCACGCGGCGAAGGGGGCTTCGGTTCCACGGGCGGTCACGCAGCGGGGTAGCCTGTGTCGCCGGAGCACCACCCGACTGGAGGCTTGCATGGCCCTGTTCAAACGACGGTCCGCGCCTGAGGGCGCCGAGGGTCTCGAGGAGGGCGTCGATGCCGTCGATTCCGTCGATGAGGTGGAGGACATCGAGGGCGCGGAGTCCGTCGAGGGTGCCGCCGATGCCCCCGGTCCCGGGTTCGACCGCTCGCAGGGCCCGTTCGACGAGTCCGAGTCCGAGCTCGCCGATCAGGACGTCCCCCGGCTCGATCTCGGGTCACTGCGGATCCCCGGGCTGCCGGGGATCGGGGTCCAGGTGGAGGCCGACCCGAACACGCAGGAGGTTCGGGCCGTCACGGGCGTGGGTGACGGGGCCGCAGTCCAGCTCCAGGCCTTCGCCGCGCCGCGATCCGAGGGGCTGTGGGACGAGATCCGCGCCGAGATGCTCGCCGAGCTCGCTGAGACGGCTGGCGCCCGGGTCGCCGAGGGGGAGGGCTCATTCGGGCCCGAGATCCGAGGGATGCTGCCCGCCCGTACCCCCGAGGGCGAGCAGGTGACCCAGCCGGTGCGCTTCGTCGGCATCGACGGGCCGCGGTGGTTCCTGCGGGCCGTGTTCCTGGGACGTGCCGCTGTGGAGCCGGACCCGGACGACGCCCTGCACCTCCTGGTGCGCCAGACGATCGTTGTGCGGGGCCCCTCCGCCATGGCCCCGCGCGACCCCCTGCCGTTGGCCCTCCCCGCGCAGCCGGTGAGCCCCGAGGACGCCGCCGACACTGAGGTCGAGGACGACCTCGAGGACGCCGAGGAGAAGTTCGCCGACCTCGACCCGTTCGAGCGCGGGCCGGAGATCACCGAGATCCGCTGAGTCCCGGCCCGAACCGCTGACCCCTGGGCTCCACGGTGCTGGATGCCCGGAGGTCGTCCGGTGTCGGTCAACGCCGCTACCCTTGTGGTGTGTCGCCGTCGAAGCCCAACCTGATCCATCGGATCGGCGCGAGCCTGGCCAAGAGCAAGGCCGAGCAGCAGGCGGAGGCGCTGCAGGGCTCGATGACCGCGGTGGGTGCCACCCCGATCAGCAAGTGCCTTGGGGGCAGGAGTCGACTGTCTCCGGTGTCCTGCGCTCCGTGACATTGAGACCCCGCGAGACGGTTCCTGCGGTGGAGGCCGAGCTCTATGACGGTTCCGGGCAGGTCCGGCTCGTGTGGCTCGGACGGCGCCAGATCCTGGGCATCACCCCGGGTCGGTCGATCGTCGTCACCGGCCGGGTCACCGGCAACGAGGTCGTCCCCACCATCTTCAACCCGCGCTACGAGCTGCGCGCGACAACGGGGTCGACGTGAGCACCGAGCCGAAGGATGGGGCATCACGGGCCCCGACGGCGCTGCCCGCTGATGCCCTGGGTGTCGACCGGAAGATGCTCGACCAGGCGATCGGTGGCTGGCGCGGCATGGTCGACTCCGGGCTCCCGGCTGCGGTCTTCGTCATCGCCTACCTCGTCACCTCCCAGCAGCTGCGCCCCTCGGTCATCGCCGCACTGGTGACCGGACTGCTGATCGCGGTCGTGCGGCTGGCCCGCCGGGAGTCGCTCCAGCAGGTGGTCGCCGGCTTCTTCGGCGTGGCCATCTCGGCGTTCGTGGCGACCCGCACGGGCAAGGCCGAGAACTACTTCCTCATCGGAATCCTGATCAACGTGGCCTACATGCTGGCCTACGCGGTCTCGTGCATCGTCCGGTGGCCGTTGTTGGGGGTCGTCATCGGCTACGTCCGCGGTGATGCCAGCGGATGGCGCAAGGACCCGCGCCAGTACCGGGCGTACGCGACGGCGTCGTGGATCTGGGTGGCGATGTTCGGCCTGCGCCTGGTGATCCAGCTGCCGATGTACTTCGCCGGCGCCGTGGGGATGCTCGGGGTGGCCAAGCTCGCGCTGGGCTGGCCGCTGTTCCTCCTGGCCGCCTACCTGAGCTACCGGATCATCCACCCGGTGCTCAAGGAGGTCGACGCCGAGACGGCACTTCTCGAGACGCCCGCCGGATTGGAGCCGGAGTCGGCCTGATCTGCTGGCCCGCAGCCGTCGTTCACGGGGACAGCAGCGTCTGGATCGCCTCCTCCTGGTCCGGCGCGGACACGAAGAGCAGCTCGTCGCCGGCCTCGAGCGGGTCGTCCGGGCTCGGCGCGATCACCTGCAGGCTGCGCAGGATGGCCACCAGCGAGGTGTCCGGGGGCCAGGCAACGTCGCCCACCCGATGACCGACCACGGGGGAGTCCGCGCCCAGGGTCAGCTCGACGAGGTTGGCGTTGCTCTGGCGGAACGTGAACAGCCGGACGAGGTCGCCGACGGTGACCGCCTCCTCGACGAGGGCGGAGAGCATCTGTGGCGTCGAGACGGCCACGTCGACCCCCCATGCCTCGTTGAACAGCCACTCGTTCTTGGGATGGTTCACCCGGGCGACGACGCGCGGGACGCCGAACTCGGTCTTGGCCAGCAGCGAGACCACGAGGTTGACCTTGTCGTCGCCTGTCGCGGCGACCACCACCTGGCAGGTCTGCAGCTGCGCCTCCTCGAGGGCCGAGACCTCGCACGCGTCGGCGCAGAGCACATGGGCCCCCTCGACGACCCCCACGCGGGCGATGTCGGCCTCCTTGTCGACCAGCAGGATCTCGTGGCCGTTGCTGAGCAGCTCGCGGGCGATGGCCCGACCCACCTTGCCGGCTCCTGCGATGCAGACCCTCATCGATGTCCCTCCGGTGCGGCCTGGAAGATCTCCTGGATGCGTTCCTCGTCCTCACGCATGAGCAGCACGTGGACGATGTCACCGTCCTGGAGCACGGTCTCGCGGGTGGGCAGCAGCGCGACCCCGAACCGGGTCAGGAAGGCGATACGCGCACCGGTGGTGTCCTGCAGGTCGTGCACGAGGCGCCCGACCCAGTCGGAGTGGACCGACATCTCGGCCAGGGCGATCGTCCCGCTGGGGTCGGTCCACTCCTCCTGGGCGCCGCGCGGGAGCAACCGGCGCAGCATCTGGTCGGTGGACCACGACACGCTGGCCACGGTCGGGATGCCCAGACGCTGGTAGACCTCGGCCCGACGGGGGTCGTAGATGCGGGCCACGACGTTCTCCACGCCGAAGGTCTCGCGGGCCACCCGGGCGGCAATGATGTTGGTGTTGTCGCCGCTGCTGCAGGCTGCGAACGCCTGCGCATGGGCGATGCCAGCCTCGATCAGGGTGTCCCGGTCGAAGCCGATCCCCACCACGGTGCTGCCGCCGAAGTCGGGGGAGAGCTTGCGGAACGCCTCGGGGTCCATGTCGATGACAGCGACCGAATGGCCCTGCCGGTCCATGGTCTGCGCGAGCGCGGACCCGACTCGGCCGCAGCCGAGGATCACGATGTGCACGACCGGAACGCTACACGCGGCCCATGGGGGTCCGCACTGTGCGTAGCATTCACCCACGTGGGAACCTTCTCCGACGCGTCGAAGCGCTTGTTGTTCGGACGTGCCCTGCACACGAACCAACTCGGCGAGACCCTGCTCCCCAAGCGCATCGCACTACCGGTGTTCGCCTCGGACGCCCTGTCGTCCAACGGGTACGCCACCCAGGAGATCCTGCTCGTCCTGTCGCTGGGCGGGTATGCGCTGTTCCAGTACGCGCCGTGGGTGGCGGCTGCGGTCATCGTGGTGTTCCTCGTCGTGGTCCTGTCCTACCGGCAGAACGTGCACGCCTATCCCTCCGGTGGCGGGGACTACGAGGTCGTCTCCACGAACCTCGGGCCGCGCTGGGGGGTCTTCGTCGCCAGCGCCCTGATGGTCGACTACGTCCTCACGGTGGCCGTGTCGATCTCCTCGGCCGTGGCCAACGCGGCCTCGGCGATCCCGTGGATGGGCCAGCACAGCGTGGCGCTGGCGGTCGGACTGACGGTGCTGCTGGCCCTGGTCAACCTGCGCGGGGTGCGTGAGTCGGGCACCGCATTCGCCGTGCCGACCTACGCATTCATCTTCGCCATCTTCACGATGCTCATCTGGGCCGGGGTCCGGATGTTCCGCGGTGACGTCCTGCTCGCCGAGTCGGCCGGGTGGGAGATCAAGCCGGAGGCCACCTTCGCCGGGGCCGCCCTGGTGTTCCTGATCGCCCGTGCCTTCTCCTCCGGCACGACCGCCCTCACCGGCATCGAGGCGATCAGCAACGGCGTGCCTGCGTTCCGCAAGCCCAAGAGTCGCAACGCGGCCACCACCCTGGCCATGCTCGGGGCGATTGCCATGACGATGTTCGCCGGCATCACCTGGCTCGCGGTGGTCACGAAGGTGAAGGTCGCCGAGACCAATGAGGACCTGATCGGCATGCCCCCGGGCACGGAGCAGAAGACGGTGATCGCCCAGGTGGCCCAGGCGGTGTTCTCCAACTTCACGCCGATGTTCGTCTTCGTCTCGGTCGTGACGGCCCTGATCCTGGTCCTGGCCGCCAACACCGCGTTCAACGGCTTCCCGGTCCTCGGCTCGATCCTGGCCCGTGACGGCTACCTGCCTCGGCAGCTGCACACCCGCGGTGACCGCCTGGCCTTCAGCAACGGCATCGTCACCCTGGCGGGCCTGGCCGGCCTGCTGATCTACGTCTACAAGGCCAACGTCTCGGCGCTCATCCAGCTGTACATCATCGGTGTGTTCGTGTCCTTCACCCTGAGCCAGCTCGGGATGATCAAGCACTGGAACCGGCACCTGATCGATGAGCGCGACCCTGCTGAGCGGGCGCGCATGAAGCGCAAGCGATTGGTCAACGGGATCGGCTTCTGCATGACTGGCACGGTCCTGGTGATCGTCCTGGTCACCAAGTTCACTCACGGCGCCTGGATCGTCTGCATCGCGATGCCGATCCTGTTCCTGATCATGGAGTCGATCCGCAAGCACTACGACCGCGTCTCGGTCGAGCTCGTGGCCGGCGACGACGAGAACGTGACCCTCCCGAGCCGCGTGCACGCGATCGTCCTGGTCTCCAAGATCCACAAGCCGACCCTGCGTGCGCTGGCATATGCCCGCGCGACCCGGCCGACGGTCCTCGAGGCCGTGACCGTGGACGTCGACGACGACGCGACGGCCCGCCTGATCCACGATTGGGAGCGCCGTCGCATCCCGGTCGCACTCAAGGTGCTGGACTCGCCGTACCGCGAGATCACCCGGCCCGTGGTCGAGTACGTGCGTGGCCTGAACCGCAGCTCCCCGCGCGACCTCGTGTGCGTCTACGTGCCCGAGTACGTGGTGGGTCACTGGTGGGAGCAGTTGCTGCACAACCAGAGCGCCCTGCGCCTGAAGACCCGCCTGCTCTTCACGCCCGGGGTGATGGTCGTCAGCGTGCCGTGGCAGTTGCTGTCCAGCGAGCGCATCGCGGACGAGCCCGAGGCTCAGGCGCCCGGTGCCCTGCGGCGCGGGGAGCCCGATGCCGAGACCGCTGAGGCCTTCGTTGCCGGGGAGATGGGGGCTGGGCCATCACAGCGGTGACCGGGGGCATGGCGGTTGGGGACCGGGTCGTCGTCGAGGTCGGGGCAGTCGCCCATGGGGGGCACTGCGTGGCCCGCCACGAGGGTCAGGTGCTGTTCGTGCGCCATGCACTGCCCGGCGAGACGGTCGCGGTCCGGGTGACGTCCATCGGGCGCAAGGCCCGGTTCGTCCGGGCCGACGCGGTCGAGGTGCTCCTGCCAGGTCCGGATCGGCGACCTGCGCCGTGTCCCGTGGCGCTCGAGTGCGGTGGCTGCGACTGGCAGCATGCGACCCCCGAGGCCCAGCGGCGGCTGAAGGCCGAGGTCGTCCGCGAGTCGATGACACGGTTCGCCGGCATCACGCTGCCCGACTCGTTCGCGGTCGACGCGGTGGCCGATCCGGACTCCGGGGACGCCGCGGCCGGTGAGGGGCTGGGCTGGCGCACCCGCGGGACGCTCGGCGTGGACCGCTCGGGCCGCGCGGGCTTCCTGGGCCACCGCTCCCACCGCGTGGTCGTGGCGGGGCAGTGCCCGCAGCTGCATCCCCGGCTGGGGCCGCTCGACCTGTTCGGGCAGATCTGGCCCGATGGCCGGCTGGGGTTCGTCGCACCGTCGCTGGGCGAGCCCCTCGCCTTCGCGGAGTCCGATCCGCCGGCCGACCCGATCACCGAGCGTGCCGACGGCCGGACCTGGTCGGTCGCGCCCGACGGCTTCTGGCAGGTGCACCCCGGGGCCGCAGACGCCCTGGTGGGTCATGTCCGGCGCATGCTCGACCCGCGGGCCGGGGAGCGGCTGCTCGATCTCTATTCGGGCGTGGGCCTCTTCGGGCTCAGCCTCGCGGGGGCAGTCCCCGGGGGGCTCGCCGTGACGTTGGTCGAGGGTGATCGACGTGCCTGTGAGTTGGCCGCCGAGAACGCCGGGGACATGCCCGCAACGGTCATACGCGCAGGCGTCGACCGATGGGTCGCCCGGCCCGGCGCGCTGGAGGAGATCGACCTCGTCGTCCTCGACCCGCCGCGCACGGGCGCGGGAGCCGCTGTCGTGGCAGCGATCGCCCGCGCGCGGCCCAGGGCGGTGGCGTACGTGGCGTGTGATCCCGTGGCCCTGGCTCGCGACGTGGCCACCTTCCGGGACCAGGGGATGGACCTGACCGAAGTGGTGGCCCTCGACCTGTTCCCGACAACTCATCACGTCGAATGCGTGGCCAAACTCATCCCCCGGTGATATCTTGACATCAAGATACTTTCGGATGGCGGGACACGCGGGTCCGCGGGAGGCGCGATAGCCTTCCGCTGCGGTTGCTGAGGAGGAGTCTGCATGGTGAGCAAGGACAGTTTCGGGGCACGTGGCACGTTCGAGGTCGGCGGGACGACGCATGAGATCTTCCGGATCTCCGCGGTCCCCGGTGCCGATGCACTGCCCTTCACGCACAAGGTCCTCCTGGAGAACCTGCTGCGCACGGAGGACGGTGCCAACGTCACGGCCGAGCAGATCCGCACGCTGGGTGCGTGGGATCCGGACGCGGAGCCGACCGACGAGATCCAGTTCACCCCGGCCCGGGTGATCATGCAGGACTTCACCGGAGTGCCGTGCGTGGTCGACCTGGCCACCATGCGCGAGGCCATGAAGGACCTCGGGGGAGACCCGGGGAAGATCAACCCGCTGGCCCCGGCCGAGCTCGTCATCGACCACTCGGTGATCGCCGACTTCTTCGGCACCCACGACTCCGCCACCCGCAACGTGGCCCTGGAGTACGAGCGCAACCGGGAGCGCTATCAGTTCCTGCGCTGGGGGCAGTCGGCGTTCGACGAGTTCAAGGTGGTGCCGCCGGGCACCGGGATCGTGCACCAGGTCAACATCGAGGCGCTCGCACGGGTCGTGATGGTGCGCAACGGGCAGGCGTACCCGGACACCTGCGTGGGCACCGACTCGCACACCACCATGGTCAACGGCCTGGGCGTGCTCGGATGGGGCGTCGGCGGCATCGAGGCCGAGGCGGCGATGCTGGGCCAGCCGGTCAGCATGCTGATCCCGCAGGTCGTCGGCTTCAAGCTCACCGGTGAGCTGCCCCAGGGCGCGACTGCCACCGACATGGTCCTGACGATCACCGAGATCCTGCGCAAGCACGGCGTGGTCGGCAAGTTCGTGGAGTTCTTCGGCGACGCCGTCGCCGGCGTGCCGCTGGCCAACCGCGCCACGATCGGCAACATGAGCCCCGAGTACGGCTCGACGGCCGCGATCTTCCCGATCGACGACGAGACGCTGCGCTACCTGCGCCTGACCGGTCGCACCGAGGAGCAGGTCGCGCTGGTCGAGGCCTACTGCCGTGAGCAGGGCCTCTGGCACGACCCGTCGCGTGAGGCGCGCTACACCAGCGTCATCGAGCTGGACCTCTCCACGATCGTGCCCTCGCTGGCCGGCCCGAAGCGCCCGCAGGACCGAGTCGCCCTCACGGACGCCAAGTCCGGCTTCCTCGCGGCGCTGGACTCCTACACGGCCGAGCCGTCCGCCACGGCCGCCCTGGGCATCGAGGAGCAGGAGGTCACCATCGGCCACGGTGCCGTCGTGATCGCCGCGATCACCTCGTGCACCAACACCTCGAACCCGTCGGTGATGGTCGCGGCCGGCCTGCTGGCGCGCAACGCAGTCGAGCGTGGGCTGACCCGCAAGCCGTGGGTCAAGACCACCCTGGCGCCCGGGTCGAAGGTCGTCACCGACTACTACGACCGCTCCGGCCTGACCCCGTACCTGGACAAGCTCGGCTTCGACACGGTCGGCTACGGCTGCACGACGTGCATCGGCAACTCGGGCCCCCTGCCCGAGGCCGTGTCCGCAGCGGTGAACGCCAGTGACCTCGCCGTCGTCTCGGTGCTGTCGGGCAACCGCAACTTCGAGGGCCGGATCAACCCGGACGTCAAGATGAACTACTTGGCCTCCCCGCCGTTGGTCGTCGCCTATGCGATCGCCGGACGGATGGACCTCGACCTGACCACCGAGCCACTGGGCACGGACCCGTCGGGAGCGCCGGTGTTCCTGCGCGACATCTGGCCGTCACCGGCCGAGGTCCAGTCGGTCATGGACGCCTCCATCGACGCCGAGATGTTCGCCTCGCGCTACGCCGACGTGTTCGCCGGCGACGAGGCGTGGCAGTCGCTGCCCACGCCGGTGGGTGACACCTTCGCCTGGGCCGAGGACTCCACCTACGTGCGCAAGCCCCCGTACTTCGAGGGCATGGGCGCCCAGCCAGACCCGGTCACCGATGTCGTCGGAGCCCGCGTCCTGGCCAAGCTCGGCGACTCGGTCACCACCGACCACATCAGCCCGGCCGGGTCGATCAAGCCCGACAGCCCGGCGGGCAGGTACCTGGCCGAGAACGGCAGTGGAGCGCAAGGACTTCAACTCCTACGGCTCGCGGCGCGGCAACCACGAGGTCATGATCCGTGGCACGTTCGCCAACATCCGCCTGCGCAACCAGCTGCTCGACGGAGTCGAGGGTGGGTTCACCCGCGACTTCACCGTGGATGGCGCACCCCAGTCGGCGATCTACGACGCGGCGCAGTCCTACGCCGCCGCGGGCATCCCGCTCGTGGTGCTCTCGGGCAAGGAGTACGGATCGGGCTCGTCGCGGGACTGGGCGGCCAAGGGCACGGCCCTGCTCGGGGTCCGTGCGGTGATTGCGGAGTCCTACGAGCGCATCCACCGCTCCAACCTGATCGGCATGGGTGTCCTCCCGCTGCAGTACCCGGCAGGGCAGGACGCCACCTCCCTGGGCCTGGACGGCACGGAGGTCTTCTCGATCAGCGGCGTCACCGCCCTGAACGAGGGCGTCACGCCGAGGACCGTCTCGGTGCGCGCGGAGAAGTCCGACGGCTCAGCAGTCGAGTTCGAGGCCGTCCTACGGATCGACACCCCAGGCGAGGCCGACTACTACCGCAACGGCGGGATCCTGCAGTACGTGCTGCGCTCGCTGGTGTAGCCACCCGTCAGGCCATCCCCACCTCTGCCGGAGCACACTGGATCCGAGAGAGGTGGGGATTGCCATGAGTGACAACAGGGGCGCGGCAGCAGGTGGGGGCGCGATCTACGGACTGGGCATGTTCGGCGCGTGGGCGTGGTTCTGGCAGCAGGCCGACGGGTTCTGGGAGTATGCGCTGGCCCTCCTGCAGGGTGTGTTCTGGCCCGCGTTCATGGTCTACGAGGCCTTCCAGGCACTCGGCAGCTGATCAGGTGCCGGCACACGCCGGCCACGACGAGGCCGTCAGGCACGTCATCGCATTGAGTAATCAATTGATTACCTGACGTTGCGATTCGTGGTGCGGGAAATGCGATTGTCCCCCGGATGGGGGGCAATTCTGATCTGCCATTCGCGGCCCATGGGGAATAGCCTCACAGGAGAGGAACATTTCTGAATTCGGCTGGCAGGGATCATTCGTGTCGGGGGTCCTGCGGGCCGTGACATTCAGCAGGTGTGCCCGAAATGCTCCGAATGACATCCAAGAGATTGCCCGGAGTCAGTTCCGTGGATGAATAGAAGAGGGTGTACGAGATGTTCGGCAGATTGCACAGGGAGTTGGCCTCCGATGCAGGCTCGGCGCGGTGGAGGTGGTTGGCCGGGGTGACCTCCGGCGCCCTGCTGGTCGCGGCCGTCGGCCTACCAGCGGCGGCAACCGACGAGGTTGGCGCCCCCATGGACACAGTCGCGGCGGAGGTGGCGGACCAGGAGGCCAAGGCTGCTGAGGAGGCCAAGGCTGCTGAGGCCAAGGCTGCTGGAGGCCAAGGCTGCTGAGGAGGCCAAGGCTGCTGAGGAGGCCAAGGCTGCTGAGGAGGCCAAGGCTGCGGAGGCCAAGGCAGCCGAGGAGGCCAAGGCTGCGGAGGCCAAGGCTGCTGAGGAGGCCAAGGCTGCGGAGGCCAAGGCTGCCGAGGAGGCCAAGGCTGCGGAGGAGCAGTCGTCGGCTCAGTCCGCTCCTTCCTCGGACAATCCCCCGGTGGCTGAGGTGCCCGATACAGCCCCAGCCACTGAGGTGACCGCTCCCGTCGCCATGGTTGCCGCGACGTCCGAAGAGGAGACTCCCGATACGCGCGCTCCGCCGGCCGACACCATGGTCGAGCCCCAGACCGGGGGTGGCTCGTCGAAGCCCACGGACGATCCGAACGACGATCCCAAGGACGATCCCACGCACGAGTTCCAGAACCTGATCGTCACGAAGACCGCCGACGCGACCTTCGACCGTGAGTACAAGTGGGACATCGACAAGTCGGTCGTCGGCGACCAGAAGGTGTGGATCTCTGAGGGCGAGAAGGCCACGATCGATTACGTCGTGAAGGTCACGCCCAAGGGCGTCCATGACTCCAACTGGAGGATCACGGGCACGATCACGGTCCAGAATCCCAATGAGTGGAGCGTCGAGGCCGACGTCACCGACCGGGTGACCTTCGGCACGAGCTTGGCCCCCACGAGTGGCCAGCAGGACGGCGGCCCGGGTGAAGATGACGGCACCAAGTGCGATGTCGCGGATGGCAAGAAGGCGACCATCCCGGCCGAGGGGTCGAAAGAGTTCCAGTACTCGTGTGAGTTCGAGTCAGCACCGGGCGAGTCCGGCACCAACACCGCCACAGCGAAGTGGAAGCCCCAGCACCAGGGTGACGAGCACGTAAGTCGCATGGAGCCCATGAGCGGATCCTCGGACGACGGTCATCACGAGAATGGCAAGAGGTCTGCGTCAGGCAGCGTCAACTTCACCTTCGAGGCCTCCGAGATCAACCGGACCGTCTCGGTCTACGACGACAAGACCAACCCTGATAGCGCCTGGCTTCTGGGTGAGTCGGACTACGAGACCGGGCCCTTCGAGTACCCGTATTCGCTACAGATCTCCGGAGTGGTGGGGAAGTGCACCAACTACACCAACACCGCCTGGCTCGACTATGGCGACTCGGAGGGGAGCGATCCCAGCATCCAGCCCCTGAGCGGCTCCGGCGGGACGACCGAGGAGCAGGACGACGGCAAGGACTCAGACAGCGCCACGGTCTCCGTATGCGTGAAGCGGGTCCCGCCGCCGCCGACGTGGACGGACGAGACGTGCAAGACGGACGGCTCGCAGAAACTCGGCTCCATCTCGATCCCTGTCAGTGACTTCTACCAGTACAAGATCGACGGGGTCGAGGTCGCCGCGGGCACGTACGTTCGCGAGGCAGGAACGTACGTGGTCACCGCCAAGTACAACGGCCCGCGCGGCCATGACATGGAGGCCGCGAGCCTGGTGCCGTTCAGTGGTGAAGGGTACCGGTCAGGGCGGTCAGGGCGGTCACGGCAACGGCGAGGGCGGCAACGGCGAGGGCAATGGCTGGGGCTACGGCAAGACGTGGACCTGGACCATCGTCATCGACGGCACGCCCGTCTGCCCAGTCCTGACCAAGGTCGCCGATCCCGTTGACGGGACCATCGTCGAGGCAGGCAAGGTGATCAAGTACACGATCACTGTCACCAACGGCGGCGACAAGGCGTCAACGGACTGGGTCGTGGACACCCCGCCTGCTGGGGTCGCGGTCGACCTACCCTCGATCTCCGACGGAGGCGGGTACAACGACGGGGTCATCACCTGGAAGCTGGAGATCGCTCCGATGACCACCAAGGTGCTCACCTACGCGGTGACGGTCACCGCCAAGCCCGGCTCGCCAGCCCTCGTGAACAGCGTCACCTGGGAGGAGCTGACCAAGACGACCACTCACCCGGTGAAGCCGGCAGTGGTTGTGCCACCGGCAGTGGTTGTGCCACCGGCAGTAGTTGTGCCACCGGCAGTGGTGCCTCCGGCTGTTGTCTCCCCGGACACCGACGTCGTTGTTGACGACACCGAGGATGCTGTCGCATCGGAGGAGGACGTCGCCACCGACGAGGAGGCAGTGGCGGGCGCTGAGGACCAGCTGGCCGCCACAGGCGCGGGCAATGCGACGCAGTTCGGTGGCATCGCTCTGGTCCTGCTGCTGCTCGGCTCGGGGCTGGTGATCGTCGGCCGGCGCCCTGGGCGGGCGTGACCAGAGGGCGTGACGCCCGGTCGTCCCGCGACCAGGCGTCACGCCAGGTGAACACCGAGGGGCGGGTTCCACTCCGGATCCCGCCCCTCGGTTCGTCCGCGAGCGGGCTACAGCTTCGGGCGCCAGCGCCGGCCCTGCAGCGCCTCCTCGACAAGAGCGACCTCGCGCACCTGGGCGGCCAGCCGGGACCCCTCCTTGCTCAAGCGCGACCAGGGTCTCCTCGATCGCCTCCGGCGGCACGCGGCCCGCGAGATCGCGCCGGGCCCCCGCGTAGGCGCTCCTGGCGGCCTGCAGTGAGGCGTCAGCGTGCAGCGCGGCCAGCCGGGCAAGGACCACGGGGTAGCGCCGGAGGACCTCATGGCCGCGGTAGTCCGGGGGGCACAGGTCCAGCAGCCAGCCGACCACCTTGTCCGGGAACTCCGGGGACTCCGGATCGGGCACGGCCCGCGGCCAGCCGGGGGGAGTCGTCACAGGTCCCAGCCTAGGGTCGCGCCGCCCGTGTGCGGACCGGCGTTCACTCCTAGACTGTATCGACGACCGCACGAGATGAGGAGGCCAGGACGTGGGCGTGCTGGAGAGCATCGACTCACCCGCGGACCTCCGCGCGCTGGCGCCTGAGCAGCTCGACGAGCTGTCCGAGGAGATCCGCGAGTTCCTCGTCGAGAAGGTCAGCCGCACCGGCGGCCACCTCGGGCCCAACCTGGGGGTCGTTGAGCTGACCATCGCGCTGCACCGGGTCTTCGACTCGCCGAGTGACGTCCTGCTCTGGGACACCGGGCACCAGACCTACGTGCACAAGATCCTCACCGGGCGCCGCGAAGGGTTCGACCACCTGCGCCAGGAGGGCGGGATCTCCGGGTACCCGTCGCGCGCGGAGAGTCCGCACGACGTCATCGAGAACTCGCACGCATCGACGGCGCTGTCCTATGCCGACGGCATCGCCAAGGCCTTCGAGCAGGCCGGGACGCTCGGCCAGCGGCATGTCGTTGCCGTGGTCGGGGACGGCTCACTGACCGGCGGGATGTCGTGGGAGGCGCTGAACAACATCGCCGGCTCACGCCGGCCCGTGATCATCGTGGTCAATGACAACGAGCGGTCCTATGCGCCCACGATCGGCGGGCTCGCCCGGCACCTGGACACCCTGCGGACCACCCGCGGGTACGAGCGGTTCCTGGACTGGGGCAAGGACACGTTGCGTCGCACTCCTCTGGTGGGTGCCCCGCTGTTCGAGGCGCTGCACGGCGTGAAGCGCGGCGTCAAGGACGTCGTGGCCCCCCAGGGCATGTTCGAGGACCTCGGCCTGAAGTACCTCGGCCCGGTCGACGGCCATGACGTGGCGTCCGTGGAGTCGGTGCTGCGCGCCGCACGGCGGTACGGCGGACCGGTCCTCGTCCACGTGATCACGCAGAAGGGTCGCGGGTACGCGCCGGCGGAGAACGACGAGGCGGATCGCTTCCACGGGGTCGGCATCATCGACCCGGAGACCGGGATCCCGGTGAGCAACGGCGGGCCGACCTGGACCGCGGCCTTCGCCGACGAGCTGGTGGCGATCGGTCGCGAGCGGCCCGACGTCGTGGCCATCACGGCGGCGATGCTGTGCCCGACGGGCCTCGACCGGTTCGCCGCCGAGTTCCCGGATCGAACCTACGACGTGGGGATCGCCGAGCAGCACGCCCTGACCTCGGCAGCGGGCATGGCCTATGCCGGGCTGCACCCCGTGGTGGCCGTCTACGCCACCTTCCTGAACCGGGCCTTCGACCAGGTGCTGATGGATGTCGCGATGCATCACGCCGGGGTCACGATCATCCTGGACCGGGCGGGGGTCACCGGCGACGACGGGGCGTCCCACAACGGCATGTGGGACCTCTCCATGCTCGGGCTGGTCCCCGGGGTCAGGGTCGCCGCGCCGCGCGACGAGGAGACCCTGCGCCGGGCCCTGCGCGAGGCCGTGGCTGTCTCCGACGGTCCGACGGTGGTGCGCTTCCCCAAGGGTCGGCTCGCCGAGCCGCTCCCGGCGGTGGGTGACAGCGACGGGGTCGACCTCCTGCACGCCGACTCCGAGCCGCAGGTGCTGCTGGTCGGGGTGGGCAGCATGGCCGGCGTGGCCCGCGAGGCCGCCGCGAAGCTGTCCGCCGAGGGCGTGCCGGTAGCCGTTGCCGCCCCGTTGTGGGTCACGCCGCTGCCAGCCGGGCTCGTGGAGCTTGCCGCCGAGATCGGCGTGGTCGTGACGATGGAGGACAACGGCCTGGTCGGTGGAGTCGGGTCGAGCCTGGCCACGGCCCTGGCCGACGCCGGGGTGAGCGTGCGCATGGAGAGGCTGGGGATCCCCCAGGAGTTCCTCGACCATGCCGCGCGCCCGGCGATCCTTGAGCGACTGGGGCTCACCGCCCAGGGGTGTGCCGACGCCGCCCGACGATTGCTCGATCCGCCGGGCTGATCGGGTGGACGGGGAGCTGATCGCACCGAATGCCCGGGGAGCCGGCGACGATGATCGCAGCGGGCTGCTGCGCTCGGTGTTCGACGAGTCGCCCGTGGCGATCCTGCGCACGTCGCTGCAGCAGGGGAGCCCTGGCAAGGTGCGGGACGCCAACCCGGCCGCTGCCGCGCTCCTGGGCCGCCGCCCCGAGGAGGTGGTCGGCACCGACCTGGAGGACCTGATCCCCGGCGTCACTGCCGCGCACGCCGCACAGGGCTCATCCAGACCGGCCCGCACCGTCCGGGTGCAGTCACCCGCACTCGACGGGGATCGCTGGCTGGCCGTCTCCGTCTCCTCGCTGTCCGAGCATGACAGCTCCGGGGTGCCCCTGGCCCTGGTGATCCTCCACGACGTCACCGAGCAGTGGACGACCCGCGCGCGTCTGGACCGCGAGGCCCGCGAGGACCCGCTCACGGGCCTGATCAATCGGGGCGAGCTGCTGCGACAGCTCGCTGCCCTCGACCACGCGTCGGGCGGGCCACACGTCGGTGTCATCTTCCTGGACCTCGACGGCTTCAAGTTGGTCAACGACACCCGAGGGCATCAGGTGGGCGACGAGCTCCTCGTGGCGGTTGCCCGGAGAATCCGGGCAGCTGTGCGCCCGGAGGACTCGTTGGCCCGGATCGGCGGCGACGAGTTCGTGGTGCTCTGCCCGAAGCTGGCCGACCCCCAGGATGTGCGCGCAGTCGCCGAGCGGGTGCGGTCGACCCTGGACCTGCCGGTCAGCGTGGAGGGGCGCGAGCACCGGATCAGCATGAGCGTGGGCATCTCCGTTGCCACGGCCGATTCGATCGATCCGGCCAATCTTCTGCGTCAGGCCGACATGGCCATGTACCGGGCGAAGGATGCGGGCCGCAACACTGTGCGCCTGCACTCGCTGGAGATGGACGAGGAGCTGCAGACCGCGGAGCGGATCCGCGAGGCCCTGGGCGTCGCACTGGAGGTCGAGGCGCCACCGACCGATGCCGTTGCACCTGCCGGGATGGTCCTGCACTACCAGCCCATCGTCGAGATCGAGTCCGGCCGGCTGGCCTACGTCGAGGCCCTTGCCCGGCTGCGGCTCTCCGACGGGGCACTGGTCTATCCCTCGCAGTTCCTGCCCGTTGCGGCACGCGCGGGCCTCAACGGCGCGCTGAGTGAGCAGGTCCTGCGTCGGGCCCTGCGCCAGCGGGCGCTCTGGCGCGCCGACGGGGTGGACGTTCCCGTCGGGCTGAACCTCGCCCGCGGGCAGGTGTACTCGGCCTCCTTCGCCGGGGATGCGCTGCGGATCATCGCCGAGCAGGGGGACCTCCCGGGTGCCGTGGTCTTCGAGATGGGCGAGTTCGGGCTGCTGGAGCCCACCGGACCCGCGCAGCTGACCCTGCGGAAGCTGCGCTCCTCGGGCATCGGCCTGGCCATCGACCACTTCGGGACGGGCTACTCGTCGCTGGGTGCCCTGCGGTTCCTCGGGCCGCACCGCGTGAAGATCGACCGGTCGTTCGTGGCCAGCATCTCCGCGAGCAGCGCCGATCGGGCGATCGTGGCCGCGGCGGTGTCGGCAGCCCACGCACTGGGCCAGCGGGTCGTGGCCGAGGGAGTGGAGACCCGCCAGCAGCTGGACGTCCTCTCCGAGCTCGGGTGCGACGAGGCGCAGGGCTACCTGATCGCCCAGGTGCTCGGCCCCCAGGAATTGGGGCTGGCCTCGGCCCGATGGGCGCCCCGTTCGTTGGAACGCAGGGATTCCGCGACGGAGGGCTGACCTCAGCCCGCCGCGGCGTGCAGGGCATCCGCGAGCAGGCCGGCTGTGAGCTCGACCTGCCACGGTCGCGCGCCGGCGGCGCGCAGGGTCGCGGGTATGTCGCTTGCCTGCGCGGGCGGCTGCCACATCACGCGGCGCACGAGGTCGGGTGTGATCAGGTTCTCGACGGGCAGGTCGAGCTTCTCGGCAAGCGCCTGAAGGGCCGCACGCGCGCGATCGAGCCGCGCTGCAGCCGCCGGGTCGCGCTGTGCCCAGGATCGGGGGGGCGGTGGGCCATCACCTTTGATGACCGCGAGGGGGAGGTCCTTCTCCGGCACGGCCCACGCGTCGCGCAGTGCGGCGCCCCAGGCACGCTGGTAGCGGGTGGCCCCACGACCGTGGAATTCCCTGGTGGCCTGAAGCGCGCCGAGGTCGCGGGGCAGGGCCTGGGCTGCCGCGATGATCGAGGAGTCCGGAAGAAGCCGGCCGGGCGCGGTGTCCACCTCCTGGCCGATCCGGTCCCGGGCCACCCACAGGTGCTCGACGATGGCCAGGGCTCGCCGGGAACGGAGCTTGTGGATACCCGATGTGCGCCGCCACGGATCGACCCGGGGTGGCGGGGGTGGTGCGTCCCGCACAGCGGCGAACTCCTGCTCGGCCCAGTCGAGCTTGCCGGCCCCCGCGAGGCGGGTGTGCAGCTCGGCGCGCAACTCGATGAGTACCTCGACGTCGAGGGCGGCGTACTCCAGCCAGTCCTCGGGCAGGGGTCGTCGGGACCAGTCCGCGGCGCCATGGCCCTTGACCAGGGTCATGCCCAGGACGTCCTCCACCATCGGGCCGAGCCCAACACGGGGCATTCCCAGCAGGCGCCCGGCAAGTTCGGTGTCGAACAGGCTGGTGGGAGCCAGGCCCAGTTCGGCAAGGCAGGGAAGGTCCTGGCTGGCGGCATGGAGGATCCACTCCGGGCCCTGCAGCGCCTGGGCGAGGCCCGGAACCCCGGGGACGGCGTGGGGGTCGATCAGCGAGGTCCCGGAGCCCTCGCGGCGGATCTGGATCAGGTAGGCGCGTTGACCGTACCGATAGCCGGACGCGCGCTCGGTGTCCACCGCGATCGGACCGGTGCCGCCATTGAGGTCGCGCAGGACACGATCGAGGTCCTGCTGGGTCTCGGTGACTCGGGGCAGCCCATCGCGCAGCTCGAGCGGGGGCAGTGGCGTGGGCTCCGGGGCCTCAGCGACTTCGGCCTCGACCAGGGAGGGGGACTCGGACACGGTGTCACCGTACCCGCGCGCGACGACGGCTCGACCCACCGAACCGCCGACTTGCCCCGGTTCGACGATCTGCTCGGGGTTGGCCGGTCAGGCGACGACGCCGTGGCGGAAGCCGATCGCGACCATCTCGGCGCGATCGCCGGTGCCGAGCTTGCGCCCGATCCGGGCCAGGTGGCTCTTGACCGTCAGCGCCGACAGGCACAGGTCCTCGCCGATCTGGCGGTTGGTGTGACCCTCGGCGACACGCTGCAGCACCTGGACCTCACGGGCCGACATCGCATCGGCACCCTCGTCGCCGGAGCGGGAGCGGGGCAGCGGGATCCCAGCGGCGCCCGAGGATCTGGCAGGCGGGACGACGGCGCAACGCGCTCCACTGCTGATGGCCTGGCGCACGAGCTCCGACCGCGTGGTGACGACCACCACCCGGCGCCACCCGATGGCGCGCAGGGCGCGAAGCTCCTCGCGGATCTGGGGTCCTGCGGCCTCGACGACGCAGAGGTCATGGGGTCCGTTGGGGCTGGGGACCTGCCCACCCCTGGCTGTGGCCGCGCGATTGACCACTGAGGCGCCCAAGGACCGCAGCCGGGGCGTCAGACCCGCGACATGTGACGCGTCAACACCCACTGTCAGTGCGGAGAAGCGGCCCCGGGGCAGCGGGATGATCGGTACGGCGGTGCTCTGGGCGACAGTGATCACGACACCTCCAACGGTGCGTCCGGGCGAAAGCCAGTTGGCACATCCATCGGAGGCGGCGGTTGCGGGCCTTGAGCGACGTCACCCGAAGGAGTGAGGCCGTCCGGTCATGCGTCGACGCGGGCTTACTCAGCCGCGGGGGCGCGGGAGCTGGGCCACACCGGGGGGCAGGGGCATGAGGCCGGCCGCCTGCCCGAGGACCTCGGCCCAGGCGTGGGCGTGCGGAGCCAGGTTCGCGTCGTCCGGAGTCCAGGACACCCGGATCTCGATCTGCCCCTCGAGCGGTCGTTCGGACAGCCCGCCGAACGATTCCGAGGTCACTCGGGTGACGGTCCCGGAGATGTTGGTGTAGCGGGCTCCCTGGGAGTCCAGCGCCTCGACGAGCCAGGACCAGCCCACCTCCGCCAGCAGCGGATCGGCGGCCATCTCAGGCTCCAGGGTCGCCTTGATGAAGGCCACGACCCGGAACGTCCCACCCCAGGAGTCCTGCCCCTGCGGGTCGTGAAGCACGACGAGGCGACCGTTGCCGAGGTCCTCGTCATCGATCACGACCTCGGCGGTGAGGGCGATCGCGAAGGGGGCCAGCCGCTGTGGTGCCGGCGCCTCCTCAAGCAGGATCTCGGGGCGCAGCCGCACGTCGCGCAATGATGTCAGCGCGGTCCGGAAGTCCGCAGCCTCATCGCCGACGATCGCGTTCATGAGCGGCAGGCTACGCCCTGCGGGCCCGGTTCGGAGGGAGGTCGGTCCCCGACGTCGAGCGTGTACCGTCAGGACCCGTGGCCGCCCTGTTCGCACTGCTCTCCTCGGTGATGTGGGGAAGTGCCGACTACGTCGCAGGAAAGCTCTCGCGGCGCCGGCATGTCCTGGTGGTCCTGGGCGGCACCCAGGCCGTCGGGCTGCTCGCCATGCTCGTGGCGGCGACGGTGACCGGCGCGTGGGCCGCGCCCCGGGACTACCTGGGCTGGGCGGTGCTCGCCAGCATGTCGGGCGCCACGGGCCTTGCCCTGTACTACCGGGCGCTGGCGATCGGGACCATGGGCGTGGTCTCCCCGATCGCTGCCCTGGGCGTCCTCGTCCCCCTGGCCGTCGGGTTGGCCGGCGGCGATCAGCCGACCACCCTGCAGGTGGTCGGGATCGTGCTCGCGCTCGTCGGTGTCGTGGCGGCCAGCGGACCGGAGGTCCATGGCGACGCGGGGTGGGCTCCGGTTCTGCTCGCCGGGGGTTCGGCGGCCTTCCTCGGGACGTCGCTGGTCGCCATTGCCCGGGGGAGCGACACCAGCGTCGTCATGACGATGACCGTGATGCGGATCACCACCGTGAGCCTGATGGCACTTGCCCTGCTCGCGCTGCGGCGCAGCGTCACAGTGACCCGCGCAGAGGCTCCGGCCTTCGTGGCTGTGGGCCTCATGGACGTCGGGGCGAACCTCGCCTTCGGCCTGGCGAGCACCCTCGGGATGCTGTCACTGGTCAGCGTGTTCGGCTCGCTGTACCCGGTGGCCACGATCCTCCTGGCGCGGTTCATCGACCACGAACGGCTGCGGCCGGTCCAACAGGTCGGGGTCGCCCTGGCCCTCACCGGTGTGGCCGCAATCACCGCCGGGTAGGTGGCCCGGGGTTCACCCGTGGAGGTGCTGGCCGCAGGGTCAGGGGTGCAGGGCTCCCAGGATGTCGCGCACTGATGGGTTGGTCATCGCCGTCCCGTCCGGCAGGACCACGGTGGGTACGGTCTGGTTCCCGCCGTTGACGCGCTCCACGATGGACGCCGCGTCGGGGTCGGTCTCGATGTTGATCTCGGTGTAGGCGATGCCCGCGCGCTTCATCGAGTGCTTGAGGCGAATGCAGTACCCGCACCAGGTCGTGGTGTACATGGTCACAGGCGCCGTCATGATGCCTGCGCGCCCGTCTCGGAGGTGACGACCGACATGTGGGGGTCCGGGTCTGTCTGCGCGGTGTCAGCTCGTCGGCTCAGGGCACTGCGCACGGCCACGGCGAATGCGTCGACCGACCCGTTCAGGGCCTCCAGGTCTGCCGGCAGCAGGACCGGCTCGACGGTGCCGTCGGGGAGTCGGCCGAGCACGAGTGGTGAGCCGTGCAGGGCCGTCGCGGCCGCCACCTCCGGGGGCATCTCGTTGAGGTGCAGCAGCTCGAAGTCGACCCCGAGCTCGGTGACCATGCGATCCCATGCGCGCTTGCGACGCACGGGGGAGTGGGTGATGTCGCACAGGGCGCAGTGGGCGGTCCCCATCAGCTTGCCGATCACGTACCTGGCCTCGCCGATCGGTCCACCGTCAGCGTGGTAGACGCCGACGAGCCCGTCGAGACGTGCGGTCGGTTCCATGGCAGTCTCCCTGCGGCTCCTGGGTGCTGACCTCCATGATGCGGCCTGTTCAGTGGATCAGCGACTTCAGTCGTTCGTCGGTGTGCAGCTCGGCCGGCGCCCCGTACACGCCCGGCGGCAGGGCCGTGACGGCGTGCAACGCGCCCAGGGTCGCCGATGCGTCGCGCCGGCCCGCCTCGATGAGCGTCGAGGTCGCCGTGAAGTCCAGCTGGGTGGTCTCGTGCAGTGTGGACGGTGTCAGCCAGACCACAGGGACTCCGGCGCACGCAAGGAGGTCGCTGGCCATCTGCCGTCGGGCGTAGATCGCCGCCGACTGGGTGAGCACCTCCACCAGGGTGCCGGCAGCGCGCGGCGTGACCCCGCTGAGTCCACAGTCGAGGACCACCAGGGACCGGGCACCACGCCGCAGGGCGACGGTGATCGGCACGTTCGCGACCAGCATTCCGTCGACCAGCCTGCGACCATCACGCTCCACCCACGGGAAGATCCCGGGGATGGCCGACGACGCCAGCAGTGCGGAACGAAGCTCACCGGAGTCGAGCTCCGCGAGGCTGCCGTTCGTGAAGTCCGTGGCCACAGCAACGAACGGCACGGCCATGTCCTCGAAGGACTTGGCCGGCAGCCGGCTGGTGAGCAGGTCGGTCAGGGCCTGGTTGTCATAGAGCCAGGCTCGCGTCTCGGTCAGGGTTCGCACCCCCCGGACCCATCCCCCGGGGAACACGTCGGCCTTCGACACGCTGGGCCACAGGTCCTCGAGCCGCTCCACGGCCAGGGCTGGGTCGTCGGCCAGGACGGCGCCGTTCAGCGACCCGACGCTCGTCCCGACGACCAGGTCAGGGGTGAGGTCCGTTCCGGCGAGCGCCTGGAGCATCCCGAGCTGAAGGGCGCCCCATGAACCACCGCCCCCGAGGACGAAGGCAGTCGGCCGGGGCAGTCGGGCGGCGAGTTCGAGGGGGTGGGTCATGCCGGTCATCGTTGCCAGTTACGCCTGACCGGCGCAAACCGAGGGGATCAACCGCCGGACGCCGCTGCCATCTCCGCGCGACGCTCGAGGGCAAGCTCCCGGATCCGGGCGAGGTCCTCGTCGGAATAGACGCCGTTCACCCCGGAGATCGCCGCGAGCTTCATCCCGTGCTTGAGGCCGATCTGGTAGATCTCCTTGACCTTCTCCCACTCGATGTTGCGCCCCACGGTGTAGGTCTCGTAGCGGCCCTCGAGGGCAAGGGCGATCGTCTCGGCGAGGCAGGCGTAGGCCACGCCGCGGGGCAGGCCGATGTCGCGCATGTGCACGTCGCCGGGCAGCTCGATCTCACCGGACTCGATGACCAGCACATCCGGGCGCCGGGCCACATCCTCTGCTGAGAGGTCCAGGGGCCGGGCGACATCGGTGATGACGCACCCCGGCTTCACGGCCATGATGTCCAGCACCCGCTTGCCCGCGCCGGACGTGGCCGTGACGATCATGTCCATCTCGGGCAGGGCCTCGTTGGGCGTGGCGGCGATGTGGATGACCGCGCGCGGGTTCTCCCGCTCCATGTCGGCCTTCAGGGCCAACAGCTTGGCGGTCTCCGGGGAGATCAGGTAGAGCTCGTCGCTGGCCAGTGCCAGCAGGCGGGCACAGACCGAGCCGATGGCCCCGGTGGCGCCCACCACCATCGCCTTGCCCTTGATCCGGCCGTGCTCGTCCAACTCGGACAGGCCGAGGCGCTCGAGGGCCTCGTGCGCAGCCCAGAGCGCTCCGGAGGCGCTGTAGCTGTTGCCGGTGGTGATCGGCAGTGACGCCTGCTTGGCCACCGTGACGCCGGCGTCGCCGACGACCTTGGTGAACGCCCCGAGTCCCATGATCTGCGCGCCGAGCTTCTTGGCCTCCTCAGCGGCGGCGAGCAGGCGGGAGTAGGTGAACTCCGGGCTGTGCGCCAGGAGCTCCTTGGGGGTGCCGCCCACGGTGATCAGCCAGCCCTCGGCCTCGTCGCCGGTCGGTGAGGTGACCCCGGTGATGCGGCCGTACTTCATGGGCGGGGCGTAGGCCATCGCCTTCTCCACACCGTCCATGACGAACGAGGGTGACACCCGCTCGATCGTGCGCAGGGGCTCGACGTTGGTCAGGAACCGCTGCGAGAGCGGATGGATCACGAACGCGAAGCGACTGCGCCGGCGGAAGCCGTTCGGGTAGAGGACGCGGGGCTCGAGGCCCGCCGCGACGATCATGTCGAGCAGGTCGTCATTGGTGAGCCGGCCCAGGGGGCTCGACGAGGCAGCCAGCATCATCGCCTCGAGGACCGCGGCCGTGATGGTGAAGTCGAAGGGCTGCGGGGTGGAGTCAAGGACCATGTCGACGTCGAGGTCGGCCATCTCGGCCAGCCGTTCGTCGGAGACCGAGGAGGTCACGACCGACTTCCCGCGCAGGTCGGCCACCCCGAACGCCGCGAGCTCGTCGCAGGTGGCCACGATGACGTGGGCATCCTCAAGGGCCCGTCGGGCCAGCGAGTTGCTCAGCCGGTGGCCCGGGGCCTTCACCTGGGACCGGATCGGGCCCGGCAGCTGGCGCACCGGCCACATGCCGATGTTGGCAGCCAGGCCCAGGATCGGGTTGGCGTCCATGCGCTTCAGGACGTCCAGGCGGAGCAGCGGATCGGCGAACTCGAAGTTCGCGGTGTACTCCTGCAGGATCCGGATGGTGCGGGCGTGGTTCATGCCGCCGAGGACCACGACCCGGGCGTTCGTGTAGTAGCCGGGCATCGAGTTCTGCACGTGGCGGATGGACCACTCCTGTAGGACGTCGCGCAGCGCATGGCCGTCCGTGACCGGGATCAGCCGCGTGGCCCGCTTGACCTTGTTGACCGCCTCGAGGTCACCGTCGTAGAGACCGGCCACACGGGCCTCGCGGATTCCGGTGACGGCGATGACGTCGGCGTCATCGGCCCACTTGCGCACCAGTTCCTCGGCTGCGGCGACGTCGCCGTTGGTGCCGATCCGGCGCAGGTGGAACTCCTGCTCGAGGAAGGTCACGTGCTTGTCGTAGTCCCGGTCGGATCCGGCGAGGCTGACGTTGACGATGACGGCGGGCTGGTCTGTGGTCACTGTGATCTCCAGGTGCTTCGTGTGTCGTGGGGGCTGTTGTGCTGGTACCCAGGGTCAGGTCATCGCCGAGGACGAGTGCTCCGGATGGGCAGCCCAGTAGTCCAGCAGGCGCTCGGCGTAGCTCGCGAAGGGTGGACACTGCACGCCTGTGCCCTCGAGGTCGGCAACAGCGTTGGTCGTTGAGTAGGTGGTGTGGGACGCGAGGTAGTCCAGCGCCTCAGCGGGAAGGCCGAGGATCTTCTCCATACCCGGGACGTGGCCGATGACTGCACGTGTGAGCCCCAGGGGGAGCGGCACCTTCACCGGCCGCCGACCGAGGTATTGGGACAGGATCTCGACGACTTCCCCGGTCGTGGGCGGGTTGGGATCGGTCAGCGCATAGGTTCGCCCCTGCGAACGATCCATGGCCGATAGGACATCCATGGCGCCGATGACGTAGTCGCGGGGCACCAGCCCGGCGCGCACGACGTCGAAGTCGCCGACACCGGGGATCAAGGCAACCCCGGGGAGCCGCTGGATGTACGTCGCGTAGAAGTAGGGGCCGTCGTACTTCTGGGTCTCTCCCGTTGCCGAGTCGCCCACAACGATTCCAGGGCGGTAGATGGTGGCGGGCAGCCCGGACCTCATGGCCCGGCGCACCAGGACCTCGGCCTCGAACTTCGTCGACTCGTAGTGGTTGAGGAAGCCCTGCCCGAGGTCGAGGTCGTCCTCCGGGAACTCGCCGTCGAAGTCACCGCTGACGTAGCAGGTGCTCACGTACTGCAGGCGCGTGAAGTCCTTGCGGGACAGGCAGAACTCGATGACGTGGGCCGACCCTTCGACATTGACCCGTCGGGCGACCTCCTCGGGGACCGCGAGGTCGTACACGGCGGCGAGGTGCCAGACCTCGGTCACGGACTCGAGGCGGGCGCGGTCGACGTAGTCGATCCCCAGCCCCGGAGCGGTGATGTCGCCCTCCACGAGGCTGATCCGGCCCTTGGTATGGGGATGGCCGGCTTCGATCTCGGCGATCCGCTCGTTGGCCATCGGGACGTAGTGCGGCTGGACGAGGCAGATGGCGTCCACACCCTCGCGCCGGGCGAGGAGCTTCGGCAGCAGGGCCGAGCCCAGGAACCCCGGGAAACCCGTCATCAACAGCGAACCCACACCAACCGCCTCCAGCCGAATCTGCACCCGAGCCCATTCGGGCGCGGAACTTCCTCACAGCCTACTGACCGGTAACTTCCGTCGCGCGGTCCAAAGGTCCCGGACGGCCGTCCGGACGGCCCGGATCCACGCGCGGGCCCAGGCCCTCGCGCGGGGACCGTCGCGGGGGCCCGGCCGCGCGCGACTTCCGCGGGATCTATCCGGGCGTGGGACGATTGCGGCCGTGACCTCCTCCCTCGTCGATCCTTCCGGACCTTCCGCGAGCACTGGGGTGCTGCTCGGCCCGGATCACCCCGTGGTGGCCGGCCGGACCTCCGACGCCATGCTCCTGCGTGCGGCGCGAGGTGCAGCGGTCGAGCACACGCCCGTGTGGTTCATGCGCCAGGCGGGCCGCTCGTTGCCCGAGTACCGCAAGGTGCGTGCGGGCACCGCGATGCTGGAGTCGTGCTTCACCCCGGACCTCGTCGTCGAGATCACCGACCAGCCGGTGCGTCGGCACGGCGTCGACGCCGCGATCTTCTTCTCCGACATCGTCGTGCCGTTGAAGGCCCTCGGGGTGGATCTGGACATCGTCCCCGGCGTGGGACCGGTCGTCGCCGAGCCGATCCGGGACGCGGCGGGGGTGGCCACCCTGCGCGAGCTGACCGACGAGGACGTGGCCCCCGTGCTCGAGGCGGTTCGCACCCTCACCGGCCCGACCGGACCGTTGGGCAGCACCCCCTTGATCGGCTTCGCCGGTGCCCCGTTCACGTTGGCCAGCTACCTCATCGAGGGCGGGCCCAGCCGCGACCACGCCCGCACCAAGGCCCTCATGTACTCCGACCCCGCACTGTGGAACGACCTGGCCGATCGGCTCGCGCGGATCGCCGGTGCCTTCCTTCGGATGCAGGTCCTCGGGGGAGCCAGCGCGGTCCAGCTGTTCGACTCGTGGGCCGGGGCGTTGCCCGCCGCCGACTACGAGGCGTTGGTCCTGCCGCATGTGCGCACCGCACTGTCTGCTGTCGAGGACCTGTCGGTGGCGCACGGCATCCCGCGGATCCTGTTCGGGGTCGGGACCGGCGAGCTGCTCGCCACGATGTCCCGGGCTGGCTCCGAGGTGATGGGCGTGGACTTCCGGGTGCCCCTGGACCACGCGGCCTCGCGGGTGCGCCCCGGTGCTGCCCTGCAGGGGAACCTGGACCCGGCGGTCGTGCAGGCCAGCCCTGCCGCCGTGGACCAGAGGGTCGACTCGGTCCTCGCCGCAGCGCGCCGAAGTGGCCGCGGGCACATCTTCAACCTCGGGCACGGGGTGCTCCCGGACACCGATCCCACGGTGCTGACCCGGATCGTCGAACGCGTGCACGCCAGCGGGCCGGTGCCCGCGGTCAATGCGAATGAGCGGGTCGGGTCGCCCGCCTGAGGGCGGGGGATGGCACAGTGGACCTGTGACCGCGAAGAGAACCACCCGCAGGACGGGAGCATCGGCCAGTTCGCCCACGCCGTCGCCGGAACCGGCCCCGCGCAGGCACGTGATCGTCGTCGGCGGTGGCATCTCCGGCCTGGCTGCCGCCTGGTACCTGGTGCGCACCCATGCCGAGATCGAGGTGACGCTGCTCGAGTCCGCGGCGCACGTCGGCGGCAAGCTCGCCGTCAGCGACCTGGCCGGGATCGCCGTGGACGAGGGTGCAGAGTCGTTCGTCGCCAGCCGACCGGAGGCGCTGCGTCTTGCGCGTGAGGTCGGGCTCGAGAGCGACCTGGTCACACCGAGCGTCTTCCAGGCGTC
Source organism: uncultured Actinomycetes bacterium (assembly GCA_963818445.1). Lineage (GTDB taxonomy): Bacteria > Actinomycetota > Actinomycetes > S36-B12 > CAIYMF01 > Prado023. Next base: position 97,470 of record CAWFSG010000019.1, read on the forward strand.
GGTGTTCAGTCGTGGCCGGATCCGGGCGATGCCGCGAGGCCAGTTCATGGGGATCCCCACGGACCTTCGCTCGCTTGCCGCCAGCGAGGTCCTGTCACCCGCGGGGCTGCTGCGCGTTCCCCTGGACCGCGTGATCGCGCCGACGCCGATGGGCCAGGACGTCTCGGTGGGGGAGTTCATCTCCGCGCGGGTCGGCCGCGAGGTCGTGGACCGGCTGGTCGAGCCGCTGCTCGGCGGGGTCTACGCCGGGCGCGCCGACGCGCTGTCGATGCAGGCGACGATGCCGGCGCTGTTCCGCGAGCTGCGGCACGACAGGTCGCTGCTCGCCGCGACGCGACGTGTCGCTGGGGGCGGCATGGAGGCTGCCGGGGCCCGGCGCGGCCTGCCGTTCCGGGGTGTCGTCGGCGGGGTCGGACGCGTCCCCGGTGCGATGGCCGCCGCGCTCGTGGGCAGTGGAGTGCAGATCCGTACGCGCACGACCGTGCGCGGCCTGACGCCCACCGAGACCGGCTGGGAGGTCGAGGTGGGCCCGGCGTCCTCACCGGAGGTCCTCCACGCGGACGGCGTCATCGTCGCCACGCCCGCGGCCCCGGCTGCGCGGCTGCTGGCCGACGTGGTCCCCCAGGTCGCGATGGAGCTCTCGGGGATCGAGGCCGCGAATGTGGCCGTGATCGCCCTGGCGTACCGCGACAGCGACTTCGGTGCCCAGACAACCGGGTCCGGGCTGCTGATCCCGCCGGTCGAGGGTCGGATGGTCAAGGCCGTGACATACCTCGACCAGAAGTGGGGCTGGCTCGGGGAGGCCGCTGAGCGCGAGGGACTGCGCCTGCTACGGGTGTCGATCGGCCGGCATGGCGACACCGAGGTCCTGCAGCGGACCGACGAGGAGCTCGTCGAGCTGGCCCGGATCGACCTGGCCCATCTCCTGGGCATCGACGCGAAGCCGATCGACAGCAGGGTGACCCGCTGGGGCGGTGCCCTGCCGCAGTACGCGGTCGGCCATCGGGGACGCCTGGAGCGGATCACCCAGGGCCTGCGCGAGCAGCCCAGCTTGGCGCTGTGCGGTGCGTCCTACGACGGCGTGGGCGTGGCAGCGTGCGTCGGCTCTGCCTACGAGGCGGCCGGTCGGGTCGCCCATGCGCTCGTCGAGGCCCCTGGAGGTCGACGTGGCTGAACCGAGCGAGTCGGGCAAGCGCCCGGGGCAGGGCAAGGCCGCGCGCGACCTCAACGAGCAGATCCGCTACACGATGTGGTCGGTGTACCGGCTGGTCCCCGGGGCGCCGGGCCCCTCGGGTGACCTCGCTTCCGTTGTGGCGGGTGCGGCCGCGGACGACGTGGTCCTGCGGGGCGCCTACGACGTGGGCGGGCTTCGTGGCGACGCCGACCTGATGCTCTGGTGGCACGGTCCCACTGCTGAGTCGCTGCAGGCCGCCTACCGAGCGGTCGCCGACGCCGTCGGCGAGCGGCTGGCGCCGGTCTGGTCGCAGATGGCGCTGCACCGGCCCGCGGAGTTCAACCGCTCGCACGTCCCGGCGTTCCTGGCCGACGAGCGGGCACGGGACTGGGTGTGCGTGTACCCGTTCGTGAGGTCCTACGAGTGGTACCTGCTCGAGGAGTCCGAGCGGCGCGCGATGCTCGTCGAGCACGGGCAGATGGGGCGGGAGTACCCGGACGTCCGGGCCAACACCGTCGCGGCGTTCGCGCTCGGTGACTACGAGTGGATGCTGGCCTTCGAGGCCGACGAGCTGCACCGGATCGTGGACCTCATGCGCCACCTGCGGGCCTCGACAGCCCGCCGGCACGTCCGGGAGGAGACGCCGTTCTACACCGGCCATCGGGTCGAGGTGGAGTCGGCCGACGCCCTTCTGCGCGGCTGAGCCCGGTGCACGTCGTCGAGCATGCGTCCGCTTCGGAGTTCCTGGTGCGGACCGAGGCGTTCCGCGCCGCGGAGCCGGTCCTGACCAACATCATCGGCTCGGTGGCATCCGGTGTGGCCGCGGGGCGTGAGTACGAGGCCGAGCTGTGGCTCACCGTTGAGCACCGCACGGACGGCGTCGTCGGGATCGCCATGCGCACCGCACCCCACAACCTCGTGGCATCACCGATGCCAGCCGAGGCAGCCCGCGCACTCGGGGAGCGACTGGCCGTCCTCGATCCGTCCCTGCCCGGGGTGAGCGGCACCCCCGACGTGACCCGCCTGGTCGTGCAGGCCCTCGGCGCGAGCGACCGTGCGCGTCCGGGATTCCTGAACCTGGTTCGGGTGCTGGAGGACCTGCGCGCCCCGGCGCACGACTGTCCGGGTCGGGCCCGACGAGTCGTCGCAGGTGACCAGGATCGCGTGACCGACTGGATGGCCGCGTTCGGCGACGAGGTGGGGTTGCACGTGCAGCCGTCACGGGACGCCATCCGTGCGAGCTTCCTGGCAGCCGACGCACCACCCCTGTGGTTCTGGGAGGTGGACGGTGAGCCGGTGTCCCTCGGTGGGCACGCCCCGCTGGTGACCACCCCGGCCGGGACTGTGGGCAGGATCGGTCCCGTGTACACGCCAGCGGAGCACCGGGGCCACGGGTTCGGCACCGCGATCACCCACGCCATGTGCCGTGTGCTTGCCCGGGAGTGCGCGATCGTCATGCTCTACACGGATGCCGCGAATGTGACCAGCAACAGCATCTACGCGCAGCTCGGATTCGCCGAGGTCGCCGCGTGGGTGGAGGTGAGCCTGGCTCCGAGCCCCGGCGTGGTCAGCCCTCCGGGGTGAGGCGCAGGCTGATCGAGTTGATGCAGTAGCGCAGGTCGGTCGGAGTTCCGTAGCCCTCGCCTGCGAAGACGTGGCCAAGGTGCGAGCCGCAGGAAGCGCAGCGGACCTCGGTGCGCTTCATGCCCATCGAGCGGTCCTCGATCTCGATGATCGCGTCGCCGGCCAGCGGGGAGAAGAACGAGGGCCAGCCGCAGTGCGAGTCGAACTTCGTCTCGCTGCGGAACAGCTCGGCGTTGCAGGCGCGGCACGAGTAGACCCCGACCTCCTTGACGTCGGTGTACTCACCGACGAACGGTCGCTCGGTCCCGCCGTCGCGCAGGACCTTGCGCTCCTCCGGGGTGAGGCGAGCGGCCCACTCCTCCTCGGTCAACGCGACCTCGTAGGGCGTGCCATCGGGACGGGTGGCGGAGACGTGGTGGCCCATGCCCCAACCGTAAGGGCGACGGCTCTCACGCGAAACCGGAGCCCGCGAGGCCGCACATCCCGGGCCGACCGGCGGGACGGGGACCTGTGGGGGCGCTAGCGTTCGCGGGATGGCGAAGGACGCGTTCGGGGCACCGGTCATCCGCGAGGTCGACGGCCATGAGGTCCGGGTCAGCAATCCCGCCAAGCCGTACTTCCCGAAGGCTGCTGGTGGTCCGATCACCAAGCTCGAGGTGATCGACTACTACACCGCGGTGGGCGACGTGATGCTCCGCGCGCTGCGTGACCGGCCGACCACGCTGGAGCGCTGGCCCGGGGGAGTCGTGCCCGGTGCCCAGCTGAGCACCCGGGAGGGGTTCAAGGGGGAGGCGTTCTACCAGAAGCGGGTGCCCACCGGAGCACCCGAATGGGTCCGCACGGCGCGGATCGCCTTCCCGTCAGGCCGAACCGCTGACGAGGTCTGCCCGCACACGCCGGCCACGATCGTCTGGGCCGCCCAGCTCGGCACCATCACCTTCCACCCCTGGCCGGTCCGCTCGGGGGATGTCGAGCATCCCGACGAGCTGCGGATCGACCTCGATCCGCAGCCGGGAACCGACTTCGACGACTCGGTGACTGTTGCCCTCGAACTGCACGGGATGCTCGACGAGCTCGGCTGGGTCGGCTACCCGAAGACCTCGGGTGGCCGCGGCGTCCATATCTACGTGCGGATCGCGCCGCGGTGGACCTTCACCGAGGTGCGTCATGCCGCCATCGCGATCGGTCGCGAGCTGGAGCGACGGATGCCTGGGCGGGTCACCACCAGGTGGTGGAAGGAGGAGCGCGGCCAGACGGTGTTCGTCGACTACAACCAGAACGCCCGCGACCGCACGATCCGCTCGGCGTGGTCGCTTCGCGCGGTGGCGGAGGCCACGGTGTCCGCGCCCGTCACGTGGACTGAGCTGCCCGAGGTTGCGCCCCTGGACTTCACGCTGCGCACCGTCCCGCCTCGGTTGCTGGCGATGGGCGACCCGCACGCGGGAATCGACGACGTCGCCCATGACCTCACTCCGGTGCTCGAGTGGTACGAGCGCGACGTCCGCGATGAGGGCCTCGAGGACATGCCCTACCCGCCGGACTATCCGAAGATGCCCGGCGAGCCCAAGCGCGTCCAGCCGAGCCGCGCGCGGGCCACGGAGCCAGACGAGTCCTGAGGCACAGTCGCCCGGGGGTTGGTCACCGGGCCGTCGCCGGCGTCGTGACGCCCCGGGAGCCAGATGCCGGCCGATCCGGCTTCAGTGCCCGAGCAGGGAGTTCCCCGTGGGCTCGGCGTGGGTGTCGGAGTCCGAGTCCCGCAGATCCACCCAGCGGTGCTGCAACGGCGGCCACGGCTCGTACTCCTGTGGCGCGGCCTCGGGGAGCGCCGCGTTGCTGCGGGTGTCGATGCCGAAGTGCGCGTAGAAGGGATCGCGGCCCAGGGCTGCCGTGACAGTGAAGTACAGGCCCAGCACCACGAACACGATGCTGATCACGCTGGACTGGCCGGACATGACGACCGCGAAGCCCGCGAGGAGGAGGAAGCTCAGGGCGATGCACCCGCGAACGAGCCGATCCTCACGACCGACCCTTCCGGATCCATGGGTGAACGGGATGCGCATGATTCCCCTCGCTGTCAGGACACTCGCGACCATCGTCACCCGGGTGTCGCGAAGCATGCGGGAGGCACGCCGGGGGAGGTCCACGATGTGACGAGTCTACCGTGAGGAATGCGACAAACCCCCCGAATCACCCGGACGACCGACGCCCCATGAGCACCGTGTCGATGTCCAGGGGCTCAGGCGCGACGAGGCCGTCCATCGTGCACTCCTCGGCAGCCTTGTCCGGGCGCCAGCGCACCAGGGACGCGAGGTGGCGCAACCGACCCGACTCGACCTGGTTGTAGGAGACCTCAGCGACCAACTCCGGGCGCAGCGGGTTCCACGCGCTGCTGCGTCCCGACGACCAGCGGCTGGGCATCCCCGGCGCCCGACCCTCGGGCTCGAACCACGGATGGTCCGGACCTGCCGCCAGGTCAGCGAACCGAGCTGCCATCTCCACCCGCTGGGCCATCGGGAACGCCGACATCGCGCCGATCATCTGCAGGACGCCGACCTCGTCGTACAGACCGATGAGCACCGAGCCCACGACCTCCCCGCCGTCCGGGCCGGGCTGCTTGTACGGCCGCCACCCAGCGCACACCACGTCCACAGTGTGCGCGGGCTTGATCTTGAACAGCGTGCGCTTGCCCGGGGCGTAGACCCCGTCCAACGGGCGGGCGATCAACCCATCGAGCCCGGCGCCCGGCAGCTCCGCGAACCACCGGGCAGCGACGACCAGGTCGTCCGTCTGCGGCGTGAGGTGCAGCGGCGGCGCTTCCCCGGCCATGACCTGCACAAGAGCAGCGCGGCGCTCGGCAAAGGGCGCCTGCCGCAGGTCCTGGCCGTCGACACCCAGGAGGTCGAAAGCCACGAAGGAGGTCGGGAAGTCGGCCGCGAGCTGGGCGATCTTCCAGCCGCCCTCCTCCTTCCGCGGCCGGAGCCGGCCCTGCAGGGCGTCGAAGGCGAGCCGACCCTCCCGGATGATCACGAGCTCGCCGTCGAGCACGACATCGTCGGCCCGCATTCCGCGGATCCGCGCCACCATCTCCGGGAAGGCATAGGACAGGTCCCAGGAGCCGGTCTCTGCGGCGTCGGCCGCCCGCATCCGGCCCTGGATGACGACGTCGTCGCCGCGGCGGTAGATGATCACGCGGAACCCGTCCCACTTCGGCTGGAACGCCAGTCCGTCCGCGGACTCCGGCAGCCCGGCGATCGGCTTGGCCAGCATGGGCTCGATGGGCGGGTCGACGCTGAAGCGCTCACCCACGTCGCCACCCCCGCCCCGGGGCCGGTACACGCCGCGGGGCCACGGGCATCGGCACCATTGCCGGTCGCGGTCGGTACCGGGCGCAGGACGAGCGGGGCTGCTGCCGCTCAACTTCGGGGTGGGCCAGGGCATCTGGAGTCATCGCCCCATCATGGGGTCTGGCAGGCTTCCACCATGCCCCGACTGGTCGACCGCGTCCCGCACGTGGCGGCCGATCGCCTGATCTCCGAGCTCGTACCGCCGCCCCGGTTCTCGGCCGAGTCGTTCGCGACCTACCTGCCGGACCCGAGCCAGCCCACTCAGGCCGCGGCCGTCGCCGGGCTGCACGCATTCGCCGCGCAGATGAACGCCCCGATGCCGACGACCCGCTCGTGGTTCCGCCGTCCGGCACCCCCCGAGGGCAGGGCGGGGATCTACCTCGACGGCGGGTTCGGGGTTGGCAAGACCCACCTGCTGGCATCCCTGTGGCACGAGGCGCCGGGGCCCAAGGCGTTCGGAACCTTCGTCGGGTACACCCACCTCGTCGGTGCGCTGGGCTTCGCGAACACCGTCGAGGCCTTGTCCGGGCACCGCCTGGTGTGCATCGACGAGTTCGAGCTCGACGACCCGGGAGACACCGTCCTGATGTCCACCCTGCTCAACCGGCTGGTCGACGCCGGCGTCCGACTGGCGGCCACGTCCAACACCCTGCCCGACCGCCTCGGGGAGGGCCGATTCGCCGCCGACGACTTCCTCCGCGAGATCCAGGGCCTGTCCGCCCACTTCGACGTCTATCGGATCGACGGCGAGGACTACCGGCACCGCGGCCTGCCGCAGGCGCCACCGCCGCTGGCGGAGGACGAGGTGGTCACCGCCGCCGGCGATGGCTGGCTCGACGCCTTCCCCGACCTCATGGCACACCTGAGCCGAGTCCACCCCTCGCGCTACGGGGCGCTCCTCGATGGTGTCGACCGGCTCCACGTCACCGGGGTGGAGCAGCTGACCGACCAGGCCGCCGCCCTGCGCCTGGTCGTCCTCGCCGACCGGCTCTACGACCGCGACATCCCGGTCGTGGCCTCCGGCGTCCCACTCGACCGCGTGTTCGGCGAGGACATGCTGCGCGGCGGGTACCGCAAGAAGTACTTCCGGGCCATCTCACGCCTGGTCGCCCTGGCCCGCGAGGGCGCCGGCCTCTCGGAGTGAGCCCAGCGCCGCCCGGGCACCCTCACGAACTTGGGTGGAAGTTGCCTCAAGACCAGCAACTCCATCCCGAATTGATGCCGGGGAGCCTCGTGATGCCGGGGAGCCTCCGGCGTGGAGGGGAGCCAATGGGGCATCCCGCCCCCTCCGGTCCGAAGTGCGCTGCACTCGCGTCGCGTGACGCGCACCTGCGCTGCAACTCGGACGGCGAAACGTCGCACGCGCAGCGCAATTGGAACTCACTGGCCGGGGAAGGCCTCCGGTTTGGCGCCCCAGGCAACTGCTCGGACGGCAGCCGCTGAGGATTCCTCGACCGCCTCGCGACGGGCGGCGGGCTCGCTGGCTGCGGCGACATCGGCGTAGGTCGCGGCCAGGGCGGTGTTGACGTGCGCCATCAGCCGCCGCCCGCCGGCCGCCCCCTCGACACGGGAACGGCTCCACGTAGGCGACGGCCGCCTCGACGGGCACGGCGCCGAGGGCGGTCACACGACGACGCAACTCATCGCGGGCCTGCCGATGGGCGTCCAGCTCGCGGCGGGCGGCGTCCCGGCGGCGTCCGCCCAGCTCTCCAGCCGACCGGCCGCTGGCCCACACGGCAGCGTGCTCCCCGGCCAGCGCGGCCTGGAGGGCGTCGAGGTAGGGGGAGTCGCCGCTCATGATCCGGACTCCCGTTCTGCGAGGTCATCGAGTGCTGCGGCGTGCTGGGCCTCACTGGCTGCGATCAGGCACAGGTCGCGGGCCAGCCCCGGATCCTTGGCGCCGTCGCAGGCGGTCGCGCGCTGGTCGTGGGCGGCTGACTCCGCCGCCGCGAGTTCGGAAACGACGGACGAGGCACGCTCCTCGGGGGAACCGGAGGGTGCCGCGCTCGCATCGGGGGAACCGGAAGGTGCGGCGTCCTCGGGGGAACCGGAGGAGGTCGCGTCGAGGGAAGCGGAGGGTGCCGCGTCGTCGGCGTCCGAGGATCCCCCGGTCGGACGACTCGGGGCCGAGGGAGACTCGGACGCGACCGAGGTGCCCGAGCCCCGCGAGAAGCCCGGAGCCACCCGGGTCAGGTGGGCCTCGTGGTGGGCGAGGAACGGCCCGAGGCTCGCGGCGAGTTCCGGGTTGGCCTCGATAGCCGACCGATAGGCGACGATCAGCGCCACCTCTGATGCCGCGACCTCCTCGCGCAGGCGGGCATCCGGATCCTCCGGTGGGATGGGCGACGCAGGCGCGCTGGGTGGCCCCGGCTCCGTCGCGTTCGAGGTGCATCCGGCCAGGCCGACGGCGGCGGCGCCGAGCACCAGGAACGTCCGCCTCTCCACCCGCGGATCCTCCCATCCCGACCGGAGATCGCCGCGCACGCCCACGGGTAGAATCATCGGCGCACACCACAACTGCCCGTCCCACAACAGGATCCCCACAACAGCATGAGGAGCGCGCGATGTCGGCATCCCAGGCCAAGGCGCTGAGGTCCCTGGCCGAGCCCATCGTCGCGGGCCTGGACTGTGACCTCGAGGACGTCGTCATCCGCCAGGCCGGCAAGCGCCGCCTCGTGCGCATCGTGGTCGATCACCACACCGGCGGGCTGACCCTCGACCTCGTGGCCAGCATCAGCCGCGAGATCTCCCGGGTCCTCGAGGACTCGACCGTCCTGGGCAACTCCGCGTACGTGCTCGAGGTCACGTCCCCGGGCGTCGACCGCCCCCTGACCCTGGCGCGGCACTGGACCCGCGCCGTCGGCCGGCTGGTCCGGGTCACCCCGAAGTCCGGGGACGCCATCGAGGGTCGGGTGCTCAGCGCGGATGAGACGCGGGCGGTCCTCGACGTGGACGGCGCCGAGACGACCGTCACCTACACGGACGTGGCCCGCGCGGTCGTGCAGGTGGAGTTCACCCGGATCGAGGAGGTCGAACTCGACCAGACCGACCTCGATCCCGACGACGATGACCTCGCGACCGACTCCGACACCGATCCCGAGGAGGGCTGACATGGACATCGACATGTCTGCGCTGCGCGCCGTCGCAGTGGACAAGGAGATCTCGGTCGACCTGCTGGTCGACTCGATCGAGCAGGCCCTCCTGGTGGCCTACCACCACACGCCCGGGGCGAGCACCCAGGCGAGGGTGGAGCTCAACCGCGACACCGGTCACGTCACGGTGTGGGCCGTGGAGGACGTTCCTGAGGGCGCCGAGGAGGGGTTCATCCCGCGGGAGTTCGACGACACGCCTGAGGGCTTCGGCCGGGTCGCCTCCACGACCGCGCGCCAGGTGCTGGTCCAGCGCCTGCGGGAGGCCGAGGACGACGTGACCCACGGCCACTTCGAGGGCAAGATCGGCGACCTCGTCTCCGGTGTCGTCCAGCAGGGCCAGGATCCCCGGTTGGTCTTCGTCGACCTGGGCAAGGTCGAGGGCGTGCTGCCCCCGCAGGAGGCCATCGCCACCGAGGCGCACCCGCACGGCTCCCGGATGAAGGCCCTCGTGGTGGGCACCCGTCGCAGCGCCAAGGGCACGCAGGTCGTGCTCTCCCGAACCCACCCGGGGCTGGTGAAGGCCCTGTTCGCACTCGAGGTCCCGGAGATCGCCGAGGGATCGGTCGAGATCGTGGCCCTCGCGCGCGAAGCCGGGCACCGCACGAAGATGGCTGTCCGCTCGCACCGGCCGGGGCTGAACCCCAAGGGCGCCTGCATCGGGCCGATGGGCTCCCGGGTGCGCAACGTGATGGCCGAGCTCGACGGCGAGAAGATCGACATCGTCGACTGGTCCGACGATCCAGCGACCATGGTGGGCAACGCCCTCTCGCCCGCCCGGGTGAGCTCGGTGGAGGTCGTGGATCTCGAGACCCGATCGGCCCGGGTGATCGTCCCGGACTACCAGCTCTCGCTGGCCATCGGCAAGGAGGGCCAGAACGCCCGGCTGGCCGCACGTCTGACGGGATGGCGCATCGACATCCGGTCCGACACGGCGCCCGTGGACGCTGAGAGTGCGGATTCGGGCCTGCGGTGACTTCCGCGCTAGACTCTGGGGCGTCTGCCCAGCAAGGCAAGCCGACTCGAACGTGCGTCGCCTGCCGGACACGGGCGGACAAGACCGACCTGCTTCGGGTCACCGCCCGGGACGGCCTGTGCCTCCCGGATCCCCGGTTCCGGCAACCCGGTCGAGGTGCGTACCTGCATCCGACCATCGGCTGCCTGGATCTGGCGGAGCGGCGCCGAGCGTTGCCACGGGCCCTTCGGGTCCAGGGAGCCCTCGACACCGTGGCCGTGCGCGCGTGGATCGAGGCGGGGTCGGGAGAGACGAAATGACCGCACTTCAACGGTTGAGGAGCGAAACGGAAATGAGCACTCAATGAGCTCGCTGCTATGAGCGCGCCCACCAGCAACCAGCGGTCCACGCCCTGACAGACACCAGGGGCTCGGACCAAGACGAGGAGAGAAGTGTCGAAGGTCCGGGTCAGCACACTGGCCAAGGAGTTGGGTATTCCCAGCAAGGACGCCGTGACGTGGCTCAACGCGAACGGTGAGTATGTGAAGTCGGCGGCCTCGACGATCGAGGCCCCTGTTGAGCGCAAGCTGCGTGAGGCCTTCCCGGCCAAGCCCGCGGCACCGAAGGCAACCGGGGGTGCGACCCCCGGAAGGCCCGCACCCAAGCCTGCCGCTGCTGAGGCGAGCACGGAGGCCCCGGCCGCGCCGAGCACGCCGGCGGTCACGGCGACCCCGGCTGGGCCGGCTCCCGCTCGCACCTGAGGTGCCGGCCGCCGCTGTGGCTCCCGCCGCGCCCGAGGCACCGACGGCCCCGGCTGCTCCTGCGGCGGCCGCAGCCGCGTCGACCGAGGCGTCCAGCGAGGGTGGGACCGCAGCCCGCCCATCCCCGGGCCCACGCCCGGGCAACAACCCCTACGGCAGCCCCGGCATGGGCCGCCCATCCCCGGGCCCACGCCCGGGCAACAACCCGTTCTCCGGTTCCGGCATGGGGCGCGCTGCTCCTGCCGCGGCTGCGGGGCCGGGCGTCGTCGCCCCGCGTCCCGCCGCACCGGCCGGTCCCGGTGGCCCCCGCCCCAACCCCGGCTCGATGCCGCCCCGGCCCGCTGTCCGTCCGGGTGCCCCAGGGCGCCCCGGTGCGCCGGGTGCACGTCCTGGTGGTCCCGGAGCACGTCCCGGTGGTCCCGGTGGGGCGCCCGGTCGTCCTGGTGGTCCCGGTGCCGGTGGTTCGCGTCCCGGTGGCCCCGGCGGTGCGGGTGGCTTCCGTCCCGGCGGTGCCGGAGGCGGGACCGGTGGGTACCGTCCCGCCGCACCGGGCGGTGCTCCGGGTGCAGGTGCCCCGGGTCGCCCCGGCGGCGGCGGTCGTCCCGGCGGCCCCGGTCGCGGTGGCACGGCGGGCGCCTTCGGCCGCCCCGGCGGTCGGCCCACGAAGGGTCGCAAGTCCAAGCGCGCCAAGCGCCAGGAGTACGAGAACATGCAGGCCCCCGCGATCGGTGGCGTGCGGCTCCCGCGCGGCAACGGCGCGGTCGTCCGGCTGCCCCGTGGAGCCTCGCTGACAGACTTCGCCGAGCGGATCAACTGCTCGGCGGCCGACCTGGTCACCGTGATGTTCAAGCTCGGCGAGATGCTCACGGCCACCCAGTCGGTCGATGACGACACGCTGCGCCTGCTGGGCCAGGAGCTGGACTTCGACGTCCAGGTCGTCTCGCCCGAGGATGAGGACCGCGAGCTGCTGGGCACCTTCGACCTCGAGTTCGGCGAGGACGAGGGCGACGAGTCCGACCTGGTCGTACGGCCCCCGGTCGTCACGGTCATGGGCCACGTCGACCACGGCAAGACCAAGCTGCTCGACGCCATCCGCTCCACCAAGGTGGTCGAGGGTGAGGCCGGTGGCATCACCCAGCACATCGGCGCCTACCAGGTGACCGTCCCGGTTGGCGGCGCGCAACGCACGCTGACCTTCATCGACACCCCGGGCCACGAGGCGTTCACCGCCATGCGTGCCCGTGGCGCCCAGGTCACCGACATCGCCGTGCTGGTCGTGGCGGCTGACGACGGCGTGAAGCCGCAGACGGTGGAGGCGCTGAACCACGCGCAGGCCGCCGGTGTGCCGATCGTCGTCGCGGTCAACAAGATCGACAAGGAGGGTGCCGACCCCGTCAAGGTGCGCGGACAGCTCACCGAGTACGGGCTGGTGGCCGAGGAGTTCGGCGGCGACACCATGTTCGTCGACGTCTCGGCCAAGGGCCGGCTCAACATCGATGCCCTGCTCGAGGCCCTCGTGCTGACGGCGGATGCCACCCTGGACCTGCGGGCGAACCCCAAGCAGGACGCGCAGGGTGTGGCGATCGAGGCGCACCTGGACCGCGGTCGCGGCCCGGTGGCCACGGTGCTGGTCCAGCGCGGCACGCTGCGCCCCGGCGACTCGATCGTGGCCGGTGATGCCTTCGGGCGCGTGCGGGCCATGCTCGACGAGCACGGCGACACCGTGGACGAGGCCACGCCGGCTCGTCCGGTGCAGGTCCTGGGCCTGACCTCGGTGCCCGGTGCCGGAGACTCCTTCCTCGTCGTCGGCGAGGACCGGGTGGCACGCCAGATCGCTCAGACCCGTCAGGCCCGCGAGCGCAATGCGCAACTGGCCAAGCGACGGGGCAGGCGGACGCTCGAGGACTTCCTCAAGCAGCTGGAGACCGGCGAGGTGCAGGAGCTCAACCTGATCCTCAAGGGCGACGTGTCCGGCTCGGTGGAGGCCCTCGAGGACTCGCTGATGCAGATCGATGTCGGCGAGGAGGTCAACCTGCGGATCATCGACCGCGGTGTCGGTGCGATCACCGAGACCAACGTCATGCTCGCCGCGGCGTCGAAGGCCGTCATCATCGGCTTCAACGTCCGGCCGCAGGGCAAGGCCACCGAGCTCGCCGATCGCGAGGGCGTGGACATCCGGTACTACAACGTCATCTACTCGGCGATCGATGACATCGAGGCGGCCCTCAAGGGCATGCTCAAGCCGGAGTACGAGGAGGCCCAGCTGGGCACCGCCGAGGTGCGCGAGGTCTTCAAGTCCAGCAAGGTCGGCACCATCGCCGGCTCGCTGGTCCGCTCCGGGGTCATCAAGCGCAACAGCAAGGCGCGCCTGGTCCGCGACGGCGTCGTGGTGGCTGACAACCTCACGGTGGCCTCGCTGCGACGGTTCAAGGACGATGCCACAGAGGTCCGTGATGGCTTCGAGTGCGGCATCGGCCTGGGGTCGTTCGGCGACATCAAGGTCGACGACGTGATCGAGACGTTCGAGATGCGGGAGAAGTCCCGCGACTGAGTCGTGGGGGAGCAGCGGTGTTCGTCGGGATCCTCGATGTCGACCTGCTGCTCCCCAGCGACGTCCGATCGTTGAAGGACAAGCGCAGCCACGTGCGGGGGCTGGTGGCCGAGTTGCGCCGCCGGTTCGATGTGGCGGCGTCCGAGGCTGGTCATCTGGACCTCCACAGGCGCACACTGGTCGGGGTCGCGGTGGTCGGTCCCGATCTGGCGCACTGCCGGCAGGTGCTCGACGCGTGTGAGCGACTGGTGGCGGGGCGTCCGGAGTTCGAGGTGATCGGCGCCCGGCAGAGATTCATCGGAGACGAGGACTGAGCAGCTCAACCCGTTCTCCCTCCCGAAATGCGTTCTCCCTGCCGGGATTGGCGGAGGGGGACGCGGATCGGGGAGGATCTGCGGATCAGACGGACAGCACGGACGGGGACTGAATCAGGAGGTGGGCATCGTGGGAGCCCATGAGGCGCGGGTGCGCCGGTTGGCAGACAGGGTCAAGGTCATCGTGGCCGAGACCCTGGAGACCCGGGTCAAGGACCCGAGGCTCGGCTTCGTGACCATCACGGATGCGCGGGTCACCAACGACATGCGTGAGGCGACCGTCTTCTACACCGTCCTGGGCACGCCGGACGAGCTGGCCGAGACGGCCACGGCGCTGGAGTCGGCCAAGGGGATCCTGCGCACGGAGGTCGGGCGGCAGACCGGCGTGCGGCACACCCCCTCACTGACCTTCATCGCCGACGGCGTGCCGGAGAACGCGCGGCACATCGACGACCTGCTGGCCCTGGCTGCTGCCACGGACGCGGCCGTCGCCGCCGTTCGCGTGGGGGCCGAGTACGCCGGCGAGCCGGACCCGTACAAGGCACCGCGCGAGGACGAGGCTGACGCCGTCGACGCCTCCGACGACGAGGAGCCCGCCTCGCGTCCGCTCGCCGGAATCGACGACTGAGTTGTCGGGGACTGCGCCGGACTCCACCCTGGCTGACAAGGTCAGCCCACCCGAGGGAATCGTCATCGTCGACAAGCCTGCGGGCTGGACGTCCCACGACGTCGTCTCCCGGATGCGTCGGCTTGCCGGAACCCGCCGCGTCGGGCACGCCGGGACGCTCGATCCGATGGCGACCGGTGTCCTGGTGGTCGGGATCGGCCGGGCCACGCGGCTGCTCGGGCACATCAGCGGCTCGGACAAGACCTACGGGGCGACGATCCGGCTCGGCTGGGCCACCGTCACCGACGACGCGGAGGGGGAGCGCCTGAGTGGCTCGCCCGCAGACGGGTTGACCAGTGACGACCTCGCCCCCGAGATCGCTGCGCTCACGGGGCCGATCATGCAGCGCCCGTCGTCGGTGTCGGCGATCAAGGTCGAGGGCCGCCGCTCCCACGATCGGGTCCGAGCCGGCGAGGACGTCGAGCTGATGGCACGACCCGTCGTCGTCAGCGTGTTCGACGTGCTCGCCGTGCGTCCGGTGCCGTCACTGGGGGCACTCGACCTCGACGTCGTGGTCACCTGCTCCTCGGGGACGTACATCCGGGCCCTGGCACGCGATCTTGGTCAGGCCCTGGGGGTCGGGGGGCACCTGACCGCGCTGCGCCGCAACCGGGTCGGGTGCTTCGACCTCGCCCGGGCCCGGACCCTCGAGGAACTCGCCGTGGACGGCCTTGCGGTGGTCGACATGGCCACAGTCGCCCGTGCAGCCTTCCCCTCTGTGACCCTGACACCCGCGGATTCCAACGCAGTGCGCTACGGCCGCACCATTGAGCTGGGCATGGCCTGGGCTCGGGCAACGAGGCCCGACTGCATTGCAGCGTCCGTGATCGATCCCCACCGGGCGGCCCTGGTGGCGGCCCATCCCCACACGCCCGATTGGGCTGACCGCACGCCGCCCCCACACGCCCTCTTCGCCCTGGACGGCGAGTTCCTCGCTCTGGCCCGCCCCCGTCCGGACGACACGGCGGAGTACCTGGCGGTGTTCTCGCAGCCGTAGGCGACGCGCCCGCTCGGGTGGGTCGCCTACGGTGCTCCTCATGGACTCCGTTGCCCGTCCCAAGCCAACCGAACGCGTGGACACCCCCAGCGGCCCGCTGGGCGTGCACCTGGAGCTCCCGATCGGCGAGGGGCCGTGGCCCGCAGTCGTCGTCATCCACGACGCCGCCGGGCTGACCGCCGACACGGTGCGCCAGTGCCGGTGGTTGGCTGACTCCGGCTTCATCGCGGTGGCGCCGGACCTGTTCGATGGGGGCACCTTCGCCGGCTGCCTGCGCTCGGTCATCCGGGACTACGCCACATGGCAGGGGGCGGTCTTCGACCAGGTCGAGGCGGTGCGAGCATGGGTGGCTGACCGCGCGGACTGCACCGGACGAGTCGGGGTCCTGGGATTCTGCATGGGCGGCGGTTTCGCGTTGTCCCTTGCCCCGGGCCACGGGTTCGTCGCCGCGAGCGCCAACTACGGGATGATCCCGAAGGACGCGGAGAAGTACTTCGTGGGCGCGTGCCCGATCATCGCCTCATACGGGGGCCGCGACCTCTCGCTGCGCGGCGCCGGGCCGAAGCTGGAGGCGGCGCTGACGGTGGCCGACGTCGACCACGAGGTGGACGTGTACCCACAGGCCGGTCACGGCTTCCTCAACGACCATGGCCCCGGGGAGGTGCCGTTCCTGTTCCAGCTGATGGCCCCCCTCACCAGGAACGGCTACCACCGCCCGAGCGCGGAGCTGGCCCGGGAGCGCATCGCGACGTTCCTGACCACCCACTTGGTCGACTCCGGCCCCGAGGAGTCCTCCACCTGACGGTGCGAGCGCCCTCAGCGGACGAATTCGGGATGCACTTGCCTCAAGTGGAGCAAATGGGTTCCGAATTGTGGGAATCGCAGTCAGAGGGCCAGCGCCGTGGACTGGACCTCGCGCATCCATGCGGTGATCGCGTCCGGGTCGCGGGGGAGTGCGCCCGAGAGGTTCACCGGGCCGTTGGGCGTCACCTGGATGTCGTCCTCGATGCGCACGCTGATCCCGCGGAACTCCGCCGGGACGGACAGGTCGTTGGGCTGGAAGTACAGGCCGGGCTCGACGGTCAGGACGTGGTTGGCTCCCAGCGGACCGTGCGTGTAGGCCTCCTCGCGGGCCTGGGCGCAGTCGTGGACGTCCAGGCCGAGGCTGTGCGAGACGCCGTGCAGGGTCCAGCGGCGGTGGTGCCCGGCGCCGGGCTGCTCGGGGTCGTCGCTGCACGACACGTCCGGGGTGACGTCGAGGATCCCCCACGCGTGCAGGTGCTCGGCGAGCACCCGCATGCATGCTCGGTTGGCGGCCAGGAAGTCGTTGCCGACCCGGCACTCGGCGATGCCCGCCTCCTGCGCCTCGAGCACCGCGGCGTACACCTTGCGCTGGGTGGGCGACCATTCGCCGGTCAGCGGGAAGGTGCGGGTGACGTCGGCGGTGTGGATCTCCTCGGTCTCGACACCCATGTCGGCCAGCAGCAGGTCACCGGACCGGAGTTGGCCGTTGTTGCGCCACCAGTGAAGGGTCGTGCCGTTGGCCCCGGATCCGACGATGGAGGTGTAGCCGACCTCGTTGCCCTCCAGGCGAGCGCGCCGCCAGAAGGTGCCCTCGAGCCAGCGTTCGCCGCGGACCGGGCGGTCGAGGACCAGCGGGATCTCACGCGCCACATCCGCGAAACCACGAGCCGTCGCGTCGCAGGCGTGCTGCAGGCGGGAGATCTCCCAGTCGTCCTTCACCAGGCGCAGCTCGTCGATGACGGCTGCGAGCTTCTGGCCGGTGCCGCGGGGGAGCAGGGGGTCGACGATGGGATCGTGCCCGGTGAGCACGGCGCACTCCTCGTCGCGCCAGGCCTCCAGGGCGTGGGGGAGCTCCGCGAGCGGCCGGCAGGTGAGGGCCAGGACCGCCCCGGTCTCGGCGGGCGTGGGGACGTTGCCCACCCAGATGGCGCCGAACTGGTGGTCGGTGAAGTACCCCTCGGATCCGGCGTGGTGGTACTCGCGGACGTACAGGGTGGCGTCGTGGCCGGACCGGTCGGTGCGTGGCGCCATCACGAGCACCGCACCCTCGACCGTCTCGCCGGTGAGCCAGACGAATGCCGACGACGCCCGGAACGGGTACTGGGTGTCGTTGGCGCGTGTCTTCAGCAGGCCCGACGGGACGACGATCAGCTGGCCGGCGAAGTGCTCGGACAGCGCTGCCCTGCGCGCGGGCGTGTGGGCGGAGACACCCGAGCCTTCGGCGGGGTGGGCCATCTGTGGCGCCGGCTCCCAGTCGTTGCCGAGCCAGTCGACCAGGTGCCGGCTCATCGCCGGGCGCTTGCGGACCGGCGGGGGAGTGAGGTCGGCCAGGTCGCGCTGCGCAGGGGGCGGGGTCGTGATGTCATCGGAGGCCATGCCTGAGAAGTCTAGGCCTCGGCGGGATTCCGCGATGGCTGAGACGGCATGGCAGGGTATGCCCATGCTTGTGTGGCACGGGTGCGACGAGGTCCCCACCGACCTGCCGCCCACCTCCGTCACGATCGGTGCCTTCGATGGCGTCCACCGCGGGCACCGGATCCTGCTGGACAGGGCGGTGGCCGAAGCCACCGACGAGCTGCTCCCCGTGGCCGTCACCTTCGACCCGCACCCGCTGTCGGTGATCCGGCCCGACATGGCCCCGTTGCTGCTCACGTCCATGTCACACCGCCTCGAGATCTTCGAGGCGGAGGGGATCGGCGGTGTGCTGGTCATCCAGTTCACCTCGGAGCTGGCGTCCGAGTCGGCGGAGCGGTTCGCCTCCCGTGTGCTGGCCGACACCCTGAACGCGCGGCACGTGGTGGTGGGGCGCAACTTCAGGTTCGGGCACCGCGCGGCTGGTGACGTGTCACTCCTGACGGAGCTCGGCCGCGAGCTGGGGTTCGACGTCACCGTCGTCGACCTGGAGCCGCTGGACGCCCCTGGTGCGCCCTCTGAGGGCGCTGACGAGCCCGTGGCGGTCTCCTCGACCGAGATCCGGGCACTGGTGGCATCGGGGGAGGTTGCGGGCGCAGCGGCGGCCCTGGGGCGGCCGCACCGCGTGTCCGGCCTGGTCGTGCACGGTGACCACCGCGGTCGGGAGCTCGGCTACCCGACCGCGAACGTGGACGTCGCCGACTCGATGGCCGTGCCCGGCGATGGGGTGTACGCAGGGCGTTTCCGGGTGGAGGGCGAGCCGAGGGCTTGGAGGCCGGCGGCCATCTCGGTGGGCACCAACCCCACGTTCGACGGCGAGACGCGGCGCGTCGAGGCCTTCGTTCTGGACGCTCCCGAGGGCTACGACGTGTACGGGCAGTGGGCCGACGTGGAGTTCGTCGAGCGCATCCGCCCCATGCTGCGGTTCGACTCCGTCGAGGACCTGGTAGTCCAGATGGCCGACGACGTGAAGCAAGCGCGGGGGCTGCTCCACAGCTGATCGCTTTGACCGGGGGACTGTCTACTTGCTGAGGCCGAAGTTCTGCGTCCAGTAGACGCCGTACTTGCCCCGACCCTCGACCCGGCCGACGCCGAGCTCCTTGTACTTGCCGTTCATGATCACCCGGCAGTGCCCCGGGCTGTTGAGCCAGGCCCTGACGACAGCCTCGGGGGAGGCCAGGCTGCGCCCAGCGGCGATGTTCTCGCCGGCGGCCCGGTAGCTGTAGCCGGCGGCGCGCATGCGCTGGAACGGGGATGCCCCGGACTGGGTGTAGTGCGAGAAGTAGTCGTTGTTGGCCATGTCGGCGCTGTGGGCATCGGCTGAGCTGGCCAGGACGCCGCTCCACGAGAGCGGGCGGACCTTGTGCATCTTCTTGCCGCCGCACTTGCGGGAGTGGGAACGTGCCTCGTTCGTCAGCCGCAGCACCTCAGCCTCGAAGCCGTCCTGACTGGCATCAGCGCGCGCCATGGACATGACCGACGCGCTCGGAGGGATCGGGGTCGCCGATGCTGCGGGGAGACCGGCGATCGACACGCAGCCGACGGCCAGAACCGCAGCCAGCTTCCGCAGGCCAGGTGTGAGGACGGTACTCATGCCCCAGACATCGGGGGAGCGGCATGCCATGTGCAGTCCGGGTGGCCGAGTTCCCCCGATCGGCGGGCCCTCGAATGGAGCAACGCACCCTGAACAGCCGAGTGCCCGGCCCCGGGATTCCGGGACCGGGCACTCCGGTCAGGTCAGGCGCTGGGGCTCAGGAGCCCCGCCTGCCTTGGGTCACTGCTCGCGGCGTCGCCGTCCGAAGGTGACCATCAGTCCGCCGGCGAGCATCGCCAGGAGGGCTGCCCCGACCAGGTTGCCGACGTTGCCGGCGCCGGTGGCGGCGAGTCTCCTCCTCCTCAGCGGCCACGACCTCCTCCTCGATGGGTGAGACCACTGGCACGCTCGACCGGGGTGCTCGTGCTGTCCTGGAGCCCCTGGAACGTGACGACGTTGATCAGGTTCTGACCGGTCGTCACACCCTCGCCCACCACGGCCTGGTAGGTGAAGGTCAGCGTCGCTCCCGGTGCCAGGTTGACCACCTGCCAGGTGATCGTCTGGTCGTTGTTGCTCACCAGACCGCCGCCGGACGGACGTGCCGCGACCGACCGTCAGGCCAGCGGGCAGCGTGTCCACGACCGGACCGGTGATCGGCAGGCCGCCGACGTTGCCCACCGTGACCGTGTAGTTGATCAGAGACCCGGGCGCGACAAACGTCGCCCGCCAGGCTCAGCGATTGCCGAGGTCTTGTCGAGGGTCGGGACACCAACCACAGGATGCGTGGTCTTGTCGGTGAGCTTCTTCTCGACCCAGTCGACCGTGTTGACCACAGGTCCGGCGCCGACCGCAGGCGTGACGGTCACCTTGTAGGTGAACGTCTTGCTCGCGAAGGCCCCGAGGTCGAACTTCCAGGTGATCTTCCCAGCCACCGAGGTGTCACCGGCCGGGTTGACCGACGCGACGTCCAGGGTCACGCCCGTGGGCAGGGTGTCCACGAGTGTCTGGTTCGTCAGCGGCAGGGCGCCGTCGTTGGACACCTTGATGGTGTAGGTGATCACCGTGCCGTAGGCGACCGGGGTGCCCTCGGCAGGATCGGACGTCTTGTCCAGCTTCGGGATGTCGATCCGGTTGTTGACCCGGTTGACCGTCACCAGGAGGTTCTCCTGGTCGATGGTGTACGGGCCCGTCACGAGATCTCCGCTGGGCACGTAGCCGGTCGGCCACGAGACCTCGAGGACCTTGTAGTCAGTTGCCCACGGCAGGGCGGACCAGGTCAACGGTTCCGGTCGGAGCCGTCGTGGTCTTCTGGCCGAGGGACTCGCCCGTGTCGATCACGCCGTCCTTGTCGGCGTCCCGGAACAGCTCGAACGTGACGTTGGCCAGCGTCGCCCCAGCGTCGTCCTTCTTGACGACCTGGATCTCGCCGCTCGTCCACGTCTTGGTGCCCGAGTCGTTCCAGCTCCGCTCGGTGCCCGCGACCTCCGTTCCGTACGTCGCGGTGACCACGAGGCTCCCAGCCACTGCGGAGTTGACCGTGACCAGGCACTGCCCGGCCTCGTCGGTCGTGCAGGTGCCGGATGTCGGGGTGGTCA
Organism: uncultured Actinomycetes bacterium; assembly: GCA_963818445.1. Lineage (GTDB taxonomy): Bacteria > Actinomycetota > Actinomycetes > S36-B12 > CAIYMF01 > Prado023. The sequence goes on from CAWFSG010000019.1 coordinate 118,531, forward strand.
CTGTGCCCACCACGATGCTCGTGATGGAGCCAGTCCCGGTCGCTGTGATGGCGGGCTCGGCCCCGGCCAGCGGCTGGAAGCCCTCGCCGTCACCGGAGTCCTTGGTCACCGTGACCGTGAACACGTGCGGATCACCGATGCTGTTGACTGCCGATTCCGGTGCGACGTCGACCTTGTAGTCGATCCAGGTCTTGACCCCGGAATCGGTGTAGGGGCGGGTGGCCGCGCTGCTGGCGGCCTTGCCCGTGTAGGTGGCGGTGACCGTGGTGGTCCCAGTCTCGAGCGACTTGATGGTCACCGTGCACTGCCCGGCGGCGTTGGTGCCGGTCGTGGTGCAGGTCTGCGAGACCAGGTCACCGATCGGATCGACCGTGATGGCCGGCTTGGCACCGGCCACCGGCTTGAACGCCGTCACCGGAGTCCTTGGTCACCGTGACCGTGAACACGTGGTTGGTGTTCACCAGGTTCTCCGCGGTCGGCGGGTTCACATCAACCTTGTAGTCGATCCAGGTCTTGACCCCGGAATCGGTGTAGGGGCGGGTGGCCGCGCTGCTGGCGGCCTTGCCCGTGTAGGTGGCGGTGACCGTGGTGGTCCCAGTCTCGAGCGACTTGATGGTCACCGTGCACTGCCCGGCGTCGTTGGTGCCGGTCGTGGTGCAGGTCTGCGAGACCAGGTCACCGGATCGGATCGACCGTGATCGCTGGCTTGGCACCGGCCACCGGCTTGAAGCTGCCGTCACCGGAGTCCTTGGTCACCGTGACCGTGAACACGTGGTTGGTGTTCACCAGGTTCTCCGCGGTCGGCGGATTCACATCGACCTTGTAGTCGATCCAGGTCTTGACCCCGGAATCGGTGTAGGGGCGGGTGGCCGCGCTGCTGGCGGCCTTGCCGGTGTAGGTGGCGGTGACCGTGGTGGTCCCAGTCTCGAGGGACTTGATGGTCACCGTGCACTGCCCGGCGTCGTTGGTGCCGGTGGTGGTGCAGGTCTGCGAGACCAGATCACCGGTCGGGTCGACCGTGATCGCTGGCTTGGCACCGGCCACCGGCTTGAACGTCCGTCACCGGAGTCCTTGGTCACCGTGACCGTGAACACATGGTTGGTGTTCACCAGGTTCTCCGCGGTCGGCGGGTTCACATCAACCTTGTAGTCGATCCAGGTCTTGACCCCGGAATCGGTGTAGGGGCGGGTGGCCGCGCTGCTGGCGGCCTTGCCGGTGTAGGTGGCGGTGACCGTGGTGGTCCCAGTCTCGAGGGACTTGATGGTCACCGTGCACTGCCCGGCGTCGTTGGTACCAGTCGTGGTGCAGGTCTGCGAGACCAGATCACCGATCGGATCGACCGTGATGGCTGGCTTGGCACCGGCCACCGGCTTGAACCCATCACCGGAGTCCCTGGTCACCGTGACCGTGAACACATGGTTGGTGTTCACCAGGTTCTCCGCGGTCGGCGGGTTCACATCAACCTTGTAGTCGATCCAGGTCTTGACCCCGGAATCGGTGTAGGGGCGGGTGGCCGCGCTGCTGGCGGCCTTGCCGGTGTAGGTGGCGGTGACCGTCGTGGTCCCAGTCTCGAGGGACTTGATGGTCACCGTGCACTGCCCGGCGTCGTTGGTACCGGTCGTGGTGCAGGTCTGCGAGACCAGATCACCGATCGGATCGACCGTGATGGCTGGCTTGGCACCGGCCACCGGCTTGAACCCATCACCGGAGTCCCTGGTCACCGTGACCGTGAACACATGGTTGGTGTTCACCAGGTTCTCCGCGGTTGGCGGATTCACATCAACCTTGTAGTCGATCCAGGTCTTGACCCCGGAATCGGTCAAGTTCGCCGTGCTTGCACCCTCAGTACCGGCGTAGGTGGCGGTGACCGTGGTGGTCCCAGTCTCGAGGGACTTGATGGTCACCGTGCACTGCCCGGCGTCGTTGGTACCAGTCGTGGTGCAGGTCTGCGAGACCAGATCACCGATCGGATCGACCGTGATGGCTGGCTTGGCACCGGCCACCGGCTTGAACCCATCACCGGAGTCCCTGGTCACCGTGACCGTGAACACATGGTTGGTGTTCACCAGGTTCTCGGCATCCGGGGACACGGTCAGGCGATACTGCGTCTGCGTGTTCTCGAACGTGCAGGTCACGTTCTGGCCCACGGCCAAGTCGATCGTGGCCTTCTTGTCAGCCAGGCTCACCGTGGTGCCGGATGCATCCCCGCAGGTCAGCCCGGTTAGGTTCCAACCGTTCGGCACGTTCTCGGTCACCGTACGCATCCCCGGAAGCAGACCGGAGAAGGTGACCCGGTCCAGGTTCGTGGAGTCGGCGTCATTGTCCAGCGTGAAGCCAGACAGTCCTGTTCCCGTAGTGGTGAACGGGAAGTCCTTCCCGTCCTTGGGATCCGCGTCCTTGATGATCGTGATGCTGCCGAGCTTCGTGTTGGTGATGGTGCAGACGATGTCCGAGCCGCTGGTCACGTTGACGTTCAGCGGGCCGGCGACCTGGGGTCGACGCGACCACGGACCGTGCCGTTGCCGGCCTTGCACTCGATCGACTAGGTGTAGTTCGCCAGGTCGTGCCGGTGCCCGCGGTCTCGCCGACGGTGTGGGTGCCGGTGTTCAGCGTCTGCTCGACCGGTCGTGCCGCCGTCGCCGACGTTGGCCGGGCCTCGTGGTGCCGTCGATCTGCAGGTTGAACAGGCCCGGGTCGCTGCTCGGGTTCAGGTCCTTGACGACCTCGAGCTTGCCCGTCTGCCGGGTGTTGGTGATCGTGCAGACGATGTCCGAGCTGCTGGTGACGTCGACGTTCAGCGGGCCGGCGGTCTGGCTCTGGGCCACGACGGCGCCGGTGCCGTTGTCGGCCTTGCACTCGATCGACTTCGTGTAGTTGTCCAGGTCGGTGCCGGTGCCGGCGGTCTCGCCGACGGTGTGGGTGCCGGTGTTGACGTTGCGCTCACCGGTCGTGCCGCCGTCGCCGACGTTGCCGCCGGTGCCGGCGGTGGTGCCGTCGATCTGCAGGTTGAACTTGCCCGGGTCGTTGGTCGGGCTCAGGTTCTTGACGACCTCGAGCTTGCCGGTCTGGCGGGTGTTGGTGATCGTGCAGACGATGTCCGAGCCGCTGGTGACGTTGACGTTCAGCGGGCCGGCGGCCTGGCGTCTGGACCACGACCGCGCCGGTGCCGTTGTCGGCCTTGCACTCGATCGACGAGGTGTAGTTCGCCAGGTCGTGCCAGTGCCGGCGGTCTCGCCGACGGTGTGGGTGCCGGTGTTCAACGTCTGCTCGACCGGTCGTGCCGCCGTCGCCGACGTTGCCGCCGGTGCCGGCGGTGGTGCCGTCGATCTGCAGGTTGAACATGCCCGGGTCGTTGCTCGGGTTCAGGTCCTTGACGAACCTCGAGCTTGCCGGTCTGCCGGGTGTTGGTGATCGTGCAGACGATGTCGGAGCCGCTGGTCACGTTGACGTTCAGCGGGCCGGCGGCCTGGCGTCGGGCCACGACCGCGACCGTGCCGTTGCCGTCCTTGCACTCGATCGACTAGGGGTAGTTCGCCAGGTCGTGCCAGTGCCGGCGGTCTCGCCGACGGTGTGGGTGCCGGTGTTCAACGTCTGCTCGACCGGTCGTGCCGCCGTCGCCGACGTTGCCGCCGGGCCGGCGTGGTGCCGTCGATCTGCAGGTTGAACTTGCCCGGGTCGCTGCTCGGGTTCAGGTCCTTGACGACCTCCAGCTTGCCGGTCTGCCGGGTGTTGGTGATCGTGCAGACGATGTCGGAGCCGCTGGTCACGTCGACGTTCAGCGGGCCGGCGGCCTGGGCTCTGAGCGACCACGACGGCGCCGGTGCCGTTGTCGGCCTTGCACTCGATCGACTTGGGGTAGTTCGCCAGGGTCGGTGCCGGTGCCGGCGGTCTCGCCGACGGTGTGGGTGCCGGTGTTCAACGTCTGCTCGCCGGTCGTGCCGCCGTCGCCGACGTTGGCCGCCGGTCGCGGTGGTGCCGTCGATCTGCAGGTTGAACATGCCCGGGTCGCTGCTCGGGTTCAGGTCCTTGACGACCTCCAGCTTGCCGGTCTCCCGGGTGTTGGTGATCGTGCAGACGATGTCCGAGCCGCTGGTCACGTTGACGTTCAGCGGGCCGGCGACCTGGCTCGGGCCACGCGGCCACGAGTGCCGTTGCCGTCCTTGCACTCGATCGACGAGGTGTAGTTCGCCAGGTCGTGCCAGTGCCGGCGGTCTCGCCGACGGTGTGCGTGCCGGTGTTCAACGTCTGCTCGACCGGTCGTGCCGCCGTCGCCGACGTTGGCCGCCTGCGCGTGGTGCCGTCGATCTGCAGGTTGAACAGGCCCGGGTCGCTGCTCGGGTTCAGGTCCTTGACGACCTCCAGCTTGCCCGTCTGGCGGGTGTTGGTGATCGTGCAGACGACATCGTTGCCATTCGTCAGGGGCCCGACCGAGCCACTCTGATTCAGGGCGCCCGCTGTCACGGGAATCGTCTCGGTCGTGCCACGGAGGACACAGGCCAACGAGGTGCTGTAGTTGCTGAGGTTGGTCCCCGTACCGGCCTGCTCGGCGATGGGGATGGCCCGGGAGGAGGTGGTCACCGGAACGGGCCCAGTGCCCTGACCGTCCTGCGCGTCATTCTTCTTGATGGCACCGTCGACCAAGAGGTTGAACTTGCCGGGATCGCTGGCCGGCACAATGGCCTTCTTGACCTCAAGCTTGCAGTTGCCGACGACGATCGGCGCCGGGGAGATGAAGTCCTCGAGCGCGGAGTTCATCGAATTGGACTGGCGTGTCTTCACGGTCGCGGCACCGAACCCCGCACAGCTGTTACTCGGGATGATGCCCAGCCCGGTGAGGTCGAGCGCAACCTCACCGAAGCGCTCGGCAGCGAGCTCCTGGTTTCCGGTGGTGAGCACCGAGTCGGTCACCGGCCCCGTGTTGACCCACGCTTGGACAAAACTGGGGTTCGGAGTCACCGGATTCACCCAGTCGCTGTCGTTCCAGGTTCTGATCTCGATGGTCGGTTCTTTGTTCGGCTGGAAGTCGTAGGTGATGAGCAGGTCGCCCGATGTACGGGTCGGCCAGGTGCAGTCCTTATCGAGGTTGGGGGTGCAGCCGGGCGTGTTCCCCGCCGGAACTCCGGCCTTGTTCAGCTCGTACGAAACCGTGACGCTACCGGTTGAATCCCCGTCCCGGACCCAGCCCAAGTAGAGGAGTGTCTTGTCGTTCCGGACCTCACTAGCCACGTAGGCACGCGCCAGGCTCGACTTGGAGGTCGTGTTGTTTGCGATCTTGGTTGCCGGGCTGACCTGGTCCTCCTTTGGGCCCTCGTCGAAGATGTTGTCGTCGCCGGTTGGTCGGTCGATCGCTGCTGAGAAGCTGTACCCGTCGGGGACACCCGTGACCGCGCCCGTGTTCGGGTTGTAAGAGAACTTGTTCCAGTCGATCAATGCGTTGTTGTCGATCTTGAGGTTGCCGTCGCCGCCCTCGAAGGTGGATCCGGTCAGAGGAAGGGGCGTCGCCGCAGCAAGTGCCACCGCCTGGCTCACGAACACGTGGTTGACCACCGGGTTGTTCGGGTTGGCACCGTGCGATTGAGCCAGTCCCGGGCCCAGCGACGTCGACATCCACAGCATCCTCGGTCGCGGCCTCGGCGAGCGTCTCGGTCTCCGCGGTGACGATGCGGACCGTGTACTCCTTGCCGGGCTTGAGGCCGTCGATGGTCGCCTCGTAGTCGCGGATGGTGCCAGCGGCGTCGCCGATCTCCGCGTCGAGGGTCTTCCAGGTGCCGTCGTTCTTCTCCATCTGGACGGCGTAGTTGCCGTCAAGGCCGAACGCCGGCCACGCGATCGTGGCGCTGTCGGGGTCGGCCTCCACCTTGATGCCGGGGACGAACTCCTCGACCGGCGGGCTGTTGATGTCGGGGGTCGTGCCGTCGGTGGACGACGCGCCCGTGCTCGGATCCTCAGCCTGTGGCTGGGCGGGCTCATCGACGCGGCCGGCTCGTCGGGCGCGGCTGGGGCGTCTGCGGCGGGCTGGTCCGACTGGTCGGTGGCCGGGGCCTCGTCCTCGAGCGGCTCGCCGATCACGGCCTCCTCGGTGGGCGCCGACGTCCTCAACCGACTCGTCGATGACGGCCTCCTCCGCGGGAGCCGACTCCTCGGCGGGTGCCGACTCCTCGGCGGGGCGCGGCCTCCTCGACCGGGGCGGCCTCCTCCAGCGGCCGCCGTCGGGTTCGGCGTCTCGACTGAGCGACTGGTTCCTCACTCGGCGTGACCTTCGTCGGTAGCCACGGCAGGCAGTGCCGCCGTACCGATCAGGAGCGCGACGGTCGTGATACCCGCCAACCAGCTCGTCGCCGACCCGCGCTCGGAGCTGAAGAGCTTCCGCTTGGATGTGAACATTCGTTCCTCCTAGGAACTGCCGCAACTTGCGCTCGGCTCGGGACTTAGGTCCTGAGGGATCCGGACCGGTCGACCCATACGTCGAGCAAGACTCGCCTGATAGCGCAATGTTCCTCCTGCCCGAAATTGGGTGTCAAAGAACTTGCTGGAGGTGATTGGGCGATTACGCTCCGTCCACCGACGGTGCCGACTTGTCCCCCGAATGGGTGCTTGCCCAACGCGCGTTGGCCGCCTATTGTCCACTCACTCTCCGGGCTCATGGACCTGTTGGCATCATTCAGTTGCCCGGACCTCAGGCGAGGGCCGCGTGTGCCCGTCGGTACCGGAGCACCACTGGCAACTGCTGCCGGTCCCGCGGCATCCCATCTTCGATCAGTGACCTTGATAGCTGTCACGCGACCGCATCTCCGACTATCTAGCCGTGCCCGTCAAGCCGAGTTCGATTCGGATACTGCTAACCGAGTCGTTCACCAGGAGTGAGGGCGTTCCGACGCAACCGGTGAACCCCGGGTGTCGCGCGTGATGTCCGCGGGCCGTGAAGCCCGCAATCGTGCCCACGAACACATGGAGGGGCCCGACCCTAAGTGGGGTCGGGCCCCTCCATTCAGCCGGCCGAGATCCCGGCTACTGGCCCCTACTGAATCCACCTCCGCCGCCGGGAGAGGACCACCATCAGGCCACCTGCCAGCAGCGCTGCCAAGGCCAGCGACACGGTCTCGGGCAGTACCTGAGCCCCGGTCGCGGCGAGGACCTCGGCCTCGTCCGCCTCGGCCGCAACAGCTGCCACGTCCGTCTCCTCCTCCTCAACCCCACCCACAACCGAGTTGGCTGTGATGGTGTTGGTCACGGTCACCAGGACCGCTGCGGCCGGGTCACCCTTGACGATGGTGGCCGGGCTGCCGGTGATCACCGGGGTACTGAACGTCCACCCAGTCGGAGCGGTGGGCACTGCCGGTTCGCTGACGTTGCACACCGTCCCGGTCGGGAACGGCCCGACGGTGGTCGATGCGCCCGCCGCCAGCGGCACGGTCACCGGTGCGCTCGTGCCGCACTGGTACACGACACTGAACGTGCCCGCGAACCCGGAGGTCAGCGGGTCGAATGCCTTGGTCACCTTCAGGTAGCCCTGATCCCGCGTGATCGAGTTCGTCACGGTCACCAGGACCGCTGCGGCCTGGTCACCCTTGACGATGGTGGCCGGGCTGCCGGTGATCAGCGGGGTACTGAACGTCCACCCGGCGGAGCGGTGGGCACTGCCGGTTCGCTGACGTTGCACACCGTCCCGGTCGGGAACGGCCCGACGGTGGTCGATGCGCCCGCCGCCAGCGGCACGGTCACCGGTGCGCTCGTGCCGCACTGGTACACGACACTGAACGTGCCGGTGAACCCGGAGGTCAGCGGGTCGAATGCCTTGGTGACCTTCAGGTAGCCCTGATCCCGCGTGATCGAGTTCGTCACGGTCACCAGGACCGCTGCCGCCTGGTCACCCTTGACGATGGTGGCCGGGCTGCCGGTGATCACCGGGGTACTGAACGTCCACCCGGCGGAGCGGTGGGCACTGCCGGTTCGCTGACGTTGCACACCGTCCCGGTCGGGAACGGCCCGACGGTGGTCGATGCGCCCGCCGCCAGCGGCACGGTCACCGGTGCGCTCGTGCCGCACTGGTACACGACACTGAACGTGCCGGCGAACCCGGAGGTCAGCGGGTCAAATGCCTTGGTGACCTTCAGGTAGCCCTGATCCCGCGTGATCGAGTTCGTCACGGTCACCAGGACCGCTGCCGCCTGGTCACCCTTGACGATGGTGGCCGGGCTGCCGGTGATCACCGGGGTACTGAACGTCCACCCGGTCGGAGCGGTGGGCACTGCCGGTTCGCTGACGTTGCACACCGTCCCGGTCGGGAACGGCCCCACCGTGGTCGACTCGCCCGCCGCCAGCTCAACGGTCACTGGTCCAGCGGTGCCACAGGCGTAGACGACCGAGAACGTGCCGTCGAACCCGGAGGTCAGCGGGTCGAACTCCTTGGCCATCTTCAGGTAGCCCACCTTCTCGTCGTCGAAGCAGAAGCTCACGTTGCTGACATCCGGGTACTTCCCGTTGTTGGTGTTGGTCGGTGCGTGCAACTTCGCATCCGAGAAGCCCTCGGGAATGTAGGTGTACACGTTGGACAGATCGCTGCCCTTGACCACAACGGCATCGATGCCCACGCTGGACGTCCACGCGACCACCTCGCCGAGCTCAGCATCGGAGAGCGTCACAGCGAGGGACGACCCGGTGACGCCGTCGAGTTGTCCGTTGTACGGGAGGCTTCCAACCTCGATCTTGAATCCGTGCTCGTAGCCCAATGTCGTGCACGCCCTGCTCGGATTGAGGTCCATTGCGACGGGGACGATGCCCGCTTCACTTGCGTCGACCCCGTTGGTCACCAACTCCACCATCGGGGTCACAACCACAGAGCGGGCAAGCACAGTGGAGTCGGCACTCTCAACGGCGCTCTCCTGTGGATCGATCGGGGGCTGTTCGGTCACCACAGGCTCAGCAGGTGGTTCCACGACGACAGCGTCTTCAGCGGCCGACTCCTGCTCGACGGGCAGGTCGGCCTTCCCCTGACGAGCCTGTTCCTCGACGGCCGGAACTTGGTCACCCGGTTCCTCGACCGCGGGTGCCTCAACCACGGGCGGCTCCGCGGAGACCTCCTCAGCGACTGGCTCGGGGGCGGCTGGCTCCTGCGCCTCCTGCGCCTCCTCCGCCGGCAGCGACTCCTGCTCGACTGCCTCCGTCTCCGGTGCGGTCACGTCTGCTTCTGGCGTGCTGACGTCGGCGGATTCCGAGATCGTGATCTCCTCGGCTACCGATGGATCTCCCTCCACCGCAACAGCGGGAAGCGACGCCATGGCCACGATCATTGCGGCCGAGGCGATCGCGGCCCACCACCGTGTGGAACCGCGATCAGATGCGAATGTCCTGTGGATCGATGCGATCATTGTGCCCTCCTGCACTCGGGGGCGATATCACCCGAGCCGGGCAGAGATGCGCGCGAACGTGCTGCCCTGTCGGGCATATTCGCCTACGCACTCAATACAACTCCTGCCCGAATTCAGGTGTCAAAGAATTGAGCAATGCGTGACCTCGGAACTACTTTGAGTCGCTCAATTCGCCGTTCTGTCACCCGGACTGGGGACGGGCCCGACGCCGCTTCACGCGCACCGCACGGCCCCACATGCCCCCTCTGGTACCCTTGGCCATGACGGCCATGGGGCGGGCGCCCCGAGGACCGCGACTTGAACCAGCCTGGCAGAAGGCCGCTGGTGATCCACGCGCCCGAGAGGAATGCACAGTCATCTATGTCTCTTGACACGGACACCAAGAAGTCCATCATCGCCGAGTACGGAACCAAAGAGGGCGACACCGGCAGCCCCGAGGTCCAGGTCGCAATGCTCACCAAGCGCATCGCGGACCTGACCGAGCACCTGAAGACCCACAAGCACGACCACCACAGCCGGCGCGGCCTGCTGCTGCTGGTCGGCAAGCGTCGCCGCCTGCTCAAGTACCTGCAGGCCACCGACATCGAGCGGTACCGCGCGCTCATCGAGCGCCTCGGCATCCGGCGCTAGCACTCCCAGGAGCGGTACCCACTGCGGGTGCCGCTCCTGGCGCTTGCGCCACCTGCTCGCGCCTGCGCGCCGGCCCGGCTGGGCATCCAATGCCCGCCCCGGCTCACGGCACCCCCGCACTTCCCAGCACGACACAACACAACACTGAGGGTTCGGCCCCACGCACGGTCTTGCGGTGGTGGTCCCCGGAACACCCCGAGGGGTTCGACACGACGTCGACCCCGCCAACGGTTCCGCGGACTTCTATCCAAGACCCGCACCGGCGCCGACCCTCCCAACACACAAGGAGGGCACCCGTGGAGGGTCCCGAGATCCACTCGTCCGAGGCTGTCATCGACAACGGCGCCTACGGCACCCGCACCATCCGCTTCGAGACCGGGCGCCTCGCCCGTCAGGCCGCCGGCTCCGCCGTGGCCTACCTCGACGAGGACACCATGCTGCTGTCGGCCACGACGGCCGGCAAGCACCCGAAGGACCAGTTCGACTTCTTCCCCCTGACGATCGACGTCGAGGAGCGGATGTACGCCGCCGGGCGCATCCCCGGCTCGTTCTTCCGCCGCGAGGGCCGGCCCAGCGAGGACGCGATCCTCACCTGCCGCCTGATCGACCGCCCGCTGCGCCCGACGTTCGTCAAGGGCCTGCGCAACGAGGTCCAGGTCGTCATCACGGTCATGAGCCTGAACCCCGCGCACCTCTACGACGTCGTGGCGATCAACGCCGCATCGATGTCGACCCAGCTGTCCGGCCTGCCGTTCTCCGGCCCGATCGGCGCCACCCGCGTCGCCCTCATCCGCGGCCAGTGGGTGGCCTTCCCGACCCACGAGCAGCTCGAGGGTGCGGTGTTCGACATGGTCGTCGCCGGGCGCATCGCCGGTGACGACGTCGCCGTCATGATGGTGGAGGCCGAGGCCACCGCCAACACCGTGGAGCTCGTCGCCGGGGGCGCCAAGGCCCCGACCGAGCAGGTCGTCGCGGAGGGCCTGGAGGCTGCCAAGGTCTTCATCCGGATCCTGTGCGACGCGCAGTCCGCGCTGGCCGCCAAGGCCGCCAAGGAGACCGTCGAGTTCCCGGTGTTCCCGGACTACCAGCCCGACGCCTACGAGGCCGTCGAGGCCGCGGGCACCGACGAGCTGTCGGCCGCCCTGGTCATCGCCGACAAGCAGGAGCGCGAGGCCGCCATCGACCGGGCCAAGGGCCAGGTCGCCGAGCGCCTCGCCGAGCAGTTCGCAGGCCGCGACAAGGAGATCAGCGCAGCGTTCCGCTCGCTGACCAAGAAGCTGGTCCGCCAGCGCGTGCTGCGCGACCAGGTCCGCATCGACGGCCGTGGCCTGACGGACATCCGGCCGCTGTCGGCCGAGGTCGAGGTCGTCCCGCGGGCGCACGGCTCGGCGCTGTTCGAGCGCGGCGAGACCCAGATCATGGGCGTCACCACGCTGAACATGCTCAAGATGGAGCAGCAGCTCGACACGCTCTCGCCCGGAGACGCGCAAGCGCTACATGCACAACTACAACTTCCCGCCCTACAGCACCGGTGAGACCGGCCGCGTGGGTTCGCCCAAGCGCCGCGAGATCGGCCACGGCGCGCTGGCGGAGCGGGCGCTGCTGCCCGTGCTGCCCAGCAAGGAGGAGTTCCCCTACGCCATCCGGCAGGTCTCCGAGGCCCTGGGCTCCAACGGCTCCACCTCGATGGGCTCGGTCTGCGCCTCGACGCTGTCGCTGCTCAACGCCGGTGTGCCGCTGAAGTTCCCGGTCGCCGGCATCGCGATGGGCCTGGTCTCCGACGAGGTCGACGGCGAGACCCGCTACGTGGCGCTCACCGACATCCTCGGCGCCGAGGACGCGTTCGGCGACATGGACTTCAAGGTCGCCGGCACCAAGGACTTCGTGACCGCCCTGCAGCTGGACACCAAGCTCGACGGCATCCCCGCCTCGGTGCTGGCCGGTGCCCTGACCCAGGCCCGCGACGCCCGCCTGGCGATCCTCGAGGTCATGGCCGAGGCCATCGACGTCCCGGACGAGATGAGCGTCCTGGCCCCGCGGATCATCACGGTCAACATCCCGGTCGACAAGATCGGCGAGGTGATCGGGCCCAAGGGCAAGATGATCAACACCATCCAGGACGAGACCGGTGCCGACATCACCATCACCGACGACGGCACCATCTACATCGGTGCCACCAACGGCGAGTCGGCCGAGGCTGCGCGCACGATGATCAACGCCATCGCCAACCCGCAGATGCCCGAGGTCGGCGAGCGCTACCTGGGCACCGTGGTCAAGACCACGACCTTCGGCGCGTTCATCTCGCTGCTGCCCGGCAAGGACGGCCTGCTGCACATCAGCGAGCTGAAGAAGCTGGCCCCCGGCAAGAGCCGCATCAACAATGTCGAGGAGGTCGTCCAGGTCGGCCAGAAGCTCCTGGTCGAGATCAAGGAGGTCGACTCCCGCGGCAAGCTGTCGCTGCAGCCGGTCATCGAGGACGCCCCCGCTGCGGAGGGTTCGGCTGACGCCGCCTCCGAGGGTGCCTCCGACGACGCCGCCGGCGAGGGCGAGGCCTGAGGCGCATGACGGCAGTGCTGCCCGGCTCCTGGTCGATCGATCCTGACCAGGAGCCGGGCTCCACCGTCACCCTGCTGACCCCCGACCAGGGGGGACTGGTCCGCCGGACCGTCCTGCCCGGGGGCCTGCGGATCATCACCGAGCACGTGCCGGGCGTCCGTTCGGCCGCGTTCGGCATCTGGGTCGGGGTCGGCTCGCGCGACGAGTCGCACGCCCAGATGGGCTCGGCGCACTACCTCGAGCACCTGCTGTTCAAGGGCACCCGCCGGCGTGAGGCCATGGAGATCTCGTCCCTGCTCGACTCAGTCGGCGGGGAGATGAACGCGTTCACCTCCAAGGAGCACACGTGCTTCTACGCCCGGGTCCTCGACCGCGACCTCCCGCTGGCCATCGACGTGATCAGCGACATCGTCACGTCCGCGCTGATCCGCGCCGAGGACGTCGACGCCGAGCGTGGGGTGATCCTCGAGGAGATCGCCATGCGCGACGACGATCCCTCCGACCTCGTCCACGATGAGTTCATGCTCGGGATGTACGGCGAGACCGACCTCGGCCGCTCGATCCTGGGCACCCACGAGACGATCGCCGACATCAGCCGGGACGCGATCGACTCGTTCTACCGCGAGCGCTACAAGCCGCACGCGATGGTCGTCTCGGTCGCCGGGTGCGGTGGACCACGACGAGGTCGTCCGGCTCGTGACCGAGGCGTTCCGGTCCGCCGGGGCGCTGGGCGATCCGTCCGTCCGCCCGCTGCCCGCCCGCCGCGGCGGGCTGGCCGTGGCGACCACCTCGGGTGTCCGGGTCGTCTCCCGACCCGACCGAGCAGGCGCACCTCGTGGTGGGCGTCCCCGGCGTGGCGCGTGCCGACACGCGGCGCTACACCCTGAGCATCCTGAGCACCGCCCTGGGCGGGGGCATGTCCTCGCGGCTGTTCCAGGAGATCCGCGAGCGCCGCGGCCTGGCCTACTCGGTGTACGCGTTCAGCACCGGCTACTCCGACGTCGGGCTGTTCGGCGCCTACGCCGGGTGCCTGCCGGCCAAGGTCGACCAGGTCCTGGAGCTCACCATCGCCGGCCTCGACGAGGTCGCCCGCAACGGCCTGACGCCGGAGGAGCTGGAGCGGGGCAAGGGCCAGAGCAAGGGCTCGATCGTGCTCGGGCTCGAGGACACCGGCTCCCGGATGAGCCGCATCGGCAGCGCCGACCTCTCCACCGGGGACCTGCCGAGCATCGACGGGCTGCTGGCCCGCATCGACAGCGTCACCATCGACGACATCGCGCGGGAGGCGGCGGCCATCCTCTCGGCGCCCAAGTCCCTGACGGTCATCGGCCCCTTCGAGGAATCCCGCCAGTTCTCGCTGGGGTGAGCGCGTCCTTCCCGTGCGTCGGCCACGACGTCGCAGATGGGGAGGCCGCGAGAACCCTGAACCGGTCGCCCGCTGGCCAGCGGACCTGCCCGCCGGATGCGGCGGCCGCCGTGTGCCGCATCGGCCATCTGCCAACCGGCGCACTCGAAACCGGCCGTTCCACGGGGTGCACAAGGCGCAACCGCGGTCCACGCACTGCAAACCGGCCGATAGGAGCCCGACCAGACGCGCTGACGGGCGGTCTGGTGTGCGCGGCTCGGGCTCGGCCTGGAGAGGCCGGCCTGAAAGGCGATTCCGTGCGCGTGGATGGGGGCGGGGAGGCCGAGAGAGCCTTCTGAGCCCGCGGCCCGGTCGTGGCGAGTACTCGCACTCGGCGCACTTGCCGGTCATCGCCGATGACGGCAGCCCGGAGTGCGGCCAGGCTGGGACACGTCGACCGATGGCGCCCGTTTCACCCGCAGAGCACCCCCACCCTCAGCCCTCAGGCCCCGGCCGTGCAGCGACTGGCCCGCAGCAGAAGCTGAAGGGGTATCCGCCCCCGCCACCACTGGCCGACCGGCCCCCAGCCCCACGCGCGGCGCGTCCTTGGTCCCGCGGTGGGACAATGCTCGGGTGACGATCCGAGTGGGTGTGCTGGGTGCGCGGGGACGCATGGGGTCCGAGGTGGTCAGGGCGGTCTACGACGCCCCCGACCTCGAGCTGGTATCGAGCCTCGACGTCGGTGACGACCTCCAGGAGCTGGCCGCGGCCGGTGCCCAGGTGGCTGTTGACTTCACCCACCCGGAGTCCGTCATGGGCAACCTGGAGTTCCTGATCGACGCCGGGATCCACCCAGTCGTCGGCACCACCGGCTTCGACGCCGGGAAGCTGGACCAGGTGCGGGCCTGGTTGGAGGCGTCGCCCGGCACGGGCGCGGTGATCGCCCCGAACTTCGGGATCGCCGCTGTGCTGATGATGCGCTTCGCGGCGGCGGCCGCCCCGCACTTCGAGTCGGTGGAGATCGTCGAGCTGCATCACCCCCGCAAGGCCGATGCACCCTCGGGCACGGCCACCCGCACCGCGCAGATGGTCGCGGCCGCCCGGGCGGAGGCCGGAAGCCCGGACATGCCCGACGCCACCACCTCGGCCCTCGACGGGGCCCGGGGGGCGACGGTCGACGGGATCCACGTGCACGCCGTCCGACTGCAGGGTCTCGTCGCGCACCAGGAGGTGCTGCTCGGTGGGCTGGGGGAGACCCTGACCATCCGGCATGACTCCTTCGACCGGGCCAGCTTCATGCCCGGCGTGCTGCTGGCAGTCCGCAAGGTCGCCTCGCACCCGGGCCTCACCGTCGGGATCGACGGCTTCCTCGGCCTGGACGGCTGAGCGGTCATTCCATGACGGGCAAGCGCATGGCGGTCGTGATGGCCGTGCTGCTGGGGGCCTACCTCCTCTTCACCGCCTCCCGGGCGATCGACTTCATCCAGGCCGGTGGCATCGCGCCGGTCATGCTCGGAGTGGCGATCCTCGGGTTCCCGGTGATCGGTCTCTGGGTGCTGTGGCGTGAGTGGCAGTTCGGCAGGGCGACTGAGGCGCTGGGCCACGAGCTGGCCGCCCGTGGGGCGCTGCCGGTCGACGACCTGCCCCGGCGGCCCTCTGGCCGGCCCGTGCGGGAGGCCGCCGACGCCCACTTCGCCGAGGTGCGCACCCGGGTGGAGGCTGACCCCGACTCCTGGGAGCGATGGTTCGAGCTCTCGACCGCCTACGACGCGGCGGGTGACCGCAAGCGTGCCCGCAAGTCGATGCGTCAGGCGATCGCGCTGCACGACGGCGCCCCGACGGCCTGACGGGTTGCGGCCGACCTCAGCCGCGAGCGCGACGCAGGGCCGTCACGGCGGAGGCACCGTAGCCGCCGCCGAACAGTGCGGCGTGGACCAGCAACGGCCACGCCTGATGCAGGGGGACCCGCCCCCGCCATCCGGGCGCCAGCGGACGGACCTCCTCGTACCCGTGGATGATCCGATCGAGATGCGGCACGCCGAACAGGGCCAGCATCGCGAGGTCGGACTCCGGGTGGCCGCCGTGGGCGGCTGGATCGATCAGCCAGACCTCGCCGTCGGCGCCCCACAGGACGTTGCCGCTCCAGAGGTCGCCGTGCACGCGCGCCGGGGGAGCCAGCGGCCCGACGTCGATGTCGCCGGCCAGGAGGTCGGCGACGAACCGGTCGACCTCCGCCACCTGTGCCGCGTCCAGCCCGCCGCGGTCGTGGGCCATCCGGGCCGTGGCGGCGACCCGGTCGATCGCCCAGAACTCCCTGAACGTGACGCGCTCGGCGTAGGGCATGGGCAGGTCACCGATCCACCCGTCCGGACCCGGGGCGCCCGGGGGAGGGCTGCCGTACGACGGCGCCCCAGCGCGGTGCAGTGCCGCCAGCCGACGGCCGAACTGCTCGGCCATCTCGCGCGTCGGGCGGCCCTCGGGAATGCGTTCCATCCCGAGCCGTGAGGTCCCGACCTCGACGATCACGGGCACCCGCGGCCCGCCCGGAACGCGGATCCAGTCCAGCCCCGCAGCCTCCGTCGCCAGGAACCGCACTGCGTCGACACCGGTGCGGTGCTTCCAGTGGATCCCTGCCATGGAGTCATCATCCCAAGGCCCCGAGGCAGGCGGGTGGTGCGCCAGAGACGCGACCGGCGTCGGGCGCGCACGGGGAGTGGGGGCGAGGGATGGGTGACGCGAGGCAGACTTCGCGTGGTGACAGCACTCCTCGTGCTTCGATGGCGCGGCGAGTGGGCCAGGTGAGGTGGGAGGATGCTGGGGTGACCGGAACCGATCCCGACCCCAACCCCGAGCCGGTCGAGCCCCTCGAGTTCGACCCCATCCCCGACATCCGGCTGATCGCCTGCGACATGGACGGCACGCTGCTCGACGACGACGACGCGATCCACGACGACTTCTGGCCGCTGGTCGATGCCCTCCACGAGCGTGGTGTCGTCTTCTGCCCAGCATCGGGCAGGCAGTACTACAACCTGCTCGAGAGGTTCGAGCCGATCGCCGACGAGGTCGTGTTCATCGCCGAGAACGGCACGTACGTCGTCCGAGGGGGTCGCGAGCTGAGCTCGGACTGCCTGGACCGGCAGGTCGCCCGCGACCTCATCGACGTCGCCCGCGCCCTGAACGCGGGGGGTGCCGACGTCGGGGCCGTGCTCTGCGGCAAGGCCTCGGCCTACATCGAGCGCACCGACGCACCGTTCCTCGCCGAGGTCGACAAGTACTACCACCGGCTGGAGATGGTGGCCGACCTGAACACCGTCGACGACGACATCCTGAAGGTCGCGATCTACGACTTCGTCTCCTCCGAGGAGGTGTCCGCACCGGCCTACGCGCACTTCCGCGACACCCACCAGGTGGTCGTCTCCGGCCAGCACTGGCTCGACGTCATGGACCGCCACGCGAACAAGGGCAGCGGGATCCGCCACATCCAGCAGGCCCTGGGCATCACCCGGGACCAGACCATGGTCTTCGGGGACTTCCTCAACGACCTGGAGATGATGGACGAGGCGACCTACTCGTTCGCGATGGCCAACGCCCACCCGGAGCTGGCGGCACGGGCGCGCTTCCGCGCCCCGGAGAACACGGACAACGGCGTCGTGCGCACCATCAAGAGCGTCCTGGGCATGGCGTGACGGACATCATCAACGCGGGCTTCACCCCGGCGCCGCCCTGGCTCACCGGGAACCTGCAGACCGTGGCCGACCGGATCCGCCCCCGCCAGCACGACCTCGCGGCGGTGTCGACCGAGCAGCGACTCGTGGTCGCGATGAACGACGGGTCAGGCGACGCGCTGGCGGTGCGCATCCACCGTCCGAGGATCGGTCCGCGCACCGACCGTCCGATGGTCCTGGTCGTCCACGGCCTCGGCGGGTCGATCGACTCCACCTACGTGCGGGCCACGGCGCTCGGCCTGCTGCGCGCGGGGTACGCCGTCGCGCGTGTCGACCTGCGCGGCGTCGGGGACTCCTCGGAGCACTGCCGGATGCTCTACCACGGGGGGCGCTCGGAGGACCTGCGCACGGTGCTGCGCGCGCTGACCGATGAGCCCGGTGCCGAGGGTGTGGCGATCGTCGGCTTCTCCCTCGGCGGGAACGTGACGCTCAAGCTGCTCGGCGAGCCACTCGACGGGCTCCCCGTTCGCGGCGGGGTCGCGGTGTCCTCCCCGATCGACCTCAGCGTGGGCAACGAGCACCTGAGCAGGCGGATGTTCGGCCTGTACGAGAAGTTCCTGGTCAGCAAGCTGAAGTCCGACTCGGCGCACTCCGGCCTGGCCCTGACCGACGCTGAGCGCACGGCCATCGCCAAGGTCAGCACCCTCACCGAGTTCGATGACCTCATCACCGCCAAGCACAACGGGTGGCGGGACGCCGCCGAGTACTACGTCGTGAACTCGAGCGCCCAGTTCCTGCCGCGGATCACCGTGCCGACGCTGGTGGTGCACGCCCTCGACGATCCGATGATCCCGGCCGGTCCGTACCACGCGATCGACTGGGCGCAGCTGGAGGCGGACACCCCCGTGCGGCGGGCGATCACCCGCACCGGTGGCCATGTCGGCTTCCATGAGCGCGGCGCGGAGCTGCCCTGGTACGTCGGGCGCACGGCGGCGTTCCTCGACGCGGTGTGACCCCGCCCCCCGCCCGGGCCGGGGACGGGACCGACGCGGTGGTTGGATGGCCAGAGACAGCGCCGATCAGGAGGATGCCGTGTCCGAGGGCTTCGCGATCACCGAATATCCCGACGTCCCGCGCGTCATCGCCGATCTGGACGCGTTGATCGCCCAGCCGATCCGTCGCCTGCGTCGCGATGCCCTGCAGGGGTACCTCGATGAGCACTTCGAGAAGCGGTGCCAGTCATCGAAGGCCATGACCGCCGAGGCAGCGGAGTACATCCCCGGCGGCGTGCAGCACAACCTGGCGTTCAACATGCCGTTCCCGCTGGTCATCACGAGGGCTGAGGGGTGCCACCTGCACGACCTCGACGGCAACGAGTACCTGGACTTCCTCCAGGCCGGCGGCCCGACCGTGCTCGGGTCCAACCCGCCGGAGGTCCTCGACCAGGTGATCGACCTGCTGCGCGCATGCGGCCCGTCGACCGGTCTGTTCCACGAGTACGAGCTGAAGCTGGCGCGCTTCATCGCCGACCGCATGCCCGCCGTGCCGATGTTCCGGATGCTCGGGTCCGGGACCGAGGGGTGCATGGCTGCGATCCGCGTCGCCCGGCTCTCCACCGGCAAGAAGAACGTCGTCAAGATGGGCGGGGCCTACCACGGGTGGTCCGACCAGCTCGCCTACGGTCTACGGATCCCCGGCACGCGCCACCACGAGGCGCACGGCGTCCCGAAGTACGTGTTCCGGCACACCCAGGAGTTCTTCCCGGGCGACCTCGAGGCCCTCGAGCGCACCCTGATGATCAACCGGGCCCGCGGTGGGACGGCTGCCGTGCTGATCGAGCCCGTCGGCCCGGAGAGCGGCACGCGGCCTCTGCCCCGGGACTTCAACGCGGGCGTGCGGGAGCTCTGCGACAAGTACGGCGCCCTGCTGATCTTCGACGAGGTCGTGACCGGATTCCGGATCGGCATGTCCGGCGCGCAGGGCTACTTCGGGGTGGAGCCCGACCTCACCGTGTTCGGCAAGGTCGTCGCCGGAGGGTACCCCTCAGCCGGCGGCCTCGGCGGGAAGCGCGAGCATATGAAGCTGCTGGCGGCCGGGCTCGAGGCCGGCTCCAAGAAGGCCCTCGTCGGCGGGACCATGGCGGCCAACCCGCTGTCGTCAGCCGCGGGGTACTTCACCCTCGTGGAGATGGAACGGCAGCACGCCGCCGAACGGGCCGGGGCGATGGGCGACCGGCTCACCGCTGGCCTGCGCGAGTCGATCACGCGACGGGGCCTGCCGTTCGTCGCCTACAACCAAGGGTCGATCGTGCACCTGCAGACAGTCGGCACGCTGCACTTCGCAATCGACTTCAACCGGATCTGGGAGGTCCCGGCGAAGCTCAAGGAGATCAAGGCGCGCAAGACCGTGATGGAGGAGATGGGCGCCGCCTACACCGCTGAGGGCGTGATCACCCTCGCTGGCTCGCGGCTGTACACCAGCGCCGCGCACACGGATGCGACCATCGACCGAGGCCGTGGCCGCCTTCGACCGCGTGTTCGCGCAGGTCGAGGGAGCCCGGCAGTGAGCGAGTCCCAGGCCCGCCGTGAGCTCGTCGACGCGGGACACCGGCTCCTTGCCGACGGTCTGGTCGCGCGCACGTGGGGAAACCTGAGCGTCCGACTCGACGAGCGGTCCATGCTCGTCACCCCCAGCGGGATCACCTACCCGGACCTGACCGAGAAGATGATCGTGCGCGTGGACCTCAACTCCGGCGAGTGGGCAGGCTCGTACAAGCCCAGTGGCGAGCGCAAGCTGCACAGTGAGACCTACCGACGCCGGCCCGACGTGATGTCCGGGGTGCACACCCACCAGGTGGCGGCCTCCATCTGCGCGGCCGCACGGGTGCCCGTGCCCACGCCCTTCGGGGAGGTGCCCTGCGCACCGTACGCGCTGCCCGGCACGAAGAAGATCACCGAGGGAACGGTGGGCGCCCTCGGCCAGGGACCGGCGGTGCTGATGGCCAACCACGGGGCGTTCGCCGTCGGCGGCACGCTCGAGGAGGCCTTCGATCGGGTGACCGAGCTGGAACGGGCGTGTGCTGCGTACGTCGTCGTCAAACGCCCGCACGAGGGCTCGCACATGCCCGCCGACCCGGACGCTCCGTGGGATCCGGCGTGCCTGCAGCCGGTCCGGCTGGCGGACGGGACCGACACGTGGCTGTCCACCGCCCCGTTCACCCTTCGGTTCTCGACGCTGCGCCGGCCATTGCCCCCCGTGCTCGACGACCTCGCCCAGCTCACCGGTCGCCGGGTCGACACGCTTCGGTCCACTCCCAAGCGGCGCCCGCGGGCCGACGCCGTCCTCGTCCCGGGCAGGGGCGCCCTCGTGTTCGGTGCTGACCACGAGGCCGTCGCGATGGTGGTCGAGAAGGCTGCCCGCGCCTGGATCGGCGCCTCCGGACTCGGCGGCGCCAAGGCCCTGCCCATGTGGGAGGCACTGCTCATGCGGGCCGTGTACGTCCGCTCGTACTCCAAGCAGGCCGCCGCCGCCCACCCCGAGGCCCCCGCGGCCTGAACTCGGGTCCCAGCCACCCGCCGCCGCTGCGCGGTCCCGCGACGACCACGCCCGGGGCCAAGATCACGGTTCGATCCAACATCGGGGCCGTCGAGGCGCCCGAGAGTTGGAGGAAGTGGCTCCTGCCGCCCGAGAGTTGGACGAACCTACGATCTTGGCGCGGCCCCGGGCCTCCGACGATCGGCAGCGGACCGGTCGTCCGGCAGTTATCGTGGTGGGTATGGATTGGATTCTCATCGCGCTGGTGCTCTTCGGAGTCTTCATGTTCATGCAGTCGCGCCAGAAGCAGGCCGCGGTTGGGGGATCCCGGCAGAACAAGGAGTTGGCAGACCGCCGCTGGCAGGCGGTGCGGCGGGTAGCCGAGGAGGACGTCACACAGCTCGGTCACCAGATCGCCGAGACCCCCGTGCCGCAGTCCCTGGAGCCCGAGGCAGCGCGCGACTTCGAGGACGCGCTGAACGCCTACGAGCGCGCCAAGGAGACGTTGGAGGCGTCCGCGCACCCCGATGACCTCCAGTGGGTCTCGAAGTCCCTCGATGATGGCCGCTTCGCGCTGGCCACGCTGGATGCCCGACGTGAGGGCCGGGCGCTGCCCAGCAGGCGTCCGCCGTGCTTCTTCGACCAGCGGCACGGCCTTTCAGTTGCTGATGCCCAATGGGCACCGGAGGGCGGGGCGCTGCGCGACGTCCCGGTCTGTGCTGCGTGTGACGCCCGGATCAAGGATGGCCTGGATCCGCAGGCGCGACTCGTCCCGACGGCTTCGGGCGACCGGCCCTACTACGACGCCGGCCCCGAGTACGCGCCGTGGGCGCGCGGCTGGTACGCCGGCTCCGGTGCCTACATGATGAGCAACGTGCTCATGGGCACCATGCTCTTCAACGCGCTCTACCTGCCCCCCGGATACGACTACTTCGGTGGGAGTGGTGGCGGGGATGCCGGTGGCGACGGTGGAGACGGCGGGGATGCCGGAGGAGATGCCGGCGGCGACTTCGGCGGGGGCGACGCGGGTGGCGGGTTCGACGGCGGAGGGTTCGACGGCGGGGGCTTCGACTTCGGCGGGTTCTGAGCCCAGACCCCCGGATGGCAGGCGCCGGTCCCTGAGCGCATGATCGCCGCTGGCGGGGGGCCACCGGGATTCTCAGCGAACGGGCTCCGGCGTCCGTGACGCCTTCGGCGTGAGCACGTCCGGCTCGGGCATCCGCCAGGCGATCACCACGGCAAGCGCCAGCAGCCCGATGGCAGCCACCAGCGCGCGGGTGAAGGACCCGTCGGGAGTCCGCAGCGCGGACATCACGTACACGAACACCACCGAGCCCTGGCCGAACAGCTGCATCAGCCCGTTCGACGTGCCCTCCGGGGTCGGACGGGTCACCTCGGCCGCGTACTGGAACCCGATCGGCAGCGCCGACACGAGGAAGAAGCCGAGCACGAACCCCGAGACGAGCAGCACCGGAAGGGAACCCGCCACCATGACGCCCAGCAACCCCGGGATCGCCCCGGCGAAGGCCAGGACGAGGAAGCGCCGACGCCGAGCCTGTCGGTCGGACAGGGCGGGCAGGACCACGGCCCCGATCAGCCCACCGAGGAGCAGGACGGCGCCCAGGGTTCCCGCGTCAGCGGGGGAGAACCCGCGGGGGCGCAGGATCGCCTCCACCCACGTGGTCAGCCCGTTGAACACGCCGAGGCCGACGAACGCGATGGCCAGCACGGACCAGAACGCCGGGACCCGCAGCGCGTGGGAAAGGCCGTCGAGAACCAGGGCGCGCTCCTCCTGCCCCGGTGGGCAGGCCGGAGTCGGCGGGTGCTCGCGCGCCAGCCCGAGGAACAGCACAGCGCTGAGCGCCGCGACGATCCCGTACCAGAACTGGATCTGCCCGATCGGCATGGACTCGACCAGGACCGGGCCGAGCACCATCCCCGCGGCCGTGCCCACCAGGTTGCCGACGGTCACCACACCGACTGCCGTCGCCCGCTGTCCCGGCGCGAACCAGCGCGCGGGCATCTTGGTCCACGCGTTGAGCAGCAGGGGCTGGGCGGCGGCGATCCCGACAGTGGCCGCCATCGCCATCGCGTAGTTCGCACCAGCCAGGCCGCGCAGGATCCCGCAGGCTCCCATGACCACCGCCCCGAGCCCGGTGGCGACCCGGAAGCCCCGCGTGTCGATCAGCCAGGCGGCGGGCAGCGAGAGCGGGATGAACGCGAGCATGAAGACCATCGCGAAGGCCCCGATGGCCGTGTCACTGACCCCGTAGTACTCAGCCGCCGGACCGGTGATGGGCGCATACCCGATCCACAGCGTCTGGATCGTGACGTTGACCAGGGTGAAGACGGCCAGCACCACCCAGCGGTACGGGTACACGCGATAGGTGGGCGCGGCGGGCATGGGGCGAGTCTGCCACCGCGGTCCTCCCGAACCAGCGACCTCCCGCGCGGCGCCGGCGACACCTCAACCCGTGCGACCGCCGGGTCTCGCGGAAGTCCCCAACGGTGGGGGATGATGTGGTCCATGGATCCCAAGACAATGAAGATCGTCGCGCTCGTGCTCATCGTCTGCTTGGTCGGGATGGTGTTCATCGGATTCCTGTAGAGGGCACCTGCGAACAACGATGTGGCCGGCCCCCAAGGGGAGCCGGCCACATCGTGTTGTGCGGGTCGGTCAGTCAGCCAGGTCCGCGCCGACGACATTGATCATGTCGACCACCTTGTTGCTGTAGCCCCACTCGTTGTCGTACCAGGCGACGAGCTTCACGAACGTGGAGTCCAGGGCGATCCCGGCCTCCGCGTCGAACACTGAGGTCATGGCCTCACCGCGGAAGTCCGTCGAGACGACCTTGTCCTCGGTGTAGCCAAGGACGCCCTTCATCGGGCCCTCGGAGGCGGCCTTCATGGCGGCCTTGATCTCGTCGTAGGACGCCGGGCGCTCGAGCTCGACGGTCAGGTCGACCACGGACACATCGGAGGTCGGAACGCGGAACGCCATGCCGGTCAGCTTGCCGTTGAGCTCCGGGAGCACCTTGCCCACGGCCTTGGCCGCACCGGTGGACGACGGGATGATGTTCTCCAGGATGCCGCGGCCACCGCGCCAGTCCTTCATCGACGGGCCGTCCACGGTCTTCTGCGTCGCGGTTGCCGCGTGCACGGTGGTCATGAGGCCACGCTTGATGCCGAAGTTGTCGTTGATGACCTTGGCGATCGGCGCCAGGCAGTTGGTCGTGCAGGAGGCGTTGGAGATGATCGCCTGGCCGGCGTAGCTGTCGGAGTTCACACCGAAGACGAACATCGGGGTGTCGTCCTTGGAGGGCGCGGACAGGATGACCTTCTTGGCCCCGGCCTCGAGGTGCTTGGACGCCGATGCGTTGTCCAGGAACAGGCCCGTCGACTCCACGACGACCTCGGCGCCCACGTCGCCCCACGCCAGGGCTGCGGGGTCGCGCTCGGCGGTCAGGCGGATCGTGTTGCCGTTGACGATGAGGTTCGAGCCCTCAACCGAGACGTCGCCCTTGAACCGGCCGTGGACCGAGTCGTACTTGAGCATGTAGGCCAGGTACGCGGGGTCGAGCAGGTCGTTGATCCCAACCACCTGGATCGTGTCCGGGTAGTTCTGGACGGCAGCACGGAACACCATCCGGCCGATCCGGCCGAATCCGTTGATGCCTACCTTGATAGTCATGTGTTTCCCTTCCATCGGGTACGGGGGCGTGTGCAAGCACGGTCAACCCTACTAGCCGCCGATGGGCATCGCCTGCTGGCCGAACGGCCCGCGGATGGCCGTCCGGTGAACGCCCCCAGGGCGCTGCGGCGTGCTCAGGAAGGGCTGGGCGTGGGGTAGTAGCGCTGGTAGTCGCTGCGCCGGTTGTAGCCGCCGCCGTAGGAGGCGAGGTCGGCGAAGAACGCCAGGAACACGAAGAACCACTCGAAGCCGGACACCCCACCGGAGGTCCACCAGGAGATCAGGACGTAGACCAGCGTGGTGTAGGGCAGCAGGAAGAAGCCGATCAGGGGGATCACCCAGGAGCCATCGAAGGCCTTGGTGATCTCGTCGTTGAACAGGGCCATCAGTGCCAGCGCCAGCCGGGGGGCGAACGCGCCGAGCAGCAGGACGAAGCAACCGCACATGGGGGACTCCTTGTCACCGGGTGATGCGCCACACCGTAGTCACTGGGAGCCTGCGTCGCGCGCAGGCGCGCAGGCGGTAGCGTGGCGCCGCCGACGACACACCCGCCCCGCGCACGACTCCTGGGAGGACGCACATGCCCGAGCTGAGGTTCCGAAGCGACGTCACGGTCGAACTCGTGAAGCACGCCGCCAGTGACGCCGACGTGATCTGGGCCGCGCGGGTGTCGACCAAGGGCGAGCAGTCGCTGGAGGACCTCGAGGCGGATCCCGCGAAGTCCTCGGGACTGATCAACTACCTGATGCGCGACCGCCACGGTTCGCCCTTCGAGCACTCCTCGATGACCTTCTTCGTGCAGGCCCCGATCTTCATGTGGCGCGAGCACTTCCGGCACCGGATTGCTTCCTACAACGAGGAATCGGGTCGCTACAAGGTCCTCGAGCCGACGTTCTACGTCCCCGCGCCCGAGCGCAAGCTGGTGCAGGTCGGCAAGCCCGGGTCGTACGAGTTCGTCGACGGCACGCCGCAGCAGTACGAGATCGTCCGCGCCGAGACCGAGACGGCCTGCCGCGTCGGCCTATGCGGCCTACGAGACGATGCTCGAGGCCGGGGTCGCCCGTGAGGTCGCCCGGATCGTGCTGCCCCTGACCATCTACTCCTCGGCCTACGTGACCATGAACGCGCGGGCGATGATGAACTTCCTGTCGCTGCGCAAGCACAGCGACGACGCGCGGTTCCCGAGCTTCCCGCAGCGCGAGATCGAGATGGTCGCCGAGCGCTACGAGGAGGAGTGGGCCACGCTCATGCCCCTGACCCATGCCGCGTTCGTCGCCAACGGCCGCGTCGCACCGTAGCTGCGCCCGATAGGCTCCGGGCCGTGACTGCGATCTCCACGCGTGTTGTCAACGGGCGGACCTACCGGCGCGAACCGGTCAAGACCCACAAGGTGGGGATCGGCGAGGACCTCGGGGGGGTGATCGCCCTGTACGCCGCTGAGCGGATCACCCCGCAGACCACGCTGTGCCTGTCGCAGAAGTTCGTCTCGATCTGCAACGGCGACGTCCGGCACATCGACGACGTTCAGGACAGCTGGCTGGCCCGGCTCATCGTGAAGTACGTGACGAAGAACGACAACGGGGACATCGGCTACAGCCACCCGAAGAAGATGCAGGTGGCCATCGACGAGGTCGGCTACCCCCGGATGATGGCCGCTGTCGTCGGTGGTGGGATCGGCAAGTTCGTGCTCCGGCGCAACGGCGACTTCTACCGGATCGCCGGGAACCACATCTCGGAGATCGACGGCTTCAACCCCGACGCCATGCCGCCGTTCGACCAGTACGCGATGCTGCCCTCGAAGCACCCCGACGCCATCTGCGAGGAGCTCGCGCAGCGGTTCGGCTGTGCCGCCTACGTCATCGACGGCAACAACATCAACGTCGAGGTCGTCGGGCGCAGCATCAACCTGCCGATGTCCGAGGCTGATGCGCGCGAGGTCATGTTGGACAACCCCATGGGCCAGGGCGACGAGCTGACGCCGGTGTTCCTCATCACGCCGGAGGTCTGAGGGCGCGCCTGCCGCGGCATCGGGCGCGTCGGCCGACGGTCAGCGCGGGGCGGCCACCGTGCCGATACCGTGTCCTCATGGCATACGACCCCCAGAGCCCTGCCCCGTTCGGCCACATGCTGACCGCGATCGTCACCCCGTTCACCGCCGACGGTGAGGTCGACTACGACGGCATCGCGCGATTGGCCACCCACCTGGTCGATGCGGGCAATGACGGCCTGATCGTCAACGGCACGACGGGGGAGTCCCCGACGCTGCGTGACGCGGAGAAGATCGCCTCGCTCAAGGTGGTCCTCGACGCCGTCGGTGACCGCGCGACGATCATCACGGGTGCCAGCAACAACGACACCCGGCACTCGATCGACATCGCCCGGGCGGCCCAGGACGCCGGGGCCCACGGCTTGCTGCTGGTGACCCCGTACTACAACAAGCCACCGCAGGCGGGCATCGCGGCGCACTTCCTGGCGATCGCCGACGCCACCGACCTGCCGATCATGACCTACGACATCCCCGGTCGCACCGGCGTGCCGATCGAGTCCGACACCTTCCTCCGCATCGCCGAGCACCCGCGGATCGTGGCCAACAAGGATGCCAAGGCCGACCTTGCTGCCGCAGCGTCGGTGATCGCCGCCACCGACCTGGCCTGGTACTCCGGGGACGACGCACTGACGTTGCCGTTGCTCTCCGTCGGCGCCGTGGGCGTGGTGTCGGTCGTCGGCCATGTGCTCAGCCAGCGGATCGCCGGGATGATGGCCGCGCACCGGGCCGGTGAGGTCGCCCGGGCCACGGAGATGAACGCCTCGATGATCCCCGCGTACGTCGGCATGTTCCGCACTCAGGGAGTGATCATGACCAAGGCGGCGCTGCGCGAGCTCGGGCTGCCCGCCGGCCCCGTCCGCCTCCCCCTGGTCGATGCCACGCCCGAGCAGGTCGCCACCCTGCGCGCGGACCTCGCGGCCGCCGGGGTGGCGGGCTTCGACGCGTGAGGCCGGGCCACCATGAGCTGCCCGAGCCGGCGGCACTGGAACCCGGGGTCCTGCGGATCGTTGCCCTCGGCGGGATCGGCGAGATCGGTCGCAACATGGCCGTCCTGGAGATCGACGGCCGGTTGCTGATCGTCGACTGCGGAGTGCTCTTCCCCGAGGAGTCCCAGCCAGGCGTGGACCTGATCCTGCCGGACTTCAGCTACATCGACGACCGCCTGGCTGACGTCGAGGCGATCGTCCTGACCCACGGGCACGAGGACCACATCGGGGCGGTGCCGTTCCTGCTGCGCAGGCGCTCGGACATCCCGCTGCTGGGCTCCCGACTCACGCTGGCCATGGTGGAGGCCAAGCTGCGCGAGCACCGGATCACGGCGTACACGCTGGAGGTGCGTGAGGGCCAGCGCGAGAGGCTGGGCCCGTTCGAGTGCGAGTTCTTCGCCGTGAACCACTCCATCCCCGACGCGATGGCTGTCGGCATCCGGACGTCTGCGGGCACCGTGCTGCACACCGGGGACTTCAAGATGGACCAGCTGCCCCTGGACGGCCGGATCACCGACCTGCGCGGGCTGGCGCGCCTGGCCGAGGAGGGGATCGACCTGGCGATGGTCGACTCCACCAATGCCGAGGTCCCCGGGTTCGTGCCTGCCGAGGCGGACATCGCCCCGGTGCTGGACACGGTGTTCCACGGTGCGCGGGGCCGGATCATCGTCGCGAGCTTCGCCTCGCACGTGCACCGCATCCAGCAGGTGCTGGACACCACGGCCGCCCATGGCCGGAAGGCGGCCTTCGTGGGGCGGTCCATGGTGCGCAACATGGGTGTGGCCCGTGACCTGGGCTACCTGACGATCCCGCCCGGGCTCCTCGTGCGGGCCGATGACCTGGTCGGGCTTCCTGATGACGAGGTGGTGCTGATCTGCACGGGATCCCAGGGTGAGCCCATGGCTGCGCTGTCGCGCATTGCCAACGGTGACCACGCGATCACGGTGGGGGAGGGCGATACGGTCATCCTGGCCTCCTCGCTGATCCCGGGCAACGAGAACCCGGTGAACCGGGTGATCAACGGCCTGACCCGGTGGGGCGCGGACGTCGTGCACAAGGGAAATGCGCTGGTGCACGTCTCCGGGCATGCCTCGGCCGGCGAGCTGCTCTACTTCTACAACCTGCTGACACCGGCCAATGTGATGCCGGTTCACGGGGAGCCACGGCACCTGCGGGCCAACGCCGCGCTCGCCGTGCGCACCGGGGTCCCGGCCGACCGCGTCCTGATCGCCGAGGATGGGGTGGTCGTCGACCTCGTGGACGGCCGTGCCTCGATCATCGGGGCGGTCCCGTGCGGCCATGTGTACGTCGATGGTTCGTCCGTCGGCGACATCACCGAGGCGTCGCTCAAGGACCGCCGGATCCTGGGCGAGGAGGGCTTCATCTCGGTGTTCGTCGTGGTGGACCTCGACTCCAGCCTGGTCGTGGCCGGTCCGGAGCTTCACGCCCGCGGCTTCGCCGAGGATGAGGAGATCTTCCACGATGTCCTGCCGCAGGTCACCCGCGCGCTGGAGGAGGCACTGCACCATGGCGGCACCGACGTCTACGCCCTCGAGCAGGTCGTGCGCCGGCAGGTCGGCCGCTGGGTGAGCTCCACGCACCGCCGCCGGCCGATGATCGTGCCGGTGGTCGTCGAGGTGTGAACGGCTCGGCCGCGAGGCGGACGGGTGGCCCCGGCGCCCTGCACGACACGGACACCGGCGGGGTCGGGGACACCCTCGGGGAGGCCGCGCCCCGGTAGCCTCGCGGCATGGCCACAAAGTCGCCTGCGCGCGCCCGCACGTCGAGCGCCTCGCGCAGCTCCCAGGGGGGCAGCCGCAAGGGCTCGGCCCGACCCGCCCAGTCCCGGGGCGCCTCGTCGCGCTCGGTCCCGCGGACCGCACCCAAGCCGTCCGCGCGTCGCCAGCCGGGGCCTGTGGCCCGCGTCGTCCGGGCGATCGGTCGTGGTCTGGCCCGCGTCTGGTTGTTCCTCGCGGCGATCCTCGGTGGGGTTGCGCGCGCCGTCGGTCGCAGCGCCCGCGACCTGGATGCCACACACAGACGTGACGGGATCGGCCTGCTCCTGTTCACCCTGACGATCGTTGTCGCCGCTGTCACCTGGTTCTCCATCGACGGCTGGCTGACCGGCATCGTCGGCTTCATCGTGACCGGCGCCGTCGGGGCGCTGGACGTCGTCGTCCCGCTGTTCCTGCTCTGGGCGACCCTGCGCGTCCTCCGGCACCCGGACCAGGGATCCACCACGGGTCGCCTGGCGATCGGGACCGGCATCCTGCTGGCCTCGGTGTGCGGGCTCTGGTCGCTGGTCAAGGGTGCACCCAGCCCGAGCGACGGGTCCGAGGCGATGCGGGCGGCCGGTGGGTGGGTCGGCTGGCTCGCCACCGCGCCCATCGTGTCCGCCGTCGGGATCTGGTTGGCCTACCTGTGGTTGATCGTCCTGCTCGGGTTCGGCCTGCTCGTGGTCACGGCCACCCCGATCCACGCCGTTCCCGAGCGTCTCGGAGCACTGCGCGACGCCGTGCTGCTGCGCCGGAACCCGGCCGCACCCGCTGGCGAGGGGCAGCCTCCCGCGGGTGACATGGCGGTCGACGGCCGGGCCAAGCACGCGGCCCTGGCCCCGGACGTGGATGCCGACGCGCCCGTCGAGGGTGGGGACCTCGAGATCGAGGGCGTCGAGGGCGACACCTCGGCGCCTGCCGCCAAACCCTCCGGTGCCACGGTACTCAAGGCCCGCGCCCTGGGCCTCTTGCGCGGGATGCGTCGCCCGCGCAAGCCGGCTGAGGTCCCCGCGTACGACGGTCCGCTGGCCGGTGACGAGGCCTTTGTGTCCGCCGTGGCCACGGCGCCCGCTGAGTCGGCGGTCGGGGATGACCCGACCCTCATCGACGCGCTGTTCGATCCGGCTGCGCCTGCCGCCGACGGGACCGGACCGCATGACCAGACCATGCAGGTCGAGGGCATCGGCGCCGCGGAGGCCCTCGGCGCCGACAGTGCGCCTGCCGACCCGAACCTCGCCTCCCTGGTCGCTGCCGTTGGCCCCGCTGCCGCAGCCAAGCCGGGCAAGCACAACACCGTGGCCATCGCCCGGCCCGAGCAGCTGCGACTCCCCGGAGCGCCGGACTACCGGCTGCCGACCCCGACGATGCTCAAGGCCGGCACCGCGCCGAAGGCGCGCAGCGTGTCCAACGACCGTGTCGTGGCCTCACTGACCGACGTGCTCACGCAGTTCGAGATCGACGCCCAGGTGACCGGCTACATGCGCGGGCCCACGGTCACCCGGTACGAGGTCGAGCTCGGCCAGAGCGTCAAGGTCGAGCGGGTGACGGCGTTGACGAAGAACATCGCCTACGCCGTGGCGACCTCCGACATCAGGATCCTGTCGCCGATCCCGGGCAAGAGCGCCATCGGCATCGAGATCCCCAACACGGACCGCGAGATGGTCTCCCTGGGCGACACCCTGCGCGCCCCCTCAGCCCAGGCCGACCACCACCCGCTGCTCGTGGGCCTCGGCAAGGACGTCGAGGGCGGCTACGTCTGCGCGAACCTGGCCAAGATGCCGCACATCCTCGTTGCGGGTGCCACCGGTGCGGGCAAGTCCAGCTGCATCAACGCCCTGGTCACCAGCATCCTCATGCGGGCCACCCCGGCCGAGGTTCGGATGGTCCTCGTCGACCCGAAGCGGGTGGAGCTCACCGCCTACGAGGGCATCCCGCACCTCATCACGCCCATCATCACCAACCCGAAGAAGGCCGCCGAGGCGCTGCAATGGGTGGTCCGTGAGATGGACGCCCGCTACGACGACCTCGCGCACTTCGGCTTCCGGCACATCGACGACTTCAACCGGGCGGTGCGTTCCGGGACCCTGGCCGTCCCGCCGGACTCCCAGCGCGTGCTGGCCCCGTACCCCTACCTGCTGATCATCGTCGACGAGCTGGCCGACCTCATGATGGTCGCACCGCGTGACGTGGAGGAGTCGATCGTCCGGATCACCCAGCTGGCGCGAGCCGCGGGCATCCACCTCGTCCTGGCCACGCAGCGGCCCAGCGTCGACGTCGTGACCGGCCTGATCAAGGCCAACGTGCCCTCACGACTGGCATTCGCGACGTCCAGCCAGACCGACAGCCGGGTCATCCTGGACCAGTCGGGGGCCGAGGCCCTGGTGGGGCAGGGTGACGGGCTGTTCCTGCCCATGGGCGCCTCGAAGCCCATGCGGATCCAGGGTGCGTTCGTCCCGGAGTCCGAGATCCGCGCCGTCGTGGGCCACGTGAAGAAGCAGATGGCCGCCCAGTACCGCGACGACGTCCTCACCGAGGCGTCGGCCAAGCGCGACGTCGAGGACGACATCGGCGACGACCTCGACCTGCTGATCAGCGCCATCGAGCTGGTGGTCACCACGCAGTTCGGCTCCACGTCGATGCTCCAGCGCAAGCTGCGCGTCGGGTTCGCCAAGGCGGGTCGCCTGATGGACCTGATGGAGTCGCGCGGGGTGGTCGGGCCGTCCGAGGGCTCCAAGGCCCGCGACGTCCTGGTGAAGCCCGACGATCTCGATGAACTGCTCGCCGACCTGCACCACGACAGCTGACGATCCCGGTGGCCTACGCTGGCACGGTGAGCACCACCCGCGTGGCCCTGGTGACCCTCGGGTGCGCGCGCAACGAGGTGGACTCCGAGGAGCTCGCCGGACGTCTGGCCGCCGAGGGGTTCGAGCTCGTTGCCGACGCCGACGACGCGGACGCCGTGCTGGTGAACACATGCGGGTTCATCGAGGCCGCCAAGCGGGAGTCGGTCGACGCGCTCCTGTCGGCGGGCGGGACGACCCTCGACGGCCGTCACCGCTCAGTCGTGGCGGTCGGGTGCATGGCCGAGCGCTACGGAACCGAGCTGGCCGCCGAGCTCCCGGAGGCTGATGCGGTCCTCGGGTTCGACGACTACCCGGACATCGCCGAGCGGCTGCGCGTCATCGTCGAGGGCGGCACACTGACCAGCCACGTTCCGCGTGACCGGCGCACGCTGCTGCCCATGGCACCGACCGACCGACCCGGTTCGGCCGTGCATGTCCCCGGCCACGGAGGCACCTCCGGCCCATCGGCCGGTGCGCTGGAGGAACTCGGGACCGTCGGACCGGGCTGGATCCGGCGACGCATCACGTCGGGACCGGTGGCGTCGCTGAAGATCGCCTCGGGCTGCGACCGCCGGTGCGCGTTCTGCGCGATCCCCTCCTTCCGCGGCTCCTTCGTCTCGCGGTCACGCGCTGACGTCGTGGCCGAGGCGCGCTGGCTTGCCGGCGACGGGGTCCGCGAGCTGGTTCTCGTCAGCGAGAACTCGACGTCCTACGGCAAGGACCTCGCCGACCCGCGGGCCCTCGAGGACCTGCTCGCAGAGCTCGGGTCGGTTGCGGGGATCGAGCGGATCCGCGTCTCCTACCTCCAACCCGCCGAGGTCCGCCCCGGCCTGGTGCGCACGATGCTCGAGGCGCCGCGGGTCGCGAACTACTTCGACCTGAGCTTCCAGCACGCCAGCGCCCCCCTGTTGCGCCGGATGCGCCGCTTCGGCGGGAGCGGGTCGTTCCTGGAGCTCATCGCCACCATCCGCGCCGGGGCGCCGGAGGCGGGCATCCGCAGCAACGTCATCGTCGGGTTCCCTGGGGAGACCGAGGACGATGTCGAGGAGCTCATGGCTTTCCTGGGCAGCGCCCAGATGGATGCCGTGGGCGTCTTCGGGTACTCCGATGAGGACGGCACGGAGGCCGTCGGCCTTGGGGGCAAGCTCGACGAGTCTGAGATCCGGGCCCGCGTGATGGAGGTCAGCGATGTGGTCGACGAGGTGATGGCCCAGCGCGCGGAGCAGCGGATCGGCCACGACGTCGAGGTCCTCGTCGAGCACGTGGACGGGATGACCGCCGAGGGCCGGGCGGAGCACCAGGGCCCCGAGGACGGCTCGACCAGCGTCCACCTGACCCCGGATCTCCGCGGACGGGTGGCCCCGGGATCGATGCTGCGCGCCCGCGTGGTGGCCACCGACGGTGTCGACCTGCAGGCCGTGGAGGTGTCCGTTGTCCGGATCTGACCCGAGCGATTCCGGCCAACCAGTGCCGCCGACTCCCGCCGTGCCGGGTGGGGAACCTGAGAAGCCGGAGATGTGGAGCCGGGAGCGGGTGGTGACCGGGTGGGCCCAGCTGTGGAACCTGCCCAACATGCTCACCCTCCTGCGGATCGTGATGATCCCGCTCTTCTGGTACCTGCTGATGTACGACGGCGGAGGGAACGCCGCCGCGCGCGTCGCCGCAACCGTGGTCTTCGTCCTGGCTGCGATCACCGACTGGCTCGATGGCTGGCTGGCCCGCAAGCAGGGACTGGTGACGACCTTCGGAAAGATCGCCGATCCGTTGGCGGACAAGGCGCTCACGGGCGTGGCGCTCATCGGGCTGTCGGTGCTCGGCGAGCTGTGGTGGTGGGTGACGATCCTGATCATCCTGCGCGAGGTCGGCGTGACGGTCATCCGCTTCGTCGTCCTCAAGCACGGGGTGATCCCGGCCAGCCGTGGCGGCAAGGCCAAGACGCTGTTCCAGATGGTGGGCATCACCCTGTTCCTGCTGCCCATCACCCCGGAGATGACCCTCCTGTGGTGGATCCGCGTCGGTGTGATGGCCATCGCCGTCATCCTCACGACGTTGACCGGATTCGACTACATCAACAAGGCGTACTGGACGCGCAGCGACTCGAAGTCCGACAAGGCTGCCCGCACTGCAGCGGCGGCTGCGCGATCCGCCGCCAGCTCGGCCACCTCGGACGAGTCCCATGGCGACGACGGCGTGCCACCAGAGTCGGGCGCCACCGCGTGACGGCAGGCGTGGGGAACGGTGGTGGCCGGCTCGCGGCGGCCGACCAGATCGCGGACCTGATTGCCGCCCTGATCGCCGATGGGGCCACGGTCGCTGCCGCTGAGTCGGTCACGGGCGGCCGGCTCGTGGCCGCGCTGACGTCCGTTCCCGGTTCCTCTGCGGTCGTCCGCGGTTCCGTGGTGGCATACGCCAGCGACGTCAAGACCGCGCTCCTCGGTGTGGATCCTGATCTCCTGGAGGCGCAGGGAGCGGTCTGTGCGCAGGTGGCCGAGCAGATGGCCAAGGGGTGCGCGGGAACGGCTGCGTGCCACCTACGGTCTGTCAACCACGGGGGAGGCCGGCCCGACATCCGCCAGTGGAAGTCCGGTCGGGACGATCTTCATCGCCGTCGCAGGGCCGCGGGGCACCGTCAGCCGCCGGCTGGACATCCCCGGCAGCCGAGAGATGATCCAGTCGACGGCCGTCGAGGGGGCGCTGCTGATGCTGGCTCAGGTGCGGGCCTCCGGGACCAGCGGGCCCAGCAGTGGCCCGGGTGCCAGCTCTGCGTTCGAAACGGGGCTCGGGAACATTGACGCCTGACCGCGCGTTCAGGTGACACGTACCCGCACTGGCGGGGGACTCGCGATAAGGTTGGTACGTGGAGAGAAGGGGAAGGTCATGGTGATCCTGCGACGGGTCGTCGGCGAGCAGCTGCGTCGCCTGCGTCAGGACCAGGGCCGGACGCTGCGCGACGTGAGTTCCGCGGCGCGCGTCTCCCTCGGGTACCTGTCCGAGATCGAGCGTGGCCAGAAGGAGCCCTCCAGCGAGTTGCTCGCAGCCATCTGCACGGCACTCGATGTGCCGCTGTCGGTCCTTCTTCGGTCGGTCAGTGACGAGGTTGCGGCAGTGGAGGCCGCCCAGGCCGGGGTTGCGCACGCTGCCTGAGGCAGCCCACCCGGAGGATCAGCGCGGGACCCGGTACCCCCGGGGCGTCAGTCCGAACCCCGCCGCCTCGAGGGCTTTGCGTACGTGGTCTGATCCGCCGGGCTCCATGACCGGTGCTCCGTTGACCTTGGTGAGCGTCAGCGCTCCGACCGTCCCCGACGTGACCGCGTCATGGAGCAGTCTGGCGGCTGCGGCCAGCTCCACGGAACGGTCGGACTCCTCCGTTGTTGTGCGGGAGAACGTCAGGAGCGTGTGGCCACCACGCTCGGCGTAGAGCACCGGCCGGCCCCCAATCAGCACGACGTGGCAACCCGCGCCGCGCGCTGGCCGGTGTGGCGACCCGGTGCCGCCGGCCCAGTCACTGACGGGCCATTCGAGGGCGGCACCGTATGGGTTGGCCGGGTCCGCGGTTGCCAGGAGCAGTGCGTCGGCCTGCCCCTCGGCGAGCTCGCGCTCCACTGCCCGCACCTGGTCGACGACTCCGGTCAACGCGAACTGCGATGCCCCGAGGCCCTCGACCGCGTAGACGCGCTGGACCCTGCCGCGCTCCTCCATCATCGACAGGGTCCGGTAGGCCGAGGCGAATCCGCCCGGGTCGCCGGAGGCGAGGACCGCGCCCCGGGTGACGATGCCGAGCCGATCCAGGTGCGCCTGCGCTCGCGCGACGGCCATCACCTCACGTGGTGGCAGGTCCGCGGGCAGCGCGAACCATCGCCCGGGAAGCTCCGGGGTGCTGCTCGCATTTGTCCGTGTCGTGACAGCAACTGCGGGCGTGGGGACGTCCGTGCCCCAGCCAGCCTCCCCTGCGCCGGCGACCCCTGGGGCCGTCGGTCGCCAGAGGTCCGCATAGCGCCCCCGGGCCGGTCGCCGCGGGCGCTGCGTGCCGGCGCTGCTGCGACGCCGGCGGCTGCGCGATCGATCCACCATCGCCCGGACCGGCTCGATCGTGTCGTTGCTGACCAGTCCGGCCCAGAGGAGATCAAGCATCGCGTCTGCCACCTGGCCGTGGTCATGGTGCGTCAGGCGCTGGCGGAGATCCGCGAGGAACCAGCCGCCTCCCGAGCGGAGCAGCTCCAGCAACTCGACGCTCACGTGACCCTCGGGCGGTTCGCTGGCCCGTGGCAACAGGAAGCCGACGTCGGCTGGTGCCAGCGCGATCCACCCATCACCTCCGGGGAGCGGAGCACTGCCGGTCCAGAGGACTTCGCCGGCCGACGTGAGCTCGTCGAGCATCCCCGGGACGTAGCCAACGACACGCAGGGGGAGTATCGACTCCTCGAGCGCCGAGGCAGGGACAGGCACCCCGGCCATGCCGCGGATGGCCAGGAGCACCCCATCAGGACCCCTCAGCGTGGTTGTGGCGCGACGGCCGATGTTCTGCCATCGAGGCAGGAAGGTTGCCAGGGCGGCCTGCGACACGGGCTCGATCTGCTGGCGCAGGATCGCCACGGACCGCCGCTTGATGAGGCGCAGGACATCGGGATGGCACCACTGCGGTCCGGGGGAGTCCGGGACGAACCAGCCCTCGATGATCCTCCCGGCGGCCCGACCCATGGACAGCCGATGGGCGACGACCGCCGGCGGGAGGCCCAGTTCCGCCACGACGTCGTCGATCGTGAAGGGCCCGTGCGTCCGGCTGTAGCGGGAGATGAGGTCGCCCAGGGGATCCTCCACCGGGCGAAGGTGCGCGTCAGCCACTCCGGCCGGGATCGGCGCCCCCAACCCATCGCGCAGGCGCGCGGCATCCTCGACGACGGCCCACACGTCCTTGCCGGCCACCCTCGTGCGCAGGACCCGGCGCTGGGCTTCGAGCTCCTCAAGCCACGTGGGGTCGACTCCCCGATGCCCGATCTCGGTCGCGCCCAGGGGTCCCAGGCTCCGAAGCATGTCCGTTGCGTCCTCGGGGCCACGCGCGCGACGCTCCGGGGTGAGGTGCTGGATCTGGGCCACCACCGCGACGATCGCGTCAGGTTCCAGCAGGTCACGCAGGTCCGTCTGCCCGAGGAGCTCGCCGAGCAGGGAGGGGTCGAGCGTCAGAGCAGCGGCCCGACGCTCAGCCAGCGGCGAGTCCCCCTCGTACAGGTACTCCGAGACGTAGCCGAAGAGCAGGGATCGGGCGAACGGGGAGGCCGCCGCAGGCGTGACCTCGATCACCCGGATCCGCCTCTGCTGGACTGAGGCCATCAGATCGACGAGTGCTGGTACGTCGTAGACGTCCTTGACGCACTCGCGGACCGCCTCCAGCACGATCGGGAAGGTGGGGTGCTCGGCGGCGACCTGCAGCAGCTGGGCCGATCGCTGACGCTGCTGCCACAGGGGGGCGCGCCGACCGGGACGGGGGCGCGGAAGCAGGAGGGCGCGTGACGCGCACTCCCGGAACCTGGAGGCGAACAGGGCCGAACCACCGATCAGGCGGGTGACATCGGCCTCGATCTCGTCCGGGTCGGGGAACAGGCAGGCAGTGGCGTCGGCGAGCCACTCGTCGTCGGGCAGGTCCGGCAGGCGGGCAACGATCCCGTCATCGCCGTGCAGGACCGCGGCATCGACCCCGAAACGCTGGGACAGTCGTTCCCTGGCCAGCAGCGCCCAGGGCGCGTGCACCTGCGCTCCGTAGGGTGACAGGACTGTCAGCCGCCAGTCACCGAGCTCGTCACGGGTGCGCTCCACCACGATCGTACGGTCCGTGGGGACGTGGCTGGCCGCGGACTGCTCGGCCAGGTAGGCCACGAGGTTGGCTCCCGCCCACGCATCGAGGCCGAGCCCGGCCAGGTGGGCCCGTGCCAGGTCGGGCGCCATGTCGGCCAGCTGGCGGGTGAACTCCCCGATGGCGCGGCCCAACTCGGCCGGGCGACCGAGGTTGTCACCTCGCCAGAACGGCAGCCGACCCGGTGCACCCCCGGCCGGAACGACATTGACGCGGTCGTGGGTGATCTCGATGATCTGCCAGCTGCTGGCTCCGAGCGCGAAAATGTCGCCGACCCGGGACTCGTAGACCATCTCCTCGTCGAGCTCGCCGACGCGTCCACCGCCCACGATGTGGACGCCGAACAGGCCGCGATCGGGGATGGTCCCCCCGGAGGTGACAGCCAGCTGCTGGGCGCCGGGCCGGGCGGTCAGCAGGTCGTCGGTACGGTCCCAGACGATCCGGGGGCGCAACTCGGCGAAGGCGTCCGAGGGGTACCTGCCCGCGAGCATCTCGACGACGGCCTCGTAGACGGCGGGTGTCAGGTCGGCGAACGGGGCCGTCCTTCGCAGCAGGGCGAGGAGGTCGGCTGCGGGCCAGTCATCCATCGCCACGCAGGCGACGATCTGCTGGGCAGCCACGTCCAGCGGGTTGGCCGGGATGCGCAGCTCCTCGATGGCGCCTGAGCGCATCCGCTGCACGACCACGGCGCTGGTGAGCAGGTCGGATCGATATTTCGGAAGCACGACCCCGGTGGAGACTGCCCCGACCTGGTGCCCGGCCCGTCCGACGCGCTGGAGTCCGGAGGCGACCGACGGCGGTGCCTCGACCTGGATCACGAGGTCCACGGCACCCATGTCGATGCCGAGCTCGAGGCTGGAGGTGGCCACCACGGCCCGGAGCCGACCCGTTTTGAGGTCGTCCTCGATGTGCGCCCTCTGCTCCTTGCTCACCGAGCCGTGGTGGGCCCGGGCAAGGACCGGTTCCGCCCCCAGAGTCCCTCCCGCCTGCGCCATCACCTCGGCTGGAGGGCGCATGCTCGGGGCACCCGAGGGCTCCGCGCCGGTTCGCTCGGCGTGGATCTCGTTGAGCCTCGCGGTCAGCCGTTCAGCCAGCCGCCGGGAGTTGGCGAACACGATGGTCGAGCGATGGCCCTCGATGAGGTCCACGATCCGCTGCTCCACGTGCGGCCAGATCGAGGCTGTGGGGGAGCCGTCTGGACCGGGGCCGGTCCCGAGTTCCCCCAGGTCCTCGACGGGTACCTGGATGGTGAGCTCCCATTCCTTGGCCGAGCCCTGCTCGAGGATCTCGACCGGGGTGTCCCCACCGAGGAACTGGGCGGCAACCTGGGTCGGGCGAACGGTCGCGGACAGCCCGACCCGCGGGATCCGACGCCCGGCGAGGTGATCCAGCCGAGCCAGGCTGACGGCCAGGTGGGCGCCGCGCTTGGAGCCGGCGATCGCGTGCACCTCATCGATGATCACGGACTCGACGCCGGCCAGGATGCTGCGGGTGGCCGAGGTGAGCATCAGGAACAGCGACTCGGGAGTGGTGATCAGCACATCCGGGGGACGCCTGGCCATGACCCGTCGTTCCTGGGCCGGTGTGTCACCGGTGCGCAGCGCGACGCTGATGTGGGCGGCGGGCAGTCCGAGCAGCTCGCACTGGGTCGCGATCCCTGACAGTGGCGCCCGCAGGTTGCGCTCGACGTCCACGGCCAGGGCCTTCAGCGGGCTGATGTAGAGCACCCGGACCCCGGGCTCCTCGCGGGGGGTCAGGCACCGATCGATCGCGCACAGGAAGGCCGCGAGGGTCTTGCCGGACCCGGTCGGGGCCACCGCCAGGACATCCGCACCTGCCATGATCCGTGGCCACGCCGCGGCTTGGACGTCCGTGGGCGCCGCGAAGGCCGCGTTGAACCACCGCCTCGTGGGCTCGGAGAACGCGGCCATGGGATCCACGCGGACCATCTTGGACCCTGGGTCCGACATCGGCCGACCCGCTGTCCACAGTTCCCGCGAACCCCGGCGTGATGGCACCATTCCCCTGTGCGGCTGACGGACTTCTGGGAGCGGATGGAGCTGACCTTCGGGCGGGCCTATGCCCGTTCATGGGCATCCGACCAGCACCTGGCAGCACTCGGCGGGCGCACCGTCGAGCAGGCCCTCGCCCAGGGAGAGGACACGCGCGACGTCTGGCGCGCGGTCTGCGCCCACGCCCGGGTGCCCAACGACCTGACCTGACCGGCGTGTCGACCACTGTCGAACACGTGTTCGTACTAGAGTGGTCACGTCAGTCGCCGGGTGACCCCGAACGGGTCGTCCACAGGATCGCATCGGAACGGGTCGCAATGTCGGTGACCCGGTCTAGTGTCCGCTCCTGTCAGACCAGAGGGTGCCGTCGGCACCACGAGATCCAAGGAGTGGGAATGGCTGGACAGGACCGGGAGAAGGCGCTCGAGTCGGCACTGCTGCACCTCGAGAAGCAGTTCGGCAAGGGCACCGTGATGCGTCTGGGGGACCAGCCGATCGTGCCCATGGACGTGATCCCGACCGGATCGATCGCCCTGGACGTGGCGCTGGGGATCGGCGGGCTGCCGCGGGGACGTGTCGTGGAGATCTACGGCCCGGAGGCCAGCGGCAAGACGACGGTGGCGCTGCACGCGGTGGCCAGCGTGCAGAAGGCCGGGGGCATCGCAGCCTTCATCGACGCGGAGCACGCCCTGGACCCGGTGTATGCCCAGCGACTCGGGGTCAACCTCGATGAGCTCTACGTCTCCCAGCCCGACACCGGCGAGCAGGCCCTCGAGATCGCCGACACGCTTGTCCGCTCCGGTGCCGTCGACCTGATCGTCATCGACTCCGTGGCGGCCCTGACGCCCAAGGCTGAGATCGAGGGGGAGATGGGCGACAGCCACGTGGGGCTGCAGGCCCGGCTCATGAGCCAGGCGCTGCGCAAGATGACGGGCGCCCTGAGCAACACCAACACGACCATGATCTTCATCAACCAGCTGCGCGAGAAGATCGGCGTGATGTTCGGCAGCCCGGAGACGACGACCGGCGGCAAGGCGCTGAAGTTCTACTCCTCGGTCCGTCTGGACGTCCGGCGCATCGAGACGCTCAAGGACGGCACCGAGCCGGTGGGCTCGCGCACCCGCGTGAAGGTGGTCAAGAACAAGGTGGCCCCGCCCTTCAAGCAGGCGGAGTTCGACATCCTCTACGGCCTTGGCATCTCCCGGGAGGGGGGCCTGATCGACATGGGTGTGGAGCAGGGCTTCGTGCGCAAGGCTGGTGCCTGGTACACCTACGACGGCGACCAGCTGGGCCAGGGCAAGGAGAACGCCCGTGCCTTCCTGCGCGACAACCCGGACCTCTCCGACGAGATCGAGAAGCGCATCAAGGAGAAGTTGGGCATCGGTCCGCAGGTCGACGCACCCATCGACCTGACAGCGGTTGAGGCACCGCGACCGATCGACCTCTGATCTGTGTCGGCCAGTCGTTGGGCGGCGGATCCGCCGGAGGATCACGACGATTCGCCGGCGGATCCCGAGCAGGTGGCCCGCACGATCCTGCTCCGTCGACTCGAGGCGACACCGCGCACACGCGCGGAGTTGGCCACGACGCTGCGCGAGCGCAATGTCCCAGAGGATGTGGCCGTCCGGGTGCTCGACCGGTTCGAGGAGGTCGGGCTTGTTGATGATCGGCTGTTCGCCCGCATGTGGGTGGAGTCCCGACAGCGGGGCCGGAACCTCTCGGGTCGGGCCCTGCGCAGCGAGTTGCGCCGCAAGGGAGTTCCCGACCCGATGATCGACGAGGCCCTCGAGCTGGTCAGTCCGGAGGCCGAGCTCAGCGCGGCCCGGGAGGTGGCCGCCCGCAGGGCGCGCTCGCTGGTGGGCCTGCCACGCGCCACCCAGGTCCGGCGACTGTCCGGCGCACTGGCACGCAAGGGCTACGGTGCCGCCCTCACTGCCCAGGTGGTCCGTGAGGCCCTGGCCGGGACTGACGGCGATCACCCCGAGGGCTGGGACTGACCCGCACGGCGCGGTTCCCGCGAACAGGGCTGCTACACCTACCCTTGACCCCTGATGGACACGACACTCACTGCTGGACGCACCTACCAGGTCCGGACCTACGGCTGCCAGATGAACGTGCACGACTCCGAGCGGATCGCTGGGCTGCTGGAGTCCAGCGGCTACGTTCGGGCTCTGGCTCGACCAGCAGGCAGACGTCGTGGTGCTCAACACATGCGCTGTGCGCGAGAACGCCGACAACAAGCTGTACGGGAACCTCGGCCACCTGGCTTCGGTGAAGCGCAACCACGAGGGGATGCAGATCGCCGTCGGTGGGTGCCTTGCTCAGAAGGATCGCGAGCACATCGTGGCCCGCGCGCCGTGGGTTGACGTTGTGTTCGGCACGCACAACGTCGACGCACTGCCTGCCCTGCTACGGCGGGCATCGGTCGCACGTGAGGCCCAGGTCGAGATCCAGGAGTCCCTGCAGGTCTTCCCCTCGACCCTGCCGAGCCGTCGAGAGTCCGCCTACGCGGCGTGGGTGGCCATCAGCGTCGGCTGCAACAACACCTGCACCTTCTGCATCGTCCCCAGCCTCCGTGGCAAGGAGCGGGACCGGCGTCCGGGCGAGATCCTCGCCGAGGTCGAGGCCCTGGTTGCCGACGGCGTCATCGAGGTGACCCTGCTGGGCCAGAACGTCAACGCCTACGGGTCCGAGTTCGGCGAGCGCGAGGCCTTCGCAGACCTCCTGCGGGCTGTCGGGGCCGTTCCCGGCATCGAACGCGTCAGGTTCACCTCCCCGCATCCCCGGGACTTCACGAGCGCGGTCATCGCCGCCATGGCCGAGACTCCCACGGTGATGCCGTCCCTGCACATGCCCCTGCAGTCCGGCAGCGATCGGGTCCTTCGCGAGATGCGGCGCTCCTACCGGCGCGAGCGGTTCCTGTCCATCCTCGACGAGGTTCGTGCGTCCATCCCGGAGGCTGCGATCACCACCGACATCATCGTCGGCTTCCCGGGGGAGACCGAGGCTGATTTCGTCGACACCCTCGAGATCGTGGAGCGTGCGCGGTTCAGCGCGGCATTCAGCTTCCAGTACTCGCCGCGTCCGGGCACCCCGGCCGCCGAGATGGATGACCAGATCCCGAAGGCCGTCGTCCAGGAGCGCTACGAGCGCCTGGTGGAGGCGCTCGAGCGGATCTCCTGGGAGGAGAACCTGCGCCTGGTCGGAACCACCGCGGAGGTCCTCGTGGCTGAGGGGGAGGGACGCAAGGACGAGCAGACCCAGAGGTTGTCGGGTCGGGCCCGGGACGGGCGGCTCGTGCACTTCGCTGGAGCCGGGACGGCGCGACCCGGCGACTGCGTCATGGTTCGGCTCGAGGCTGCAGCCCCGCACCACCTGACCGGCGAGGCCACCAGCATCCGCACGACCCGCGCGGGTGATGCGTGGGAGGCCGGACAGCTGTCGTGCGGCACGGGAGCATCAACCGACGACTCGGGCGACCGGGGCCCGGTCACCCTGGGCATGCCCGGCCTGCGACCCGTTGGCTGACATGGCCGAGCCCCACCCCCCGGTGTGGCCGGCGGTCGTGGCGATCGTCGGCCCGACAGCGGTGGGCAAGTCCGATGTCGCGCTGGAGGTCGCCCGGCAGCTTGGTGGCGAGGTGGTCAATGCCGACGCCTTCCAGGTCTATCGGGGCATGGACATCGGCACCGCCAAGGTCCCACCGGTCCGGCGGCTGGGGATCGCGCACCACCTCCTCGACATCCTCGACGTCACCGAGGAGCTCAGCGTCGCCCAGTACCAGCGCGAGGGCCGCAGGGTCCTCGGGGAGCTGGCCGTCAGGGGTGTCCCCGCAGTCGTCGTCGGTGGGTCAGGGCTCTACGTGCGTGCCCTGCTCGACGATCTCCGGTTCCCGGGCAGCGACCCAGCGATCCGGGCACGCTGGGAGGCCGCGCTGGAGGGGATCGGCCCAGCAGCGCTCCACGCCGTCCTGGCCGACAGGGATCCCGAGGCAGCCAGACACATCCTGCCGACGAATGGGCGTCGGATCGTGCGTGCCCTCGAGGTCGGCGAGATCACGGGGGAGCCGTTCGCCGCACAGCTGCCCGCCGATGGTCCAGCGCTCGTGCCGCACCTGAGCATCGGCCTCGATCTGCCACGCGACGTGCTGGACGAGCGGATCCGAGCCCGTGTGGGCCGGATGTTCGACGAGGGACTCGTCGCGGAGGTCCGCCACCTGCTCGCCAGAGGGCTTCGGGAGGGCCGCACCGCCAGCCGCGCCCTGGGCTACCCCCAGGTCATCGACCTGCTCGATGGCAGCACCTCGCAGGAGCGGGCCGAGGAGGACATCGTCCTGGGAACCCGCCGCTTCGCCCGCCGCCAACAGCGCTGGTTCCATCGTGACCCCCGGACCATGTGGCTGGACGCGATGGCCCCAGCGTCATCCACAGCTTCGACGATCGCGGCCCTCATGGCCGGATCGGGCCGTAGGCTGGACCTATGACACGAGCCGGCATCCCCTTCGTCAAGGGGCATGGCACCGGCAACGACTTCGTGCTCCTGCCGGATCCCATCGGGTCCCTGGA
Organism: uncultured Actinomycetes bacterium; assembly: GCA_963818445.1. Taxonomy (GTDB): domain Bacteria; phylum Actinomycetota; class Actinomycetes; order S36-B12; family CAIYMF01; genus Prado023. Next base: position 163,396 of record CAWFSG010000019.1, read on the forward strand.
CGCGACCGCGTCGTTGGTCCGTGCGCTGTGCGATCGACGCATGGGCATCGGGGCCGATGGAGTCCTCGTGGTCGCCAGAACCGCCGCCCATCCCGAGGTTGCCGACCAGGCGAGCCTGGCGCCCTGGTTCATGGACTACCGCAACGCCGACGGCAGTGTGGCCCAGATGTGCGGCAACGGGTCGCGGGTGTTCGTCGCGCACCTGCTCGAGGAAGGGCTCGCCGGCCCCGGCAACTTCCACATCGCGACTCGCGGGGGGGCCCGTCGGGTCACCGTCGACGAGGGTGGGGCCATCCGGGTCGACATGGGCACGCCCGAGTTCCTCGAACGTGACGACATCGAGGTGCGGCTGGCTGGGCCCGCGCCTGGAACCAGCGGATCGCCTGCGGCCGGGGTCCTGATGCCCAACCCGCACGCCGTGACCTGGGTGGACGACGTGCAGGCCGCGGGCCCGCTGCTGGTGGCTCCCTCAGTCACACCCGGTGACGCGTATCCGGAGGGCGTCAACGTGGAGTTCGTTCGCGTGCTGGCCGAGGACCACCTGCAGATGCGGGTGTTCGAGCGGGGCGTGGGGGAGACCCTGAGTTGCGGGACCGGCGCGTGCGCGGCCGCCGTCGCGACCATCCGTCGAGATGGGGGCGCTGCGGATGGTCGCAGGGTGCGCGTCGATGTCCCCGGTGGGACGGTCGGGGTCACCTGGCACCCCGACGGCACGGTCGAACTCGACGGACCCGCCGAGATGGTGGCCCGCGGGGAGATCGATCCAACCTGGTGGGAGATGCATGTCTGAGACCCCTGACCTGCTCGACCGCCAGGCGCTGCGCCGCGTCCCCGGGCTGGGCACCGAGCTCGAGGACGTCACCGAGGTCGAGTACCGGCAGGTCCGCCTCGAGCGGGTCGTGCTTGTCGGGGTCTGGACCTCGGGCACGCTCGAGGAAGCCGAACGCTCCCTGGCCGAGCTGGCCCGACTGGCCGAGACCGCCGGATCCGAGGTGTGCGACGGCCTGATCCAGCGACGGGACAAGCCCGACACCGCCACCTACATCGGCTCGGGCAAGGTCACCGAACTGCGTGAGGTGGTCACCCTGGTCGGCGCGGACACCGTCATCTGCGACGGCGAGTTGACCCCGGGGCAGCTGCGCCGACTCGAGGAGCTCGTGAAGGTCAAGGTGGTCGACCGCACGTGGCTGATCCTCGACATCTTCGCCCAGCACGCCCGCAGCCGTGAGGGCAAGGCACAGGTCTCCCTGGCCCAGATGCAGTACCTGCTGCCGCGCCTGCGTGGGTGGGGTGAGTCCCTGTCCCGCCAGGCTGGTGGGCGCGTGGCCGGCGGCCAGGGCATCGGCTCGCGTGGCCCTGGCGAGACCAAGATCGAGACCGACCGGCGCCGCGTCCGCGAGAGCATCTCACGGCTGCGTCGTGAGATCGCCGGAATGTCCACCGCGCGCCGCACCATGCGTAGCGCGCGACGGCGGGGCAAGGTCCCGTCGGTGGTCCTGGCCGGGTACACCAACTCCGGGAAGTCGAGCCTGCTCAACAGGATGACCGGTGCCGGGGTCCTCGTGGAGGATGCTCTGTTCGCCACGCTGGACCCGACCGTGCGCAAGGCCACCACCCCCTCAGGCCGCCTCTTCACGCTCGCCGACACCGTCGGCTTCGTGCGGCACCTTCCCCATCAGCTGGTCGAGGCCTTCCGCTCGACCTTGGAGGAGGTCACCGACGCCGACCTGATCCTGCATGTCGTGGACGGCTCCGACGACTTCCCCGAGGGGCAGATCGCCGCTGTCCGGGAGGTGCTGGCCGAGATCGGGGCAGGCGAGGTCCCCGAACTCATCGTGATCAACAAGGCCGACATCGCCGACCCGCTGGTGGTCGGGCGCATCCGCTCCCGCGAACCGCACTCGGTGGTGGTGTCTGCCGCGACCGGCGCTGGCATCGCTGAGCTCCTTGCGGCCGTCGAGCTCGACCTACCCAACCCGACCGAACGGGTCGACCTGCTGGTCCCGTTCGACCGTGGAGACCTCGTGGCACGGGTCCACGAGGAGGGCCGGGACGTCACCGTCGAGTACAGCGACCAAGGGGCCCTGATCCGGGCCGTGGTCGGTGAGCAGCTCGCCGCCGAGTTGAACACCGTGGCGGTCGCGAGCTCCGGCGATGAGGCCCTCGAGGTCGGCCCGGAGTGACCGACCCCAATCCCTCGGACGACCACCCCGCCGAGTCGCCCACCGTGGGCGAGTTGCTCGATCTGGCCGTGAGCGAGCTCGGAGGCGAGCCCCGCGCGGGGCAGGCCCAGATGGCCGATGAGATCGGACGATGCCTGGACGCAGGTTCCGGAACCGTCCTGGTCCAGGCCGGCACAGGAACCGGCAAGTCGCTGGCCTACCTGGTCCCCGCAGCCCGGCACGCGATGGTCACCGATGAGTCGGTCGTGATCGCGACCGCCACACTCGCCCTGCAGCGCCAGCTCGTGGACAAGGACCTGCCCGTCGTCAGCCGGGCGCTGTCACCGGCGCTGGGGCGTGACGTCACCTTCGCCGTGCTCAAGGGGCGCAGCAACTACCTCTGCCTCGACCGTCTCAATCGCGGCTCGCCTGATCCGGCGGAGTCGGCGCTCTTCGACACCCCCACGACCCGGCTGGGCCGGCAGGCGGCGCGGCTGCAGAAGTGGGCAACGACGACCACCACCGGCGACCGGGATGACCTCAGCGACCCCGTGGACGGCCGCGTCTGGTCCGGGCTGTCCGTGTCGGCCAGGGAATGCCCCGGTTCAACGAACTGCGCCTACGGCCAGGACTGCTTCGCCGAGGCGGCCAAGGCGCGCGCGCGCGAGGCCGACGTCATCGTGACCAACCACGCACTGTTGGCCATTCATGTCCAGGGCGAGGTGCCGGTGCTTCCCGAGCATGGGGCGGTCATCGTCGACGAGGCCCACGAGCTCGTCGACCGCATGACCACCGCCCTCACCCGGGAGCTGTCCGCGCCCGTCGTGGAGCGTGCCGCCGGTCGAGCGCGCAAGTTCCTCGGCCCGGAACTCACGGACCCCCTGCTGGATGCCGCCGGGTACCTCGGTGACATCCTCGCGGAGCTGCCCGAGGGCCGCCTGCGTGCCCTTCCCGAGGAGCTCGTCGTCGCGATCACCGCACTTCGGGACGCTGGCCATGCGGCTCTTGGCGGCATGCGCGGGGACAGCTCCGATGCCCCTGAGGCGGCCGCCGATCGAACCACCGCCCGGGCCGCGATCCAGGGCGTCCACGAGGTGGCCGCTGAGGCGCTCCTGCTGAGCAGCGCCTCCGTGGCGTGGGTGGGAGGGCGCTCTGGGGCGCCGCCGAGCCTGTACATCGCGCCGATCTCCGTTCACGACCTGCTCGAGTCCAACCTGTTCGCCGGGCGGCCCGTGGCACTGACCAGCGCCACCCTGGCGATCGGAGGCTCCTTCGACCCCCTCGCAGCCAGTCTCGGGTGCCCCCAGGGATGGCGGGGACTCGATGTCGGCTCGCCATTCGACCATGGTCGCCAGGGGATGCTCTACTGCGCCGCCGACCTGCCCCGGCCCAGGACGTGAGGGGATCAGCGAACAGGCCCTCGAACAGATCGCGGACCTGCTCGACGCTGCCGGCGGTCGCACCCTCGCGCTGTTCTCCTCGTGGCGCTCCGTCGAACGGGCCGAGGAGGTGCTCCAGCGGCGGCTGGCAGGGCGCGCGGATCGCCCCCTGATCGTGGCCAGGCGCGGTGACGCCGTGGCCGGGCTCGTGCGCCAGTTCGCCGAGGAGCCCCGCGCCTCCCTGCTCGGCACGTTGTCGCTGTGGCAGGGGGTCGATGTCCCCGGGCCCTCGTGCACCCTGGTGATCATCGACCGGATCCCCTTCCCCCGGCCCGATGACCCCGTGGTCTCGGCGCGACAGGAGCTCATCGACTCCCAGGGCGGCAGCGGCTTCGCGGCGGTGTCCGTGCCCCGGGCGGCCCTCATGCTGGCCCAGGGGGCGGGGCGGCTCATCCGGACGCCCGATGATCGCGGCGTGGTGGCCGTCCTCGACTCACGGCTGGCGACCACCGGCTACGGGGCCCGGTTGCGCAGCAGCCTGCCCCCGCTGTGGTGGACCACGGACCTGCCCACGGTGGTCGCCGCACTCGGCCGGCTCGATGCAACCCTGACCGCCCAGTCCGAGGGCTGAGCGGGCCACGCCCCGTGCACCAGGAGGCGGGGGCCCGCCCAGGTCTGGTCAGCGATTCGGCTGCCGGATCGCCTCGTCGATCTCCTCCACGGAGATCTCCCTGGTGCAGAAGAACCAGTCGACGCACGTCACCCCGTCGACGTGACCGTCCATCCGGTCCTTGGCGACGCCACAGCTACCCGCGGGTGGCACGATCACAGGGTCGCCCGGACGCCAGTCGGCCGGGGTGGCCACCGAGAACGCGTCCGCGGTCTGCAGCGCGGTCACCACGCGGAGCAGCTCGTCGAAGTTCCGTCCGAGGCTCAGGGGGTAGTAGATGATCGTCCGGATGACGCCCTTCGGGTCGATCACGAAGACCGCGCGCACCGCCTTCGTGGAGTCCTCACCGGGCATGATCATCCCGTAGGCGCGGGCCACATTCATCGTGATGTCCTCGATGAGCGGGAAGGTGACCTCGACGTCGGACATCCCGCGGAACTCGATCGTCTCCTTGATCCGGCGGAGCCACGCGATGTGGCTGTAGAGGCCGTCCACGGACAGTCCGACCAGCGCCGTGTTGAGCTCGGCGAACTTGTCCTCCAGGGAGGCGAAGGTCATGAACTCGGTGGTGCACACCGGGGTGAAGTCGGCGGGATGGCTGAAGAGGATCACCCAGCGGCCCGCGTAGTCCTCGGGGAACCTGATCGGCCCCTGTGTCGTGACCGCCGTGAAGGCGGGGGCGGAATCTCCGATGCGCGGCATCGTGGGGGCAACGGGAATGATGGTCTCGGTCATGGCGACTCCTCGGCGCGGTGTGCCTGCCCTACCGGCGGGGATGCTCGGTGCGGACCGCGTTTCCAGCGGATCTGCGTGCCCACGTCAGGCTCCCGCTGGGGCAGGTCACCAACATACCCCTGGGGGTGTGGTCGACTAGTCGCCGGCCCCACCTGGGTCCGAGGACCTACACCCCCGTGATGGCGGGCAACCGGGCCATCCTGATCGCGTGCACCATCGCCTCGTGATCAGCCTGCGCCTGATCGGCATAGCCCATTGACCACGTCGTGATCGCGTCGTCGAACTTGCTGCTACGACCCAGGTAGGCCGCGATCGCCAGGCGGTCACCGGACCGGGCGTGCGCCCGTGCCAGGGTCCAGCCACAGGCATGCAGGTACATCTGCAAGCTGCTCTCATCCAGGGCGGAGAGATCGGGGGAGAACTTCATGTCACGAAGCTGGCGCACGTAGGAGTCGTGCACGACGTTGTGCGCGTCCGTGGCGGAGGTCCACCCGATGAAGATGTCCGAGGCCGCCTGCATCAGCCGCTGACCCGCGACCACCCGGGCACCATGGTGGTCGAACTCGCTGGGCTGCGTGTATGGCTCGAGGACCGAGGCAGTCGCCTCCTTGAACTGCAGGACCAGGGGGTCCCCGCCGTCCACCCCCTGCATCAGCAGCACGTAGCACCGCGTGCCCACGCTGCCCACCCCCACCACCTTGCGGGCCACATCCACGACGTGGAACTGGTCGAGCAGTGCGGCCCTGTCCGAGACCAGGGTCTGGCGGTAGGCGAGCATCGCATCGAGACCCAGGAGTTCGGCGTGCTCAGTGCCGACCCGCATCAGCAGGGGTGGGTCCTCGACGAACTGGCGCTGTCCGTCGACCACCGTCGTGAGCTTGCCCATCGCCTGGAGGTTGGTCCGGCGCCGCGCCCCCTCGATCGAACGCTCAACCCGGGCGAGTGCCGTGTCCGGCGGGATCGTGCTGGCCAGTCGTCCGATGTCCGACACGTCCAGGCGCGAGTACCAGACGTCCAGCGTGCTCATCCCGGCGAAGGTCCGCATGGCCTCGCGGTAGGCCTGGGCGGCCGTGCGGGCCATCGCGCTCTGCGCCGACGTCCGCCATCCGTTGGACCGGGCCGTGAGCACGGCGGAGGCGGCCAGTCGCTTCACGTCCCACTCGAAGGGACCCGGATGCGTCTCATCGAAGTCGTTGAGGTCGAAGAGCAGGGTGCGCTCGGGGGAGGCGAACATCCCGAAGTTGGCGACATGGGCATCGCCGCACAGCTGCACGGTCAGCCCGGTGTTCGGCTGGCTGGCCAGGTCCGCGGCCATGACGACCGCCGACCCCCGGTAGAACGCGAACGTCGAGGTGCTCATGCGCCCGTGCCTGATCGGGACGAGGCTGGCGATCCGGGTGCTGCCCTGGGCGAGCAGCAGATCGACCGGATCTGGGCGCTCGGGGGTGGCGGCCCATTCGCCCAGTGACTGTCGGGGCAGAGCGCGCCGGGCCTCGGCCCCGACGAGGGCACGCTCTGCGGGGTCCGCCTTCGGCGTCTCGTGCATGTCCCGAAGACTAGGCCAGCCGGTGTGGCCAGGTCCGCCCCAATGGCGCGATCACACGCGCCGGAGCACCGCCACGACCGTGCCCATGATGACCGCGTTGTCACCATCGATCGGCTCGTAGGCTGGGTTGTGCGGCATCAGCCAGGTATGTCCATCACGGCGCTTGAGGGTCTTGACGGTGGCCTCGTCCTCGAGCAGCGCTGCCACGATGGCGCCGTTCTCCGCTGACTGACCGGCTCGGATGACCACGAAGTCGCCATCGCAGATGGCCGCGTCGATCATCGAGTCGCCCTTCACCTTGAGCAGGAACAGATCCCCGTCGCCAACCAGCTCTCGGGGCAGGGGGAACACCGTCTCCACCACCTGCTCGGCCAGGATCGGCCCACCGGCTGCGATCTGGCCCACCAGGGGCACCAGGACGGCGCTCGGTGCGGCGTCGCCGCTGTCCGTGGGATCCGCGGCGTGGCTGTAGGGATCCAGCACCTCCATCGCGCGTGGGCGGTTCGGATCCCGGCGCAGGACGCCCTTGGCCTCGAGGACCTTGAGCTGGTGGGCAACGCTCGAGGGGGAGTTCAGGCCGACAGCCTCACCGATCTCGCGCACGCTCGGCGGGTAGCCGCGGCCCTCGACGGACGCCCTGATGACCTCCAGGACCCGGCGCTGACGCGCGGTGAGTCCGACATGGTCCTCAGGGGAGTCGGGGAGTGGGTGGATCGTGGCCATGATGCCCTCCAGTTCGGTCCCTCGTGAGCCGTCCGACGTGGCGATGTCAGACCCCTGCGCGAGCCTTGGTTCCAGGCGGTCGATGGGTGGCCGCCAGGAAGTAACGCTACCGCCGACATCACGATTGTTCAAACATCTGTTCGATTTGGGCTTGAGCGTGTCGGTCAGTGGTGGTACAACTAGCACAGGTGTTCGAGCGAACACCAGTTCGAGGAGGAGGTCGCGATGTCCACAGTAGGAGCCACCGCAGTCTGGGTCCCGAGTCGGCCGGCTTCGGCACATGACGTTCGTCTGACCCGTCGCGGGCGACTCGCCCGCAGTGGCGCCCTCGTGGCGCTGATCTTCCTGCTCGCCGTCAGTGTCCTGGACGTGGTGGGCAGCGGCCGCGCGCTGGCCTCCGACACGTCGGCGCCCCGTGAGGTCCACACCCAGACCGTCGTCGTCGAGCAGGGCGACTCCCTCTGGCTCATCGCCGGGCGCACGGCCCCGTCGGCCGATCCCCGTGAGGTCGTGACCCGTATCCGAGAGCTCAATGGCATGCGCTCGAACCTCATCCAACCCGGTCAGGTGCTCCTCGTTCCCGGCACGCTCTGAGTCCGCGTGGAAGTTTTTCTCGGCAATGCTTGCGTCCTAGGGATCCAAGGTCTACGGTTCACCACATCTAGTAGTTACACCCGTGTAAGTCATCCACAGGTTGTGGTTGACCATCCACAGGTTCTGGACAGGTAATCCCCAGGGTGATCCCCAGGTGAGGGCCGGTCCGCTCGTAGCGAGGCCCGCCGAGACGACTGGAGGTGACCCATGTACTGCCCGTTCTGCCGCTCCGCAGAGACCCGAGTCGTGGACTCGCGCTCCACGGACGACGGCACCGCGATCCGCCGGCGCAGGCTCTGCCCCGCATGCAGCCAGCGATTCACCACGGTCGAGACGATGAGCATGCTGGTCGTCAAGAGATCCGGGGTCGTCGAGCCGTTCAGCCGGGACAACGTGGTCTCCGGCGTGCGCAAGGCATGTCAGGGCCGTCCGGTCAGCGAGGACGACCTGGCCCTGCTCGCCCAGCAGGTGGAGGACAGCCTGAGGGCCTCCGGGCAGGCGGCGATCGCGTCGCACGACGTCGGCATGGCGATCCTGGGTCCGCTGCGAATCCTCGACGAGGTGGCCTACCTGCGCTTCGCCTCCGTCTACCGGTCCTTCGAGTCCCTGGCGGACTTCGAGGCCGAGATCACCCTGCTCCGAGCCGAACCGGAGGTCGGGTCCGCGTCTGTGGACCTGCGCTCCGGCGCAACCTGATCCCTACATCCTGAGCACCACCCGCACCTGGAGCCGGTGCGCACCGCCTGACCGACCAGAACGACCATTCCCGCCCGGGTTACCGGGGAACCACCGCGGACCTCCGCGGCCGATCCATAGGAGAGCGCATGACCCGAGCATCGTCGGACAACCAGAAGGCTGCCGAAACCCGCACCAGCGCAGAGAGGCGGCCCCGCGTCGTGCCCAGCGTCCGCTTCGAGCGTGTCTTCACCACCGAGGGTGTCCACCCCTATGACGACATCGTGTGGGAGAGCCGGGACGTCGTGCAGACGAACTGGAAGACCAACGAGACGGTGTTCGAGCAGCGCGGTGTGGAGTTCCCGGACTTCTGGTCGGTCAACGCCTACACGATCGTCACCACGAAGTACTTCCGTGGCGCGGTGGGGACCGAGCAGCGCGAGCACAGCCTGCGCCAGCTGATCGATCGTGTGGTGCTCACGTACGGTCGGGCGGGACGCGAGCACGGGTACTTCGCCACCGAGCAGGACGCCGAGATCTTCGAGCACGAGCTCACGTGGATGCTGGTCCACCAGGTCTTCTCGTTCAACTCCCCGGTGTGGTTCAACGTCGGGACCGCGTCCCCCCAGCAGGTCAGCGCGTGCTTCATCCTGTCGGTCGACGACACGATGGACTCGATCCTGAACTGGTACCGCGAAGAGGGCTGGATCTTCAAGGGCGGGTCCGGCGCCGGCCTGAACCTGTCGCGGATCCGGTCGAGCAAGGAGCTGCTCTCCAGCGGCGGGACCGCCTCCGGTCCGGTCTCGTTCATGCGCGGTGCCGACGCCTCAGCAGGCACGATCAAGTCCGGCGGGGCCACCCGCCGCGCGGCCAAGATGGTCGTGCTGGATGTCGACCACCCCGACATCGAGGAGTTCATCGCCACGAAGGTCCGCGAGGAGGAGAAGATCCGCGTCCTTCGCGACGCAGGCTTCGACATGGACCTCGGCGGCAAGGACATCACCTCGGTGCAGTACCAGAACGCCAACAACTCCGTGCGCGTCTCTGACGAGTTCATGCGCGCGGTCGAGGAGAAGCGTGAGTTCGGCCTGGTCGCGCGGGGGACCGGCGAGGTGATCGAGACCCTCGATGCGAAGACCCTCTTCCGGTCCATGGCCGAGGCCGCCTGGGCCTGTGCGGACCCGGGGATCCAGTACGACGACACGATCAACGACTGGCACACCAACCCGGAGTCGGGGCGGATCACTGCGTCCAACCCGTGTTCGGAATACATGAGCCTCGACAACTCGTCGTGCAACCTGGCGTCGTTGAACCTGTTGAAGTTCCTCAAGGAGGACGACACCTTCGATGCGCCCCTGTTCAAGAAGGCCGTCGAGTTCATCATCACCGCGATGGACATCTCGATCTGCTTCGCGGACTTCCCGACGGAGGCGATCGGCGACACCACGCGGAAGTTCCGCCAGCTGGGAATCGGGTATGCCAACCTCGGCGCGCTGCTCATGGCCACGGGCCTGGCCTACGACTCCGACGGTGGTCGGGCGCTTGCGGCGTCCATCACAAGCCTGATGACCGGCACGGCGTACAAGCGCTCCGCGGAGCTTGCCTCCGTCGTCGGCCCGTACGAGGGCTACGCCCGCAACAAGGATGCGCACACCCGGGTCATGCGAAAGCACGCTGCGGCAACCGACTCCCAGCGCACGCATTCCTCCCTGGACGCCGACATCCTCAAGCTCGCATCACAGGTCTGGCAGGAGGGCATCCAGATCGGGACGGTGCACGGGTGGCGCAACGCGCAGGCCTCCGTCCTGGCACCCACCGGCACCATCGGCTTCATGATGGACTGCGACACGACCGGAATCGAGCCTGACTTCTCCCTGGTCAAGTTCAAGAAGCTCGTCGGTGGCGGCTCCATGCAGATCGTCAACCAGGTGATCCCACGCGCCCTGGTACGGCTGGGCTACACAGGGGAGACCATCGAGGCCATCGTCGAGTACATCGCCGAGCACGGCCACGTCATCGACGCCCCGGCGCTGAAGCCCGAGCACTACTCGGTGTTCGACTGCGCCATGGGCGAGCGGGCCATCACCCCGATGGGCCACGTGCGGATGATGGCGGCCTGCCAGCCCTACCTGTCGGGAGCCATCTCCAAGACGGTCAACATGCCGGAGACCGCCTCGATCGAGGAGGTCGAGGAGATCTACTTCCAGGCCTGGAAGATGGGAATCAAGGCCCTGGCGATCTACCGGGACAACTGCAAGGTCGGCCAGCCGCTGTCCGATGGCAAGGCCAAGAAGGCCGACGCGCAGGTGCCCACCGTCGAGGTCGAGTACCGGCCGATCCGCAAGCGCCTTCCGAAGTCGCGTCCGAGCCGCACCGTGTCCTTCGCGGTCGGCGGCGCCGAGGGCTACATGACGGCGGGTTCCTACCCCGACGACGGCCTCGGCGAGGTCTTCCTCAAGCTCGGCAAGCAGGGTTCCACCCTGGCCGGCGTCATGGATGCCTTCTCGATCGCCACGTCGATCGCCCTGCAGTACGGCGTGCCCCTCGAGGCGTTCGTCAACAAGTTCGTGAACATGCGCTTCGAGCCCTCAGGCATGACCGATGACCCGGACATCCGGATGGCGCAGTCGATCGTCGACTACATCTTCCGTCGCCTGGCACTGGACTACCTCGACTACGACAGCAGGGAGGCGCTGGGCATCTTCACTGCCGAGGAGCGTGCCGCCCAGGTCGCCGCGACCTACGGCGGCTCGCAGCTGGAGATCGACGTCGAGGGCCTGGCACAGTCTGTTCCCGTGGACGAGCTCTCGGCCATCCAGAGCGGGCCGCTGACTGCCGGGCATGGTGCGGGCGGGATGTCACTGAACGGTGTGCACTCCTCAGCGGAGCTGCTCGAAGCGATCAACGGGAAGTCCTCCGATGCACCGCTGTGCATGACCTGCGGCGTGAAGATGCGCCCGGCTGGCTCGTGCTACGTGTGCGAGGGTTGCGGGAGCACCAGCGGCTGCAGCTGAACTGAACACTGGCTCCCTCGACGGCGTCGGCCCCCCACCGGGTCGGCGCCGTCGGCGTTGTTCCGCACGTCGCACGCCTGCTTCCCAGGTATGCGCATGATCACGCCGGTAACCCCAGTGCGCGGCCTGGATCTGGGGCGGCGTGGCACTTTCGGTCCCCCCGTGCGCACTCATAGGCTCCAGTCACATGCTGGCCGCCCAGGTCGGCAGTGAGGAAGAGGACCATGACCGATCCCACGTCGACGCCGCCCCCTGAGCGGCCCGAACCCAACGAGACTCCTCCACCCGAGCGCCCGTCCGCCCTTGGTGAGTCCGCCCTGGCGCCCGAGCCAGCCGACGCCGAACAGCTGGGCGGAGCTGTTCCCCCGCCGCCGCCGTCCAGTGAGGTGCCCCCAGCCCCAGCGGCCCCTCCGGGCGGCTATCAGCCTCCGCCTCCGCCTCCGGGTGCTGGCTACCCGCCCCCGCCCCCGCCTCCGCCCCCCGGTGGGGCCTACCCGCCGCCGCCCCCACCTGGGGGCACCTACCCGCCCCCGCCGGGGTACGGCCCGCCCGGGTACGGGCCGCCGGTGTCGCCGGCCCCGCAGCGTGCACCCTTCTCCGCGACTGACGCCATCGGGTACGGGTGGAAGGGCTTCACGGCCAACATCGGGCCGCTGGTGCTCATCGGGTTGGTGCTGTTCGTTGCCTCCAGCCTGAGCAGCTGGCTGTCCCGGGGGTTCGACAGCTGGTTCCTGACGGTCATCGGCTCGGTCCTGGGTGCCTTCATCTCCCTGGTGATCGGCTTGGGGATGATCCGGGCGGCACTGGCGATCCTCGATGGCGGGCGACCCAGTGTCGAGCAACTGGTCTCCACCAAGGACATCGGCCCGTACATCATCGCGTCCCTGCTTGTGGCGCTGGTCGTCACAGTCGGGCTGTTCCTGTGCGTGATCCCCGGGCTCATCGCGGGCTTCCTGCTGCAGTTCTACGGCTATGCCATCATCGACAGGAAGACCGATTCCGTCACGACGGCACCTGAGTCAAGTCCCACCGGTGCGATGCGCGCATCCTTCGAGGTCGTTGCCGCCAACGTGGGGCCGCTGATCCTGCTGGCCGTGCTGTGCTTCGTCGTGAATGTCGCAGGTGCCCTGCTGTGCGGCGTCGGGTTGCTCGTGTCGCTGCCGGTCACGGCAATCGCGATCGCCTACGCGTGGCGGTACTTCTCCGGCGGCAGGATCGCCGCCCCGACCGCCTGATCTGCGCCTCTGCTGGTCAGCCCCCGAGTCGCACGGCGTGGGGGCTGACCAGCGTGGAGGTCCGTCGCAGGTCGCTCATGCAGGATCGGAGGACGGCACTTCCCCGGTCTGCTGGCACACCAGGTCCCAGAGTGCCTCGGCATCCCCTGGACGCGGCCCGGTTCCCGGGTAGCGGACCGTGCCGCGCGGCGCCCGGTCCAACCAGAACGAACCGCTCGGCGCCGGGATCGGGTCGACTCCCGCGAGCCAGACAATCGTGTCGGCACCCTCCTGGGCCGTGCGCAGGATCGGGCGGGTGAACCTCCGGAACCTCGGAAGCGACTCCTGCACGCCGCGCGTGTCGGCCCAGCCGGGGTGCATCCCATGGAAACCCACCGCAGGGAAAGCTCGCGCCCACCTCTCGATGAGAGTCACCTGGGCCCGCTTCGCCCGGGCGTAGGCCCGGACCCCGTCGTAGTCGGCGGCCGACATCTGCACGGTGTCCACGTCGAGCCTCTCGGCGTACATGCCGCCCGAGGACACCACGATCACCCGCGGACTCGTGGCCCGCAGCAGCGCCGGAAGCAGCCTCGACGTGAGGATGTGCTGGCTGAGCACCTGAGAGGCGTAGGTCGCTTCGAAGCCCTCGTCGGTGCGCCCGTACTGCGCCGACAGGGCTCCGGCGTTGTGCACGAGCACGTCCACCGCGCGGCCGTCGGCGGTGATCTCGTCGGCCACCCGTCGGGCAGCCGCGAGCTCGTCGAGATCCGCGATGTACGTGCGCACCTCACGACCCGATTCACTCCCGAGAGCAGCTGCCGCTGCCTGCGTCCGGGCGACGTCACGCCCCACGATGGACAACTCCGCCCCCAACTGCGCCATCTCCTGGGCCGAGGCCCATCCGATCCCGGAGGTCGCGCCGGTGATCACCACATGGCGCCCATCGAGGCGAGGCAGGTCCGGCCAGTTGAACATGCGCCGTCGCAGCCGGATCCCGGTACTGCCGAACCCACCTGCGACGCTGACCTCCAGAGCCCCGTCAGCCACTCGTGCGGCCCCCGTGACCGCCGAACCCAGGATGCTCACCTGGACCCCGCTCCGTGCTCGGCTGCGAGCGACTCCAGTTCGGCACGCAGCCCCTGCTCGGCCCGCCGTCCGATCACCTGGAAGCTCTGGTGCAGGGGCCAGTCCATCACTCGACCGAGCCCACGCAGGGTGAGGATCGCGTCGTACTCGACCTGGCACCCGTTCGCCGTCGGGGTGACGGTGATGGTGTCGTCAGCGGAGAACGAGCCGGTCTCGGCCCTGAGCACCACGCGACCCGGCTCGTCTGCGTGCACGTCGACTCGCTCGACGACGGCGTACTCGAGCGGGATGTGGCGGGGGCCGAAGGTCGCGATCACGCGGTACCGGGCGCCCACCTGCCCCGGCATCCCCGGAGACCAGGGTCGCTTCGGTGATGCCCGGATCCCAGTCGCCGACGGTTGCGAAGTCCGCGAGATGGTCAAGGACGAGGCTCGCGGGAGCCGACGTCTGCAGGGTTGTTGTTGTGAAGCGGGCCATGGATCAAGTCTGCGGCCTGCGCTGCCGCACCGCATCCGCCCTCGACAGCCACCGACCCGAACCACCGGCGCGGCGTTGCGCCGTTCTGTTCAGGTGCCGAGGTAGTTTCTCAATCAGGGCCCGGGCGCTCTGCGGAGGGGAAGCCGCAGGATGTTCGGGCCCCTCAACGTCCGTGACCGTCCAGTTGGGCGCACTTGGACCCCACCGTGCGTCATTGCAGGGGTCGCAGGGTAACCTCGCGGCCACTGGGGTGGGGGACACCGAGACGACGATGGGCGGGAGCACGCATGACGCAGCACGGACGGGTGATGCTGACCCCGGACGGCAGGGCCAGCCTCCAGGCACGTGCCGACGAGATCGCCAATGCGGAGCTGCCCGCGATGCGTCCCCTGCTCGTTGAGGACGAGCGCGACGAGCGCGTCGTTGCCGACTTCGAGCGGCTCCAGGCTGAGCACGATCGGCTCGTGGTGCTCCTGGGCACCTCGGGAACCCTGGACCTCGGATCGCTGGGGTCCGTGATCACCCTGGGCAGCCGAGTGGCTCTCACCGACGCCGACGGACAACGGCTCGTCGTGCGGATCGTCGATCCGGTCGAGGCCTACCTCGACGAGGAGCGGATCAGCGACACCTCACCCCTCGCCCTGGCACTGATCGGCCATTCGGTGGGCGACGAGTGCGTGGTGGTTGCCCCAGCGAGCACCTGGACCGCGAAGGTGCTCGCCGTCGGCGAGGAGATCTGAGCACAGCTGTCCACAGATCCACCTGACCCACCTTCCCGATCTCGCAATCGGGGACAACGGTTGGGCCATGACAGCCGATCCGCTCCTGCCCCCGATCACCTGTCCGAGCAGCCTTGTGGCCTCCTGCGCCCCCCTGCTCGGCTTCGCACCTGAGAAGTCGCTCGTCGGGTTCATCCATGGAGTTCCCGGAAGGGTCTCGCCGGTCATCATGCGCGTTGACCTGCCACCGGCAGGGCCGTGCGCCGAGGCGGCGACCCAGACGGCCCTGAGCATCGTTGGCACCGGCGGGATCGCCGTCGACTGGGTGGCGTGGGTCGAGGATGCCGACTCCACGACACGCGATGACCTCTCCAGTGCCGGCTTCCTCCGCGAGCTGCGCTCGGCCCTGGACCTCGTCAGGATCGAGGTCGGAGGAAACCTCAGCACGAACGGCCGGATGTGGTGGTCGCACTCGTGCACGGAGCCGGAATGCTGCCCGGTGCAGGGCACCCCGCTGGACGCCACCATCATGAACGCGGTCCGCGCGGAGTACGTCTACGCGGGATATGCGCCCCTGGCCAGTCGGGACCACCTCGTGAGTCGGATCACCCGAGACGATCAGCGTGCCGCCGAAGTCGAGCGGGCTCTGACGCGGCGCCGGCCTGCCCAGCCCACTCAACGATGGCGCGACTCGCAGGTCACCTTCCTCACGGGGCTCCTCCTGCCCCAAGGCGCCTGCCACGCCCCCCTGGTCACGCTCACCCCCACCCGAACGGCTCGCGTCCTTCGTGCACTGGTCGACATCCGCGTTCGTGACGTCATTCTCCACCGCCTGGTGGTTCGCGGGCACCACTGCGATCGATGCTGGGAAGGCACGATCGAGACCCTCTGCGATGTGGTGCGGTCCGCACCCGAGGGCACTGGGGCCCCCGCGGCGACCATCCTCGCGCTGGTCTCCTGGATGCGTGGAGAAGGCGCCCTGGCCACCGTCTGTGTGCACCGTGCCCTGGCCCAGGATCCCGACTACCGGCTGGCATCCCTGGCCGCACAACTCATGGGGCGTGGCAGCGATCCGCGAACCTGGCGTGAGTCGCTGGCTGACCTGCCCGAATCCGAGTGCTGGAACCCAGGACGCCCCTGACCGACCGTCGTGTCGCATTTGCGAGGCGCGCTGGGCCCGTGTACCTTCTGCGGCAGGTCAAGAGTCCCAGCATCAAGCCCTGGCTTGCTGGGCGGCAACCCTCCGACCGCGGTGGGGTGCCCCAGGTGAGGACCTGGTTGCTACCGCCTCCCGGCGGGACGCAGCAAGCGCGGGTCTTGCCCCCCAGCAAGGCCCCTGACCCCGACGGGGGTCTGGGACTCGGCACCTTCCGATTCACAGACCAACGTCACACCCGCAACGGCCCTCCGGGGCCATCACGAGGAGACGTCGAGATGAACAACGCCTGGTCCTTCGAGACCCGCCAGATCCACGCCGGGCAGAACCCGGACAGCGCCACCAACGCGCGCGCCCTGCCCATCTACCAGACCACCAGCTACACCTTCGACAGCACGGACCATGCCGCGAACCTGTTCGCGCTCAAGGAGTTCGGCAACATCTACACCCGGATCATGAACCCGACCCAGGCTGCGGTCGAGGAGCGCATCGCGTCCCTCGAGGGCGGCGTCGGGGCCCTCCTGGTGTCCTCCGGTCAGGCCGCCGAGACGATCGCCCTGCTCAACATCGCCGAGGCCGGCGACCACATCGTCTCCAGCCCCAGCCTGTACGGCGGCACGTACAACCTGTTCCACTACACGTTCAAGAAGCTGGGCATCGAGGTCTCCTTCGTCGAGGACCCCGACGACCTGGACAGCTGGCGTGCCGCGGTGAAGCCGAACACCAAGGCCTTCTTCGCCGAGACCATCTCGAACCCGAAGAACGACATCCTCGACATCGAGGGTGTCGCGGGTGTCGCGCACGGGGCGGGCGTCCCCCTGGTGGTTGACAACACTGTGGCCACGCCGTACCTGATCCGCCCGATCGAGTTCGGCGCCGACATCGTCGTCCACTCGGCCACGAAGTACCTGGGCGGCCACGGAACGGCGGTCGCCGGTGCCATCGTCGACTCGGGCAACTTCGACTTCGGCGCCGATCCGGAGAAGTTCCCCAACTACAACCAGCCCGACCCCAGCTACCACGGCCTGGTCTACGCCCGCGACCTCGGTGTGGGCAGCGCCCTGGGGGCGAACCTCGCGTTCATCCTCAAGGCTCGCGTGCAGCTCCTGCGCGACCTCGGCAGCGCGGTGGCACCGTTCAACGCCTTCCTGATCGCACAGGGCCTGGAGACCCTCAGCCTGCGCATCGAGCGCCACGTGTCCAACGCCAAGGCCGTGGCTGAGTGGCTCGAGACCCGCGACGAGGTCGAGAGCGTCAACTACGCGTCCCTGCCGAGCAGCCCGTGGTACGAGCTGGGCCGCAAGTACGCGCCTCTGGGCACGGGTGGGGTGCTGTCCTTCGAGATCAAGGGCGGCGCCGAGGCCGGCCGGAGGTTCGTGGAGGCACTTGAGCTGCACAGCCACGTGGCCAACATCGGCGACGTGCGCAGCCTGGTGATCCACCCCGCCTCGACCACCCACTCGCAGCTGACCGAGGAGGAGCAGCGTGCCACGGGTGTCACCCCGGGCCTCGTGCGACTGGCGGTCGGGATCGAGAACATCACCGACATCCTCGCGGACCTCGACGCCGGATTCCGGGCTGCCAAGTCCGACTGACGCTCCTGCCACGCGCCGGCCCCTCAGCCGCTGCCTGTGACGACCTCCCGAGCGGGGGTCAGCCACGGTGCAGCCGCCGAGGGGCCGGTGCGTGTCACGGGGGAGTCCCTCACCGGGTAGTCCCTCACGGGGCAGTCCCTCACGGGGCAGTCCCGCACAGGGCAGTCGCTCACGTGGGCCCGGCGGCGCCTGACCGGAATCCCGGCGCCCGAACCACTACGGTGGTCGCAGAGACGCCAGGGAGGTAACGATGAGTGGAGTCGTGGTCGGGTACGTCGCAAGCCCCGAGGGCGAGGCAGCCGTACGTCAGGGGATCGCCGAGGCGAAGCTGCGCGGGACCATGGTCGTGGTCGTCTACTCCGACCACGGTGAGAAACTCGACAGCGCCACAGCCGTGGAGCGCACAGAGGCTCTGGATCGCGTCCACGCCATGCTGCACGCCGCGGACGTGGAGCATGACCTGCGCCACCTGGTGCGCGGCAAGGACCCGGTCAACGACGTGCTGGACACCGCGGAGGAGATGCAGGCGGAGCTCATCGTCATCGGGATCCGCAGGCGCACCCCCGTCGGAAAGCTCGTACTGGGTTCCAACTCGCAGTCCATCCTGCTCGAGGCCACCATCCCGGTCCTGGCCGTCAAGGCCTGATCTGTCCGGATTCGCAAGAGGCCGAAGGGTTTGCCCCTGCCCGCGGCCGGGAACATACGGGGACGCATGTGTCGTTGTAGCAGGGGTGCCCGCCCCAGCGCGGACGCGTGACAGAATGACCAACGTTCCCGGGACCGGCGCATAGCCTGCGCGCCCGGACGTCGAAGTGAGAGGCATCTGCTGGTGAGTCCGAACAATTCCGTCGCGGCCAAGTCGACCGAGCTGAGCGAGGTGGCCGAGGCCCCCGCCAACGCCAAGACCAAGGCCCCTGCCAAGCGCGCGACGAAGACGGCCTCAGCGGCACCCGCCGCCACGGTCAAGGACGCTTCCGCAGGCAAGACTCCCGCCGCCTCGGCCAAGAAGACGACGACCAAGAGGACGACGGCCAGGCGCCGGGCACCGGCGCCAAGGACAGTGCGCCCGCTTCGGCAACTCCGGCGAAGAAGGCCTCGTCGAGCAAGTCCACCGTGAAGAAGGCCCCCGCGGCGAAGGGCACCACGAAGTCGGGGCCAACCGCCGACGTGCCAGTGGACCTCGACCTCGAGGAGGATCCGAACGCCGAACCCATCGTGGACCTGTCCGACGTCGAGGAGATCGAGATCGACCTCGACCTCGACGTGGATGCGCTGAGCCCGGAGGCGGCCAGCACCGAGCTGGCCAGCGCCGCATCCCTGGAGGCCGAGCTCGAGGTGGACCTCGCCAAGGATCTCGAGGAGGTCAAGGCCGAGGAGACCGTTGCTGCTCCCGCCGCGGCGGCCGACTCCACCGAGACCGAGGCGTTCGAGATCTCGGACGCCGACATCGAGGATGAGCCTCAGCAGCAGGTCACTGTCGCCGGCGCCACAGCGGACCCGGTCAAGGACTACCTCAAGCAGATCGGCAAGGTCGCCCTGCTCAACGCCGAGCAGGAGGTGCAGCTGGCCAAGCGGATCGAGGCCGGCCTGTTCGCCGAGGAGAAGCTCAACTCCGGGATGTCCCTGGATCCGAAGCTGCGCCGCGACCTCGAGTGGATCGCTGAGGACGGCCGTCGGGCCAAGAACCACCTGCTCGAGGCCAACCTGCGCCTCGTGGTGTCGCCTGGCCAAGCGCTACACCGGCCGCGGCATGCTGTTCCTGGACCTGATCCAGGAGGGCAACCTGGGCCTGATCCGCGCGGTGGAGAAGTTCGACTACACCAAGGGCTACAAGTTCTCCACCTACGCCACGTGGTGGATCCGCCAGGCGATCACCCGCGCGATGGCCGACCAGGCCCGCACCATCCGCATCCCGGTGCACATGGTCGAGGTCATCAACAAGCTCGCCCGCGTGCAGCGCCAGATGCTCCAGGACCTGGGCCGCGAGCCCACCCCGGAGGAGCTGGCCAAGGAGCTGGACATGACGCCCGAGAAGGTCGTCGAGGTCCAGAAGTACGGCCGCGAGCCGATCTCGCTGCACACCCCGCTCGGCGAGGACGGCGACTCGGAGTTCGGTGACCTGATCGAGGACTCCGAGGCGATCGTGCCCTCGGACGCCGTGTCGTTCACCCTGCTGCAGGAGCAGCTCGACGGCGTGCTCGACACCCTGAGTGACCGTGAGGCCGGCGTGGTCAAGATGCGCTTCGGCCTCACCGACGGGCAACCCAAGACGCTGGATGAGATCGGCAAGGTCTACGGCGTGACCCGTGAGCGGATCCGCCAGATCGAGTCCAAGACCATGTCGAAGCTGCGCCACCCGAGCCGGTCCCAGGTGCTGCGGGACTACCTGGACTGACGGCTGTGGAGCCCGGGGACGGCGGAGCCGGGCCGCGCCTCATCCGGATCGACCACGATCCTGTGCCGGACGAGTCGGCGGAGGTCCTGGATCGGCGCGCGGTGCGCGCAGTGATCCGTCGAGGCGACCTGCTCCTGATGGTGCACTCCACGGTCGCGGGCGACTTCAAGTTCCCCGGGGGAGGCGTCGAACCGGGGGAGTCCCCCCACCAGGCACTTGTTCGCGAGGTGTCCGAGGAGTGCGGGCGCACCGTCACGCGGGTTGGCGACGTGATCCTTCGCACAGTCGAGCACAGGCGCGCGCGCGAACCCGGACTCACCTTCCGGATGGAGTCCACCTACTTCCCGTGCGACGTGGGCGACGCGGCCCACGCCCAGCGCCTCGACGCGTACGAGCATGCACTCGCCTTCGAGCCGGCGTGGATCGGCATCGACGAGGCGATCGCCGTGAACCAGCGCATCCTGGTCTCCGGCTCGGCCCAGACGTGGGTCACGAGGGAGACTCGTGTCCTGCGCGCTTTGCGAGGTCTGGGCTAAGGGGACCCACGCGTACCTCGTCTCAGGCGAATCCCTGCACACTCTCTCCTCGCGCGGGAAACACGTGATCGCACGCCGGTGCGTCAGCATTCGCCCACGCTGGATCTTGAATCTGGCGTCACCGTCGTGGGGGCCGGGCCCCCCTCACACCGCCGCCAGCGCCTCTGCGTCGATCGACAGCGTCCGCAGCAGTTCGGCCGGCGTCGTCAGCCCAGCGACCGCCGCCTCAACCCCCAACCGCTGCAGCGACCGGAAGCCCTCGCCCATCGCCGCCGACGCAATGGCCGTCTCGCCCGCCCCCGCCATCAGCGCAGCACGCACCCCCCGGGTGATCGGCAGCATCTCGTACAGCCCGATCCGCCCGGAGTACCCGGACATCCCGCATGACCGGCACCCGACGGACGCAACGCACGCCGCGGCCTCCGATGTCCGTCATCCCCAGCCGCCGACGGGTGTCCGCATCGGCAGAAGCGTGCACCACGCACTCCGTGCACGGCTTGCGCACGAGCCTCTGCGCCATCGACAGCGTCAGCGAGGACGCCACCAGGTAGTTGGGCACGCCCATCTCCACCAGCCGGATCACGGCCGAAGCCGAGTCGTTCGTGTGCAGCGTGGACAGCACGAGGTGACCGGTGAGCGCCGCCCGAACCGCGAGCTCGGCGGTGATCTGGTCGCGGATCTCGCCGACCATGATCACGTCAGGGTCCTGGCGCAGCGCCGAGCGCAGGCCAGCCGCGAAGGTCATGCCGGTCTTGTCGGAGACCTGCACCTGGGCCACGCCGGGCAGCTCGATCTCGACCGGGTCCTCGAGCGTGATCAGGTTCCGCTCGTCGTTGACCATCTGCCGGATCGCCGCGTACAGCGTGGTCGACTTGCCCGAGCCGGTCGGCCCAGTGATCAGGACGAGCCCCTGCGACAGGTGCAGCGCGTTCTGCAGGATCAGCTCCTGGTCCAGGCCCATGCCCAGGTCGGTGAGGCTCGGCAGTGATGCCTGGTCGGACAGCAGTCGCACGACGATCTTCTCGCCGTGCATCGTGGGCAGCGTGGACACGCGCAGGTTGCGGTCACGACCGTCCACTCGCAGCCGGGCGCGACCGTCCTGCGGGACGCGCCGCTCCACGATGTCGAGTCCCGACACGATCTTGGTGCGCGCGACGATGGAGGAGTGGCCGCTGCGCGGCAGCGACATGAGCGGGCGCAGGGTGCCATCGATACGGACCCGGACGCGAACCCCGTCGCGCATGGGCTCGATGTGGACGTCGCTGGCCCCGGCCCGAACCGCAGCCGAGAGGATCTGGTGGACGGCAGCGACGGCACCCTCGTCCTCCCCGGCCTCGAGGCTGACCTCCTCGTCGATCGACAGCTCCGAGACGAACTTCTCCAGCGCGTCCTCGGTGACCACCTGGCTCCAGAGTTCGGCGATCTTCTCGCGGAGCTGGCTCTCAGCGGCGACGACCACCTCGAGGCGCAACCCCTGGGCCCGCATCCGCAGGTCGTCGAGAGCGACCACGTCTACCGGGTCGGCCACGGCGACCCGCAGCACCCCCTCGCGGACGGTCAGCGGGAGAACAACGTGCTGGACGGCGATGCTGTGCGGGATCCGCCGGGCGACACCGGGGTCGATGATCTGCAGCTCGAGGTCCACCACCTGCAGCCCGTGCATGTCGGCCAGCGCCGCGGCGACAGCACCGTCGGTGACCAGGCCGGCGTCGACCAGCACCCGGCCGAGGCGACGGCGGACCGTCCGCCCGTCCCGGGCCTGGGCCTCGAGGGCAGCCTCCAGCTGCTGCGGGGTGATGACCCCCCAGCCGACCAGCGTGTCGCCGAGCTTCCTGCGCGCCATAGTGCGCCCCCTTCTCCCGGGGTGATCGTCGGCATCCGGGGGAGCGGGGTTGAGCCGAACGGGTGGGGGAGGGGGTGGGGTGGGGCGGCTGCCTACTCTCCTGGGAGAGATCGATCTCGCGCGGTGCGTCATCCTGTCGGGCGAAGTCCGAGTCCTCGCCGACATCGGGCATGGAGAGCAGCGCCTCCTTGAAGCCGTTCGCTGCCTCGCCGTCGTTCGGCCCGGAGCCGTGGATTGCGTTGTAGCCTGCGTCTGTGTCTGATCCCATGGTCACAGTCGACCACGAAGCGCTCGCCGATGTGTGCACGCGATATGGGATCGCGCGGCTGTGGGTCTTCGGCTCGACCGCGCGAGGGGAGGCGCGGCCGGACAGCGACATCGACCTCTTGTACGAGGTGGCGCCAGGATCGCGACTCGGCTGGGAGATCGTCGATCTCATCGACGAGTTGGCTGTCATCTTCGGCCGTCCTGTCGATCTCGTCTCCCGCCGCTCGGTCCACCCCCTGATCCGAGAGGCTGTCCTCTCCGAGGCGAAGGAGATCCATGCGGCGTGACGCACTGATCATCGCCGAGATTGATCGGCGGACTGACTGACCGCCTCGAGCCACTGGGCCACCGCTCCGGGCGAGCGCAGCCGGTACCAGCGCAGGTCCGCCCAGGTGGTGCTGGCCATCGCCGGGACGTAGAGCCGCCGGTAGCGCTCCACGCCGTCCCACGCCCAGCGGATCACGCTCCGCTCGGGGTCGTGCAGCGCCAGCAGGTTCGCCGGGGACTCCCGGTTGCCGTTCCACAGCTCCGTGCGCCGCACCACCCTGCCGAACGAGCGGCTCGTCACGCGCCACATCACGAGCGGGCGCGGGAGGTCCAGCCAGACGATCGTGTCGGCGCGGGCCCAGATCTGCGTGCTCACGGGCCGGTAGTTGCCGCACACGACCCACCCTCCGGACGCAGCATCGGCCGCATCCAGGGCCTCTCGGACGGCGTCGGCGAACTCCTCCGGCGGAGTCGGCGTCCACCCGGCCTGGTGGTAGTGGGCGTCGAGCTCGACGTGCGGCACGCCCAGCCGCTCGGCCACCTGGTCGGCGAGGGTCGTCTTGCCCGACCCGGAGTTCCCGACGATCACGACTCGGCGCACCCGCAGAGCCTACGCAGAACCCACTCGCCGGCAGGCCGCTCCCGGGATAGCGTGGCGGCATGCGCTTCCTGCACGAGCTGCCCGCCCACGACCTGACCTACGACGACGCCTTCCTGGTCCCGACCCGCTCGGCCGTCGCCTCCCGGTTCGCCGTCGACCTCACCGCCCCCGACGGGTCCGGAGCCACCATCCCGATCATCGTGGCCAACATGACGGCTGTCGCCGGCCGGCGGATGGCCGAGACCGTGGCACGGCGTGGTGGACTGGTGATCATCCCGCAGGACATCCCCGTGGAGGTCGTCGCCGATGTCGTCGCGTGGGTCAAGGGCCGGCACCCGGTCTATGACACCCCCGTGCGGCTCTCCCCGGACGAGACGATCGGCGCGGCGCTCTCCCTGATCCACAAGCGCTCCCACGGCGCGGCGGTCGTGGAGCGCGAGGGTGTGCCCGTCGGCATCGTGACGGAGTCCGACTGCGTGGACACCGACCGCTTCAGCAGCGTGGCCGACGTCATGAGCGAGGAGGTCTTCACCCTTCCCGACGGGGTCGAGCCCCGCGAAGCGTTCGAAGCGATGCACCGCGCCCGGCGCAAGGTCGCCCCGATCGTGGCCCCCAACGGCACCATGGTGGGCGTCCTGACCGCGCCGGGCGCCCTGCGCTCGACGGTCTACACGCCGGCGCTGGACGCCCGCGGGCGCCTGCGCGTAGGTGCGGCGATCGGCGTCAACGGCGACGTCCGGGGCCGCGCCGAAGCCCTGCTCGCGGCCGGGGTGGACATCCTCGTCGTCGACACCGCACACGGCCACCAGGAGAAGATGGTCGAGGCGCTGGGCGCGGTCCGCAAGGCCCGGCACGTCGCACCGACGGTGCCTGTCGTCGCCGGGAACGTGGTCACCGCCGCCGGCACCCTGGACCTCATCGAGGCCGGCGCGGACATCGTCAAGGTCGGGGTCGGCCCGGGAGCCATGTGCACCACGCGGATGCAGACCGGGGTCGGGCGCCCCCAGCTCTCCGCCGTCGTGGACTGCGCGACCGCCGCCCGCAAGGAGGGTCGCTGGATCTGGGCCGATGGGGGAGTACGCCACCCACGTGACGTCGCGATCGCCCTTGCTGCGGGCGCGGGGGCGGTCATGATCGGCTCGTGGTTCGCCGGGACCTACGAGTCGCCGGGAGACCTTCAGATCGACCCGTCCGGCAAGGCCTACAAGGTGAGCTTCGGGATGGCCTCCGCCCGCGCGGTGCGCGGCCGAACCTCGGACGAGTCGGCGTTCGACCGGGCGCGCAAGGCCATGTTCGAGGAGGGCATCTCGCACTCGCGGATGTACATCGACCCGCTGCGCCCCGGCGTCGAGGACCTCCTGGACTCGATCACCTCCGGCGTGCGCTCGGCGTGCACCTACGCCGGCGCCACCTCCATGGCCGGCTTCCACGAGCGCGCGCTGCTGGGGGTGCAGTCGGCTGCCGGGTACGCGGAGGGCCGTCCGCTGGACCGCTCCTGGTAGGTGCGGCGCCCAACTTCGCAGGGCTTCTTGCTCCGATCCGGGCCTCGTCCCATCGGGAGCCCGGAGCAGCCTCGCGCGCGTTCGCGTCGTCCCACCGCCGAGTCCTCGGGTCATTCGACGCGAACCCCCGCGAGGACGGGATGCGCTACGAGTCGATCGGCACCCTCCAGCCCAGCGGCGAGGCTGCCTGCGCGCTCACGATGGCCTTCAGCTGGGAACCGACCACTGCCGCGAGTCGGGCTCCACCTCCACAGGAGCGGGCGCGGCGCCTTGTCATGTCTGCCCGAAGTGATATGGTTCGTACAGGTGTTCGAACGGGGGGATCGGGGATGGGTGACAGGTCAGAACGACAGCATCGCGAGGCCGAGGCGAGCACGCGGATCGTGCGCGCCCTGGGCGACTCGTCCGTCGAGGTCGGGGACGCCTGGAGCAGCCTGCAACGATCCGCAGGCGCAGAGATCCCCCCGATGGGACTGGCGGCGGGGGAGCGCCCGACCGCCGACGTGGAGGTCCTCGCGGGGGCGTTCGCGGTTGCGGAGTACGAGCTGGCCCGCCGGATGCACGCGGCGCAGGCCTCAGGATGCCTGCCGTTCCCGGGCGCCGGGATCGATGCTGACAGCGCGGTCCTGGTCGACCCCGTCGGCCCGGAGGCTTGCTCGTGCCGGAGCACTGGCGGCGGATCATCCCGAGCCTGGCTCAGGTCTGGGCTTCTGGGATCATCACGAGCGAGCATGTCGATGCGGTGGCCCGCCACGCGGACCTGTTCGAGCCTGACGAGCTTGCCGCGGTGATCGCCGAGCTCGGCTCTCGCTGGGGGCGTTGGTCGCCTACGGCCATCACCCGGTTCGTCCGTGCCGCGGACAGGCTGCTCCACCCTCGAGCCGAGGACCCGGAGCCGAGCGAGGCCGACGCCTACGCGACGCGTGGGCTGTCCTTCGCGATCACCTCGGATTCGGTGATCCTCTCGGGCGAGCTGCCTCGCCTCGAGGGCGAGCTCGTGATGGCCGCGATCGACGCGTTCGCCGAGAAGCTGCGTTCGACAGCCGAGCACGTGCCGGCGTCAGCGCGCGGAGCCGACGCACTGGTCGAGCTGGTCAACGCGGCCCATGCTGCAGGCGCCCTCCCGACGCGAGGCGGGCTCCCGGTGGCGCTGACCGTCACCCTGGACCACACCAGCTGCGGGGACCCGATCTGGAGCACGAGCCGTGGCCACCTGCTCACAGAGGCAGAGGCGCGGTTCACGGCGTGCGATGCGGCCATCACGCCCGTGCTGTTCGACACCACCGCACGGGCACGCGGAGCGGACATGTCCGGACACGGTTGAGGATCTCCTCGCCGAGGCGGAGCCGCTCCTGGCAGCCGCCGGACGGGACCTGCCGGCGGAACCGCCCCCGGAACGGCCCCCGGCATGGCCGCGCGGATCGCCGCCCTTGCGTCGGCGATGCTCGACTCGCGGGTCCCGATGGCCGTCGGGCGGACCGAACGCACCGCCACCGCGGCCCAGCGGCGGGTCCTGGCGGCCCGCGACAAGGGATGCATCATCCCCGGGTGCGGCGTGGCCGCCGAGGCGTGCCAGGTCCATCACGTCACCGAGTGGTCGGCGGGTGGGTGCACGGATCCGGAGAATCTGGTCCTCGTCTGTTGGACACATCATCGGCAGGTGGACCTCCTGATGTGGACGATCCATCCCGCCGACCCGTTCGCGCCACTGCCCGAACCGGATCCGGGATCACCGACCAGGCACGCAGTGGCCGGCGAACAACGGGGCGCCGTGGACTGTCCGGGCAACACCGCGCAGCCGATGGCGAACGTGATGGAGCCGGGGCGGTGATCGGCACGTTGTGGGAACCTAGGCACACCATGCACCTCGCCGTCCCGGAGCAGCTCCCGATCGCTGCCCACGTCGAGCAGATCACGCGCGCCCTGCGCGACCACCAGGTGGTCGTGGTCGCCGGCGAGACCGGCTCGGGCAAGACCACCCAGTTGCCCAAGATCGCCCTGGCGGCGGGCCGGGGCCGCAACGGCATGATCGGCCACACCCAGCCCCGCCGCATCGCGGCCCGGACGCTTGCCGCCCGCATCGCCGAGGAGTGCGGCGTCGAGCTCGGCGCCGAGGTGGGGTTCGCCGTCCGCTTCACCGACCGCACCAACAAGGGCACCAAGGTCAAGGTGATGACCGACGGCATCCTGCTCGCCGAGCTGCAGCGCGACCGGGACCTGCGCCGCTACGACACGATCATCATCGACGAGGCGCACGAGCGCAGCCTGAACATCGACTTCCTGCTCGGCTACCTGGTGCGCCTACTGCCGCGCAGGCCCGACCTGAGGGTCATCGTGACCAGTGCCACCATCGACGTCGAGCGCTTCTCCGCGCACTTCGGCGGCGCCCCGATCATCGAGGTCAGCGGCCGCACCTACCCGGTGGAGGTCCGCTACCGACCGGTCGAGGACGTGGCCAGCGATGACGTGGACGCCGTCTGCGACGCGGTCCTGGAATGCCTGACGTCCGGAGACGGCGACGTGCTGGTGTTCCTGTCCGGGCAGCGCGAGATCCACGACGTGGCCGACGCCCTGCGGCCGATGCTCGACGCGGTCGACCACCGTCCTGCCGCTCTACGCCCGGCTGAGCTCCGCCGAGCAGCACCGGGTGTTCGCGCCCGGCGGCGGGCGCCGCGTGGTCCTGGCCACCAACGTCGCCGAGACGTCGATCACGGTGCCCGGGATCCGCTACGTCGTGGACCCCGGGACGGCCCGGATCTCCCGCTACAGCAAGCGCCTGAAGGTCCAGCGCCTGCCGATCGAGCCGATCTCGCAGGCGTCGGCCAACCAGCGGGCCGGGCGTTGCGGGCGGGTGCGCGACGGAATCGCGATCCGCCTGTACGACGAGCAGGAGTTCGTGGAGCGTCCGGCCTTCACCGACCCGGAGATCCTGCGCACCAACCTGGCCTCCGTCATCCTGCAGATGGCCGCCCTGCGCCTCGGGGAGATCGAGCGGTTCCCGTTCCTCGACCCGCCGGACACCCGCCAGATCCGCGACGGGGTCGCACTCCTCCACGAGTTGGGCGCCTTGAAGGAGGGCGACGGGCCTCCGCGCCTGACACCGCTGGGCAAGCAGCTCGCCCGCCTCCCGCTGGACCCGCGCCTGGGCCGGATGGTGCTCGCCGCCGCCGAGGCAGGCTGCGTCCGGGAGGTCGTGGTGATCGTCGCCGGGCTGACCATCCAGGACCCCCGCGAGCGACCGGAGGCCGAACGGGGCAAGGCCGACGCAGCACATGCGCGCTTCGTGGACAAGCGCTCGGACTTCTCCACCCTGCTCAACCTCTGGGACCACATCCGCACCCTGCGCAGCAGCACGTCGGCCAGCGGGTTGCGCCGCGCCTGCCGGGACCAGTACCTGAACTACCTGCGGATCCGCGAGTGGCAGGACCTGGTGAGCCAGATCCGCGAGGTCCTCTCCGGCCTGGGCATCGCCTGGAGCAGCGGGCGCGACGACCACGACGGCATCCACCGGGCGCTGCTCAGCGGCATGCTCTCCCAGGTGGGGATGTGGGACCCGCAGCGCCGGGACTACCTGGGCGCACGCGGGGCGCGGTTCGTGATCTTCCCGGGCTCGGCCCTGGCCCGGCAGAGCCCCGACTGGGTCATGTCCTCCGAGCTCGTCGAGACCTCGCGGCTCTTCGCCCGACGCAACGCCGCCGTCAAGCCCGACTGGATCGAGGAGGCGGCCGCGCACCTGGTCTCCCGCAACTACTCCGAGCCGCACTGGTCGGCCAAGCGCGGTGCAACTGTCGCAATCGAGCGCGTCACGCTGTACGGGATCCCCATCGTCACCGGTCGGACCGTCGACTACGGGCGGATCGACCCACCGCTGTGCCGCGAGCTGTTCATCCGCGGTGCCCTGGTCGAGGGGGAGTGGACCACGCGGCACCGCTTCTGGCACGCGAACGCCGCAGCGCTCAAGACCGCCGAGGAGGTCGAGGAGCGCAGCCGACGCCGTGGTCTGGTCATCGATGACGAGGGCCTGTTCGCGTTCTACGACGCGCGCATCCCCGCGGACATCACCTCCGTGCGGCACTTCGACTCCTGGTGGAAGAAGGCCTCCCGCCAGACCCCGGAGCTGCTGACGCTGACGCCGGCCGACCTGCACGTGGCCGGCGAGGATCTCCCCGACGAGGGCGACTTCCCGCTGCGCTGGAGCGCCGGCCCCGAGGTGACACTGAACCTGTCGTACGCATTCGAGCCTGGGGACGCCGCAGACGGAGTCACGGTGGACGTACCGCTGGCCGTGCTGCCCGACCTCGATCCCGCCGAGGTCCCCGGGGCCGCCCCCGGCCTGCGCGGGGACCTCGTCACGGCGCTGCTGCGCAGCCCAGCCAAGACGATCCGCCGCCAGGTGGGCCCGGCACCCAACCTGGTGCCGGCGGTCCTCGACGCGCCGGAGCTCGGCGAGAAACCGATCCTGGAGGCCGTCGCCGCCGCGGTCACCCGTCTCACCGGGGTCCGGGTGCGCACCGACGACTGGGACCTCACCCGGGTGCCGATGCACCTGCTGCCGCGCTACCGGGTCGTCGACGAGTCCGGGAACGTCCTGGGCGAGGGACGTGACCTTGGCGCGCTGCAGCGCCACCACGCACCGGACCGCGCGGCAATGCTCGCCCGTGCCGCCGACGACGTGACCGTCTCCGGGGCCACCACATGGACCTTCGGGACCATCCCCGAGACCGTCGAGCGGCTCGTCTCCGGCATACCCGTCACCGGATACCCGGCGCTGGTCGACCGCGGCACATCGGTCGACCTCGCAGTGCTGGCAGACGTCGGTGAGGCGCAGCGAGCTCATCTGCGCGGGGTCCGCAGGCTGGTAGCCCTGGCTGTCCCGAACCCTGCTCCGCGAGGACACGCCTCGCTGGACATGACCGGGCGCCTGATCGTGGGTCGCTATCCGCACGGGGGTGCGCAGGCCCTGCTCGACGACTGCGCCGATGCATGCATCGACGCCCTGCTCGCGGGGCCGCCGGTTCGCGATGCGCAGACCTTCGCGGCCACCGTGTCGAGGATCACCCTCGAACTGCCCCGGCACTACGCGGGTGCCCTCGCCGCTGTGGTCACGGCCCTGGGCCTGGCCTGGGACGTGCAGCGCGGCGTCGATACCCTCACGTCGCCCGTGATCGCGGACTCGGTGGCTGACGTCCGTGCCGAGCTGGAGCGCCTCGTCGGACCCCGCCCGGTCTCGCGGATCGGTGCCGATCACCTGCCGGATCTGCGCCGCTACCTGCAGGCCCTCGCCTGGCGCACGTCGAAGCTGGCAGACGATCCCGCGGCCGACTCGCGCCGTCTGGAAGCGGCCCGCGCGGGGGAGCGGCTGATGGCTCAGCACGTTCCGCAGTGGCCCGTTGCGGATCCGATGGCCAGTGGGGACACGGCGCGCGCCGCCCGACGGATGATCGACGAGTACCGGGTCAGCCTGTTCGCCCAGCACATCCGCACCACGATGCCGGTCTCCGACCGGCGGATCGCGAAGTTCGTGGCCGGGCTCAGATCCTGAACGGGAGCTTGAGCAGCTTCTTGATCGACAGGTCGGTGGCCAGCTTGAACTCGCGACGAGCCTCGGACATCGCCGAGGCGTACGTGGCCCGGGCACTGGCGATCGAGCGCTCGTAGGCGTGGCGATCCTTGGCGGACGCGGCCTGGAAGTCCAGCCACGCGTCGAGGCGCTGCCGCCTCGGTCGTGGTGTCCTCGAGGTCAGCCACCAGCTGCGCGCGTTCGTCGGCGGTGTCGGTCTTCAAGGTGTCGCGGCCGGACTTCAGGGCCAGCTCCAGGGTGTCCCCGGCGATCGTGGTCGCATCCCGGTAGGCCTTCAGGGCCACGGCGATCGCCGGCTTGCCGGTCTGCTCCAGGTACACAGCAAGGGCTTCGTCGATCACCGCGTTGCGCTTGGCCTGCAACGCCTGCTTCACGGTGCGGTACTCCCGCAGCACGGGCTCAGCGCTGCGGTCATACGCCCGTCGGGCCAGGCGCCGCTCCGCCTTTGTCTTGGCCAGCTTCAGGGCCGCCGCGCGCTCTGCCCTCGGCGCAACCAGACCTGTGTCGCGCTGCAGCCGCGCAGCCGTGATCTCCGTCGTGTACTGGACGCGCGCGGACTTGACGGAGGCGCGCAGGACATCCTCGGGCGTCTGCTGCAGGGCGATGATGTCGGGGTCACCGGAACGCAGGGCCTGGTCGGCCGACACCGGCAGGGCGAACGCTCCCGTGAACAGGGCGGCGCAGACCCCGATCGTGACGAACCGCCTGCCTACTGACACTGCCCCTCCAACGACCAACAACCCCCGCTGTGCACAGCCTAGCCCCGTGCGGCGCTCGATCCCAACGTGTGCCCGGCGCGTCACCCGATCCGCCCAGACCGAGGTGGTCCGACCCGACCTCAGAGGGCCAGGAGCAGTGCCAACCAGGCCATGCACACGAGGAGGGCGACGCCCGATGTGAGCAGCCCCCACAGGGCACCGACGCGCCCAACCTTTCGGGAGGCGCCCACCAGCAGGCCGATCCCGCTGCTGAGCAGGCCGATGGGCGCCAGCACCCAGGCAACGATCCCGATCAGCGGAAGCAGGGACAGGAACAGCGACACCGAGCCGAGGGTGGCCCCGATCACCGCCGCGTTGTTGCGCATCACCAGCACCGGCGGCGCCGCAGGAGGCATGAACGGGGGGATCTGGCTCCACGCGGACGCGGGGTGCGCCGGGGTCCGACCCCAGCCAGCGGATTCCCAGGTGGCCCGTGGTTCAGCGGCCCCCACCTGCTGCCATCCCGAGGCGGCAGGTGGGGGCGAAGCGCCGACGACGGGGGCCTGCACGGGGGCCGCGGGACGCGCCAGGGCAACGGTGTCGTGCGTCAGGACGAGCGTGTCGTGCTGGTCGGCGGGCGTGGCCATGCCGGGAGCCTACCTCCCGTCACTGCTGGGACAGCAGAACCAGGGCCGCTGCCCATGCGGCGGCGGCGACCATCAGGGCACCCAGCTCGATGAGGATCGAGAACCCCGTGGCCTTCATGGCCGCCCAGGTCGACTCCTTGGCCAAGGTCCAGTCCCGCAGCCGTACGTGCTCCGCGACGTAGAGGCCGCCGATGAATCCCACGATCAGTCCCACGACGGGGATGACGAAGAATCCGATGATCGCGGCCAGACCACCCACCAGGATGGACCGCGCCGGGACTCCAGCCGCCGTCAGCGACTTGTGCGGGAGCAGGTACTTCAGCACCTGACCCGCGGCGATGATCAGGGCGGTCACCGCGAAGGTCGCCCAGGCGACCGGCCCGCCCGTGACCACTGCCCAGGCGAGGAAGGCGCCCAGTGCCAGGAACGTGCCGGGGAGGACCGGGACGATGATCCCTGCGGCAGCCACGACCAGCGCGGCGACGACCAGGAGGTCGATCAGCACCGCGTTCACTCAGCGGAGCTCAGCTCACCGCTGCCGGGGTGGTGGACCGCACCGGAGGACTTCGCGATCCGGGCTGAGACCTCTCGGAGGCTGGCCTCGTGGGCCCTCAGGTGATGACCGCAGAAGAGCAGGTGCGCACCCGAGGACAGGGTCGCGCGGGCGATGGCCTGGGCCCCGCACCGGTCACACCGGTCGGCGGCGCTCAGCGCCACCTCCACCTCAAGAGTGCCAACCATGTCCCCTCCTACGTCCTTGTGTTCACAAGTGTGGCATCCCGGACTGACATTCGCTGGCACGTTCGCCACACGCGCAACCTGCATCCAACCGGGGGTCCGCCACGGAAGATGAAGGGCGCGTGGTGAGCAGTCCCTGTCGGTCGGCCCCGGTACCCTTGCCCGGTGACTGCAGAACCCCTTGAGCCGACGCGGCGCGCACGGCGCACCGAGAAGCCCGCAGCCGGGTACTCCGCGAAGAACCTCTCGGTGCTCGAGGGCCTGGAAGCGGTGCGCAAGCGCCCCGGCATGTACATCGGGTCGACGGACTCCCGCGGGCTCATGCACTGCCTGTGGGAGATCCTGGACAACTCGGTCGACGAGGCCCTGGGCGGGTGGTGCACCCGGATCGACATGATCCTGCGCGCCGACGGGTCGGTCGAGGTCCACGACGACGGCCGCGGCATCCCCGTGGACGTCGAGCCGCGCACCCGGCTCACCGGGGTCGAGGTCGTGATGACCAAGCTGCACGCAGGCGGAAAGTTCGGCGGTGGCTCGTACACGGCCTCCGGTGGCCTGCACGGGGTCGGTGCCAGCGTGGTCAACGCCCTGAGCTCACGCCTGGACGTGGAGGTCGACCGGGACGCACGCATCCACCTGATCTCGTTCCGCCGCGGAGTTCCCGGGCTCTTCGACGGCGAGGGTCCCGATGCGGAGTTCACGAAGAAGTCCGGGCTCCGGCAGGCCGGCTCCTGCCCGCGCTCCAAGACCGGCACCCGGGTGCGGTTCTGGCCGGACCCGCAGATCTTCACCGCCGACGCCCAGATCGACCTCGACCTCGTATACGCCCGCGCCCAGCAGACGACCTTCCTCGTCCCGGGCCTCACCATCGTCGTGCGCGACGAGCGCGACCCCGACGCGCCGCAGGAGCGCTCCTTCGCGCATCGGGGAGGGATCGCCGAGTTCGCCGAGCACCTGTCGACCGGCGAGGCCGTGTCACCCGTCCTTCGCCTGGCGGGGTCCGGGAACTTCACTGAGACGGTGCCGGTCCTGGACAAGCGCGGGCACATGGTGCCCACCGAGGTCGAGCGCGAGCTCGTGGTCGACGTCGCGCTGCGATGGGGCAACCACTACGACACCGAGGTGCGCTCGTTCGTCAACATCGTGGCCACGCCCAAGGGCGGGACGCACGTCGCCGGCTTCGAGCGAGCCCTGGTCAAGACGCTCAACGACTACGTCACCTCGGCGAAGATCCTGCGGGCCAGTGAGGGCGCGATCACCAAGGAGGACGCCCTCGAGGGCGCCACGGCCGTGATCACCGTCCGTCTCGCCGAGCCCCAGTTCGAGGGCCAGACCAAGGAGATCCTCGGCACGCCCGCCGCGTCCCGGATCGTCGCCGGGGTCGTCAGCAAGGAGTTGAACGCCTGGCTGACCAACCCGCCGCGTGGGGACAAGCTCGTGGTCAAGGCCGTTGCGGAGAAGGTTGCCAACGCGATGCGCGCCCGGGTCGCGGCCCGCACCCACCGCGACGTGCAGCGACGCAAGAACGCCCTGGAGTCCTCGTCGATGCCCGCCAAGCTGGTGGACTGCCGCAGCGAGGACCTCGAGCGCACCGAGCTGTTCATCGTCGAGGGCAACTCCGCGCTGGGCACCGCCAAGCTCGCGCGGGACTCCGAGTTCCAGGCCCTGCTGCCCATCCGCGGCAAGATCCTCAACGTGCACAAGGCCTCCCTGGCCGACATGCTCAAGAACGCCGAGTGCGCCGCGATCATCCAGGTGCTCGGTGCTGGCTCGGGGCGCACGTTCGACATCGAGGCGCTTCGCTACAGCAAGGTCATCCTGATGGCCGACGCCGACGTCGACGGCGCCCACATCCGCTGCCTGCTGCTCACGCTGTTCCACCGCTACATGCCGCAGATGCTGGCCGAGGGGCGCGTGTACTCCGCGGTCCCGCCGCTGCACCGCGTGGAGGTGCTGGCCTCCGGTGGGAAGAAGGCCGAGGTGCGCTACACGCACTCGGACACCGAGTTGAAGGCCACGCTTGCCGAGCTCACGAAGGCCGGACGCCGCTGGAAGGACCCGCAGCGCTACAAGGGCCTCGGCGAGATGGACGCCAGCCAGCTGCGCGAGACCACCATGGAGCCCGGGAAGCGCACGCTGCGCCGGGTTCGCGTCGAGGACGCCCACGACGCTGCCGGCGTGTTCGACCTGCTGATGGGCTCCGACGTCGCACCGCGCAAGGAGTTCATCGTCGCCGGTTCGGCGGGCCTGGACCGCGAGCGCATCGACGCCTGAGTCAGCCGTCGATCGGCAGCAGGGCGCCGGTGTCCACGTCGTACACGGCGCCGCCGACCACGAGGTCGCGGGGGAGCAGCGGGAAGCTGCGGATGCGCTGCAGGTCGCGGCGCAGTGCGGCGACCTCATCCTCGACGGTGCGGAACTCCATGCTGTACGTGTCCACCCCGTACTTCTCGGCGATCAGGGCGTGGATCTCCTCCTCGGCCGTGCCGACCATCTTGCAGCGGGTGTGGGGCAGCACGAGGACGCGGGTGACATCCAGCAGGTAGGTGGCCAGCACGAGGGTGCGCAGGACGTCGTCGGTGACCCGGGCGCCGGCGTTGCGCAGGATCTTCACGTCACCGGGGTTCATGCCGACGATGCGCAGCGGATCTATGCGCGAGTCCATGCAGGTGATCACGGCCAGGCCCTTGGCCGCCCGTCCTCCCAGCCCCAGGCCATGGAAGGACGCGGCGTACTCGGCGTTGGCCGCCATGACGTCGGAGAACACCTCGGCGGGGAAATGCGAGCCGCCCACCTCGTGCGACCGTGGCGAGACCGGATCATCCCCGCTCATTCCGAGGAGCCTCCTGAGGAGTGCCCGGGGAAGATCCCCATGCCGGGGTCGACGATGGGTGCGGCGTTGTTGACCGCCAGCGCCGCCTCACCGAAGCCGACTGAGATCAGGGGCACCTTGCCGGGATAGGTGACGATGTCCCCGGCAGCGAACACGTGCGGCAGGTTCGTGCGCATCGCGGTGTCGACGACGATGTGGCGCTTGAGCAGCTCAACGCCCCACGTGGCGATCGGTCCGATGTTGGCCACGAACCCCAGTGCGGCGACCACCGTCTGCGCCGGCAGCAGCGTGACCTCCCCGGTCACCTTGTGCGTCACCTCGACCTCGGCGATGCGCTCCTCGCCGCGGATCGCGCTGACCTCGCACGAGGTGAAGAGCGTCACGCCCATGTCGCGCACGGTGTCGATCATCGAACCGTGGGCGCGGAACTGCTCCCGGCGGTGCACCAGGCTCACGCTGCGGGCGATGGGCTGCAACGCGTAGGCCCAGTCGAAGGCCGAGTCGCCGCCGCCGACGATCACGATGTCCTTGTCTGCGTGGTCGGCCAGCTGGGGCACGAAGTAGACGAGCCCACGACCCTCCCAGCCGTCATCGGCGGGCAGTGCGCGTGGGGTGAACGAGCCGATGCCGCCGGTGACGATGACGGCCTTGGCCGAGATGACGGTGCCCGCGGACCCTGTGACCGTCACCGGGCCGTCCTCGGGGGCATCGAGATCCACGGCCTGCTCGCCCAGCACGTAGGTGGGGGAGAACGGCGCTGCGGAGGCCACGAGGTTCTCCACCAGCACCCGCCCCTTGACCGCCGTGTAGCCCGCGACGTCGAAGATGTCCTTCTCCGGGTACATCGCGGTGATCTGCCCGCCGGCCTCGGGCAGGGCGTCCATCACCACCACAGACCATCCGCGGAACCCCGCGTAGTAGGCCGCATAGAGCCCTGCCGGGCCCGCGCCGATGATCAGGATGTCGCACTCGTGGGTCACGACCCCAACCTACTTCGCGACGGCCCTCCGGCTCAGCCCGGGGCGCTTCCCGCGCTGGACCTCGGTGAGGCCCGGGAGCCCATGCCGGCGGGCATGCTGCCATCGTCCCCGTCCCGTGTTGGGCACCGCCGGCCGACGGCACGCGCCGGGCGGGCGCTGGGCGCACTAGATTCGCCTGTGGACACTGGGCGGGAGGTGGGTGCGTGGCGGGCTGGATGCAGGCTGCCGGGCGGCGGTTCTCGGGCAGCGCACTCGGCGACGCCCTCGTCGTGGCCTACCAGACCCGCACGACGGGTCTCGCTGCTGAAGCCTCGTTCTGGGCGGTCTTCGCGCTCCCGTGGCTGATCCTGGGACTCGTCGCCGGGATCTCACGCTTCCAGGGGGTGCTCGGGATCGACGCCGTCGAGCAGTTGCGCACCCGCGTGCTGGACCTCGCCGATGACGTCCTGACCCCTGAGGCCATCGACGACCTGCTCGTGCCGCTCCTGGACAGCGTCTTCGGTCGTGGGCAGACCACGCTGGGGATCCTCGGCGTGCTGATCGCGATCTGGGCCGGCTCCCGGGTCGTGGATGCGCTGGTCAACGCCATGACCATCGTCTACCAGCGTGAGGGGTTGCGGTCGTTCTTCCACAGCAAGTTGCTGTCGCTGGGGGTCTACGTCGCTGGGCTGTCCGTCCTGATCGTGGCCATCCCGCTGATCCTGGCCGGGCCCACGTTCCTGGCCCGTGCGGTCCCGGGGGTGCAGGGCGC
The DNA here is from genome assembly GCA_963818445.1 of uncultured Actinomycetes bacterium. Classification (GTDB taxonomy): domain Bacteria; phylum Actinomycetota; class Actinomycetes; order S36-B12; family CAIYMF01; genus Prado023. The sequence continues at coordinate 200,780 of CAWFSG010000019.1, forward strand.
GGCCACGTCGGCCTTCCTGATCATCGCCCAGGTCCTGGTCGTGCTGCTCCTGGTGGCGTCCCTCTACCACTGGGCGGTCCCGCATCGCACGGCCTGGCGGGCCGACATCCCCGGGGCCCTGATCGCGATGGGCCTCTGGGTGGTGTTCTCGTGGCTCCTTCGCTGGTACTTCGCGTGGATCTTCCGGGCCGGATCCGTGTACGGGGCGATCGCCGCACCGGTGGCGATCATGTACTGGGTCTACGTGACTGTCCTGGCGCTGATGCTCGGTGCGGCGTTCAACGGCGCCCTGGCGATCCGCCGGGGCTGGTTCGTCCATCCGGACGACGCACCCGGCGGGGACCCGGACGGCGGGCCAACCCCGTCCGGGCGGGAGCTCGGGTCCAGCCCGGACGATTCCTGATCGGCGCGACGGGCGCGCCACGAGGGGGCATCCTTCGTGATGTGAACATCGTCTTCGTCGAACCGCGCTTCCCGGACACCCAACGCCGGTTCGTCAGGGCACTGCGAGCGGTCGGCGCCTACGTCATGGTCATCAGCGAGTACGACTATGACCACTACGACGACGAGTTGAAGTCGTGGATCGACTGGCACTACCGCGTCGACTCGGTCACGGATGAGGCAGCCCTGGAGTGGGCTGTGCGCCAGGCGCAGCGGCACACATGGGTGGATCGCCTGGAATGCTCCATCGAGTCGCACGTGATGCCGGTGGCCCGGGTCCGCGAGCGCTGTGGGATCCCGGGCACCTCAGCCCGGGCGGCGTACCTGTGCCGGGACAAGCCGACGATGAAGCAGGTGCTGCGCGAGGCCGGCATCCCGACGGCGGCCTCGACCGCCGTGGAGACCACGGCCGAGGCACTGGACTTCGCGAGGTCGGTGGGCTACCCGCTGATCCTCAAGCCCCGCGACGCGGCGGGCGCCGCAGGTACCTACCGGATCGACTCCGACGAGCAGCTGGCGGCCGCGTGCGCCGTATCCGGAGTCGATGCGGGGACGTCGGTCGCCCTGGAGGAGTTCGTCGAGGGCCACGAGGGCTTCCTGGACACGATCACGATCAACGGCCACGTCAGCCATGAGTTCGCCTCGCACTACTTCCCGAACGTGCTCGAGGCGATGCGCACGCGGTGGATCTCCCCGCAGATCATCGCAACCAACCGCGTGATGGAGGCCGAGTACGAGGAGGTCCGGGAGATGGGCCGCCGGGTCATCTCGGTCCTCGGCCTGGACACCTCGGCGACCCACATGGAGTGGTTCTTCGGGCCCAAGGGGCTGAAGTTCTCCGAGATCGGCGCCCGGCCGCCCGGGGTGGGCCAGTGGGACATGTACAACGAGGCCAACGAGATGGACCTGCACTACGAGTGGGCCCATGCCCTGATGTACGGCCAGCCCAAGCACGCCCCCTCCTACCGGTACTCCTGCGGCCTGGTCGCCCTGCGGCCCAACCGATGATGGCGTGATCAGCGGGTACTCAGGGCTCGACGAGGTCCACGCCAGGTACGGCCACCTGGTCACCGCCTCGCACTTCCCCTCGCCGGGGACCCCGACGCAGCCGGTGGAGGCCGGGTTCCACGCCAACGCCTGGATGCGCCTGCGCCACGAGGACTTCGACACGCTCAAGGACATCCTGTCCGACGTCGGGCGCACGGCCCAGGTGTGGGCAGACTGAGCTCGATCCTCAGTTAGGCGACCCTAACCGGATGACGTAGGATCGTGCCGTGGCCAGGCCGAAGAAGAAGTGCTGCTCGAACAAGCCCCGCTGTCGGCGTTGCCCGATCCGCATGCTCAAGGACGGCACCCTTCCCGCCGGCTACACGGTGAGGAAGCGCAGACTGGTACGGCTGTGAAGCGCGCGCATCAGTGCGCGGCGGCCTCGGCACGCCGAAGGCGGGCGACCACCACGCGCAGGATCGGCAGCAGGACCTCCGGATGCTCCTTCACCACGCTCTCGAAATCCCACTTGGGCAGGGCCCAGGTCGTCAGCCCGGACTCACCGGCGACCACGTCGGCCGACCGCGGCTGGCCGTCGATCAGCGACAGCTCCCCGAAGTAGTCGTCGGCGACGAGGGTGCGCACCGGTTGGCCGTTCACGCGCACGGTGGCCGTCCCGGTGAGGATCACGTGCATCTCGACACCCTCAGGCGAGAATGCCCGGAATCCCGTGACCGGCTCACCGGCACGGACGATCGGCGCACCGGCGGGCGTCTCCACCACCCGTCCGGCCTCAGCCAGTCGGGCGAGGACCTTCGGGCTCAGACCGGCGAACATGTCGATGGAGTGCAGGACTGTTGCGATGTCATCGTTGTTCACGGTGCGCCTCCAGGGACGGTCTGCGGGGTGGCCTTGTGGATGTGGACTGCCATCATGCCAGCAGACGGCGGGCGAACTGCGTGTGGCGAGTGGCGGACCGCCGGCGTCGCACCCTCCGTGCGCTGCGCGAGTGTGAGAACCTTGGCCGTCGCTCAACAGGAGGTGCCATGGCCAAGCCGACCACCGGTCGCGTGGAGCACGCCCCGGAGCCGGAGCCGCAGCCGGACCCCGAACAGATGGCCACGGACACCCTGATGACCTCCGTCTTCAGCGGTGTCAGCCTCATCGCCGCCACGGTCATCCTCGGGGTCTTCGGCGCCACGGGTCTGGCAGCCGGTCGCTCGGTCGCCGACTCCGTGGGGGCGAAGGTCGGGTTCGGTATCGGGCTGGCCCTCGGCATGGCGGTCATCGCCTGGGCCCTGCGCCGCAACGCCGACCGGATCCGCGCGCGCAGCACGAACCTGTACCGCGGGGCGTGGATCGGCTCCATCGCCTCGCTGGTCATCATCGTCCTGATGGCCTACCTGCCGCAGGTGGCCTTCCCGCAGTACTGCCCGCCCGGGCAGATCTGCACCAACGGCCGCCGGTAGGTCAGCACCGGATCCGCTGGCCCTTCGGCCTGCTCGGTCACCCCCAGCGCAGGTTCGCGACCAGCTTGCCATCGACCGTGCGATCGGCGAGCCGCTGAAGACCCCGAGGGATCTCGTCGAAGCTGATCACCTCGATGTCGGGGGGATGCAGATGACCCTCGATGATCAGCCGCATGAGCCGCTCGAGCCCCCACGTCAGCCATCGCCGCCCCTCGAAGCCACCGTGCGTGTAAGCGGCCCCGAGGGCGACCTCCGACACGGTGGGCGCCAACCCGAACTCGGAGATCGTGGTCAGGTCGGGCCGCCCCGCGATGCTGACCAGGTGACCTGCATGGCGCAGCAACGGCAACCCTTCGGTCGCCGAGCGGGCCGACACGGTGTCGATGATCGCGTCAACGCCGCCGGGCGCGATGCGCCGAACCTGCTCGACGAAGTCCGGCGCGCGGTAGTCCACGACGTACAGGGCGCCCAGCGCCCTGACGGTCTCCTCATTCTCCGGGCGCGCCGCGGCGATCACCTTGGCGCCGAAGAGCTTGGCCAGCTGCACCGCGAACGACCCGACACCCCCGGATGCCCCGTGGATGAGCACCGTGTGCCCGGAGATCTGGCGCAGTCGCCGCTCGACGGCATCCAGGGCCGTCAGCCCGGGTGTCGGCAGGCTGGCCGCGGCGATGGGGTCCAGCTCCGCGGGGATCACTGCCAGCGCCTCCGGTGGCACGGCGACGTACTCGGCGAACCCACCCGGCTCACGCAGGTCCTGGTGGAAGACGACGCGAGTCCCCGGCGAGGGGAGCATCCACCCGATCTCCCGACGTGCCACCGGCTCGGCATGCACAGCCACCACCCGACCCGCGACATCCAGGCCCAGGACGTGCGGGTAGTGCCAGGCGGCGTTGCCCGTGGCGGCGCTCTTGAAGTCCACCGGGTTCAGTCCGACCGCCTCCACCTGGACCAGGACCTCGACCTCTCGGCGCTGTGAGGCGGGGGACTGCCAGGGGCTGGGGATGTCTGCGCGCCGCAACGAACCAGGGGGACCGGGGTGGTCCAGCAGCCAGGCGCGCATGGCCCCCAGCATCCCACCTGGGCAACCCCCGATGTGTCGTGCGCAAGGAGTGCCCTGGCTCAGGCGAGGAACATCCCGATGCCCGCGAAGATCGCCGTGTACACCGCCATGGGGATCACCGTCACCCGGATGATCGACCCCTCCGCGCCCAACAGGCCACCGACGGCCGCGACCGTCACCACGTTCGTCACACACACCATGTTCCCGGCGTTGGCGCCACCGACCTGCTGCGCCAGGACCACTCCGGGGTCGACGCCCACGCTCGTGGCGACGGACTCCTGCAGCGCACCGAACATCAGGTGGCTGAAGGTGGCGCTCCCGGAGACGAAGGAGCCCAGCGCACCGACCCACGGGGCAGCCAGCGGCCACCCCTCCCCGATGCTCTGCGCCGCTGCGCCCGCCAGCTCCAGGGGCATGGATTGCAGCCCCGTGGAGTTCACCCCGGAGTTGAGGAAGACCCGAACGATCGGGACGGCGGCCATCAGGACCAGGGCGGACCCGATCACGGCCTTCTGGGTGCTGTGGGCGGCCTCGCGCACCTGGGCGCCGTTCAGGTGGTGCAACCACGCGGTGAAGGCGGCCACGATCAGGAAGATCACACCGGGGGAGTAGAGGGGCTGGAAGCCGGCCGAGATGTCGGTCCCGAAAATGCCGACCCAGCTCAGCGTCCACGAGTTCAAGGTGGCCGTCACCTCCTCGACCACCCGGGTGATGAGCAGCAGGACGGTCAGCAGCGCGTACGGCGCCCAGACGCGCGCTGTCGACAGGTGCGCGGCCTCGGCCTCTGCCGAGGTCTGCTCGACCATCGCCTCCAGCTCGGCCGGGTCGATGTAGCCGACGGTGACAGACCACGGCGCCTTCGGCACGAGGACGCCCAGCTTGACCACGATGAACAGGATCGCCATCCCGGTGGCCGCACCGAGGATCCCCCCGAACTCGACGCCGAGGAAGCGGGTCCACAGGTATGCCGGGATCGAGAAGCTCAGCGCCGCCACCACGGTCAACGGGATCATCTCGACGAAGGGCCTGCGCCCCTTCTCCGCGGCGAAGACGTTGGTCAGGAACCACAGCATCAGCAGCGGGATGGTCATCCCCGCCACCACGTCGATGGCAGCCGTCGTGAGTGCCACATCGGTCATCGCCTGGGCATCCTCCGGGTTGGCCCACTCCCGTCCGGTCCCCTGGGTCAGCCCGACGATGATCGGCGTCCCGACCGCGCCGAAGGTCACGGCTGAGACATCAGCCATCAGGGCCAGGCACACGGCAGCCATCGCGGGGAACCCCAGGGCGATCAACAGGGGGGCAGCCACGGTCGCCGGGGTCCCGAACCCGGCGGCACCCTCGATGAAGCACACCAGCAGCCAGCCGACGAACAGCATCTGGATGCGGCTGTCGGGACTGACCTTGAGCACGTCCAGGCGGATCAGGGCCAGCGAGCCGCTGGCGCGCATCACCCCAAGGAAGGCAAGGGCGCCCAGGACGATCAGGACCACCGACCCGGCGATGATCAACCCCTCGACCACCGATGCCGATATCTGCAGCGCGGGAACACCCCACGCGGCCATCGCGAGAACGATCGTGATCACCAGCGCGATGGGCATGGCACGGGAGGCCGGCATGCGCAGCAGGACGAGCAGGATCGCCACCGAGAGCACCGGCATGAGTGCTGCGATCCATTGCGCGACGGTCATCGATGTCCTCCGCTCGGCATCCCGCGGACACGGTATCGGCGATGCCACCGGCGGCGCGCTGTGGATCGCCCGAGGGGGCGTCGGAGCCCACACCGGGCGCACATCCCCTGACCCACAATCCAGGGTGGCGAATGATAGGGGCACCAGCCCGAATTCTCCCGCAATTGCATCAGATCGGCGTGTCTGCCACGGTATGCCCGGGGATGGTGCCTGCAGGCGGCTCGTGGGGATGCCGGCGCAGGCTCGACGCGGGAGGGGCGACTGATGGCCGGCGTACGCGCGGTGACCGCTCGGACGGTGGCGTCCCTGGCGTGCGCCCTGCTGGTCGCTGCGGGGGTCCCGACGGTGGCCGCCGGCGCGGAGCCACCACCGGTGCAGCCCGCGACGGAGTCGGGCACGATGCTCGGGACGCTGTCGCTCATCCCGTGGTACGCCGCCCCCTCGCTGGTCAGCCTGCGCAAGGAGGTCGACGCCCGTTGGCCGGGACGCAGCCGCATCAGCGACGGGGTCATCGGCGACACCCGGCACGCAGCGCGCACCAACAGCCACAACCCGGTGGGCGCCGGGAACGGTCCTGCGGTGGGCACGCGCGGCGCCGTCCATGCCATCGACATCACCTCCGACGGCATCGACGTTGCCGCACTCCTCTCAGCGGTCGTCGGTGACCCGCGGGTCTGGTACGTGATCCACGACGGCCAGATCTGGAGCCGGACCACGGGATGGGCGCCGATCGCCCACCGCGGGGATCCACACACCACCCATATTCACGTCAACCTGCGCGAGGACAGCCAGTCCGCGGCCGTTGCCGCCGAGAACGACACTCGCTCCTGGTTCGGCAGCAGCACCTCCCCGGCCTTCCTCCAGAAGCCGTCGGCGGGCAGCTCGCTGACCACGGAGCAGACGACGCGACTCCAGCGGGCGCTCATCAAGCAGGGGTACGCGATCCCCGCCGGCGCGACCGGCAAGTACGGCGCCCAGACGACCGCCGCCGTGGCGGCGTTCCAGCGGGCCCAGGGCTGGAGCGGCTCGCAGGCCGATGGGATTGCTGGTCCCGAGACGCTGCGCCGCCTCGGCGTCACTGGGTCCAGCGGGACCTCGGGGAGTCGCGGAGCCTCGGCAGGCGTGCGCCCCGAGAAGCAATCGGCTCCCCGCACCCCTGCGGCCACAGTCACCCCCGTCACGGCCCCCCGCACGGGATCCCGGTCCTGGGACCCCGGGAACGCTCGACTGGTCTACGACCTCCAGACCGCGCTGATCGCACTGGGCTACTCCATCCCGGCCGGTCCCACCGGGTACTTCGGCACCCGCACCAGGCAGGCGGTGGCGCAGTTCCAGGAGTCGTTGGGCTTCAGCGGCGACCAGGCCGACGGGATCCCCGGCGCCGTGACCCTGCGCCGCCTGGGGCTCTGACGCGCGGCACCACGGCGCGCTACTGGGACGTCGGCCAGAGCGGCACCCAGAAGCCGACCTCCACGCCGCCGTCCGGCCGGTTGGCGGCGAATGCCCGACCGCCGTGGGACTCGGCGACATCGCGCACGATGGCCAACCCCAGGCCGGAGCCCGGGAGCGAGCGCGCCGAGGTCGATCGGTAGAAGCGGTCGAAGACGTGCCCGAGGTCCGCTGGATCGATGCCGGGTCCGCGGTCGCGGACCAGGACGGACCCCTGATCCACGACGAGGTCGATCGGTGTCCCCCCCGGGGCGAACTTGCACGCGTTCTCCACGAGGTTCCACATCGCCCGGGACAGCAGGGCACCCTGCCCGAGGACGACTGAGTCATCGACCTGCAGGGACACTTCACGGCCCGTTCGCCGGTGCGCGCGAGCGGCGACCGAGCGTGCCAGCGCGGCCAGGGACACTGCCTCACGGGGGGAGTCGGCGGGCACCGCGACCGCGAGCGTCACGACCTCGTCGACGAGCGCCGTCAGCTCCCGGGTCTCACCGTCCAGGTCGGCGATCACCCGGTCACGGACCTCAGGGGACATGGCCTCGAACTGCCGCAGCAGGCTGACGTTCGTGCGCAGGGAGGTCAGGGGAGTGCGCAGCTCGTGACCGGCGTCCTGGACGAGTCGCTGCTGGTCGTCGCGGGCCTGCCCGAGGCGCACCAGCATCGCATTGAACGACGTCGCCAACCGTCCGACCTCGTCGGTTCCGGAGACCGGGACGTCGGTGTCGAGACGCCCCGTGGCTGTGACCGTCTCGGCAGCGTCCGTGAGCTCCACGAGACGGGCCGAGGTGCGACGGGCGACCAGCCATCCGGCCAGCGCCGCCAGGACCGCGACGAGGAGCCCGATCCCCGCCAGCAGCCAGGCCAGGGATGTCAGGACCTGGACGTTCTCCGAGACGTCGCGGCCCACCTGGACCGCCCCCTGGGCGCCCCCCGCGGTCTGCGTGACCAGCCGGTAGGGCCTCGTGTCGATGGTGGCGTCCGCGAACAGGACCGCCGGCGTCGCGGAGCGAGCCACGGCCAGGTCCTGGTCCCCGGTCGGAAGGGCCACGTCCTGCGGGTCGGCGATGACAGTCCCATCCGGCAGGAGCACCTGGGTGGGCAGGACGAGCTCCGTCCCGCCACGCCCGCCGCGACCCTCACGGCCGTCAAGATCCTCGACGAGCTGGCGCGGCAGCTCACCCCGCGCCAGCTCCCGCGCGAGCGGCGTGGAGACCTCGAGCAGCGACTGGTCTATCTGGGCCTCGAGGCGGGAGGCCATCGCCACGTAGCTCAGCGTGCCCATCAGGATCGCGGCAGCGGTGACGACCGCGCCGAACAGGATCGCCAGGCGGGTCTGCAGGCGCATGTCAGTCCTCCCGCATGGTGTACCCCACGCCACGGACCGACCGGATCAGGGTGTCACCCGGGACGTCGAGCTTGCGCCGCAGGTAGCCGATGAACACGGCGAGGTTCTTGCTCTCGGGGCCGAAGTCGTAGCCCCAGATGCGGTCGTAGATGACGTGGTGCTCGACCACGATCCCCGCGTTGCGCATGAGCAGCTCCAGCAGGTCGAACTCGGTGCGCGACAGCGACACCTCCTGCCCGTGCGACCACACCCGACGGGCGGCCGGATCGAGGCGGACGGGCCCGACCTCGAGCACAGGCTCGCGCTCCACATCGGCGACCGGGGCCGGGGGGAGCTGCGTGTCGACCCGTCGCAGCAGGGCCCGGATGCGGGCCAGGAGCTCGTCGAGGTCGTAGGGCTTGGCGACGTAGTCATCCGCCCCCGCGTCGAGCCCGGCCACCCGATCCGGGGTCTCGGTCCGGGCCGTGACCATCAGGATCGGCACGCGATTGCCCTCGGCACGCAGGACGCTGCAGACGCCGAGGCCGTCGACGCCGGGCATCATCACGTCCAGGATCACCACATCGAAGGACCGGGCACGGGTGGCCGCAAGCGCCTGAACACCATCAGCGCAGGTGGTCACCTCATACCCGGCCAGCTCCAACGCGGTGGCCAACGACTCCCGGATCGCCCGGTCGTCGTCGGCCACCAGCACTGTCGAGCTCATCGGCTCAGTCTGCCCGATCTCAGGCAGAGGGAGTGGCCGATGTCGTGGAGTCGTCGCCCGCGTCGCCGGCATCATCGTGTCCGGGTCCGCGGCCCTGGAACTCCTCGACCGAGGTGACCTTGAAGTCCTTGTCCATCTTGACCTCGACCTCGGTGCCGTCGGACTTGCGGACGTGGGCCTCATAGGTGCCGTCGGAGTCGGTCTCGACCCGGATCACCGTGCCATCGGGCACCTTCGCCTTGGCCGCGGCCGTCGCCTTGTCAGCGTTGTCGCCGGTCAGCGGGGTCTCGCCCATGCCGGGTCCGCCACCGTGGCCCGCCACCATGGCGGCCTCCACCGCCGAACGCGTCCACGGACATGACCCCGAAGTCCTTGTCGAGCTTGACGACGACCTCGGTGCCGTCGGACTTGGTCACGTGGGCCTCGTATGTGGCGCCCCCGTCGGAGTCGGTCTCGACCCGGATGACGGTGCCACCGGGCACGGCGGCCTCGGCAGCAGCCGTCGCCTTCGCGGCATTGTCGCCGGTCAGCGGGGTCTCAGCCATGCCGCGCGGTTCCCGATCGTTCTGCTGGGCGTCAGCCGTGGCCGTCGGCGACGGATCGGCGGCGGTCAGGCTCGTCGTGACGGGGGAGGCGGTCGCCATGATGCCGGCGACAGCCACAGCGGCAGCTCCGATGGCGATCCCGGAGCCGATCTTCAGTGTGCGGTTCATCGTTGTGGTCCTTCCTCTGTGGACTGGTCGAGTTCTCGACCGTGGATCCACAGTGACCGACCGAGGTAGGAGGCCGATCGCGGGAGGGTAAAGGGGCGGTGTGAGCCCTGGGGGGGTCATGATCGTCGAATTTGTTGGCCTCGCCCGGGCCACGTCCGGATGAGCCGGTGGTGAAGAATGGCCGAATGCGCAACGTCGTGATCATGGGTGCCGGTGGCAGGGATTTCCACGTCTTCGCAACGGTCTTCCGTGACGACCCGACGTATCGGGTGGTGGCCTTCACCGCAGCGCAGATCCCTGGGATCGATGACCGGACCTACCCGCCCTCCCTGGCTGGTCCGCTCTACCCGGACGGCATCCCGATCGTCCCCGAGGAGCAGCTGGTCCCACTCATCGCCGAGCAGCAGGTCGACGAGGTCGTCTTCGCCTACTCCGACGTGGCCCACATCGATGTGATGCACAAGGCGTCGATCGTGATGGCCGCAGGCGCGGACTTCCGGCTCGCGGGCCCGGCCGCAACCATGCTGCGCAGCACCAAGCCTGTGGTCGGGATCGGGGCCGTGCGCACCGGCTGCGGCAAGAGCCAGACGACGCGCGCCGTCGGCCGCCTGCTGCTCGACGCGGGACTCCGGGTGGCCCTCATCCGGCACCCGATGCCCTACGGCGACCTCGAGGCCATGCGCGTCCAGCGGTTCGGGACCCTGGCCGACATCGACGCCAGCAACCCCACCGTCGAGGAGCGCGAGGAGTACGAGGCGCCCGTCGAGATGGGCATGGTCATGTACGCGGGCGTGGACTATGAGGCGATCCTTCGGGCGGCCGAGCAGGAGGCCGACGTCATCGTCTGGGACGGCGGCAACAACGACTTCCCGTTCGTGCGCCCGGACGTCATGATCACCGTCGTCGATCCCCTGAGGCCCGGGCACGAGTCGTCCTACCACCCCGGGGAGACAACGCTGCGGATCGCCGACGTCGTCATCGTCAACAAGGTCGACAGCGCCGACACAGCAGACGTCGAGCGCGTGGTCGAGGCGGTCGGGCGCATGGTGCCCGACGCCGTGCTGATTCTCGCGGACTCCCCGGTGACTCTGGAGTCGGGGGAGTCCCTGGCCGGCAAGCGCGTCCTGGTCGTCGAGGACGGACCCACCCTGACCCACGGGGGCATGCCCTTCGGCGCCGGAACGGTCGCCGCACGGGCAGCGGGTGCTGCGGAGATCGTCGACCCCCGGCCCTATGCCGTGGGGTCGATCGCGACGACGTACCAGACGTATCCGGACACCGGGCCGATCCTGCCGGCGATGGGCTACGGCGACCAGCAGCTGGACGACCTCGCCGCCACCATCCGGGCCACGCCGGTGGACGTGGTCGTGTCCGGGACGCCGATGGACCTCGGGCGCATCATCACCGTGGACCAGCCGCTGATCAGGGCTTCCTACGTCCTGCGGGAGATCGGCTCACCGACCCTGGCTGACGTCCTGGCCCCCTACATCGCCCGATGGACGGGCGATCTGGGCTGAGTGTCGGTCTGCGTCCGCTGGCCTGCGCCGCCACCCCGCATCTGTGACGGATCGAGTACTGCCCTCACGTGGGGAATGCATGCATCAATAGATCCTGTTACATTGATGTGCATGAAGACCCTCGAGATGACCCCGGCCACGACCCCGGACCTTGGGGCGCACGCCCGCATGTTCCACGCCCTGTCCGACGAACGTCGACTGAGGATCCTCACCGCACTCCAGGGCGGAGAGTTGTGCGTCTGCGACCTGCAGGACGAGCTCGGGATGGCGCAGTCCCTGCTCTCGTTCCACCTCAAGGCCCTGCGCGACGCCGGCCTGGTCACCGTCCGGCGCGACGGGCGTTGGGCGCACTACTCGATCAGCACCCAGGGGCTGGCTCACGCGAGCGCAGCGATCGGCGAGCTGGGGCAGGTGTCGGCCGCCCGGACCACTGGACCCTGCTGCGGCGGCTGACTCCGAGGCGGGCGCGACCCGCCGGACGACGAGCCGGATCCGACCGACCCCACACACCCGATCAATCACCCAGGAGGGCCACATGACCACCGAGACCAACGAGATCCACCAGATCGTCCGCGACCACTACGCCGCAGCAGCCGTGCGAGCCACGACCACCGGCGTCACGTCCTGCTGCGGCGACGACTGCTGTGGCGGGCAGTCCGCCGATCCCATCAGTGCCGACCTGTACGACCCCCAGCAGGTGGCCGACCTGCCCAGCGATGCGGTCCTGGCTTCCCTCGGCTGCGGGAACCCGACCGCCCTGGCGGAGTTGAACCCGGGGGACGTGGTCCTGGACCTCGGCTCGGGTGGCGGGATCGACGTCCTGCTGTCGGCGCAACGGGTCGGACCGACCGGCAGGGCCTACGGCCTGGACATGACTGACGAGATGCTGGCGCTGGCCAACCGCAACAAGGCGCAGGCCGGCGCCACGAACGTCGAGTTCCTCAAGGGAACCATCGAGGACATGCCCCTGCCCGACGAAACGGTCGACGTCATCATCTCCAACTGCGTGGTCAACCTGGCCGCCGACAAGGGCCAGGTGCTGCGCGAGGCGTTCCGGGTGCTGAAGCCCGGGGGCCGATTCGCCGTCTCCGACATCGTCGTGCGCGGCGACATGCCCGCCGCGGTGCGCGAGTCGATGGAGGCCTGGGCCGGGTGCCTCGCGGGGGCACTCGAGGAGCAGGAGTTCCTGCACCTGCTCGCGAAGGCTGGTTTCGTGGACGCGAGTGTCGAGCCCACGCGCGTCTACACGGCCGACGACGCCCGCTCCGTCCTCAGCGAGGACCTGGCGGCACTGGCCACGGCGGACCTCGCCGATGGCGCCTTCGCATCCGCGTTCATCCGCGCCCGCAAGCCCGAGGCAGACTGAGGCAGGCGCGCGCGGCTCGCGTGGAGGTGAGGCTGGGCTGACGGAACGGTCTACTGTGCACCGCGTGGAGATCCCTGTCGGCAACCCAGACATCCGGTTCGGCCTCGAGGGGCGAGTGTGCCTGATCACCGGGGCGGCGCAGGGGATCGGGGCTGCCTGCGCCCGGCGCTTCGCGCATGAGGGCGCGAAGGTCGTCGTCGCCGACGTCGACGACGTGCGCGGCGCGGCCGTGGCCGCCGAAGTGGGTGGGCGCTTCCTGCACTGCGACGTGGGGGAGGGGCGCGACGTCACCGCGACGGTCGCGGCCGTCATCGCCGAGTACGGTCGCATCGACGTGCTGGTCAACAACGCCGGGATCGCTCGTGCCGCCGACCTGCTCGAGGTGACCGAGGAGGACTTCGATGCGGTCCTGCGGGTCAACCTCAGGGGCGCCTTCCTGATGGCCCAGGCGGTCGCGCGCCACATGGTGGCCGCCGGCACGGGGAGCATCGTGAACCTCAGCTCGGTCAACGGAACCTTCACCATCCCGACGATCGCGAGCTACAACATCAGCAAGGGCGGCATGAACCAGCTCACCCGGGTGTTCGCCCTCGGCCTGGCCGACAAGGGTGTGCGGGTCAACGCAGTCGCACCCGGGACGATCGCCACCGAGATGGCGGCCGCCTCGGTGCTGGTGGATGAGGCGGCCCGGCGGCGCGTGATGAGCAGGACCCCGATGAAGCGCTTCGGTGCGCCGTCGGAGGTTGCCGACGTGGTGGCCTTCCTCGCCAGCGACGCAGCCAGCTACGTGACCGGCGAGATCGTCGTCATCGACGGCGGACGCATGACCCTGAACTACACGGTCGAGGTGTGAATGGGCGATACCGACGGCCCTTGCGCCGCACGGCTCCGCGAGCTGCCCCGCGATTGAAGCGACGGCCCCGGCGGCGATAGCGGCGTCATCAGGACGAGCGCCTCGCCATCCCAGTCGGGAACCGGCTGCCTACTTGCGGTGACCCTTTGACTTCTCCTTCGCCTTCGGGGCGTCGACAAGCTTGCCCGGCTTCTCCTGCTTCTTCTGCTTCGCCCGCTTCGGCGGTTCGGTGCTCTCAGGCTCGTACCGGAAGAAGACCGCCCCGAGGGGTGGGATCACGATCGTGGCGCTGGCCGGGAAGCCGTAGTAGGGGTCGGCCTGAGCCGATATCGCGCCGTTGTTCCCGTGGGCGCCGGTGCCGTCGTAGACAGCGGCGTCGGAGTTGAAGATCTCCTTCCACGTTCCGGTTTCGGGGAGGCCGACACGGTGCTGGGTCCACGGTTCGGAGGCGAAGTTGACCGCCACCGCGATCTGTTGGCCGGCACCGTCGAAGCGCAGCCACGCGAAGGTGTTGCCGCCGGCGTCGCCGCTGTCCATCCACCGGAAGCCCTCGGGGCTGCTGTCGAGCTTCCACAGGGCGGGGTGCGTCCTGTAGAGCTCGTTGAGGTCCTGGAACATCCGCTGCAGGCCGTGATGGCCCTCGAGGTCGGCGACCCACCATTCCAGGCTGTCGTCCTCGTTCCACTCCGGCCGCTGCCCGAACTCGCATCCCATGAACACCAGCTGCTTGCCGGGGAAGGCCCACATGAAGGAGTAGAACGCGCGCAGGGTGGCGAACTGGCGCCAGGGGTCCTGGGGGACCTTGTTGATCATGGAGCCCTTGCCGTGGACGACCTCATCGTGGCTGATCGGCAGGATGAAGTTCTCCGTGTACTGGTAGATCATCGCGAAGGTCATCTCGTGGTGGTGGTACTGCCGGTGGATCGGCTCCAGTGAGAGGTAGCCCAGGGAGTCGTTCATCCAGCCCATGTTCCACTTGAAGCCGAACCCGAGGCCCCCGTGATCCACGGGCTTGGTGACCCCGGTGAAGGCAGTGGACTCCTCGGCGATCATGACCACCCCGGGCACCCGCTCGTACAGGTGCCGGTTGACGTAGCGCAGGAAGTCGATGGCATCCAGGTTGTGGTTGCCGCCATGCTCGTTGGGGACCCACTGGCCGTCCTCGCGGCCGTAGTCGAGGTACACCATGGACGCGACCGCGTCGACGCGCAGCGCGTCGAAGTGGAACTCCTTGGTCCAGTACAGCGCGTTGGAGACGAGGAACGACTTCACCTCGTTGCGCCCGTAGTTGAAGATGTAGGTGCCCCACTCCTTGTGCTCGCCCTGGCGCGGATCGGCGTGCTCGTACAGCGCCGTTCCGTCGAACCGGCCCAATGCCCAACTGTCCTTCGGGAAGTGCCCCGGGACCCAGTCCAGGATCACGCCGATCCCGGCCTGGTGCAGCCGGTCAACCAGGTAGCGCAGCTCGTCCGGGCGACCCAAGCGCGACATCGGGGCGAAGTAGTTGGTGACCTGGTAGCCCCATGAAGCCTCGAGCGGGTGCTCGGACACCGGCATGAACTCGACATGGGTGAAGCCCATCCGGGTCACGTACTCGACGAGTTCGTCGGCCAGGTCCAGGTACGTCCGTCCCTTGCGCCACGAGCCCAGATGCACCTCGTAGATCGAGGCGGCGGACTCGTGCGGCACCTGCGTGGCGCGCCGGGTCATCCACTCGTCATCGCTCCACACGTACCTGCTCTCGTACACGATCGACGCGTTCGAGGGGGCCCGTTCA
This sequence comes from uncultured Actinomycetes bacterium, assembly GCA_963818445.1. GTDB lineage: Bacteria > Actinomycetota > Actinomycetes > S36-B12 > CAIYMF01 > Prado023. The sequence goes on from CAWFSG010000019.1 coordinate 216,157, forward strand.
GCGAACCGGGCCATCGGGTCGACCTTCTCCTGCCACACGTCGTCGGCACCCAGGACGTTGTACTTGTACAGCGTGCCCTCACCGACCCCCTCGACGAACAGCGCCCAGATGCCGGACCCGGGGACCAGGGCCATCGCATCCCCGGTCCAGCCGTTGAAGTCCCCGTTCACCCGGACCGACTTCGCGTTCGGCGCCCACACCGCGAACCGGGTGCCCCGAACCTCGCCACGCTCGTCGTCGGTCACGGTGACCACATGGGAGCCCAGGCGTCGCCAGCACTCCGTGTCCCCACCGTTGTGGAATCCCTCGAGATCCCATCCGGTCAATCCACCTGCCATGTCGTGGGCCATTCGATGTTCCTCTCTGGCGGAACTCGGCGGTGTCCAGGCGAAGCGGCTGGCGCGCACCGGGTGCTCACCTACGATTGTTCACCGGGGCGCGCGCACGGCGCATCCCGGGGCGGGGACTCCAGTCGGTGACGTCCAACCGGTCGGGATCGCGAGGCGGGCATTTGGTGCACGAGGAGTAGCAGTTGTCTGGGTTCCGTACTGCCAGGGCAGGGGGTTTGGGCCTGTCCGGGCGTCGCGCGTTCAGACGGTCGCACAAACAGGTGTCGGGCCGACTCCAGAAACGCGAGAACCCCCACGTGGTGGGGGTTCTCGTTGGTGGGCGATACAGGAATCGAACCTGTGACCTCTTCCGTGTCAAGGAAGCGCGCTAGCCCCTGCGCCAATCGCCCAGACTATGGATCTTACGAGGTGGCGACGGGATTTGAACCCGTGTACACGGCTTTGCAGGCCGTTGCCTCGCCTCTCGGCCACGCCACCGTGAGCCCTCGATCGGACCCCTTGCGAGCGGACGACGGGATTCGAACCCGCGACCCTCACCTTGGCAAGGTGATGCGCTACCAGCTGCGCTACGTCCGCAATGCCCGTTGGGCACCCCCGAAGGATAGCCCATCGCGGCAGCCCCCTCCAAAATCAGGCGCCCACCACACGGGCTGACAGGAGGGCCGCAGGACTCCTAGTCTCACAGCGTGCCCACGACCCTCACGGACCCGATCGCGGTCGTGGGCCCTTGGACCGCCACCGACCTCGTGGAGGTGACCGACGACACCGCCGCCCTGGACGAAACCGGTCGCTGGATCGTGGCCATCTCCTTCGAGGGCCGCGCCACGCTGGCCCGCTTCGCCACGTGGGAGCAGCGTTCGCCGACTGCCGATGAGGTCGGGACCTGGGCGGGTCCCCACCTTGACTCCTGGACCTCCTCCCTCGACGAGGACGCCTACATCGCCGCCGTCGAGGCCGTCCGCGGGCACATCAGCCGGGGCGAGGTCTACCAGGCCAACATCTGCCGCGTCCTGCGCGCGCCGATGGACCCGGCGTCCGACATCGTGGCGTTGCACGCGCTCCTTGTCGGCCGGCACCCGGCGCCGCACTCCGGGGCGTTGCGGCTCCCGGAGCATTCAGTCCACATCGCCTCGGCGTCACCTGAGCTCTACCTACGACGATCCGGGCAGCACGTGACGTCGCGGCCCATCAAGGGCACGGGTGTGCGCGCAGCGGATCTGCTGTCCAAGGACGAGGCTGAGAACATCATGATCGTCGATCTCGTCCGCAACGATCTGGGGCGCGTGTGCGCGACGGGTTCGGTCACCGTGCCCGCGCTGCTCGACGTCGAGTCACACCCCGGCCTCGTGCACCTCGTCTCCACCGTGGCAGGAGACCTGCGCCCCGGAACCACGTGGCCACAGATCCTGGCAGCCACCTTCCCTCCGGGCTCGGTGACCGGGGCCCCGAAGCTCGCCGCGCTGGACATCATCCGCGCACAGGAATCCGGACCCCGGGGACCGTACTGCGGGGCATTCGGATGGGTCGACGCCGACGCCGGGACCGCCGAGCTGGCGGTCGCGATCCGGACCTTCTGGCGCGAGGAGACCGACGCCGGATCCATGCTCGCCTTCGGCACCGGCGCGGGCATCACATGGGACAGCGATCCGAGGGCAGAATGGCGCGAGACGATGTTGAAGTCCGCGCGGCTGCTGGCGGTCGCGGCCGATCAGGAGGTGCCGTGAAGTTCTGGGTCGCAGGTGGTCTCGTGCCCGCGGAGCACGCGGCGGTGGCCGTGCTGGACCACGGATTCACGGTGGGCGACGGGGTCTTCGAGACGCTCAAGACGGTGACCGACGCCTCTGTCGGAGTCGTGCCCTTCGCGATGGACCGCCATGTGGCCCGGCTGTCGCGCTCCGCGGCCGGGATGGGCATGGTCATGCCCGATCCCGATGACGTGCGGGATGCCCTGCTTGCAGTCTGTGCTGCCAACCCGGAACTGGCCGGCGGCGGACGGCTGCGGGTCACGCTGACCTCGGGGACGGGGCCGCTCGGATCCGATCGGAACTCCGGCTCCCCGACGCTGGTCGTGGCCGTGGCACCCGCGTCGAGGTGGCCCTCCTCAACAACCCTGGCCCTGTCCCCGTGGCCGCGCAACGAGCGCAGCCCACTGGCGGGACTGAAGTCCACGTCCTACGCCGAGAACGTCCTCGCACTCGCCCACGCCAAGTCCCTGGGTGCCGGGGAGGCGCTCATGGGCAACCTCGTGGGGGAGGTGTGCGAGGGCACTGGCTCCAACGTGTTCGTCGTCGCCAATGGGCGGATCACGACACCTCCACTGAGCTCCGGATGCCTCGCGGGCATCACGCGCGCGCTGGTCATCGAGTGGTGCCTCGACGCGGGCATCGACGTCGAGCAGAGCGCCCTGGCCATGACGGACCTGTCCGGGGCCGAGGAGATCTTCATCACGTCCTCGACGCGCGACGTGCATCCGGTGGATGCCGTGATCGATGACGACGGGCAACGCGTGTGGGCAGCTGGCCCCGCGCCGGTCACGGCGTCCGTTGCCGAGGTGTTCGTCTCTCGGTCTGCCGCCCAGTGGAACCCCTGAGGTCCCAGCAGCGACAGCGAACCGGCAGCGTCAGACCTCCTTGAGGCCCTCACCGAGGATCAGGTTGATGCAGCGATCGATGTCGATGGTCGTACCCTCCTCGCCCACGGCGACGATGTCGAAGGTGCGCCGGACGAAGTGCTCGATATGGGCGCGGTCGCACTCCAGGACGGCCTGTCCCGTGGGGGAGTTCAGGGCGATGAGGATCAACGGGGTGTCCCCGTGGTTCTCGGGCCAGATGACGATGTCACCCTCGCCGGAGGGTCGCTGGAGCCCTTCGAGGATCAGGTCGCGGGCGAACATCCACTCGATGTCGGCTGCCCCGGTGCGGAACGTCGCCCGCACGGCGTAGGGCTCGTCCGAGCGATACTCAAGTTCGCAGGGCACCTCGATGGTGCGGTCGGAGTCGACCACCATCCGCAGCGACAGCTCTGCTGTCACGGCGGTCGGAATGCTGCGGGACATCTGGCTCACCTCTCAAGGTCAAGGCAATAACACCACCTTCGTACCCGAAACCCGTGTCACCTACCCCCACTAACATGTGAGTCGTGTCACGAATCCCGTCCGAGGACGACCCGAAACCGGCCAATGTCGGCAACTCGGGCACGCCCGGCGGACGATGACCGATGACGAGAAGCCTCGCGCGATCAGATCAAGGAGGCCTCGACGGCCGCCTTCCACAAGATCGAGGCCAGCGCACCGCCGAGCGTCGCAGCTCGGCTGCGGAAGTTCCGGGAGGCACTGCGTCGCAACCGTGGGCTGGACACCGCGTGGCGGGTCCTGGTCTTCGCCCTTGGCGTCACCCTCGTCGTCGCCGGGGTCATCATGTTCGTCATCCCCGGACCGGGCTGGGCCACGGTCATCCTCGGCCTGGTCGTCCTGGCCTCGGAGTTCGGATGGGCCAATCGCGCGCTCACCCCCGTCAAGGACGCGGCCAAGCGGGCCTCCCACGCCGCGCTGGACCCACGCAAGCGGCGCCGCAACCTCACGCTGGCGGCCATTGGCGGCGTCCTCATCGGAATCGTGCTGGTCTGGTACCTGGTCACCTACGGTTTGACCCTTGGTCCGATCCTGGCCCTGATGGACTCGTTCCTCGCCTGGTTCACGGGCCTCTTCTGAGGCCGTGCGCTCGTTTTGGGTGCTGCCGGGGGAGTTGGTAGAGTTCTGGGACCGGGCGATTAGCTCAGCGGTTAGAGCGCTCGCTTCACACGCGAGAGGTCACAGGTTCGATCCCCGTATCGCCCACACCGGAAAAGCCCCACCACGTGGGGCTTTTCGCTTGCCTGGGATTCACTGATCCAAGGATCTGATCCAAACCAGCCCTCCTGCTGGCCCTCTGTCGGGTTGCCGACCTCGCGCACGACCTCCGCGCCGACCTCGAGGCCAACGGCGTCACGTATGAATTCCCGCGGACGGCGCTACCCGAGCCCATCACTGGCCGCGGACTGGGAGGCCTAGAAGCGCCTCGGGGCCGGGCTCAGCCTGTTCGGGCTCACACCTGGGGACAGGTCGCGGATGGGGCTCGCTGGGGTTCGGCCTCAGTCGAAGTTCGAGTTGCTGGCCCTGTCGCGGCCGACGACGACGACCGACCCCGCCTCTTAGGGCCCAGCACCTCAGCCTGAAGCTGCCGGATCCACTCCAGGCTGCTGCTCCTCGGGCCAGTCGTAGTAGCCCTCGGGCGGCCGGATGTCGACGCGTCCCATGACCCCTCCTACCGTCCCGAGATGAGCAGGGGCAGCAGGCCGAACATCAGCACCAAGAAGCCGAAGACCGTGACCTTGTACCCGTGCTGCTCCCACCACGTCGGCGCACGTTCGTCATCGACTCGCTTCTCCATCGTGACCTCCGTTTCGTGGGGCCGATGCCTCCATCGTGGCACGCGAGTCCTCGGGGACGCACCCCTCACCGTGGGTGATGTATGCGGCTCGAGGGGCGCCGACTGCATACCGGGTGCATAAACCGGCAGGCCCGTACTTCTAGGTCCAGACCTGCGCCGCCGTGTACTGCCCTAGGTGAGGGGGGTCCTCCAAGATGACAGTTTCGCGATGAGGTAGGCCGCCCCCTTCGCATATTCATGCACGCGACTGCATAGTCGCTGACGGTCATCACGTTGGGTGATGGGTGTCAGGTGTTCCCCGGGACCCCCGTGCGCTCGTGCGATGCCGCCGCCATGCCAGTGCGACCGAGGCCAGCGCCATCAGCGCGCCGAGTCCCTGGAGCCCTGGGGAGTCGTCCGCCTCGCCGAGCACGACCGCCAGGACCCCGACCAGGAACAGCAGGACGAACGCCGCGGAGCGCAGAGCTGGATGATGCACGGACCGAGCGTGCATCATCGGCGGTGCTGACGTGGACTACGACGCGCTCCGCGGCTTCATCGTCACCACGTTGCTCATGGCTTCGGCGATGGCCTCATCACGACCACTGGCAGCGTGCTGGTAGCGCATCGCTGCTGCGACCGTGGAGTGCCCAAGTCGGGCTTGAAGTTCGGCCAGCGTGGCCCCGGTGCCGGCGGCTGTGGTGGCCGAGAAGTGCCGCAGATCGTGCCACCTGAGTGCGGGTAGCCCCACTGCTGCACGGGCACGGTAGAAGGGCTTGTAGAGGCTGCTGGGGGCCATGTGCGCGCCGTTGCGGGTGCCGGGGAACAGCAGGCGCTCAGGGCTCTTGGGGATCGTCGTCAAGTAGTCCTTCACGTCCTCGCGGATGTGCGGCGGGATCTCCACGTCACGCACACCGGCCGCGGACCTGGGCGTGCCCACGATGAACTCACCTTCGACGCGGACAACACCGCGACGTACGCGGACGGCCAGGGGAGTGCCGTCCTCGGCCAGGATGATGTCCTTGCGCCGGAGTTCGGTGGACTCCCCGAATCGCAGCCCGCACCACGCGGAGATCAGGACCATGATCCGGTACTTCTCCGAGGGCATCTTGTCGGCCAGCTGGTGGATCTGGGCCGGGGTCGGCAGGTCGGGCATCGGCTTGCGGACCACCTTCGCCGCGCCCTTGATCCGCACGGGGGACACGTCGATGAGTTCGTCGTCGACGACGCTGTTGAAGATGGCGCGGACGCGTTCGTACTGGTGCTTGCGCGCGGTGGAGACCCGCGTCAGACCGGTGAACCACTTCTTCACCATGTCGCGGGTGATGGTGTCCACACGGTGCGGATCGAGGGCCGTGCAGTTCTCCAACATGCGCGTCTACTCCGACCTGGTCCGAGGCTTGAGGTCGCGCTCGACCACCCACTCCGCGTTCTCCTTGAACGTGGGCGCCAGCGGCTTGCCCCTGTCCGGGTCGGTGACGACCTGGTCGGCGTAGGTCCCGTTCGCCAGTTCCCGACGAGTGCGCTGGAGCCAGCCGAGCGCCTGCGACTCCGAGTCCCATCTGGTGACGTAGTTGCGGCCCTGGTGGTAGATGCGCGCCTGGAACCGTCCCGACCTGGTGAGCCTGATGCCCTTCGCAAGCATGATGGTGACCTTTCCGTGTCGCTCATCCGATCAGCCCGGGGTGGGCCGTTCACCTCCACCGGTCCGCCCGGCCTGGCGGTCCAGGACCTCCAGGGCCTCCGGGTTCCCGCGCACGAAGGCGCGGACGTGGGACGTGAGCGGCCCGTCGTCCAGCACCCTCCCGGAGGACCGCAGGGCCCGGCCCAGTGCACCTCGAACCTCCACGAGGCGCTCGGCGTCAACCACCGCGAGCAGGGCGGTGGCACCCACCGGTATCGCATCGTCGAGCAGCGCGACAAGGCCGTCGACCTCCCGACGGCTCACGCTGCGCCCAACCAGGCCGCCAACGACCGCCCCCACGGCAGCGCCGACCAGCGGCAGACCCATGAACACGCCCGCGACGATCCCGACCGCCGCCCCCGTGCCGATCCCGTAGGACAGCGTCCCGCCGCTGCCCTGCTGCAGGATCGAGCGCCGCCAGCCCCGGTACAGGATCCCCGCCCCGGCCACGGCCTCGCCCAGCCCGCCGGGCGCGGTGATGTCCCGCAGGTCGGCCACGGCCTCCTCGGCATCCGCGTAGAGCGCCACGACCAGGACGTACTCATCGCTGGCCATCACCACCTCCACCCGGACTCGCTCCCAGAGCATGACGCTACCGCCACCTTCGCCCCGGGGCCCGGCGGTCCCTCTCGCGGCCATGCGGGCGCTCCGCGAGGACTGGGTAGGCTGGGACCCGAATCACCAACCCCCGGACCAGCGCCGGGATCGCATCGAGGAGTCCCATGTCCGCGCAGGTCACAGTCGTCGTCGCCGGGGAGACCCACGTCCGGTCGATCGACGACACGACGACATGGGCCGACGTCCTCGGCGAGCTGATCCCGGGGCTTCGTGGAGTCGCCGTCGCCCGCGTCGACGGCGAGCTCGTCGACCTCGACCAGCCCGCCCGGGCCTTCGCGATGGTCGAGCCGGTCATGGTCACCGATCCCGACGGCCTTCGCGTCCTGCGCCACTCGTGCGCGCACGTGATGGCCCAGGCGGTCCAGGACGTCTTCCCCGATGCGAAGCTCGGCATCGGCCCGCCGATCGAGAACGGCTTCTACTACGAGTTCGACGTCGCCGAGCCGTTCGATCCGGAGGGCCTCGCCCGGGTCGAGAAGCGCATGGTCGAGATCGTCAAGTCCGGCCAGCGTTTCGTCCGCCGCGTCGTGTCCGAGGCTGATGCCCTGGCCGAGCTCGCCGACGAGCCGTACAAGTGCCGACTCGTGGGCAGCGCGGGCGGGGCGGACGTCATGGAGGTCGGCGGCAAGGAGCTGACCATCTATGACAACGTCGACATGCGATCCGGGGAGACCGTCTGGGGCGACCTGTGCCGCGGCCCACACGTGCCGACCACCCGGATGATCGCTCCGAACGCGTTCAAGGTCATGCGCTCCTCGGCCGCCTACTGGCTGGGCAACCAGGCCAACGAGCAGCTGCAGCGCATCTACGGCACTGCTTGGCCGGACAAGGACGGGCTGCGCGCCCACCTCACCTTCCTCGAGGAGGCCGCCAAGCGCGACCACCGCCGCCTCGGCCAGGACCTGGACCTGTTCAGCTTCCCCGACGAGATCGGCTCCGGGTTGGCCGTGTTCCATCCCAAGGGCGGCATCATGCGCCGCACCATGGAGGACTACTCACGCCGCCAGCATGAGGCCGCCGGCTACGAGTTCGTGTACACCCCGCACATCACCAAGGGGCACCTGTTCGAGACCTCCGGGCACCTCGAGTGGTACGCCGACGGCATGTACCCCCCGATGGTGATCGACGAGGAGCGCGACGCCGAGGGCACCATCCGCCGCGCGGGCACCAACTACTACCTCAAGCCGATGAACTGCCCGTTCCACAACCTGATCTACCGCGCCCGCGGGCGCTCCTACCGCGAGCTGCCGCTGCGGCTGTTCGAGTTCGGGTCGGTCTACCGGTACGAGAAGTCCGGGGTCATCCACGGTCTCACCCGCGTGCGCGGCATGACCCAGGACGACGCGCACATCTACTGCACCAAGGAGCAGATGGGCGCCGAGCTGCAGTCCCTGCTCGGCTTCGTCCTCGACCTGCTCAAGGACTACGGCCTCGACGACTTCTACCTCGAGCTGTCGACCCGCAACCCCGACAAGTACGTCGGCGAGATCGACGAGTGGGAGGAGGCGACCGAGGCGCTGCGCCTGGCCGCCGAGGAGTCCGGCCTCGACCTCGTCCCCGACCCGGGAGGGGCCGCGTTCTACGGCCCCAAGATCTCCGTGCAGTCCCGCGACGCCATCGGGCGGACCTGGCAGATGTCCACGATCCAGGTGGACTTCCAGCTGCCGCAGCGCTTCGAGCTGGAGTACCAGGCCGCCGACGGGACGCGCCAGCGACCGATCATGATCCACCGCGCGCTGTTCGGCTCCGTGGAGCGCTTCATGGGCGTGCTCACCGAGCACTACGCCGGCGCATTCCCCCCCTGGCTGGCCCCCGTCCAGGTCGTCGGCATCCCGATCACCGAGCGGCACGTGGACTACCTGCATGAGGTGGCGGTGACCCTGCGGGCGGCCGGCGTGCGGGTCGAGGTGGACTCCTCCGATGACCGCATGCAGAAGAAGATCCGCAACGCCCAGAAGCAGAAGGTCCCCTACATGCTCATCGCCGGGGACGAGGACGTCGCGGCTGGAGCGGTGAGCTTCCGCTACCGCGATGGCACGCAGCGCAACGGGGTGCCGATCGCCGAGGCCGTTGCCGAGGTGGTCGCGGCGATCGCCGACCACCGCCAGGTCTAGCCGGGGAGGGCAGCCGTGGAGCACAACGCCTGGGACATGCTGTGGACGCCGCACCGGATCGCCTACATCCGCGGTGAGAGCCGTCCGACGGACACCGAGGCCGGTCCGCAGTGCCCGTTCTGCCGCACGGACGACACCGAGGAGGCGCTGATCGTCGAGCGCGGGCAGCACACCTACGTCGTGATGAACCTCTTCCCGTACAACCCGGGTCACGTGCTCATCTGCCCGTACCGGCACGTCGCGGACTACACCGACCTCACGACCGAGGAGTCCGCCGAGATCAGCTGGTTCCAGGCCCGGATGATGCGCGCCATCCGTGTCGCGAGCAATCCTCAGGGGTTCAACATCGGACTGAACCAGGGCACGGCCGCCGGCGCCGGCATCTCCGGGCACCTGCACCAGCACATCGTGCCGCGCTGGCGGGGCGACTCGAACTTCATGACCACGGTCGGCGGCTCGCGCACGATGGTGATGCTCCTCGAGGAGTCCCGCGACCTCTTCGCCGCAGCGCTGGCCGACCTGGACTGACCGACCGACGCCGTGCGCGCCGCAGGACGGGCGCGGGCGGGACCTATGGCCCCCCGTTGGGACCGTCGGCGCGTGATGGGATGGGCCCATGCCCCAGCCCACCCGTTCCGTGATGGATGCCAACGAGGCGGTGGCCCGCGTGGCCCACCTCTACAGCGAGGTCATCCCGATCTACCCGATCACCCCGGCCTCGCCGATGGCCGAGCACGCCGACGCGTGGAGCGCCAAGGGCCGCCGCAACCTGTGGGGCACCGTCCCCGAGGTCACCTCGCTGCAGAGCGAGGCCGGGGCGGCCGGCGCCCTGCACGGGGCCGTGACCCGGGGCGCCCTGGGCACCACGTTCACGGCCTCCCAGGGCCTGCTGCTGATGATCCCCAACATGTACAAGATCGCCGGTGAGCTCACGCCAACCGTCATCCACGTCGCCGCGCGGACCCTGGCCACGCACGCGCTGAGCATCTTCGGCGACCACTCCGACGTCATGTCCGCACGGCAGACCGGGTTCGCGATGCTGTGCGCGTCCAGCGTCCAGGAGGCCGGGGACTTCGCCGCGGTGGCGCATGTCGCGACTCTGGCCAGCCGGGTGCCGTTCATGCACTTCTTCGACGGCTTCCGGACCAGCCACGAGCTGGCCACGATCGACGTGATCGACGAGCAGACCCTTCGCGACCTCATCGACCCCCGCGACCTCGCGGCCCACCGGCTGCGTGGCCTGGACCCCGACCGGCCGGTGCTGCGCGGGACCGCCCAGAACCCGGACGTCTTCTTCCAGGCGCGGGAGGCGGCCAACCCGTTCCACGAGGCGGTGCCGGGCATCGTCGCCGCGACCTTCGACCGGATCGCCGAGGCCACCGGACGCCGCTACGGGCTGGTCGACTATGTCGGGCACCCGGACGCCGACCGGGTGATCGTGCTCATGGGTTCGGGCGCGGGCGCCGTCGCGGAGGCCGTCACGACGTTGGCCAACCGGGGTGAGAAGGTCGGGCTGCTGGTCGTGCGGCTCTACCGGCCGTTCCCCGTCAGGGAGCTGATCGACGCCCTTCCGCCGAGCGTTCGGACTCTGGCCGTCCTCGACCGCACCAAGGAGCCCGGCGCCCCGGCCGACCCGCTGCACCTCGACGTCCTGGCATCGCTTTCCGACCCACGGGCCGCTGCCCGGTTCACCGCCGGGACGCCCCGCACCATCGGCGTGCGCTACGGGCTGTCGAGCAAGGAGTTCACCCCGGCGATGGCCGCCGCGGTCTTCACCGAGGCCGCGACGCCGACCCCGATGCGCCAGTCCGTGGTGGGCATCGTCGACGACGTGACGAACAACTCCCTCGAGGTCCCGATGGACTTCCCTGCCGACAGCTCCCGGGTGCGGGCCGTCTTCTTCGGCCTCGGCTCGGACGGGACGGTCGGCGCCAACAAGAACACCGCCACCATCGTGGGCGGCGCCACGGACCTCAACGTGCAGGCCTACTTCGTCTACGACTCGAAGAAGTCCGGATCGGTCACCGTGAGCCACCTGCGCTTCGACGAGGCGCCGATCACCAGCACCTACCTGATCAGCGAGGCGACGTTCGTCGGCATCCACCAGTGGGGGCTGATCGAGAAGCTCAACGTCCTGGGCCTCGCCGGCCACGGGGCCCGCGTCCTGCTCAACTCCCCGCACCCCGCCGACGAGGTCTGGGACCACCTCCCGAACGAGGTCCAGCAGCAGGTGCTCGCCAAGGACCTGGACCTCTGGACCATCGATGCCTCGTCCGTGGCCCGCAAGGCCGGCATCGGCGGGCGCATCAACACCGTGATGCAGGCGTGCTTCTTCGCGATCTCCGGTGTCCTGCCGCTGGAGGAGGCCATGCCGCGGCTGACAGAGGCTGTCCGCAAGAGCTACGGCAAGCGCGGAGCCGTTGTCGTGGAGCGCAACCTCGCGGCCATCGACGCCGCCACGGCCGAGCTGCACCAGGTGCCCGTCCCCGAGGTCGCGGACTCCACCCTGCACCGCCGCCCCGCTGTGCCCGACCATGCACCGGAGTTCGTCGCGCGCGTCACCGCCCGGATGATCGCCGGCGAGGGCGACCTCCTGCCGGTCAGCGCGCTGCCTGTGGACGGAGCATTCCCGACCGGGACCGCGGCGTACGAGAAGCGCACCATCGCGGCCAAGATCCCGATCTGGGAGTCCGACCTCTGCATCGACTGCGGCAAGTGCACGATCGTCTGCCCGCACGCCGCCATCCGGATGAGCGTCTTCGACCCAACCGAGAACCCCGACCATGCCGACCTGCCCTCCAAGGGGTTCCGCAACCGGGAGAAGCCGGGCCTGGAGCTGACGATCCAGGTCGCCCCCGACGACTGCACCGGATGCGGCGTGTGCGTCGGCCAGTGCCCGGCGTTCGACAAGTCCGAGGTCCGGCGCAAGGCCATCAACATGCGACCCATCGCAGACCACCTCGAGGTCGAGCGCGCCCGCTGGGATGCGTTCCTGCAGATCACCCCTGCCGACCAGGCGCTGTGGTCGCCCGACACCGTCAAGACCTCACAGATGCGCCAGCCGCTGATGGAGTTCTCCGGGGCGTGCTCCGGCTGCGGCGAGACCCCGTACCTGAAGCTCATCACCCAGCTGTTCGGCGACCGGCTGCTGGTCGCGAACGCCACGGGCTGCTCGTCGATCTATGGCGGCAACCTGCCGACGACGCCCTACACGGTCAACGGCGACGGTCGGGGACCGGCCTGGTCGAACTCGCTGTTCGAGGACAACGCGGAGTTCGGCCTGGGCATGCGCATGGCCTACGAGCGCCAGCAGACCCACGCCCTGACCCTGCTGGCCGAGCTGGAGCCGCAGTTGGGCCTGGACCTCGTGGGCCGGATCGCCGGCGGCTACACGGCCGGTGACGACCAGGGGATCCGCGCACAGCGCGCGCACGTCGCCGAACTCGTCGATCGACTCTCGGAGATCGCCGACGAGGAGCCGCGGGCATCCGCGCTGATCGACCTGTCGACCGCGCTCGTCCGGCGCACCTTCTGGATCATCGGCGGCGACGGCTGGGCCTACGACATCGGCTACGGCGGCCTGGACCACGTCCTGGCCTCCGGGCGCGACGTGAACATCCTCGTGATGGACACCGAGGTGTACTCCAACACCGGTGGCCAGCAGTCCAAGGCAACGCCGCGCGGGGCGGTGGCGAAGTTCGCGGCCGCCGGCAAGGGCCTGCACAAGAAGGACCTCGGCCTGGAGGCCATGGCCTACGGCGACGTGTACGTGGCGCAGATCGCGCTCGGAGCCAGCGAGGTCCAGACGGTGAAGGCACTCACCGAGGCGGAGGCGCACAACGGCCCCTCGCTGGTGATCGCCTACTCCACCTGCATCGCCCACGGCTTCGACATGGCTGACTCGATGGGCCACCAGAAGCTGGCCGTCAACTCCGGGCACTGGCCGCTGTACCGCTACCGGCCGGCTGCGGCCGACGGCGCACCGTTCCAGTTGGACTCCAAGGCGCCGAGCATCCCGTTCGGGGACTTCGCGCAGAAGGAGGCCCGTTTCTCAATGCTGTTCCGCTCCGACCCCGCGCGGGCCAAGGAGCTGATGGCGCGCTCGGAGGAGGACATCGCCGAACGCTGGCGGTACTACGAGCAGCTTGCCGGGGTGCAGCGCGCGGCGCCGCTGCCGGATCCGGACGGACCACGTGCCCGCCGCATCGATGAAGGGGAGAGCGACGAATGAGCGTTGACCTGACCAGCACCTACCTTGGGCTCACCCTGCGCAACCCGGTGGTGGCCTCACCCGGACCGGTGACCGGTGACCCCGACCAGTGGCGTCGCCTCGACGACGCCGGCGTCGGCGCGATCGTGCTGCCCAGCCTGTTCGAGGAGGAGATCGAGTCGGAGTCCTGGTGGGTCTCGGACCTCCTGGACGAGGGCCGGGACACGGTTGCCGAAGCCTCGGACTACCTGCCGGAGTTCGAGGACTACTCCATCGGCCCCGACCGGTTCCTGGACCTGGTCACGCGCGCGAAGGAGACCGTCAGCGTCCCGGTCATCGCCAGCCTCAATGGGACCACGAGAGGTGGGTGGGTGGACTACGCCTCGCGACTGGTCGATGCCGGGGCCGATGCCATCGAGCTCAACGTCTACGACGTGATCACCGATCCCCGGGTGAGTGGGCTCGAGGTCGAGGACCGCGTGCTGGACCTCGTCCGCGCGGTCCGCGCCGACATCCCGGTGCCCGTGGCGGTCAAGATCGGGCCCTGGTTCAGCGCCCTGGCCAACATGGCCACGAAGCTGGCTGAGGCCGGCGCGGACGGACTCGTGCTGTTCAACCGCCTGTACCAGCCCGACATCGACCTCGAGATCCCCTCGGTCCGGCCGCGCCTGATGCTCAGCGTGCCCGGGAACGTGCGGCAGTCAGTCGCGTGGATCGGGATCCTGTCCGGGCAGGTACCCCTGTCGCTGGCGGCCAGCGGCGGCGTGGACTCGGCCGAGGACGTGGTCAAGCTGATCCTCGCCGGGGCCGACGCAACGATGACCACCGCCGCGCTGCTGCGCCATGGGCCGGGGCATGTCGAGACGCTGGTGTCCGGCCTGGAGACCTGGCTCGACGAGCGCGGCTACAGCTCGGTGGCCCAGGCCAAGGGCTCGGTCTCGTTCAGCAAGGCCGCCGAGCCCGAGGCGTACCAGCGCGCCAACTACTACCAGACGCTGCACTCGTGGGGCCCCGTTCGCTGACCCCGCGCTGGCTACAGTGACCGCGTGACCGCCCACCTCTCGCCGGAGCTCGCCGCGGCAGTCCTGTTCGCGCTGCTCGTGCTCGGGTTCACCGCGGTCTCGGCGAGCCCTCGGCCGGCGACTCATCACCGCCCCGCTGGCGTTCGTGGCGATCGGGGCGGTCCTCGGATTCGCGATCGGCCCCATACAGGGGTCGATGACCTCGTCGGTCAAGCTCGTCGCCGAGATCACCCTGGTCCTGATCCTGTTCCACGACGCCGCCCAGGTCCGCCCCAAGGAGATCGGCTCGGACGGAGGCCTGTACGCCCGACTGCTGCTCATCGGGTTCCCCCTGACGATCCTTGTCGGCTTCCTGATCGCACGGGCCCTGCTCCCGGAGCTCCCGGTCATGATGGCGCTGCTGCTGGCAGCGGCCCTCGCGCCGACCGACGCCGGCCTCGGCGCCCCCACGGTGCTCAACCCGGTCGTACCGACCCGGGTCCGGCGGGCCCTGAACGTGGAGAGCGGGCTGAACGACGGCCTGGCCACGCCGATCGTCCTGTTCGCGATCGCGGTCATCGCCGGTCAGGAGGGGCTGGGGCCTCGGGAGTCGATCGTGGATGCCCTCGTGGAGCTGGCCCTCGGCGTCCTGGCCGGGGTCGTCGTGGGTGCTGCGGGCGGGGCCCTCCTGGGGTGGTCGCGGCGCCGCGGCCTGAGCACCATGGCCAGCCGGACCCTCGGGGTCCTGATGCTCCCCCTGCTGGCCTACGGGACAGCCCTGGTCCTGTCCGGCAACGGCTTCGTCGCCGCATTCGTCTCCGGATCGGCCTTCGCCGGCTCGGCCCGGTGGATCCACGAGGAGCGGACCGCCCTTCTCGGGGCGGAGGAGCTCTCCGACCTCCTGGGCTACGCGGTGTGGCTCGTGCTCGGCGTCACCGCCGTACCGCTGGTGTGGCGGGAGGCTGGCTGGCGTGAGGTGCTGTTCGCGGTCCTGGCCCTCACCGTGGTCCGGATGCTGCCTGTCGCCCTGAGCCTGATCGGCACCGGGATGCGAGCGCAGACGGTGGCCTTCATCGGCTGGTTCGGCCCACGGGGCCTTGCCTCCGTCGTGTTCGCGTTGATCGCGTTGGAGTCCCTGGACGTGGACGACCCCCTGCGCATCGTGCTGGCCACAATGTCCCTGACCGTTGTGCTCAGCGTGATCGCCCACGGCTTCTCCGCACAGCCGCTGGCGACACGGTACGGGGCGTGGGTGACGCGGACCGCCCCGACCGCGGAGCTGGCCGACACCGATCACGGCGAGGAACCGCGAACGCGTGGAGCACGGCTGTGGCGATGAGCCCGCGCGGCAGGATCAGTCCTCGTGAGCGATGACGTCCCCGCTGAACGGGGCCTCGGTGATCGCGACCGCCGGCTCGGGCACGAAGTAGTTGGGGTCATCGGGGGTCCCACGCACCTGGGCGGCGTTGACGAGGATGACTGCGAAGTAGGGCAGGAGGATCCCGGCCGCGACGGCGATCCAGCGCCAGATGCCGGGCACGATGACGGCCACGACGATGGCCACCATGCGCATCCCCATGAGGAACAGGTACTGGCGCTCGCGGTGGACCAGGTCCGCCGACGGACCGGGCTGCGCCGATGTGATGCGATGTACCTCGACCCGACTCACGCGCCCAGCCTACGACCGGGCCGCAGATACGGCATCCTGCGGAGAGTGCCCATCGACCACAACGAGGAGACCCCATGACCAACCGGACCTACCGCCTGACCGAGATCGTCGGGACGAGCCCCGAAGGAGTCGACGCCGCGATCCGCAATGGGGTCAGCCGGGCGGGCAAGACCATCCGGCACATCGACTGGTTCGAGGTCGAGCAGATCCGCGGATACGTCCGGGACGGCGAGGTCGACCACTTCCAGGTGTCGATGAAGATCGGCTTCCGGCTCGAGGACGCCTGATCAGACCGCTTCGCTGGCCGTCGATAGGTTGAAGTCGTCGATGGCCAACGGGGCGACCCGCGTGCGGGTGAACCAGTCGGCCCACTCCCTCGGCAGGCAGTCGACCGGTGACCCCGCATCGGCGATCCGGTCGAGCATCCCCAGCGGGGAGTCGTTGAACCGGAAGTTGCCCGCTGCCCCGATCACCTCGCCGTCGCGAACCACGTAGACCCCGTCCCGGGTCAGGCCCGTGAGCAGCAGGCTCTGGGCGTCGACCTCGCGGATGTACCAGAGGCACGTGACGAGCAGGCCCGTCGCCGACGCGCTCGGCCAGTTCGTCGAGGGTGCCCGAGCGACCCTCGACACCGGCCAGGACGTTGTCCACGAACGGCGTGTGCGCGATGCCCGCCAGGCCCGCCGAGTGCCGCGTCGTGACCAGTGCGCGAAGCGTGCCGTCGGCCACCCAGTCCGTCGCGGCCCGAGGCAGGCCCGCGTCGAATGTGCTCGACGCCGCTGAGGACACGGTGTCCTGGACATGGTCGGCGCACTCCAGCCCCGCAGCTGCGGGGTCCGAGCGCAGCCAGACGGGCAGCGACGCGAGCCGGTCACCCACCCGGGTGCCACCACCGTGCCGGCTGAAGGCGCTACGGCCCTCGACCGCGTCCCGGGCGCCGGCGGACCACAGCAGGTAGATCAGCATGTCGGCGGCCGCTGACGGGGAGAGCAGCACCCGCTGCCGGCCCGGGGCCACGTCGATGTGGGTGGCCTGGGCGGCCAGCCCGCGACGCACCTCCGCCGGTGTCCCGTCCAGGTCCAGGTCCGTGAAGTAGCGGCCCGACCGGCCCGCCCACGCGGATCGGCTGCCTGCTCCCGACTTCCCGCACAGCTCGAAGCGGGCCGCAGGCTGGTCGTGGCGCAGCCGGAGACCGCTGGTCGTGCCGAGGTATGAGCTGGTCACGGTGTGCTCGGCGTAGCCGAAATGGTCGACGTCGGTCGCGGGGAGGACGTCGGCCAGGAGGGCACTGACCGGGGCGAGCTCCTCAGGGGTCGAGAGGGCCGGAGGCAGATCCCACGTGGGGCTCATCGGGCGCGGGGTCACCTCCGGGCCGACGTCCTGTGCCGGCCCGGCACCCAGGGCCTCGGAGCGGGCCTGCGCGATGAGCGCCTCAAGGTCAGCAGCCGTGCGCACCACCGAGCTGGTCGTCCCCGAGCCGGTCCCGCCGGGCACGTCCGGGTGCGCCACGATGTGGACGGTCTGCCGGGCGCTCATGCCGTTGGTCGTCAATGTGGAGTTCGCCCACCGCAGGTTGGCACTGGTGGCGTGCTCGACGACGACGGTCCCGCGGTCAGGCCCGAGGAGCTCCAGGGCCCGCTCCACCAACTCCTGGGGCCTCATGCGCGCGCCTCCTGCTGGGTGTTGAGCACGTTGATGCCCTCGAACACCGCGACCGGACACCCGTGGCTGACCGGTGCCACCTGCCCCGGCTGGGCCTTGCCGCAGTTCAGCGCACCGCCCAGCAGGTAGGTCTCGGGGCCGCCGAGGGCCTTCAGGCCGGCCCAGAACGCCGGGGTGCTCGACTGGTAGGCCACGTCGCGCACCTGCCCGACGATCCGTCCGGACCGGATCCGGAAGAACCGCTGGCCGGTGAACTGGAAGTTGTAGCGCTGCATGTCGATCGACCACGACTTGTCGCCCACGATGTACAGCCCGTCCTCCACCCCGCCGATCAGCCCCTCGAGGTCCGGCCCGGCAGGATCGGGCTGCAGGCTCACGTTGGGCATCCGCTGGACCGGGACGTGCACCGCGGAGTCGGCGAAGGCACACCCGTTGGATCGCCCGAACCCGTGATCCGCGGCCATCCGGCGGTCGAGCTGGTAGCCCACGAGCGTGCCCCTGCGCACGAGGTCCCACGATTGCGCGGCCACACCCTCATCGTCGTAGCCGACCGTCGACAGCCCGAACGGAGCCGTGCGGTCACCGGTCACGTTCATGAGGTGTGAGCCGTACTTCAGGCTGCCGAGCTGGTCGAGGGTCGCGAAGCTGCTCCCCGCGTAGTTGGCCTCGTAGCCCAGTGCGCGGTCGAGCTCCGTGGCGTGCCCGACGCTCTCGTGGATGGTGAGCCAGAGGTTGGTCGGGTCGAGGACCAGGTCGTAGCGGCCGGGTTCGACCGACGGCGCGACGGACTTCTCCGCGAGCAGATCGGGCAGGGCGGCGAGCTCGGCGTCCCAGTCCCAGGCCCCGTCACCCACGAGGTACTCCCAACCCCGCGCTGCCGGTGGCGCACACGAGGACATGTCATCGAAGCGCACGTCGGTGATGTGGAAGGCCGCCACGTCACCGGCCACCCGTGTGCGCTGCTGCAACGTGTCCGTCCCGGCACTGTCGGCGTAGTAGGTGATGTCCCGGAATGCATGGAAGCCGGCGTCGACCCGCTGCACGTGCCCGCTGGCCAGCAGGGCAGCGCTGCGCGACTCGAGCAGCGCGAGCACCTCGGGGTCGGGGACCAGGAACGGGTCGATCGCCAGGGGGCTGGCCCAGACCCGACCGGCATGGACCGGTTCCGGGGCCAGCTCGACCCGCTCCCGGGCCACTGGCGTGGCCACCCGGGCCATCGCCACGGCCAGCGCCGCCACCTCCGCGGCGGCTTCCGGTGCGACCAGGTCGCCCGCAGCGAAGCCCCAGACCCCGTCGACGAGGACCCGCACGCCCAGCCCCGTGACGCTGTCAGCGACCACCGCAAGGGGACGGGCATCGCGCGCGGACGCCGATCGGGTCCGCTGTCGCGAGATCCGGACGTCGACGTGCTCGGCCCCCCGTGCCTGGGCCGCCTCGATCGCAGCGTGGGCGCAGGCGGCCAGCGGCAGCGCCCGGAAGTCGGCCTCGATCACGTCGAGTGCCATCTGACCAGTCAGTCCCCATTCCACGCCGGTCACAGTAATGCCGTCAGCGGGATCCGGCGGGAGCGACGTGGCAGAGTTCGGCCATGCTGATCGAGCTCCGCGTGCTCCTCGGCCCGAACGCCGACCTCCCGGCTCCGGCCATCCGGGTCACCCTCACGGGTCCGACCGAGGATGGTCTGGACCTGTGCGAGGTCACCGACCGGATCGCCCGCACGGCGGACGCCTTCGTCGGTCCGGCGGTGAGTCGCACCGCAGCGGACGGGACCGTGGTCGTGGCGTTCCCCTGGGATCGCGAGGGGACCGGCGAGGCCATCGGCAACGCTCTCGTCGAGGTCCTGCGGGTCGGCCCCGGGGTTCCCCTCGACGCTCGGGTTGCCGCAGCCGCAGAGCGGGTCCGATCAGCCGACCCCGGTGACCCGCCTCGGCTGATCGACCCGGCCGTGCCCACCGTCGCGGTGACCGGCACCAACGGCAAGACGACCACGACCCGACTGCTCGGGCAGATGGCGGCCGAGGCAGGGCTGACGGCGGCCTGGAGCAGCACGGACGGGGTGTTCGTGGCCGGGCGGTGCATCGAGCCGGGGGACTGGTCCGGACCCGGTGGAGCCCGCATGGTGCTCGGCGAGCCCGGGGTGGGGTTCGCCGTCCTGGAGACCGCGCGCGGCGGTCTCATGCTGCGTGGGATGGGCGTGTCCGCCGTCGATGTGGCGGTGTTCACCAACATCAGCCCCGACCACCTCGGGCTGCAGGGGATCGACACCGTCGAGATGCTGGCGTGGGCGAAGTCCACGGTCGTGAAGGTCGTGCGCCCCGGGGGCTGGGCGGTGCTCAACGCCGAGGATCCGTTGGTGAGCCAGTACCACGACGCGGGGCCAGGGCGCCCCTGGTTCTTCGCCCTGGACCCGCAGGGCCCTGGCGCTGCCCTCGCGCAGGGGCTGCACGCGCCCCTGACCACGGTGCGAGCCGGCCGGATCGTCGTGGCGGACCATCCGGCGGGGCCTGTCGATCTCGGCGCCGTGCTGGACATCCCCGTGACGATCGCAGGGCTCTCCCGGGAGAACCTCGCCAACGCGCTCGCGGCGGCCAGTGCCGGGCTCGCCGCCGGCCTGGACGCCTCAGCCGTCGCCGCCGGCCTGCGGACGTTCCTCCCCGACGCCAGCTCGAGCCCGGGGAGGATGAACATCTGGAGCGCCCCGACACCCGACGGGGGTTCGGTGACCGTCATCCTCGACTTCGCCCACAACGAGGCCGGCGCCGAGGCGCTGTTCCGCGTCGCCACCGGCCTGCGGCGTCCCGGGGCGCACCTGCATGCCTCGATCGGCAACGCGGGGGACCGGACCGATCAGGGGATCGCGGAGGTGGGCCGGCTGGCCGCAGTGGCCGCCGACACCGTACAGCTGGCCGCCAAGTCGCACTACCTGCGTGGACGAACCCAGGAGGAGATCGACCTGCTGCAGCGAACGGGGATCCACGCAGCGGGCAAGGAGCCCTACGAGGAGGTCTCGGACGAGCCCACGGGCCTGCGGGCGCTCCTGGCCCGCTCCCACGACGGCGACGTGATCGCGATGATGATCCACCAGGACCGCTCCGCGTGCGTGCACCTGCTCGGCGAGATGGGCGCGACCGAGGACGGCCCCGCGAGGATCCGCGCCAAGGTGGAGGCGGCAGGCACCGCCCCTCGCTGACCGGCTGCTACTCGTGCATGGCCGAGTGGCCCAGGGCCTCGAGCTCGGAGTACACGGAGTCCGTCTGGTCGGCGCAGATCGCCACGACGTCGCCGGCGGTCGCCTGCTGGACCGCCCAGCGCACCGCCTCGATCTCCATCGGGAGCGCGCGCACCTCCTTGGCGCGAGCCCCCTCGGCGATCGCCTCGCGCACGCCCTGCTCGAGCAGGGCCCCGACCTCACCGGGCTGGCGACCACGGAGCTTGGCGTCCTCCTTGACCACGACGAGGTCGAAGTGCCGGGCTCCGGTGCGGCCGAGCTCGAGGATGTCTGAGTCCCGGCGGTCCCCGGCGGTGCCGATCACGCCGATCCGTCGGCGCTTGTGCAACTCGGCGCGAGCAGCATCCAGGCCGTCGGTGTAGGAGGCGATGAACTCGCCGAGCGCCTCGAGCCCCGCCGGGTTGTGCGCGTAGTCGACGAACACGTTCACACCGTTGACGTCGATGTGGTTCAGGCGCCCCGGGGCCAGGTGGTAGTTGGTGGAGAACGTGCGCAATCCGGCACGGATGTCGTGCAGGTGCGCGCCACCGGCGAAGCAGGCACCCGCTGCGGCCATCGCGTTGGCCACGTTGAACCGCGCCTTGCCGCCGAAGGTCGCCGGCAGCAGGTGCGTGAAGGCCACCTGCATCGAGCGCTTGCCCTGGCGCAGGACGATCGACTCGCCGAGCTCACCCTTCTCGAGCACCAGGGCCAACCCACCGTCGCGGCAGTGCCGATCGACCATGCTGCGGGTCGGGGACCCCGGCTCGGTCATCGTGAACCAGACGATCTCCCCGTGGCAGCGTCGCGCCATGGCCGCCACGTGCGGGTCGTCGGCGTTGAGCACGGCATACCCGCCGCGGGGGACCGCCTCGACCACCACGCTCTTGACGTCGGCGAGGTCGTCGAGGGTGTTGATGCCGCGCAGGCCCAGGTGGTCGGATGCCACGTTGAGCACCACGGCCACGTCGTTGCGGTCGTAGCCCAGGCCCTCACGCAGGATCCCCCCGCGGGCAACCTCCAGCACCGCGAGGTCGACGCGCGGGTTCTGCAGCACCATCCGGGCACTCTTCGGGCCAGAGGCGTCCGAGCGGATCACCAGGCGCTCGTCGATGACCACGCCATCGGTCGAGGTCATGCCCACCTTGCGGCCCATGCCCTTGAACACGTGGCCGATCATCCGCGAGGTGGTGGTCTTCCCGTTCGTGCCGGTGACGGCGATGATCGGGACCCGGCTGGGGGACCCTGGCGGGAACAGCAGGTCGATGACGGGCTTGGCGATGTACTGCGGCTCACCGATCGTCGGGTGCGTGTGCATCCGGAAGCCCGGGGCTGCGTTCACCTCGCAGATCGCCCCGCCTGCCTCGCGCACCGGCAGCGTGATGTCCGGAGCGATGAAGTCGATCCCGGCGACGTCGAGTCCCACGACGCGGGCCGCCTCCTCGGCGATCTCGATGTTGTCCGGGTGGGCGTCGATGGTGCGGTCGATGGAGATGCCACCGGTCGACATGTTCGCGGTCAGCGCCAGCTTGACCATCACGCCCTGCTCGGGCACGGCGTCCATGGCCAGGCCCTGGGCGGCCACGAGCGCCGTGGCCGCGTCGTCGAGCTTGATCCGGGTGAGCACCTTCTCGTGCCCGACCCCGCGACGGGGGTCTGCGTTCGTCGCCTCAACAAGCTCGGCGACCGTGCGCTGCCCGTCACCGATCACGTGCGCCGGCACCCGCTCAGCGACCGCGGCGATCCGCCCGCCGACGACGAGGAACCGGTAGTCGTTGCCCGTGATGTAGCTCTCCACCTGCAGGTAGCCGCTGCGCGACTCCGACTTGGCCACGTCGTACCCGGCCTCGAGCTCGGCGTCGTCGGTGATGTTGAGGACGACGCCCCGCCCGTGGTTGCCGTCCAGCGGCTTGATGACCACCGGGTAGCCGATCCGTCGGGCGACCTGCAGCGCGCCGCGAAGCGTGCGCACGGAGTCGCTCTTGGGCACCGGGAGCCCGGCCGCGCTCAGAAGCTTGTTGGTGATGTCCTTGTCGCTGGCGATGTCCACCCCCAGCGCCGAGGTGTTCGACGTCATGGTGGCGCGGATCCGCTGGGCGTAGCGGCCCTGGCCGAGCTGGACGAGCGAGGCGCTGTTCAGGCGCATCCACGGGATGTCGCGCGAGACCGCCTCATCGATCAACGCCTGCGTGGACGGCCCGAACGCGGTCCGCTCGGCGAGCAGGAGGAACTCCTCGAACTGCGCGTCGAAGTCGAACTCCGGGTCATGCGCGACGAGGTCGTTGACCATCCGCACGGCGAGCTTGCCGGCGGCCAGCGCCACCGACTCGTCCTGGTAGCCGAAGATCACGTGATAGCGCCCCGGCTCCCCGGTGCTGCGGGTCTTGCCACGCCGGGTGTCATGCCCGACCTCGTTCTGCAGCTGCAGCGCGATGTGCTCAGCAACGTGACCGACCCACGTCCCCTCGCGCAGGCGCTCGGCGAACCCGCCCTTGCGCCCTCGGGAGCAGGAGTGCTCACCGACCCCCGGAAGCCACGCCAGGAGCTGGTCGGTGAAGCCCGGAAGCGCATCGCTGGGGTACTCCTCGAGCGAGCCGAGGTCCACGACCAGGTGGATCGCGGGCCCATAGGACCAGATGTTCGGGCCGCGGTAGACCCGCGTCTCGATGATCGTCAGGTCCGGTGCGGCGGGACCGGTCGGCACGGGGCGGTCGGTCACGGTGACTCCTTGTGCTGCTGCTTGGTGCGGCGTCGGCGGCGTGCGTTGCGGGCGACCACTGAGTCATCGACGCCCTCTGCGGCCACCCGCCGGGAGATCGTGGCGAGGTCGTGGGTGGGCTCGGGCAGGTCGCCCGGATCCACCGCGCTGTGGTCACGGTAGGACACCAGGGTTCGCGAGGCGAGGTCGAAGCGCGCCCCGTTGGGCAGGAAGTGCACGCCGGCACCGGAGATCATCAGGGGCGCCGTACCCCGCGCCGTGGCGGCATCGGTCAGGGCGGTGCGCATGTCGACGCAGAACACCGAGCCCTTGCCGATGACCTCGAGGTCCGTCTCGTCGGTGACCAGGATCGCGGTGTCCTCATCCAGGCCGATCCCGAGCAGGTCGGGGGAGGACGCGGCCAGGTTGATCAGCCGACCGAAGCGCTCACGCTGCGAGAAGTGCTGGTCGACGATCACCCCCGGCAGCAGGCCCAGCCCCTGGGACTGGGCGACCATCCGGAACTTCGGCTGGGCCCCGGGGGACCCGTAGCCGACCATGTGCTCGCTGACCACCGACGCGCCGGCCGAGGTGCCGCCGACGATGACCCCCCGTTCGTAGCCCGCCACCACCGCGTCACCGAAGCGGGTGCCACGGATGGCCGCGGCGAGCTTCATCTGGTTGCCGCCGGTGAAGAACACGCCGGTCGCCCATGCCACGGCATCGACGTGCTCCTGCTTGTCGGCCTCGCGCCGGTCCCGCGGGCGGGCCGAGACGACCTCGGCCACGCCGAGCCTGGCGAACAGCCGCTCGTAGAGCTCGACGATCTCCGGGCCGAGCGCTGACGCGGTCGCGCAGACGACGATCCTGGCGTCGGCACCGCCGGCCTCGGCGACGAAGCGCCGCAGGATCCGGGTCGCGCCCAGCTTGTCCTCGGCGCCCCCGATCGCCATGAGTCGACGCTGGGGGACCTCCACTGTGGTGCTGCTCACCTGTGGCAGGGTAGTGGGTGCGCGGCCCGAACGTGGTCGCCGGGATCGGGGACCCGATGGACGTGGCGAGCAGGACGCTGCTTGTCGTGCGGCACGCCAAGTCGGCATGGCCCGCCGGAGTGCCCGACAGCCTGCGCCCCCTGGGGCCTCGCGGGCTACGTGATGCGCCCCGGATGGGCCAGCGGATCCGGGAGCTCGTCGGCACCGTGGACATCGTCGTGGTCAGCCCGACCCAACGCACCCAGGAGACGTGGGCCCTGATGAACCGGGAGCTCGGCCATGCGGGCGACGTGGTCACCGACCCGCGGGTCTACGACGCCTGGGGCGCCCACATGCTCGAGCTGGTGCGCGACCTACCTGCGGATGCGCACACCGTGATGATCCTGGGCCACGAGCCGGGAGTGTCGGAGCTGGTCCTGAGCCTGGCCGGGTCCGGGGACGACGACCTGCGTGACCTCGTGGCGACGAAGTTCCCCACCTGTGCCGTCGCCCTGCTGACCGCGGACCGGCCGTGGGCGGACTTCGGGCCCGGGTGCGCGGCGCTCGAGACCTTCACGACCCCGAAGGGCTGACGGGCACGATCCCGGCCGCAGCGTCGGCCTCCTCGACCTCCTCCCGGGAGATCCCCATCAGGTACAGCACAGTGTCCAGGTAGGGCACGTTGATCGCCGAGTCGGCGGCCGCCTGCACGACCGGCTTGGCGTTGAACGCGATCCCGTGACCGGCGGCTGCGAGCATGTCCAGGTCATTGGCGCCATCCCCGATCGCGATGGTTCGCGCGGTGTCGATCCCGAACTGGGCGGCGAACTCGCGCAGCGCCCGCTCCTTGGCCGCCCGGTCGATGACCGGCCCGCGCACGCGCCCAGTCAGGTGGCCGTCGACGATCTCCAACCCGTTGGCGCGCACCGCATCGACGCCCAACTCGTCGGCCAGCGGGCCGATCACCTCGGTGAACCCGCCGCTGACCAGGGCGATCCGATAGCCGAGGCCGTTGAGCGTCCGGCACAGGGTGCGCGCGCCCGGGGTCAGGCGGATCTCGGCCCGGGCCCTGGCGATCACGTCCTCGGGCAGGCCGGCAAGCTCGGCGACCCGGGAGTGCAGGGACTCGGCGAAGTCCAGCTCTCCGCGCATCGCCGCCTCGGTGATCGCGCGGACCTGCGTGCTCCTTGCCGGCGAACCGGGCAAGGACCTCGATGACCTCGTCCTGGATCAGTGTCGAGTCCACGTCCATCACGACCAGGTGGACCCCCCGGCGCGCGAGCCCGCGGGGCTGGACCGACACGTCGACGTCCAGGTCGTGGCAGCGGGCCACCAGGTCACGGCGCAGGACGCCCGGGTCGGGGGCAAGGACCTCGAGGGCCAGGACCGTCACGGGGTAGTCGGCGACCCGGTCGATCCGCACGATGTTCGACCCACCCGATGCCATCGTCGAGGCCAGGGCGCTGATGTCGCCACCGGTGATCGTGGGACCGACGATCGTGACGGTGCAGTTGGAGAGCATCCCGGAGACGTCGGCCGCATGCACCTGCCGGACCGAGACCTCGAAGTCCGGCACCGCCTCGCGCATCCGATGGGCCAGGGCCCCGTCCGAGCCCTCGGGAGCCAGCACGACCGCGCCGAGGACCAGCTGGCCGGCAACCACCACCTGCTCCACGTCGAGGACCGTGGTGTCGGCCAGGGCGGCGAACATGCGCGCGGTCACGCCCGGGCGGTCGACGCCGACGACGGTCGCGTGGAAGGTGGTGTCCGTCACGTGGTCCACGCTACCGGGCGCACACGGACCCACGGCCCGGTCCGCCGGGCCGGTCAGGCGCTGCGATCAGCCGTCGTGGCGGGGCGGGAGTCCGGCTGCGCAGTGTGCGGGGTGGGGGCGTTCAACCCGCCCACGACGCCGGCGATCACGTCCTCCACCTGGCCGACGACGACCCTGATCTCGGCGGCACGCGCACGGAGTTCGGCGGCGGTCACGGCTGCTCCCTCCTCGCTGAGGGCGAGGTCAAGGGCGTCGTGCAGTGCCGCGAGCCGGACGAGCAGCGCCTCACGCTGGGGATCCAGTCCGCGGGGCATCCGACCGAGTGCGGCCTCCCACGCCCGGGGCGTCGACCGCGTGGCTGCCCGCTCCAGGCCGAGCTGCTCGAGCCGTTCGGCAGCTGCCGTCACGGCCTCGGCCAGCGCCCGTGCGCCGGAGCGGGCCGTCAGCATGCCGGACTGGACTGCCGCGAGCGCTGCCGACTCCGCTCGGTCCCAGCGCCAGCCAGTGGCCCCGTGCCGCAGGAGCCCCACGGGCAGGTCGCCCCGGCTGAGCAGGATCGCCGGGACCGGTGCCCCGTCCGCGGCCGGCGGCCACCCGATCGTCTGACCGGGGCGCGGCAGGAGCAGCCAGGTCCCGTCCGCCCCGGACACCCGGATGGCCCTCAGGAGCTCGGGCAGCGGGGTGTGCGGGGCTCCGAGGATGCTTCCGACGGCGGGGGCGTCCGGGGACGCCTGGGCCATCGCCTCGAGCAGGTCGTCGGACCCCGCCGAACCACGCAGCCACGATCCCAGCCACACGGCGGTCGTGGTCATCTGCGCGGCACTCACCTGCAGGAGGGTAGGGCACGGCGCGGCCCTTCGCCGCGGATGAGCGCGGGTAGGGTGTCCGCGTGGTCGAGGTGCTCAACTTCCGCGAGGTGACCGTCCTCCGCGGCGGACGGCCCATCGTCGACCGCCTCGACTGGGTGGTCACCGATGACCAGCGCTGGGTCGTGCTGGGGCCCAATGGCGCCGGCAAGACCACGATCCTGCAGCTCGCCGGCGCGCAGATCCATCCCACCTCCGGGCGGGTGGAGGTCCTCGGTGAGGCCCTCGGCGCCGTGGATGTCTTCGACCTGAGACCCCGGATCGGCCTGGCCAGTGCGGCCCTGGCCGAGCGCATCCCCGCCGACGAGCGCGTCCGCGACGTCGTGGTCACCGCGGCGTGGGCGGTCACCGGCCGAGGCCTCGAGGACTACGAGGACCCGGACACCGCACGTGCCCGGGACGTCCTGGAGCTGGTGGGCGCGGCAACGCTGTCCGAGCGCCTCTTCGGGACGCTGTCGGAGGGGGAGCGCAAGCGGGTGCAGATCGCCCGCGCGCTCATGACTGACCCCGAGCTGCTGTTGCTCGACGAGCCCGCCGCCGGGCTGGATCTCGGGGCCCGCGAGGACCTCGTCACCCGTCTGGCAGGGATCGCCACGGACCGCTGGGCGCCCGCGCAGGTCCTGGTCACCCATCACGTCGAGGAGATCCCGGCGGGGTTCACCCACGTCCTGCTCCTGCGCGACGGCCGCGCTGTGGCCCATGGGCCGATCTACGAGGTCCTCACCGGACGCAACCTGAGCCAGACCTTCGGCACCCGACTGCGCAGCGGCCATGTCCGCGGGCGGTACTGGGCACGTGCCGTGCCGCCCGACACAGTGGCCCGGGGGCGTCGGGGCCGCGAGTTCCTCGAAGCGGCCGACCCCACAACCACGGCAGAAGGGGACGGATCGGGCGCCGGCGACTAGGATGGGCCCGTGGACGCATGGATCGTCTGGCTGATCGTCGCGGTGGTCCTTGCCGGGGCTGAGGCGGCGTCGGCGGGCCTTCTGCTGATCATGTTCTCCGGTGGCGCACTTGCCGCGTCCCTGGCCGCGTTCCTCGGAGCCGGCGCGGTGGGATCGGCCGCTGTCTTCGCGCTCGTGAGCGTGGCGCTGATCGCCTTCGTCCGCCCCATCGCCAAGCGCCACGTCTACCAGGCGCCCCTCGAGCGGACCGGCACCGCTGCCCTGATCGGCACGCAGGCCCTGGTCCTCGAGGCAGTCGATGCCTACAACGGACGGATCAAGCTCGCCGGTGAGATCTGGTCGGCGCGGACCCTCGACGAGGGCGCCCGCTACGAGCCCGGCGAGAAGGTCTCGGTCTTCGAGATCGATGGGGCCACCGCGGTGGTCGGATAACAAGGGGAGGGCACTGTGGAGAGCCTCATCATCGCCGGGGTACTGGTCCTGATCGCGATCCTGATCGTCTTCAGCACCATCAAGATCGTCCCCCAGGCACAGGCGGGGATCGTGGAGCGCCTCGGGCGCTACAACCGGACGCTGGACCCGGGCCTGGCCATCATCATCCCGTTCGTGGACCGGCTTCGGCCCTTGATCGACCTGCGCGAGCAGGTGGTCTCGTTCGCCCCCCAGCCGGTGATCACCTCGGACAACCTCGTGGTCAGCATCGACTCGGTCATCTACTTCCAGGTCACGGATGCCAAGGCAGCCACGTACGAGATCCAGAACTACCTCCAGGGCGTCGAGCAGCTGACCGTCACCACGCTGCGCAACGTGGTCGGATCACTGGACCTCGAGGAGACGCTGACCAGCCGCGACAACATCAACGCCCAGCTGCGCGGTGTGCTCGACGAGGCGACCGGCAAGTGGGGGATCCGGGTCAACCGCGTGGAGCTCAAGGCGATCGACCCGCCTGCCAGCGTCCAGCAGTCGATGGAGAAGCAGATGCGCGCCGACCGCGACAAGCGTGCGGCGATCCTGTCGGCCGAGGGCAGCAAGCAGGCCGCGATCCTCGAGGCCGAGGGCGGCCGGACTGCTGCGATCCTCAAGGCCGAGGGACAGGCGCAGGCGCAGGTCCTGCGCGCCCAGGGTGAGGCCGAGGCGATCGCGAAGGTGTTCAACGCGATCAACTCCGGTCATGCCACCGACCAGGTGATGGCCTACCAGTACCTGCAGTCGCTGCCGCTGCTGGCCCAGGGGACAGCGAACAAGGTGTTCGTGATCCCCGCCGAACTCTCCGGAGCACTCGGCGCCGTCAGCCGCGCGTTCGCACCGGGCGCCGCGGGAGCACCGCCGGCCGGGGCCCAGCCCATGCACGACCGGCGCGGCTGAGGACATCATCGACGCCGACCTCGTCGAGGATCGCCTGCCCCCGAGCAACCTCAGGCAGGCCCCGGCCCCGCCTGATCGCGGTGCCCGGCCCTGCAGCCATCACCCAACCCGACGACCCCCGGGTCCGGGACTTCACGAACCTCACGGACGTGGCTGCACGCTCGGTGCGGGAGCCGGCCGAGGGCCTGTTCATCGCCGAGGGCGCCAAGGTGATCCGACGCGCACGTGAGGCCGGCTACCGGCCGCGGTCGGTGCTGACCGAGCCCAAGTGGCTCCCGGGTCTCGAGGCGGCCCTGGAGGGGACTGACGCCGAGATCCTGCTCGCGTCCCCCGACGTGCTGCGGTCCGTGACCGGGTACCAGGTGCACCGGGGTGCGCTGGCGTCGTTCGAGCGCCGCCCGCTGCCCACACCGGCCGAGCTCGTGGCCGACGCGCGTCTCGTGGTCGTCCTCGTCGACCTCGTCGACCACACGAACGTCGGGGCCGTCTTCCGCAACGCCGCGGCCCTCGGCGCCGATGCCGTCCTCGTCACCCCCGGATGTGCCGACCCCCTGTACCGGCGCTCGGTGAAGGTCTCGATGGGTGCCGTGCTGGGCGTGCCCTGGACCAGGACCGGCGCTGATCCGCTCGGGGACCTGGCGGGGTTCACCACGATCGCCCTGACACTCGCAGCCGACGCCATCGACCTCGCCGACGTGCCTGTGGGTCTCGGGCGCAGGGCCGTCATGCTCGGCACCGAGGGCGCCGGCCTGGCCGACGACCTGACCGCCCGGGCTGACCTGCGCGTGCGGATCCCCATGGCCGGTGGGGTCGACTCCCTCAACGTTGCCGCCGCCAGTGCGATCGCCCTGTACGCGCTGCAACCCCGATCCTGACCCGTCGCACAGCGAGTTGGAGGGACCTCCCGTCACCGCCGGCGCCATAATGGCCGCCTCACACATCCCTCGGGGAGGCCGTCATGAACAACCTGCGAAGCAACACCTGGTCCACGGTGCTGCTCACGCTCGGCGCGATCGGGCTGTTCATGACCGGGATCCTGGGCTGGTTGAACGCGGCTGTGGTCAACGGCGAGAACTTCGCCGGGCTGGTGAACGAGATCCGCCAGGATGAGGCCGTCAGGACCGAGATCGGCCAAGCCGTCGCGGTGGCCGCCCTCGACGCCCAGCCGGACCTGATCGCCGTCGAACCGGCCATCGCCGCCGGGGCCGCAGCGGTCGCGGGCAGCCCCCTCCTCGACGGGGTGTTCACCCCCGCCATCCGCTCCTTCCACGACGCCCTGACCGTGGAGGGCAGCGACACGGCGGTGCTGAAGCTCGCCGACCTCGGGGCCACGGCCACGACGGCGCTCGAGAAGTTCGTGCCCCAGGCGGCCGACATCGTGCCTGCCGACCTGAACCTGACACTGGCCCAGATCGGTGGGCAGGAGGGGATCGCCAGCCAGATCATCCCGATCATCCAGGTCGTGTCCACCTTGGCCTGGGTCGTCCCGCTGCATCTCCCTGGTGCTGGTGGCGCTGGGGATGTGGCTGGCCCCCAGACGACGCCTGGCCATCGTCCGGTTCGGCTGGATGCTCCTGGTCGTCGCCGGCTTCCTCGGGTTGGTGGTCCTCGGACTGAACGTCGCAGGCCTGTTCATCGACGATTCCACGTTGTCGGGCGCCGTCATCAGCGCGGCCCTGTCCGTGTTCAGCCAGCCGCTGTCGCTGCGGTTCATCGCCATGGGCGTGGTCGGAGGGCTGCTCGTCGCCTCCGCCGGCGCACTGCTTCCACAGGTGGACGTGGGCGATCACGCTCGGACCGCAGTCGGCTTCGCGACCCGTCGTCCGAAGGCGACCGGCTGGGCAGTCGTCCGGGCTCTGGTCGTCATCGCCGTGGGACTACTGATCGTGCTGTTCCCCACGATCAGCTAGCCAGGTGGTGGCCGTCGTGGCCGGTCTGGTCGTCCTGTTCTACGGGGTGACCGAGCTCGACGTCATCGCGGAGCGCTCGCGGGCCCAGGACGAGGCCGAGGAGGCGGCCGCACTGGCGGCCACCGGCCACGTCCAGGAGAAGCGTCGCTCGCCGGTGCGCTGGCTGATCCCCGTTGCGGCCGCGGCCGTCGGGCTGCTGGTCCTGGCCGCGCTGATCATCCCGGGCAACCTGCCCCAGAACGACAACATCCAGACAGCCTCGGCCGTGAACACCACGGCGTGCAACGGGTACGACGCGCTGTGCGACGTGCCCTTCGACCAGGTCGTGATCCCCGCGACGCACAACTCCATGTCCATTGCAGACGGCACCTGGTTCCTCGCCGAGCAGCCCAAGGACATGGTCGAGTCGCTCGACGACGGCATCCGGGGACTGCTCGTGGACACGTGGTACGGCCAACCCACGGCGGATGGTGGCGCGATCACCGCCCCGGAGTCACTGGCGGGGGCTGAGGCCGAGTTGACCGCGACCTACGGAACGGACATCGTCGCCTCGATCCAGCGCACCATCGACCGTGTGCGCCGCTCGGAGCCCTCCGGGCCCACTGAGCCGTACTTCTGCCACACCGTCTGCGAGATCGGCTCCGAGCCGATGGCGCCGGTGATGGATCGGCTCAACGACTGGATGGACGCCCACCCGCGCGAGGTCATCGTGCTCTTCATCCAGGACACGGTGACGCCGGCAGACACCGCAGCTGTCCTGGAGAAGGCCGGCCTCGCGGACAAGGCGTACGTGCATCCTGACGGCGCGCAGTGGCCGACTCTGCGCGAGATGATCGACTCGAACAAGCGCCTGCTGGTCCTCATGGAGAACGAGGGCGGCGGCGACCAGTACCCGTACCTGCACCAGGGCTTCGACCTCGTCCAGGACACCGAGTACGACTTCAAGACCGCAGACGACTTCGAGTGCTCGCTCAAGCGCGGCCGCCCCGACAGCCCGCTGTTCTCGGTGAACCACTGGCTGGCCAGCTTCAGCAAGCTGATCTCCAGCGCGGAGGAGGTCAACGTCTACGACGTGCTCAAGGCCCGGATCGATGAGTGCGAGATCGAGCGCGGCCGGGCGCCCTCGATGATCGCCGTCAACTGGTACGACCGCGGGGACCTGTTCCGGGTCGTCAACGAGCTCAACGGCGTGGGGTAGCAGCCGAGTCCGACCGGGAAGGCATCGGCGGTTCCTCCCTGACAGGATTGCGCCGTGCGCGCCTTCTACCTGACCTCCGTCGAAGCTGCCAGCGGCAAGTCCGTCGTGGCCATCGGGCTGATGGAGACCCTGACCCGACGTGTCACCCGGGTGGGCTTCTTCCGGCCCGTGATCCGGTTCAACGACCGGCTGGACAGCCAGGTCGAGCTCATGCGCTCCCGGTACCGACTCGACCAGACCTACGACGAGTCCTACGGGGTGACCGGGCGCGACACACGGGACTTCGGCGGTGCCCATGTCGATCCGGCCCTGGTCTCGCGGATCCTCGACCGGTTCCAGGCACTGGCCTCGCGCTGCGACTTCGTGCTCGTCGAGGGAACGGACTACCAGGGCGCGTCAAAGGCGTTCCAGTTCGCGCTCAACGCCGAGATCGCCTCCAACCTCGGTGCCACGGCGCTGATCTGCCTGTCCTCGGCCGAGCATCGACCTGACCAGGTGAGCGCAGCCCTCACGGCCGCCATCGACGGGCTCTCCGATCGCGGGGTCCCGACGATCGGGGCCTTCGTCAACCGGGTGTTGCCCGGGGACTCGGTGGCGATGGCCGATGCCGTCAAGGGCAGCTCGGTCCCGGTCTGGCTCCTTCCCGACACGCCGTCGCTGGGCTGGCCGACGATCCGCGAGATCGGGGTGGCGACCCGTGCGCGGATGATCGCCGGCACCGAGGAGGACCTCGGGCGAGCCGTGCCCGACGTGAAGGTCGCCGCGATGAGCGTGCCGCGGCTGATGGATCGGTTGCGCGACGGAACCCTGGTCGTGACCCCCGGGGACCGTTCCGATGTGCAGATGGCTGCCTTCGCCACACGGCAGTCCGATGCGATCCCAGCGGTGTCCGGGCTCCTGCTCACCGGCGGCCTCGAGCCCGATCCCACGATCCTGCGATTCGCCCAGGGGATCAAGGACAAGGCCCTGCCGATCCTGATCACCGAGATGGACACCTTCGAGACCGCGGCCGCCATCGCCGGGCTGCATGCCGAGATCGCCCCCGAGGACGCCGTCAAGATCACCGACGCCCTGAGCCTGTTCGAGGAGAACGTCGACGCGGCTGAGCTCGAGGCCCGGGTCGAGGTGACGCGCTCCACGACGATGACGCCGATGATGTTCGAGCACCAGCTCATGGAACGGGCCAGGTCCCAGCGCAAGCACATCGTCCTGCCCGAGGGCGAGGACGATCGGATCCTGCAGGCCGCCGACCGGTTGCTGCGCCGCAACGTGGTGGACCTGACCATCCTGGGTCGGCCCGAGGCCCTCGCCGACCGCGCTCGTGTCCTGGGCCTGGACATCTCCGCGGCGACGATCATCGATCCGCAGACCGACCCCCTGCGCGAGGAGTTCACCGACGACCTGTTCGAGCTGCGCAAGTCCAAGGGCCTGGCCCGCGACGCGGCCTTCGACCTCGTGGCCGACGTGTCGTACTTCGGCACCATGATGGTGTGGAAGGGGCTGGCCGACGGAATGGTCTCCGGAGCGGCGCACACCACCGCCCACACCATCCGGCCCGCCCTGCAGATCATCAAGACCTCGCCGGGCGTCTCGATCGTGTCCAGCGTGTTCTTCATGGCCCTCGAGGACCACGTGCTCGTGTACGGCGACTGTGCGGTCAACCCCGATCCGGACGCCGCACAGTTGGCCGACATCGCGATCTCCTCGGCGCACACCGCCGCAGGATTCGGGATCGAGCCCCGGATCGCCATGCTCAGCTACTCGACCGGTGCATCGGGTTCCGGAGCGGAGGTCGAGAAGGTGCGCGCCGCCACCGAGCTCGTGCGCCAACGCGCCCCGGAGCTGCTCGTGGAGGGTCCGATCCAGTACGACGCGGCGGTCGATGCGTCCGTGGCGAAGTCGAAGCTCCCCGGGTCCGAGGTTGCCGGCCGTGCGACGGTGTTCATCTTCCCCGACCTCAACACGGGCAACAACACCTACAAGGCAGTGCAGCGCTCGGCCAACGCCGTGGCGATCGGACCGGTCCTTCAGGGCCTGCGCCTGCCGGTCAACGACCTGTCCCGCGGGGCGCTCGTCGAGGACATCATCAACACCGTGGTGATCACGGCCGTCCAGGCCCAGCAGGTCGCCGCGGCCTCGTCGAAGGTAGGTGGGCAATGATCGTCCTGGTCGTGAACGCCGGCTCCTCGTCGCTGAAGTACCAGCTCGTCGACACCGTGTCCGAGGTCGTGTGGGCCACCGGCCTGGTCGAGCGGATCGGTGAGGACGAGTCCCCGGTGACGCACCGGACCCGCATCCGAGGGGGTGCGGACTCGGAACTGGTCGAGTCGACCTCGACGGCCCGCATCGCCAACCACAGCGAGGCGTTCCACGCGGTCACCGCGCAGTTCGCACGGACGGGCGAGGTGTCCGAGGTCGGCGAGCTCGCCGGAGTCGGACATCGAGCGGTTCAGGGTGCCGACCAGTTCAGCGACCCCACGGTCGTGACGCGTGAGGTCATCGACGTCATCCGGGAGCTGATCCCGCTCGCGCCGCTGCACAACCCCGCCACCGTCGCCGGCCTCGAGTCCGCGATCGCGGAGTTCCCGGACGTCCCGCACGTCGCGGTCTTCGACACCGCCTTCCACTCGACCATCCCGGCGGCGGCCTACACGTATGCGATCGACCAGTCCGTGGCCAGGGCGCACAGGATCCGCCGATACGGGTTCCACGGAACGTCGCACAAGTACGTGACGGCGAAGGCGGCGGAGGTCCTCGGCAAGCCCGTGGACTCCGTCGACCTGGTCACGCTGCACCTGGGCAACGGAGCGTCGGCCTGCGCAGTTCGAGGTGGGCGCAGCGTGGAGACCTCGATGGGCCTGACGCCGCTCGAGGGCCTGGTCATGGGCACCCGGTCCGGCGACGTGGACCCGGCCCTGGCGTTCCACCTCATGTCGACCGCGGGCATGTCGGCTGCGGAGGTCGACGTCATGCTGAACAAGCGCAGCGGGCTGATGGGCCTGTGTGGCCAGAACGACCTGCGCGAGGTGCACCGGCTGGCCGCCGCGGGCGATGCGGACGCCGAGCTCGCCCTCGCTGTCTACGTCCACCGCATCCGCAAGTACCTGGGGGCCTACCTGGCGGTGATCGGACGGGCCGACGCCATCGTGTTCACCGCGGGAGTGGGCGAGAACGACCCCGAGATCCGCCGACGGGTGATCGCCGGGCTGGAGATGATCGGCGTGGCCATCGACACCGAGCGCAATGCCACCGTGCGGGGGAGCTCGGTGCCTGTGGACCTGTCGTTCCGGGGTGCGCCGATCCGGGTTCTGGTCGTGCCGACCAACGAGGAGCTGGAGATCGCCCGACAGACCGCGACGGCCGTCGCCGGGTAGCCTCCTCAGGCGCTGCTTGTGACGTGATTGCGACGCAAGTGGGAGGTACCTTCGATGTACACGACGGCGCTCAGGCGCCAGTCTGGGGCCACCTGGAAGGAGCCCACATGACGGCGATCACCCCGGACACGCTGGACAACACGCTGCTGCGAGTCGTCACGTTCTCCAGCGTCCAGACACGGCTCACGCACCTCCTTGAGGACCATCGCGGTCTCACGTCCTGGTGGGTGGACATTGCCCGTCAGCTCGACGACCTCGCCGATGCCGTCCGCCGGGAGCCGGGGGACCTCGTGGACGCCGAGGGCTTCACGGAGCAGATCCGCGACGATGCCCCACACCTGATGGGCCGTTGGCTGCGCCTGACGAACGAGCGCGATGGGCTCTATGAGGCAGTGACCCACGTGCGTATCCAGGTGGGCCAGGATGCCGGTGATCCCAGCGCGGTGGACGGGG
This sequence comes from uncultured Actinomycetes bacterium, assembly GCA_963818445.1. Classification (GTDB taxonomy): domain Bacteria; phylum Actinomycetota; class Actinomycetes; order S36-B12; family CAIYMF01; genus Prado023. The sequence goes on from CAWFSG010000019.1 coordinate 252,593, forward strand.
CCAAGAATTCGATCCGGGCCCTGCTCGCGCGGGCGCGCAGGTTCCAGGAGCGCACCACCGAGGTGCTGCTCGACGCCTACGAGCGCGACCTCGGCGGCGACTGACCCCCGGCGCGCGTCGGCTCAACGCAGGCCGTGCGCGTCCACCTCGGAGTCGATGAGGCCTTGGAACGCCTGGCGTCCCGACGAGGAGAGGTGAACCCGGTCGCCGGCGAACCACTCGGGATGCCCTGCACTGTGGGTGTACCAGTCGATGATCCGGACCCTCTTCGACGCATATCTGGCGTCGCAGGCCTTGATCGTGCGGATGTTGCCCGCCTCCCAGCTGCGGGGCACGCGAGCCGTCACGAGGAAGACACGTCGGTACTTCCCGGCAGTCTCGATCACGGACCGGCACGCACCCAGCGACACCGTGCCGTTGGTGCCCAGCTCGACCACCAGGTTGCGCGGCAGCTTGGAACCGAAGCTGCGCACGATTCCCGGTGCCGTGCTGAACTGGCGACCCACCTTGGCGTGGACCGTGAACCCCTGTTGGCGCATCCAGGGCGTCACACTCACCATCAGCGAGTCGCCGACAGCCAGCCGACCGCGGGGACCGGCGGCCTTGGGCACGCTGGCCGCGACGCTGACCTGCTCGACGGCCACCACCGGCTGCTCGACGGGCACTGCGACGTCGGTGGTGCTCGGCTCCGGTACGGGGGTGGTCGTCCCGTCGTCGGCGAGGGCCTGGCTCGGCATGAGCAGACCGCCGGTCAGGATCACCCCGGTGAGCACTGCCCCGAAGCGCACGCTACGTTCACCTCTGGTCACGCTGCGCAGTCTGCCAGTTGCGACACGCGGAGTAAAGACGACGAGGACCCTCACATATCGGCCAACATGCAGTAACATTCGCGGGCCCTGCAAGAGGAGAGTGCCGCATGCAGACCGAGAAGTTCGTCAGGCAGTTGCGCAACCCGGCATCGGCGGCCGTGGCAGGGATCATCTTCGCCGTCATCCTGATCGTGGTGCTCGTCGCGTTCCATTCCTCGGTGCCCGCTGGTCGGCCATCCACGGACTGGCTCGACGACGGGGACCGCCGTCAGGGCGTGCGGACCGCGGTCAGCCTCATCCCGTTCGCCGGCATCGCGTTCCTGTGGTTCATCGGGGTGATCCGCACCCGCCTCGGCGCGAGCGAGGACAAGCTCTTCGCGACGGTCTTCCTGGGCTCAGGCCTGCTGTTCATCGCGCTGCTGTTCCTGGCGGGAGCACTCCTGGCGACGGTGCTGACCCTGTTCGAGCGTGGGGTCCCCGTCGGTGCGGACGCACTGCTCCTCCTCGTGGTCTTCACGAAGTCCCTGATGGGGATGTTCGGAGCACGGATGGCTGCGGTGTTCACGATCTCCGTGTCGTCGGTCGGGATGCGCACGCAGATCCTGCCGAAATGGCTGGTCGTCGTCGGCTACCTGACCGGCCTGATCCTGTTGCTGTCCCCACCACTGTCGAACTGGACCCAGCTGCTCTTCCCGACCTGGGTGCTGATCTTCAGCGGGTACATCCTGGTCGCTGCCCGGCATCTTCCGGCCGAGTTGTGAGCTACGCGGTGCTGCCCATGCGCACCGGGCGCAGATCGACCTCGCGCACGTCGGCACTCGGTCGGTCCCACATGACCTGCTCGACGAGGTCCCGGATGTCGATCGCCCCCAGTTCCTGATCGCCGAGCACTGCCTCGAGACGGGCGTAGAGGTTGCCCAACGGCGCGCTGTTCACGACTGTCGTGACCGTCGAACGCGGCCGGTCGGGCAACTGGGCGAGCACACTGTCACGGACCGCCCGGATCGCCGCCGACTCACCCTCGGCGGTCACCAGGGCGGTCAGCCAGATCGTCCCCCGGGCCGATGTCCGCAGGATCTCCATGCCGGGAAGGCAGATCCGTCGTGCCAGGTCCTCGACGTCGATACCCCTCGAATCGACCTCAAGGACCATGTCCACGACGAAGTCGTCCATGTGGTCCACGGTGTGCCCCATATCGACCTCCCGGTGCCGTGCAGGTGGCACCATGGTGGCCGGGATCACACTCCGGGTGGTGAAGGCGCGCCGACAGGGGACGGGCGGTTCCGCTCACCGTGGGGCCGCCTGCGGACCCCTGGGACCGCTGTTACTGTCGAGACCATGCGTTGGCTCGTGCCCGGAACACCCCCCTCGGGTGACCTCACGGACGCCTACGACTGGCCCGCCGCGACCTGGGTGCGCGCCTGCATGGTGATGGGCCTCGATGGCAGCATCGCCGGCCCGGACGGCCTGTCCGGGTCCATCTCGTCCCCGACGGATCGCGCGGTCCTCTCCGCCATCCGCCGATTCGCCGATGCGTACCTGGTGGGGGCCGGGACCGTGCGCGCGGAGCGCTACGGCGCGGTGCGCGCCCAGCCGGAGGCGATCGAGCGTCGCGCTGCCGCGGGTCAGGCGCCTGCCCCCACGCTGGCGATCGTGTCTGCGACGTGCCGCTTCGACTGGGACGACGCTGCCTTCACCGCGTCGGACAACCGGCCGATCGTGCTCACGGTGGGCAGCTGCAACCCCGTCGACAGGGCTGCGGCCGCGCGCTGGTGCGACGTCCTGGTCGTCGGCGAGGAGCGCGTGGAACCGAGGGTCGCTCTCGATGCGCTCGCCGAGCGGGGACTGACCCGGGTGACGTGCGAGGGAGGCGACTCCCTGCTTGCGGAGATGGTGCGGGCGGACGAGCTCGACGAGGTCGACCTGACGGTGGCGCCGGTCGTTGCGGCCTCCGCCCGCCCTGCCCGGCCCGGGCCGGGCGTGCTGACCGGGATGCGACTGCACCAGCTGCTCGAGGATGACGGATTCCTGTTCGCCCGATACGTGCGTGGAGTCTGACCATGGTCGACCTGACCTCCCTTGCCCGCTTGGCCGGCGAGCACCGCGAGGCCCTGGCACACCCCGTGGCTCCCGTCCGGATCGCTGGAGCCCTGCGCGACCTCGATGCCGAACCGCTGATCATGGGCGTGGTCAACCTGTCTCGGGACTCCACGTACCGCGACAGTGTCGCGGTCTCGCAGGGGTCAGCGATCCGACGGGCGCGCGTCATGCACGCCCAGGGTGCGGGTGTGGTGGACCTCGGGGCGGAGTCCAGCACCCTGCGGGCAGCTCGGGTGGGGGAGTCCGACCAGGCCGCTGCGCTCGTGCCGGTCATCGAGGCTCTTGCTGGCGATGGCGTTCCCACCTCAGTCGAGGCCTACAGCCCCCGGGTCGTGGCCGAGTGCCTGCGGGCTGGCGCCTCGGTCGTCAACCTCACGGGGGCGACCGACCTGGAGCGGGTCTACGAGCTGGCGGCCGCTCACGACGCGGCGGTGGTCATGTGCTTCGTGGCCGGGGCGAACGTGCGCGAGGTCGGCGAGGTCACCCTCGACGCGGATCCCATCCCGGGACTCACCGACTACTTCGCGGAGCGGATCACGCACGCGCGGTCGCACGGTGTCGAGAACCTCATCATCGACCCGGGGCTGGGGTTCTACTACGGCAACCTCACGGATCCGACCGTGCGGGTCCGTCACCAGACCCAGGTCCTGCTCAACTCCTTCCGCCTGCGCGTGCTGGGCGTGCCGATCTGCCAGGCCCTGCCGCATGCCTTCGACCTCTTCGAGGAGGAGTTCCGGACCGCTGAGGGGTTCTTCGCGGTGCTCGCCGCGCTCGGGCGGGTCAACGTCTACAGGACCCACGAGGTGGCACGGGTGCGCGCCACCCTTCGGGCGCTCGAGGCCCTCGGCCGGGACGACTGAGGACCGCTTCACGCCGGCACTGAGCCGTGACGGGGGCGAGTTGGGTCGCGCTGATACGGCAGGATCTCCGCGTGAGCGGTGCACCCGAGTTTCCTGATCGACCGATAGGCCCCGGCGGCGGCCCGACTGGGACGTCGGAGTGGCTCGACGACGCGCCGCTGTTCCGGGCCTGGCGGCAGTTCGTCTCGGCCGATGCCGCTCCCTTCACGATTCCTGGGCACAAGCGGCGCGCGTCCGCCCTGGCACCGGACCTCGGGCGCCTCCTGGATGCCGACGTGCCGCTGTACGGCGGACTCGACACCGTCAAGCTGTCCAGGGGAGTGCTCGAAGAGGCCGAGGGACTGGCCGCAGACCTGTGGGGAGCCGATGTCTGCCGGTTCTCCACAGGTGGATCCACCCACGCCAACCAGGTTCTGTGCCTGACGCTCGGGCAACCCGGGGACGTGGTGCTGGTCGCCCGCAACGCCCACCGCAGCGTCCTGTCCGGGCTTGTCCTGGCCGGACTGCGGCCGATCTGGATCGGAGTGCGGACCGACCCGGTCACGGGAGCCCCACTCGGCGTCGACACGGCAGCCGTGGGCGAGGCCCTGGCCGAACATCCCGAGGCCGTGGCACTGATCTGCACCGAGCCCAGCTATCAGGGCACCCTCTCGGATCTGCCCTCCCTCACGTCTGCAGCCCACGAGCACGGCATCCCCGTCGTCGTCGATCAGGCGTGGGGAGCGCATCTGGGCTTCGCCCCCGGGTATCCCCAGCACGCGTTCCACGCTGGTGCCGACGCGTTGGTCACCAGCGCGCACAAGATGCTGCCCGCGTTCAGCCAGGCCGCCCTTGTCCTGGCCCGCACAGAGCGGATCGATGCCTACCGACTGGAGCGCGCGTTCGAGGCGACGCATACGACCAGCCCGTCCGGGGCGATCCTGGCCAGCATCGATGCGTCCCGGGCATTCCTGGCCAGCGCGCAGGGTCGAGCGGCCCTCCAGACGATCACCACCCTGGTGGCCACTGCACGCCGGCAGTTGACCGCCGCCGGGTTGCTCGTGCCTGGGCCCGAGGACCACCCGCCGGGACGCTTCGACCCGGCCAAGCTCGTGGTGCACTTCGCCGCCGCGGGGCGCAGCGGGCTCGATGCTGAGCGGGAGCTTCTCGATCGACGCGTCGCCGTCGAGATGGCCGACCGGGACACGCTGGTGGCGCAGGTCGGTCTCACCGACGACACCGCGACCGTTGACCGCCTGGTCGCGGGGATCCTCGCATCCCTGAAGGGCACGCCCGGAGCGCCCCGTCCCGCGGTCCTGACCCCGAGCGCCCACCCGCCGCCACGGATGTCACCCCGCGACGCCTTCTTCGCCGAGAGCGAGGTCATTGCCCACGCCGATGCGATCGGACGGATCAGCGCCGAGTTGGTGGCGCCCTACCCTCCGGGCGTGCCTGTACTGGTGCCGGGGGAGGAGATCACCGTCGAGACCCTTGAGGCCCTCGAACAATCGCTAGGGGCAGGCAACCGGATCGCCTACGCCGCGGATCCCACGCTTGCGACGCTGCACGTCGTCAGGTCACGACGGCAGCAGTAGTCGAGCTCATCCCCCGTCAGGCTGCGGTGGTGTGCTTCTGGTGTGCGTGGTCGGTGTCGGGCCAGGTGTCGCGGGTGGTGCCCAGGGGGCTGGTCCAGCGCAGGCCGGAGTGGGGGAGGGGTTCGACGGTCCAGTTGTCGTCGTGCTTGAGCCGGTGATGTCGTCGGCACAATGAATGCAGGTTGTCTGGGCTGGTTGGGCCTCGGGGGAATGGGATCAGGTGGTCGAGGTCGCATTCCCGCGCCGGGACGGTGCAGCCGGGGAATCGGCAGGTGACGTCTCGGGTGCGCACGTGCCGGTCCAGGGCGGTGGGGGGTCGGTAGGACCAGGTGCCGACGTCGAGGATTGCGCCGGTGGCCCGGTCGGTGAGGATGTGGCGCCAGCGGGTGTCGCCTGCGGCCAGGCGGCGGACCAGGTCCGCGGGCAGCACCCCGAACCCGGACAGGGTCCCGGGTGTGTCGGTGATCCCGGCGAGGCTGTCGATCGGGATGGTCACGTTGATCTGGGTGCTGACCGCACTCGACCCCGGCCGGGTCCGGTACCGGCCCTGACCCGGGTGCTGACCCGGATCCCTGCACGGTCTGGTAGTGCGTCGTCCGGACCGCGCCGAGTTCACCGCCGATTCCGGTCCCGGTCGCCGACCGCCTGGGGTCGAGGATCAGGTCGATGAGGGCATCGGCCATCCGCAGGTCGAACGGGCGTCGCATCGCCTCTGCGGCGAATGGTCCGCGGGTGTCTGCGGAGTCGCCTGCGCACCGGCTGCCTGAGGACCCGGGCTCCTCAGCTCTGGCGCTACCTGCGCCGCTGCTGCCGGTGGCGTCGGCCGTCCCTGAGTCGGCCCGCTGCGCGGCCAGGGCCAGGGCGCGGATCGCGGCGTAGACCTGCTCGGCGTGCGTGGAGTCCAGGCGCGCGGTCAGGTCCGCGGTGCCGTCGCCCCGGTGATCGATCCATACCCCCCGCTCGGCCAACGCCCGGCGGCGGCGGGTCACGACCGTGGCCGGGTCGATCTGGGCCAGCAGCCGCTTCAGGTGCCGGTCGAGCTGCCCGGCGGTGTGCTCGGTGGCGTAGGCCATCCCGGCCGCGAGGAGCCGGTCGCAGTCCGCGTCGTACTCGGGGCGCTCCCGGTCGTGGACGTCCTGGCGGGGCACCTGGTAGAGGGCCCGGGCCAGGACCCCGGCCTTGGTCACGTCCAGCTGCCCGGCCCACAGCGCGGCCCACACCTGCGGTTGGTGGGTCAGCAGCAGCGCCTGCTCGCGCAGGTACAGCCCCGAGCGCCGTGACCGGTTCAGGGCCATCATCAGCACGTCCACGACCTGGTCGGCGACCACCCCCGCCGGGGTGTCCTCCGCCACCGCGTGGACCGCCGCCGCCCGCAACGCCGTGACCTGACCGAGGACCACCTCGACCGCCTCAAGGACGTCCACCGACGCCCCGAACACCGCGTACTCAGCCGGCGGGGCCCCCGGCGGGTGAGCCCGGATCAACGCGATCAGGCCCTCCACCCCGAGCCCGCCAGGATCCACCAGCGACCCATCATCGGCCCGTACCGCCAGACACACCTCAAGCACCACAACCCCCGTCCCTCGACCCGAACACCTGTACGAACACTACCCCAACGCACCGACATCCGAGCCTCGACGCGACCCAGATTGTGGATACCAAGCTCAGATCCACCTGCCCTTATCCACCGGTCAACGGGGCGCGAGACCCCGTGCCCGCTCGCCGGGCCTGAGGCCCGAGACGACGCTCACGCTGCCGGGGGAGCGGGCGTCCGCGTCGCCCAGTAGGCACCCAGCAGCACGAGGGGGAACCCGAGCGCCATGCCCGATGTGAGCGGCTCACCGAGGATCACGAGCCCGAGGCCGATCGCGACCGCAGGGTTGATGAACGTGATCACCGTGGCCCGCACGGGGCCCGCGAGTGCGATCAGCCGGAAGAACAGGACGAACGCGAGCGCCGTGCACACCAGGCCGAGCACCACCACCGCTGCCAGCACCTCGGGGGAGACCCCGCCACTTGCGTAGCCGGCCGCGGTCCATGGCAGGTAGAGCACGGCCACCACGGTCACAGAGACTGCGATGACGCCCATGGACGGCACCTCGGCCAGGACTGTGTTGGCGATGACTGGCGCCGCCGCGTAGCCCACCGCGACCAGCAGGAGCTCCACCACTGACAGGACGTCCACGTGCCCGGCGAACGAGTCGATCCCCACGAGGCACGCCACCCCGAGGATCCCGACTCCGAGCCCGCGCAACCGCACCGGTGCGAACGCATGCGGATCACCGCGAAGCCGCGCGATCAGCACGCCGAAGAGGGGCACGGTGGCAAGCATCAGCCCGGCGAATCCACTCGTCACCCGGATCTCGGCGTGCCCGAGGAGCAACCAGGGCCCTGCCATCTCCAACAGTCCGAACGCCACGACCCACTTCCAGAGCCGGAGTGCGGGCCTCAGCGCTCCGGCGTGGGCGGCGAGGGGGATCAGGATGACGGCGGCCAGCAGTGTCCGGGACCCGGCGACAGCGGCCGGGCTGAGCTCAGCGACGGCGACCTTGATCAGCAGGTAGGGGATGCCCCAGATGATCGACATCGCGGTGAAGAGCATCCACGCCTGCCGAGTCATGTGAGCCGGAGCGGCCACGGCAGTCGATCCCACCGCGTCAGACTACGGCGAACCCAGGTCCAGGTGGATGAACCGGTGCGGCCCGATGCCCGCCTTGATCCACTCCTCCCCGTCCACCGTCCAGCCGGCGCTCTCGTAGAACCCGAGCGCGGACGACCGGGCTTCCGCCCACAGCGAGCCCACCCCCTGCGAAACGGCGAGCTCCACCGCCCGGTCGAGGACCGCGAGACCGACTCCAGCCCGGCGGTCGGCCTCGGCGACCACCATGGCCCGCAGGCGCCACGATGGCGCCCGGACCACACCCCGACCGGGCCAGGGCTCGGGCAGGAGCGTCGCCGCCCCGACCACGGTCCCGTCACGCAGCGCCGCCACATGCAGGGCATCGGCCGGGACCGGGCGGTCGCCGGGCAGCGGCCCGTTCGGCCTCAGAACCGCACGCTGCAGTGGCCGTACCTCGTCGAGGTCAGCAACGCGTACCACGAGCTCCACGGTCGACAGCGTAGGCATCGACGCTCGAGGGCCTTCGTCGCGGGGTCCGAGGACGGTCACAGTGCTGGCCGAGAGCGTACAAGTCTGACAGGTCGGGCTTGGAGTCGATCTGGTCCACTGCGGCGAGCGGTCGGCAGCAGGTCGATGCACCGCGACCATCGCCTGCGTCGTCGCAGGTCAAGTGCCAATCTGTTTGGTGTCCGAGGGGGGACTTGAACCCCCATGCCCCTGAGGGCACTAGCACCTCAAGCTAGCGCGTCTGCCTATTCCGCCACCCGGACGAGGTGTTCCCACAGCAGAACCGTGGGAGCCCGCACAGGATAGCAAGCATCGGCGACCGTCCACCAATCGCCGGTCGCGGGAGGCGAACCGCCCAACGGCCGGACCTGCCCTCAGGGCAGACGGCCCCCGAACGCCATGGCCAGCCTGATCAGGCGGTCCTGACCACCGGAGAACTCCGCGAGCACCGCCTCCGAGGTGGCCTCCTCGGGAGTCAGCCACGCGAGGTCGATCGCCGACTGGGTCGGCTCGCAGTCGCCGTCGACCGGCACGACGTAGGCCAACGCCACGGCATGCTGCCGTGGGTCGTGGAACCCAGTGACCGTGGGGTCGGGGAAGTACTCGACGATGGTGAACGGCGCGATCGACACGGGCAGGCGGGGAAGCGCCATGGATCCGAGGTCCTTCTCCAGATGCCGGATGAGGGCATCGCGGATCCGCTCCTTGTACAGGACCCGACCGGCGACGACCGCCCGCGACAGGCTCCCGTCGGGGCGCGCGCGGAGGAGCAGTCCCACGGCCGTGATCCGACCAGCGGCATCGACACGAACAGGCACGGCTTCGACGTACAGGATCGGCAACGTCCCGCGCGCGGCGGACAGCTCCTCGTCGCTGAGCCAGGGGGACACCACACCGAGGGTCTCACTCATGGGGGAGATTCTGCATGGTCCCGACCGCCCGCGCGCGACCCGAACCCGGCTCCGACACGGCAGGATGGGGCCGTGGCCGATCTCCAAGACCCTGCCCTGAGCGTCCTGTCGGAAGCCGAGACCGACGTGGTGAGGCTCATCCGCGACCTGATCCGCATCGACACCACCAACGCGGGCGACCGCCCCGAGACGGTAGGGGAGGTCGCGGCCGCGGAGTACGCCGAGGCGGCGCTGCGCGAGGCGGGGTTCGACCCGGAGCCGTTCCACACGACCTCTGCCAGGCGCGCAGGGATGGTGCTGCGCATCCCGGGCACCGACGCGGACGCAGCGCATCGCGCCCTGCTCCTGCACGGCCACCTCGACGTCGTTGCCGCGCGAGCATCCGACTGGACGCACCCACCCTTCGCCGCCGAGGTCGCCACCGACCCCGACTCGGGACTCGACATGGTCTGGGGCCGGGGGGCCGTCGACATGAAGGACATGGTCGCGATGATCCTGGCCGTGGCCCGGCACTGGGGCCGCACCGGGATCCGGCCCCGCCGGGACGTCGTGCTCCTGCTCCTCCCGGACGAGGAGGCGGGCGGCCTGCACGGCGCGCACTGGCTCGTGGACAACCGGCCGGACATCTTCGCGGGCGTGACCGAGGCCGTCGGCGAGGTCGGCGGCTTCTCGATGACCGTCCGCGACGACCTGCGCCTCTACCTGGTCCAGACCGCGGAGAAGGGCATGGGCTGGCTGCGCCTGCATGCCGCAGGGCGCGCCGGTCACGGCTCGATGCTCAACGACGACAACGCGGTCACGACGCTGTGCCAGGCGGTGGCTCGTCTGGGGGAGCACCGGTTCCCGGTGCGGGTCACCGACACCACCCGGGCCTTCGTCGCCGAGTTGTCCGATGCACTGGACGTCGACCTCGACCCGTACGACACAGAGCAGCTCACACGGGTGCTCGGCCCACTGGCCCGCATCGTGGGGGCCACCCTGAGCAACACCGTCAACCCGACCATGCTCGACGCCGGAGCGAAGGTGAACGTGATCCCCGGTGAGGCAACCGCCCACGTGGACGCGCGCTTCCTGCCCGGCTACGAGGACGAGATGCTGGCGACCATCGACGATCTGCTCGGTGACCGCGTGACCCGCGAGTTCGTCGTGCGCGACATCGCGCTGGAGACGACCTTCGACGGACCGTCGATCGACGCTATGGCCGCCGCCCTGCGCGCGGAGGACCCGTACGCCCGCGCCGTGCCGTACACGCTGTCCGGTGGCACCGACGCCAAGGCGTTCTCCCTGCTGGGGATCCGCTGCTACGGCTTCGCGCCCCTGCAGCTGCCGCCGACACTCGACTTCGGCTCGCTGTTCCACGGCGTCGACGAGCGGGTCCCGATCGACGGCCTGCAGTTCGGCGTCCGGGTGCTCGACCGCTTCCTGCGAGCCGTGTGAGCGCACGGGCTCAGGCAGACACCTCGTCCAGCGCCGCGCGGATCTCGTCCGGCAACGTCAGCTCCTCGGCCCGCAACGCCCCACGCAGCTGGGCTGCGGTCCTGGATCCGAGCAGCACCGAGGCGACGCCGGGACGGTCCCTGACCCACGCCACGGCGACCTCGACCGGTGCCACGCCCAGTCCTTCGGCCGCGGTGCACACCGCGTCCACCACCCGCCGGTGGGGCACATCGAGGTACTCCCGGACGAACCCGCCGAGGTGCGGTGACGCCCCCCGGGAGTCCGCCGGCGTGCCGTGCCGGTACTTGCCGGTGAGCACGCCGCGCCCGATGGGCGACCACGCCAGGAGCCCCGAGCCGACAGCCGTGGCAGCACCCAGCATGTCGTCCTCACCCTCCCGCGCCAGCAGTGAGTACTCGACCTCGTTGGCCACCAGGCTCAGCCCATGGCGGTGCTCGCCGGTCGAGGCGGCCAGGGTCAGCTGCCAGGGCGCGTAGTTCGAGACCCCGACGTATCGGGCCTTGCCCGACTCCTGAGCGGCGGCCATCGCCGACAGGGTCTCCTCGATCGGGGTGGCGGAGTCCCAGCCGTGCACCAGCCACAGGTCGACGTAGTCGGTACCGAGCCGCTCCAACGACCCGTCAAGGGCCCGCAGCAGATGTCGACGGGAGGCATCGAACCGGCGCTCGGGCATGCGCCGCCCGCCGGCCTTCGTCACGATCACCACGTCGTCGCGGACGCCGGCCTCGGCCACCAGGGTCCCGAGCAGCTCCTCGGCTGCTCCCGAGGCGTACACGTCGGCGGTGTCGAACAGGGTGCCACCCGCCTCCACGAACAGCGAGAACTGGTCGCGGGCCTCGTACTCGTCGGTGTCGCGACCCCAGGTCATCGTGCCCAGGCCCGTGCGGCTGACCTGTAGCCCGCTGCGCCCGACCGCCCTGCTCTCCATGGCGCGCCACGCTATCGGGTGGGGGAGCGGCGCGCAGTGAGCGACTAGGCTCGGCGCGGCGCGGCGGGCGGTCGTCACGGCCACGAGGAGGCGTACGTGCAGGGCAGTTGCGCGACCATGCAGGGCCACTGCCCGACCCCGGTGGGGGAGCAGGTACCCCGATGATCGCGCCGCTCACAGCACTGGCCGCGACCGCGACACTGTCAACCGCGACGCAGTCGACCACGACGGACCCGATCACCTGGGCCCAGGCCGTGATCCTCGGGGTGCTCCAGGGGCTGACCGAGTTCCTGCCGATCTCCAGCAGCGCGCACCTGCTGATCGGATCCCAGCTCTTCGGATGGTCCGACCCGGGTGCCGCGTTCACGGCAGTCACGCAGATCGGCACCGAGACGGCGGTGGTCATCTACTTCGCCAAGGACATCTGGCGGATCCTGCGGGCATGGTTCGGCCAGTTCGCCCACCCGGAGACCCGGGGCGACCCGGATGTCCGGATGGGCTGGCTGGTCATCATCGGCACCATCCCCATCGCCCTGCTGGGGTTCGTGTTCTCCGACCAGATCGAGACGGTCGCCCGCAACCTGTACCTCGTCTCGTTCACCCTCATCTTCTTCGGCATCCTGCTCGGCATCGCCGACCGCACCGCGCGCTCGATCCACGACCTCGGCGAGCTCACCGTGCGCGACGGGATCATCTACGGGTTCTGCCAGGCCCTCGCGCTCATCCCGGGGGTCTCGCGGTCCGGGGCGACCATCACCGCGGGCCTGTTCATGGGCTACACCCGCGAGGCCGCCACGCGCTACGCCTTCCTCCTGGCGATCCCCGCGGTGCTCGCCTCCGGGTTCTACCAGGCCCTGGACATCGGGTCGGACCCAGCGGTGGCGTGGGGCCCGACGATCCTGGCCACGATCATCGCCTTCGTCATCGGCTACGCCGTGATCGCCTGGCTGATCCGGTACGTGTCGACCAACTCGTACATGCCGTTCGTGATCTACCGGATCGTCCTGGGGACGCTGGTGCTGGTGCTGCTGGCCACCGGCGTGCTCACCAACCCCTGACGGGCGCACCGACGCCCACCGGGCCTCACAGCCAGCGGGAGCGCTTGAACGCCCGGTACATCAGGGTCAGGATCGTGGCCATCACCAACAGGACCACGGGGTACCCGTACCTCCAGGAGAGCTCGGGCATGTGCTCGAAGTTCATCCCGTAGATCCCGGCCAGGGCCGTGGGGACGGCCAGGAGCGCGGCGTAGGCGGCCATCTTGCGCATGTCCGTGTTCTGCTGCAGGCCCTGTCGCGCGTTGGAGGCCTGCAGGATGGTGACCAGCAGGCTCTCGTAGGACTCCACGTAGTCGTTGACGCGCAGCAGGTGGTCCCCGAGGTCGTGGAAGTGCGTCCGCAACTCCTCGGGGATGTTCGGCATCCGTCCCTCGACGAGCCGCTGTGCGTGCCCGACCATCGGAGACACCGCGCGGCGCAGCTCGAGGTTCTCGCGCTTGAGCAGGTAGATGACCTCGCTGTCGTCGGTGACCGCCGGGGAGAACACGTGCTCCTCGATGGTGTCGAGGTCCTTGCCGATCTCGTCGGCGGCCTCGAGGTACCCGTCGACGATGGCATCGGCGATGGCGTGGACGGCCGAGAGCGGACCCAGGGCCAGCAGCTCTGGCCGCTCGGTCGTGTCGAGCCGCACCTGGCCGAGGGAGCCCACGGGGCCCAGCCGCACGGTGATGACGTACGAGGGACCGACCATCAGGGCGATCTGGCCGGTCTCGATGGCCGACGTGGGCTCGTCGTAGACGACGACCTTGAAGACGATGAGGGCGCCGTCGCCCTCGGAGAACTCGGCCTTGGCCCGCTGGCGCGGATTGAGTGCGTCGGCGATCCACAGGTTCGGGATCCCGAACACCTCGGCCAGCGCGTCGAGCTCCTTGCGCGTGGGCGAGGCCAGTGCGATCCACAGGAAGTCCGAGGGATCGGCCGTGGCCCGCTCGTACATCGCGTGGACCAGGGAGACGGCATCGGGGGTCAGCGTGCCCGCCGACCTGATCACCTGGGACTGCGCGGCATCGACCTCGGTTCCCCCGCAGTAGCGGCCCATTCCCACGATCACATCGGCATGATCGCACCCCGGGTCGGTCGTGGCTAGGCTGCGGGACTGTGACCACCGTCCTGTTGATCCGCCATGGCCGGACGTCGGCGAACGCAACCGGGGTCCTGGCCGGTCGCACGCCCGGGGTCCTGCTCGATGCCCAGGGCCGCCGGCAGGCGCGCACGCTGGGCACCCGCCTGCGCGACGTGGCCCTCGACGCCGTGGTGCACTCCCCGCTCGAGCGCTGCGTCCAGACCGCCGACGGGGTGCTGGCCAACCGCCCCGACGTCGAGCGCCATCCCGACGAGCGACTGTCCGAGTGCGACTACGGGGACTGGACGGGCAGGTCCCTGGCCGAGCTGGCCACGGAGCCGCTCTGGCCCGTGATCCAGGACACGCCCTCGTCGGTGACCTTCCCCGGCGGCGAGTCGATGCTCGCGATGGCACAGCGGGCCACCGGGGCCATCACCGACTGGGCTGCGAAGCATCCGGAGGGCATCGTCGCGGTGGTCTCCCATGGGGATGTGATCAAGGCGATCCTGTCCGACGCACTGGGTCAGCCCCTCGACAAGTTCCAGCGCATCGTGGTCGGTCCCGGGTCACTGAGCGTCGTGACGTACCACGGCGAGCGGTCCATGGTGCTGCGGATGAACGACACGGGGCGCTCGTTGCCCGTCCAGACCGGCTCGGGGCGCCCCACGGTCGGCGGCGGCACAGGGTGATGCCCCGTCGACCGGTGCCGTTGCGGTGCCCATCCGCGGGCACGTCCGTCAGAGCCCGGCTAGTCTGACGCGCATGGCCCGGCAGATCCTCCTCCATGACCCGGTGGAGCGTTTCGTGACGGGAACGGTCGGGATGCCTGGCGAGCGCACGTTCTTCCTCCAGGCCCGCTCGGGCAACCTGATCAGCAGCGTGGCACTGGAGAAGGCCCAGGTGTCGACGCTGGCCGACCGGCTCGAGGACCTCATCGCCGACGTGGCCCAGCGGCTGGACCTCGACGTCCCCGAGCCCGGACCCGTCGACCTCGACGCCCTCGAGGTCCCGCTCGTGGAGGAGTTCCGGGTGGGCGCGATCGCGTTCGGCTGGGATCCCGCGACCGACCAGATGCTGTTCGAGCTGCACGGCCAGAGCACCGATGAGGAGCTCGACCCGACCGAGCTCGACGACGAGGACGACGGCCCGCCGGTCCTGCGAGTCCGCACGACCCTGCGCCAGGCGGTCGACTTCATCACCCGTGCCCGCAAGGTCGTCGCGGCTGGACGTCCGCCGTGCCCCTTCTGCCAGCAGCCCCTGGACCCGGGGGGCCACATCTGCCCGCGGTCGAACGGATACAAGCGGTGACGCTGTCGCCGCAGGCGCTGGCCTCGGGGGAGTTGCACGTGCTCGGCCGCCTTGCGGATGCCTCCAACCTCGCCCTGCTGGCCGAGATCAGCACCGAGACCGGGCCGCTGCGCTGCATCTACAAGCCGGTGTCGGGGGAGCGGCCGCTCTGGGACTTCCCCGGAGCCGCGCTCGCCGCCCGCGAGGTGCTGACCGCCGAGGTCGCAGCCTGCTTCGGCTGGGACCTGGTCCCGCCCACCACCTGGCGCGAGGAGGGTCCGCTCGGCGCCGGCATGTGCCAGGCCTGGGTGGAGGTCGTCGACGACGACCCCGTCGCGCTGTTCCCCTCGGGGAGCGTTCCGGAGGGGTGGTATGAGGTCGCACGGGGTCACGGCGCAGATGGCGCGCCGATCGTGCTGGCCCACGAGTCCAGCCCGCAGTTGCAGCGCATGGTCATCCTGGACGCCCTGGTCAACAACGCCGACCGCAAGGGCGGGCACGTCCTGCGCCGCGCCGATGGGTCGGTCGCCGGGATCGACCACGGCGTGACCTTCCACGCCGAGGACAAGCTGCGCACTGTGCTCTGGGGCTGGGCCGGCGAGCCCATCCCCGCGGATCTGTTGGCGGAGGTGGCGTCCGGAGCAGAGGCGTTCCGTGCGGTGGTCGAGCAGTGGGGGAGCGACACCCCGCACCGGGCCGCTCACCTCTCCACCACGGAGGTCCGGGCCGCCGACGACCGACTGGCCGCACTGCTCGCGGCGGGCACCTTCCCGCTGCCGGGGGCGCAGTGGCCCGCACTGCCATGGCCGCCGATGTGACAGGGGCACGGCGTCGGGTCACCCCTGCATCCGGCCGGTGACCCCATCCACGATCACGTCGGCGGCCGCACGCGTCCCGTCGGCGGCGAAGTGCGCCTGCTCGTGGGCCTGCCACGCGAGCCACTGGGGTGCCAGTGCCGCCCCATCACGTTCCACGCCTCGCTCCAGCCTCAGCTCGCCGGGAGCCTCCACCCAGATGACGAGGCTGGCTCGCTGCCGGATCAGCGCCGACCCACTGCCGCACCCCTCGAGGATCACGACCGGGGCGAGCGGGACTGTCACCCATTCGGCGTAACGGCCGAGGATCCAGTCGAATCGCGGATGCATCCCCGGGAGGCCGGACTCCCACGGCACGAGCAACCAGGCCTCGACCCGCGAGGCCAGCGGCTCTCCCAGCGCCTGCGCCCAGCCCTGGTAGAGATCGTCCATGTGCACGACGGGCGCATCGCCCAATGCCTCGGCCAGTGCCCCCGCAAGGGTCGTCTTGCCCGACCCTGCAGGTCCATCGATGCAGATCAGGCGCGTGGACCCGCAGCGGGCCGTGGCACTCATGACCCGCACAGCGACGTCAGGGACGCACTCGGGATCTGCCACCGACCCATCATCGCGCCCCGGCGCCGGCTGGGCCATCATGGGGACTCATGGGGACCCCCGACGAGTTGGTGGAACTGTGGCGCGGCGCTCCACGGGTCGTCGTGCTGACCGGGGCGGGAGTCTCGACCGACTCGGGAATCAGCGACTTCCGTGGACCCAACGGGCTCTGGACCCGCAACCCAGGTGCCCAGGTGATGTTCGACATCAGCACCTACATGCGCGACCCGGAGGTCCGCCGGCGGGCGTGGGCCAACCGCCGGGAGAACCCGTCGTGGACCGCCGAGCCGAACCGTGGGCACCACGCCCTGGCCGAGCTCCAGCGATCCGGCCACCTCGGCACCCTGATGACGCAGAACATCGATGGCCTGCACCAGCGCGCGGGTTCGGTCGGCGTCCTCGAGCTCCACGGGACGATCTGGGAGGTGGCCTGCATGTCGTGCGGGGGCCGCTGGCCCACCCCCGAGGTGCTGGCCCGACCCGAGCCCGACCCCTCCTGCGTCCTCTGCGGAGGGATCCTCAAGACAGCGACGATCTCGTTCGGCCAGTCGCTGGACCCCGAGGTGCTGGATGCCGCGATCACCGCCGCGGACGAGGCCGACCTGCTCGTGGCGATCGGGACTTCGCTGCAGGTGCAGCCGGTGGCCGGGCTGGCAGGACTGGCCGGGACGCTGGCCATCGTCAACGCCGAGCCGACCCCGTATGACGACGCGGCCGAGGTGGTCGTGCGCGACTCGATCTCCGACGTGCTCGACGAGGTGCGCCGTTCACTGGCCTGAATGGGTGCGACAGGATCGGGGCATGACCATCCTGCAGACCAGCCGCGGCGACTTCGAGACCATCATCGAGGGCCCGGAGGACGGCCCCGTCATCGTCCTGCTCCACGGGTTCCCCGAGCTCAACATCTCCTGGCGCCATCAGATCCCCGAGCTCGCCGCCGCTGGGTACCGGGTCGTGGCGCCGAACCAGCGCGGGTATGCCGGGTCCGTGCGTGACGGGTCGTATGCCACCGCGGACCTCGCCGCCGACGTCATCGCGATCCTCGACGCGGTGGGCGCTGCGAACGCGATCGTGGTCGGGCACGACTGGGGCGGGGCAGTGGCCTGGACCGTGTCCCAGCTGCACCCCGAGCGGGTGACCGCCCTGGTCGCGATGAACTGCCCACCCCCACGAGTGCTCATCGAGCACCTCCTGCGCAGCCCGAGCCAGCTGCGCAAGTCCTGGTACATCGTGTTCTTCCAGCTCCCGGTGCTGCCCGAGAGGTTCGTGAGCCGCTCCATGCCGGGCATGCTGCGCGGAGGCTCCTACGTGCGAGAGGTCTGGAACCGCGAGGCGCTGACCCCGTACGGCGAGGCGTTCGCCACGGAGTCCGACGCGCAGGGTCCGATCAACTGGTACCGCGGCGCCTTCAGGGGTGCGCTGCGTGCGGCACTGCGCCGCCCCGCGGGCCACCTGCGGCCGATCTCGGTCCCCGTGCTGATCATCTGGGGCGTCCACGACGCGTTCCTGGGCCAGGAGATGGTCCGCCCCGAGGCGCTGCGGGGCACGCTGGCGTTCCCGAACGAGGCCACGGTCGTCCCCATCGAGTCGGCGGGGCACTTCGTGCAGAACGAGGCCGCCGAGGAGGTCACCTCAACCCTGCTCGAGTGGCTCGCGATCAACGCGCCCGTGACCCCCTGACGGGTGGGCCGTCCGGCCCTTGCAGCAGCAGCCCACGCGGGAGCAGCGTGGATTGTGTGAGCGCGACTGCCCCTGCCCGGACACCGGGACTGACCAGCGCCCAGGCGGCTGACCTCCTGACGCGTGTGGGGCCGAACGTGCTTCCGCGGACCGAGCAGGTGCCGGTCTGGCGGCGCCTGACCAAGCAGTTCGTGCACTTCTTCGCGCTGCTGCTCTGGGTGGCTGCGGCCCTGGCACTGGTGGGCGGGATGCCGGCCCTGGGCGCCGCCATCGTCGCCGTCGTGCTGGTCAACGGGGTGTTCGCGTTCGTGCAGGAGAACCGGGCTGAGCACGCTGCGGCGGGCCTGCGCGACCTGCTGCCGGTGTACGCCACGGTCCTGCGCGACGGCCAGGAGCAACAGGTGACCGCGGACCTGATCGTCCCCGGCGATGTCGTCATGCTGGTCGCCGGGGATCGGATCACCGCCGACATGACGTGCCTCGAGGCCCAGTCGGCCCTCGTCGACACCTCGACGCTGACCGGCGAGAGCGCACCCCGCGAGGCCACCGCCGGCGATGAGGTCTTCGCCGGCTGCTTCCTGGTCCAGGGCCGGGTCACCGCGCACGTCGCTGCCACGGGGGCACGGACCCGGCTCGGGGGAATCGCGAGGCTCACCCAGCAGCCCCGCCCCGCCACGCCACTCGAGCGCGACATCGCGCACCTGGTGCGGATGATCGCGATCATCGCGGGCGCCGTGGGGGTGGGGTTCTTCGCCCTGATGCTCGCCCTCGGAGTACCCGCCTCGGACGGGTTCATCTTCGGGATCGGGGTCACGGTCGCGCTGGTCCCCGAAGGGCTGCTGCCGACCGTGACCCTGTCGCTGGCCATCGGGGCGCAACGGATGGCCGGGCAGAACGCCCTCGTCCGCCGGCTGGAGTCCGTGGAGACACTGGGGGCAACCACCTTCATCTGCACCGACAAGACCGGCACGCTGACCGAGAACCAGATGAACGTCGTGTCGATCTGGACCCCGGCGGGGGAGGCGCACATCCAGGGACACGGCTTCAGCGCGCAGGCCGAGGTCCGGCTGTCCGATCCGCAGGCGGGCGCACGCAGTGCACGCAACAGCGATCGCCGCCGCACTGGCCTCACCGCCTCCGGAGTGGGTCGGTGCCCAGCGGGTGGGCGATCCGGTCGAGGTGGCGATCGCCGTGCTCGTCCAGCGCCTGGGCATCGTCGAGGAGGGGACGGCCGAGGGGTACCTGCCGTTCGACGTCCACCGGCGCCTGGCCGTGGCGCTCATGCCCGACCGACTCGTGTGCAAGGGAGCGCCGGAAGCCATCCTCGCCGCGTGCGACGCCGTCCCGGCCACGGTCGATCGCGCCCTGGAGACCCTGCTCGCGCGCGGGCTGCGCGTCCTCGCGGTGGCGCAGGGGCCCCGTAACGTCGTGGCCCCACCGGGCACGCAGGGCACCGGCGTACTCGCCCACCTGACCCTGCTGGGCCTGCTCGGCTTCCACGATCCGCCCCGCGAGGGCGTCACGCAGGCCATCACCGAGTGCCGCCTCGCGGGGGTGAAGCTCGCGATGATCACCGGTGACCATCCGACCACTGCGCGCCGGATCGCCGACCAGATCGGCCTGGCCCTGCCGGACTCACCGGTCCTTGTCGCCGACGAGCTCCCCGACGACATCGCCGTCATGGGCGCCATGGTCGACCACGACGGCGTCGTCCTGGCCCGGGCCGACCCGGAGGACAAGCTGCGCATCGCCCAGGCCCTGCAGGCGCGCGGTCACATCGTGGCCATGACCGGCGACGGCGTGAACGACGCCCCCGCCCTGAAGATGGCCGACATCGGGATCGCGATGGGCCGCTCGGGCACGGAGGTGGCCCGCGAGGCCGCCGACCTCGTGCTGCTCGACGACCACTTCGCCACCATCGTGGCGGCCGTCCGCCAGGGCCGCGAGACCTTCCTGAACGTCCGTCGCTTCCTGACCTACCACCTGACCGACAACGTGGCCGAGTTGGCACCGTTCCTGCTCTGGGCGTTGTCCGGTGGCCGGTTCCCGCTGGCCCTCGGGGTGATGCAGATCCTGGCCCTCGACCTGGGCACGGACACGCTGCCGGCGACAGCGCTCGGCGCCGAACGGGCCGGTGCGCGGGTCCTGGACCACCCACCGGTCAGCGGCCGGTTGTTGGACCGGACCGTGGCATGGCGGGCCTTCGGGATCCTCGGGCCCACCGAGGCAGTCGCCGAGATCGCGGTGTTCACCGCAGCACTCTGGGCCGCCGGGTGGAGGCTGGGGGAGTCCTTCCCGCACGGCTCGGCATTGGCCGCGGCCTCCGGGGGGGCGTTCCTCACAGTGGTCGTGATGCAGATGGCGAACTCGTTCGCCTGCCGCAGCATGAGCCATCCCGCCTGGCGCCTGCCGTGGACCAGCAACCGGTTCCTGCTCGTTGCCGTGGCCACGTCGACGGCGTTCGCCCTCACGTGCCTGGTGGTGGACCCGATCGCCCGGCTGCTGGGGCAGGCGTGGCCCCCCGCGACGGTGCTGCCGATGATCGCCCTGAGCGCCCCGCTGCTGCTGGGGGTGGACGCGGCCTGGAAGAAATGGTTGCGACATCGCATGTGACCTGTTGACAGGCCACAGGAAGGATGATTACATCGTTACATGACTACAAACAACGACGACGCACGTATCACCGACTGGCTCGCGGGCCGGCTTCCCGACGACTGGTTCGAGTCCTTCACCGTGGTGGGGGACCGGGAGGAGATCACGATCGTGGGCACGGTCGGGGCACCGGAATCCGGCGCCGCAGAGGGCCAGTCCGGGCGGATCCGACGGTTCCGCGAGGAGACCCGATCCGCACGGATCGCGATCGCGAAGGAGCTCGAGTCCAGCACGGGACGCAAGGTCACGTGGGGAGCGACCTGCGGGGAGACGACCGAGATCTTCACCAGGCTGTCGGTGCCGGTCATGACCCGCCTGACCCAGCCGCAGCGGGTCGTCCTGGACACCCTCGTCGAGGCCGGCGTGGCGCGCTCGCGCTCCGATGCCCTGGCCTGGTGCGTGCGTCTGGTGGCCCAGCATCAGGGGGAGTGGCTGGCCGACCTCGACTCCGCGATGACCGCCGTGCGCACCGTGCGCGAGCAGGGCCCGAAGGCCTGACGGCGCACCCGGTCGCGCCACGTTCGCAGACTCCCGCGCGGATCCGTGCTACCGTTGGCAACGCTGCAGCAGCAGGTTTCGCCACATGTTGGGACGCCCGCGGGTACACCCCCGGGCCTTTTGATTTCTGGCTGGCCCACCGAGGCAGCCCAGGGATCGGCACTTGCGTTGGCCCTGCAGACACAGCACACACAAAGGAAATACGAAATGGCACAAGGCACAGTCAAGTGGTTCAACGGCGAGAAGGGCTTCGGCTTCATCGCTCAGGACGGCGGCGGTCCGGACGTGTTCGTCCACTTCTCGGCCATCGCGGCCGATGGGTACCGCTCGCTGGACGAGAACCAGCGCGTCGAGTTCGACATCACGCAGGGCCAGAAGGGCCCGCAGGCGGAGAACGTGCGCGTCATCTGACCGCCGCTCAGTCTTGGGAGGGCCTCCACCGCAAGGTGGGGGCCCTCCTGTCGTTCCCGGGGATCCGGTGCCGCATTGGCGTTGGCCGGGTACACCTGCGCGGTTCGCCCGCCGATACACCGGACATGGCGCCCACAGCGACGACGACGTTCACGGTGGATGGTCGTCGCGTCGGGTGGCATCATTACGGTGACCCCAAAGGTCAGCCGATCCTGTTCGTGCATGGGTGGGGGATGATGCTCCCCGGGTATCGCACGGCCCTCGACGCCCTGGCGCGCTCGGGATGGTCCGTCCATGCGTGCGACCTGCCCGGGTTCGGCCGCTCGGAGCCGCTGCCCCTGAGTCGATCGTCGCTGGCCGGGTACGCGCAGTTCATCGCCCAGGCGCATCGGATCGGCCCACTCCAGGGGGAGTCGGTCCCCGTGGCCGGACACTCCTTCGGCGCCGGGATCGCCGCCCGGGCCGCGGCCACGGACCTGACCACGTTCTCGGCACTCCTGCTGATCTGCCCGGTCGGTGGAGCCGGATCGTCTGCGTGGTCCTGGCTGGCACTGGCCCGCGGAATGGTCATGGAGTTCAACCAGGAGTTGGCGATCAAGGCCTCGGACTCCGTGACGGCGGTCCTGCGCCACCCGCTGCCACTGACCCTGTCGGCCTATGCCGCGAAGACCGCGGACCTGACCGGCGAGCTCACGATCCTGCACCGCCGGGCAGTGCCGGCGCACCTGGTCCTGGCCGACCGTGACTCCATCGTCCCTGCCGGGCGACTGCGCACCGCGCCGTCGGCGTCCACCCGGGTCGTCGCCGGGAACCACGGGTGGATGCTGCGCAACCCGGACGAGTTCGCAGCCACAGCCGACCGCCTGCTCGCAGCCGCGTAGAACCCGTGCAAGGCGCGGCAACATTACATAATGTGCATTATCGGCCAATCACACTCGCACGAGCGATCGCGGATCGCGTCGGATCTCAACGCACACGATCGGCGCAGATCCGACGCGATCCGCGTCGATCAGCCGGTCGTCAGCGAGACGGGCGCTGACGCGCCGGAGTCGACGGCGATCTTGCGCGGCTTGGCCGCCTCGGCCACCGGCAACGACAGCGTCAGCACACCATTGGTGTACGTCGCCGCGATGTTCTCCAGGTCGACGCCGTCGCCGAGGGTCAGCTGCCGGGCGAATGTGCCGGACACGCGTTCCGCAGCGAGCCATTCGACGCCCTCAGGGCCGGCCGCCCGCTGGGCACGGATCGTCAGGACGCGACCGTCGACATCCACATCGATCGACCCCGGGTCGATGCCCGGCAGGTCGCAGAGCAGGATCCAGTGATCGCCGTCCCGGTACAGGTCGATCGGCATGGCACGCATTGCCTGCCCGACGTCGACCGCCGATGTGAACATGCGCTCCGCGAGCCGATCGAGGTCACGGAACGGATCGAAACGAGTTGCCACCTCAACCACCTCCTCTTGTCCATGAGGCGCAGTTCTAAGTTAGCACTCGAACTAGGAGAGTGCCAGCCCTGGCGACCTGGTTCGTGCCGGCTCAGGCGTGGTCGCTCAGGCGGTCAGGCCCTCGCCGCTGGAGTCAGCCAGCCCTGCCCCGCCGAGCCCCTCACCTGCGATCTCGAGCTCCGCAGCCTCCCGGGCCAGCCTCTCGGCAGCCTCACGCTCACCGGCCTCGTGATGCTCGCGGGTGCGCTGGGCCATCCGCTCGCGCATGGTTGCGCGATCGAGTTCCATCGGCTCGGTGGTGGCCAGGAAGTCAAGCATCACGCGGGCGAACCGCGACGGCTCGTCCATGTGTGGGAAGTGCTCCGACTGCTCGAAGATCTCCAGCCGACTGCCTGGGATCACCTCGTGGGCGTGGTAGGCGTGAGCGACGGGGATGACCGTGTCGCGGGCCCCCCACACGATCAGGGTGGGTCGGCCCTCGGTGAGGTACAGCCGGTCCACGGCGCTCACGCGCTGTCCCCCGGGCTCGACGACGCTGCGCAGGGTGTGCACGAATGCGGCCCGGGACGGGCTCTCGGACAGGCTCGAGTAGCCACGGACGACTTCGACCGTCGAGGGCCGTGGGCGGGGGCGCACGGGCATCCGCGACAGCACCCGCGAGGCTGCGAGACCCGCGTTGCGCACGTGTCGGTTGGCGATGATCGGAAGGACGAGCTCCACACCCGGCATCGTGCCCGCGCGCAGGGCCTTGCTCACCTCGCGGCCGAATCCCCCGCTGTCGACCAGGACGAGCCGATCGGTGTGCTCGAAGTACTGGTAGGCGAACTGCAT
The DNA here is from genome assembly GCA_963818445.1 of uncultured Actinomycetes bacterium. Classification (GTDB taxonomy): domain Bacteria; phylum Actinomycetota; class Actinomycetes; order S36-B12; family CAIYMF01; genus Prado023. The sequence continues at coordinate 276,696 of CAWFSG010000019.1, forward strand.
CGCCACCCCGCCACCCAGGGAATGTCCGACGATGGTCGCGCGATCGTGACCGAGAGTGTCCATCAGGTCGCGGATCTGGGTCGCGAAGCCGCCCAGGGAGTAGTCCGCGCCGGGCACGTCCGAGGCGCCGTGGCCGTAGAGGTCGGGCGCGATGACATGCGCGTGCTCGGACAGTGCAGGGATCACCGGATCCCAGGTCGCGCTGCTGCTGGTGATCCCATGGATGAGCATGAGGACCGGCAGGGCGGGGTCACCGGCAACCCGGTAGGCGACCCGATGGCCGTGGATGATCGCCTCGGCCCGGTGCACCGGCTCCTGCTGCATCGCGCCTCCTCGGGGCCACCTGGACCAGGGGCCGTCTCAAGAGTGCCAGTCGACCCCCGGCACGGTCACACCGCCCCCGATCTCGGCCTCAGCCGAGCACGACCCACCCGAGCGCGGCGCATCCCAGAACGACGAGGTGGGGAGCCACCCGGAACGTGAGCAGCGCGACGAATGCCGCGGACGCGAGCAGGAACTCGGCCCATCCGGTGATCCCGGACACCCAGACGGGGTCGTAGAGGGCTGCGCCCAGCAGCCCGACGACCGCAGCGTTCACGGCCGCGAGTGCCCGACGCACGCGCACGTCACCGGCGAGCCGGTGCCAGTGCCCGAGGACCCCCACCACGAGCAAGTAGCCGGGCAGGAAGATGGCGATGATCGCAGCGACCCCGAGGAGCGGCCCTCCCGCCGCAGCCCCGAGGTACCCGGCGAAGGTGAACAGGGGCCCCGGGACGGCATTGGCAAGGCCGTAGCCGGCCACGAAGTCCGCCTGCGTCACGGCACCGGAGCCGACGACGACCTGCTCGAGCATGGGCAGCACGACGTGTCCGCCACCGAACACCAGCGCCCCGGCCCGGTAGAAGCCCGCCAGCAGGACCACCCACTCAGCTGGCCACACCCGTGCCAGGGCGGGAAGCCCGACGAGCAGCACCACGAACGTCGTGAGCGCGGCCATCGGCACCCACCGGGGCATCGAGGGCGACACCTGGGCAGAGTCCCAGGGACCTGCACGCGTACGGCGGTCGCGTACCAGCACCAGGCCCAGCACTGCAGCGATCACCAGGACCAATGACGGCATCCAGACCGTGGGCACCGCCAGGACGGCGACAGCCGAGGCCGCCGCCAGGAATGCCAGGAGCCAGCCGGTGCACAGGTTGCGGGCCATCTGCACAACGGCCTGCGCAACGACGGCCACGGCAGCCACCTTCAGCCCGGCCACCACCCCCGTGGGCACCGTGACGCCACCACCCACGGCCAGTCCGGCCCCGATGAGCAGGACTGCTGACGGCACCGTGAAGCCCAGCCAGGCGCGCACCGAGCCACCGAGGCCGGCACGCTGCAGCCCGACGCCCATCCCGACCTGCGAGCTCGCCGGCCCGGGCAGGAACTGGGCGAGCGCCACGAGATCGGCGTACTGGGTCTCCCCCAGCCAACGACGCCGCTCGACGAACTCCGTCCGGAAGAACCCCAGATGGGCCACAGGACCGCCGAAGGAGGTCAGGCCCAGGCGCAGGAAGGCCCGACCCACCCCGGCGTCGGAGTCCGCCCCTGGCCCGGGGCTGGCCCCACCGGAGGGCTGCACATCAGGCACGAGCACATCATGGCCCACCCGGCACGACAACGGGTTTAGGTCGCCTTAGCCTGACCGAACGACACCGCGGGACGCCCTCACACCCCGGGGCCCCCATACTGGTCCCAGAACCCCGCATCCACCCCCGAGGAGCCTGCCGTGCCCCGGTTCACCCGCCCGCTCGTCGCGGGCGTCGCGGCCATGGCCCTGCTTGCAGGCATGTCGCCGGCCTCGGCCGACGAGTCCTCTCCCGGAGTCCAGCAGCCAGGCAATGCCGCCAACGCCGACGTGCTTGGCCCAGACCTGACCCTGCCGGTACCGGCGCAGGACGTGACCGACACCGATGAGAGCTTGCGCTCCACCCGCAACGAGGTCTCGGTGATTGTGGACGACGGGTCGGGGTCACCCACCGTCACCAAGCTGCGCGCCGACTCCCCCGCTCAGGCCGCTGAACTTGCTGCCAGCCTCGATGCCCAGCCGGACGTTGTCGCCGCCCCCACAACACGGCTACGGGCCTTCGAGGCGGTCAACCCCGAGCCCCTGGCCCCGTCGCAGTGGAACCTGCCGATGGTGGGGGCCACCGACGCCTGGGCGTTGAGTCAGGGTGCGGGTGTCATCGTCGCGGTCATCGACACGGGCGTGGACGCTGCGCACCCAGACCTCGCCGGACGAGTCCTGCCCGAGATCGATCTCCTGCCCGAGGTGACCCCCCTACCTGAGCAGAACGGGCACGGCACCCGCGTGGCCAGCATCATCGCCGGCTCGCTCAACGGGATCGGCATGGCCGGCATCGCACCGCAGGCCAGCATCCTTCCGGTCTCCGCGCTCGACCCGGCGGGCTACGGCGACAGCAGCACCGTGGCGCGGGGCATCATCGCCGCTGCGGATGCCGGGGCACGGGTCATCAACCTCTCCCTCGGGGGCCCGGACCCGGATCCCATCCTGGACCAGGCCTGCGCGTACGCGTTCGCACGGGGTGCAGTCGTGGTCGCGGCGGGCGGCAACAGCTACCTCACCGGCAACCAGGTGCAGTACCCGGCGGCGTCGCCCAATGTCCTCGCGGTGGCCTCGGTGGACCGGACAGGCAATCCCTCGGGGTTCTCCAACACGGGCCCGCACATCGACATCGCCGCACCCGGTGAGGCAGTCCTGGCCGCGCTGCCAGGTGTCGGCTACGACGAGGAGTCCGGCACGTCGTTCGCCGCCCCCCATGTCGCGGCGGCGGTGGCCCTCGTCCTGTCCGCCAATCCCGGGCTCAACGCCGCAGAGGCCGCCTCGGTGGTGCAGATGACGGCCGCCGACGACATCAGCGGCAACGGGCGCGACGACCAGCTCGGCCAGGGCATCGTCCGTGCGGACCGGGCCGTTGCGAGCGCAGTCACGATGACCTCGTCGGGGCTTCCGGCCACGACCCGGGTCCGGCTCCGGGGCTTCAACGCGCTGGGTGAGCCAGGACGTCGCGGGCAGGTCACAGCCTTCACCGTGCAGGTCCAGGCCCGGTACCCGGACAAGGTCTGGCGGGCAGATCCACTGCCCACGCTCGTGCGCTTCGAGTTCCGGCCCTCCGGGGCCAAGAAGTACCGACAGGTCGCCGTCGTGGCCTCCGGTCCCGACGGCCGGGCGACCCTCCAGGCGGTACCGCCGCGCAGCGGCAAGTGGCGGGCGCGCGTCCAGCAGCCGAACGGACGCTGGAGCGTCAGCGGATCGGACCACCTGAAGGTCCGTCGCTGAGGTGTCGCGCCCGACCCATCCCTTCCTCGCGGGCGCCCATCCACTGGCGCTTGCCCATCGCGGAGGAGCGGCCGAGTCCGTTGAGAACTCCCCCACCGCCTTCCAGCACGCCGTGGATCTCGGCTACCGCTGGATCGAGACCGATGTGCGCGCCACGATCGACGGGCATGCCATCGTCTTCCACGACGCCGCGATGGACCGGACGACCGACGCCAGCGGGGCGGTGTGCGCACTGCCGCTGGCCGAGGTCCGATCAGCGCGGATGGCCGATGGTCAGGCCCCCCTCACCCTGGCCGAGGCACTGCAGCGGTGGCCTGAGGTCCACTTCAACGTCGACGTGAAGTCCAACGACGCGGTCGCGCCCTTCCTGCGGGCCGTGGCCGACGCCGAGGCATGGGACCGGGTGTGCGCGGCAGCGTTCTCCACCGCCCGACTCACCACCCTCAGGCGGCAGGCAGGGCCACGGCTGGCAACGTCCATGGGCCCCTCGGAGGTCACCCGCCTGGTCCTCGGGGCACCCGACCACTCCCCCGCGTGTGCGGCACAGGTGCCACATCGCGCCCGGGGCATCCCTGTCGTGACCCGGCGCCTGGTCCAGCGGGCCCATCGGCGCGGCGTGCAGGTGCATGTCTGGACGATCAACGACCCGGTCGAGATGGCCAGCCTCCTCGACCTCGGGGTCGACGGGCTGGTCACTGACCGTCCCTCCGCGCTGCGCGAGGTCCTGGTCCGACGGGGATCCTGGGTCATCTAGCCCGCGCCATGCGCACCGGGCTGCCGTCAGGACCGCTACCATGAGACCTCGGCCACAGGGGTCGTGCCCCCGGCACGTGCCGTCACCTTCAGGATCAGCATCCGCGCATCCTCGCGCGTTTGGGGTGCACGGTGCTGGGGAATGAAGCAGTGGTCAATCAGTGTTACCCACTTGTGCGGCTGCACCCAGCCGCCGAGTGCGTGACCTGCCCGATCGGGCACACACGCGGAAAGGCACTACATCATGGGAAACGGCGCTGTTCGCGGCACGCGACTGGGATCCACCAGTTACGAGAGCGACGCGGGCGTGGACTTCGCGACCCGGCAGATGACCACCTACGACTGCGCAGCAGGTCACGCGACCACGCTGCCCTTCTCCGACGAGGCCGAGATCCCCTTCGACTGGGAGTGCGCCACCTGTGGTGGACCGGCCGTCCTGCGCGACGGTGTCGAGCCCGAGCGCAAGCCCGAGAAGCACGTGCGTACCCACTGGGACATGCTGCTCGAACGGCGCACCCTGGCTGAGCTCGAGGAGGTCCTCGAGGAGCGCCTCGACGTCCTGCGCGAGATGCGTGGCGAGGAGATCCGCCGCTCCGCGTGATCGGCTAGTCGTCCGGACCGGCGATCTCGCCGCGTACGACCCTCGGACCGGGTTCCGGCTCACCGCCGGCCCGGTCCGTTGCATGTCCGCCCGACGGATCCGCGGGAGCCACGTCCCCCTCCACGACCTGGCCCGGGATCACATCGCCCGGCACGACGGTGGTGCGCGGGGCGCCGGAGGCATCGGTCACGGTGATCACCGAGACACCACGTGCGCGCATGGCCGCCTCCGTGCTGCGCAGGACGTGCCCGGAGACCCATCGTTGGATCGCTGGCACCAGAAGGGCCAGCCCGACGAGGTCGAGCACCAGCCCGGGCAGGGCGATGAACGTCCCTGCGGCGATGCGCCACCCGCGCGCCGGCGGAAGGCTGCGTGCACCCCAACGGATCACGGCCAGACCGGCCACCACATCGAGGAACAGCACCAGCAGTGCCCCTGCGCCGCCGAACGAGTCGATGAGGGCAAGGACCGCGGCAACCTCGGCCACGGTCAGCAGCGCGAGGAACGCGAGCGTGAGGAAGCGGGCCATCTAGTGACCCCCTGCCGCCCCGCGCCGGGCTGCCCGCGCCTCGCGGCGGCGCCGAGCAGCCGCTACGACCTTGTCAGCCCGCTCCTGCGCACCCCACACGGTGACCCGCCACAGGGCCTCACGCACGATGCTCCCGCTCATCTTCGAGGTTCCGTACTCGCGCTCGACGAACGTGATCGGGACCTCGACGACGCGCATCCCCGACTGGACGGTGCGTCGGGCCATGTCCACCTGGAAGCAGTACCCCTGCGACGCCACGTTGTGCAGTTCGAGCGCACGCAGCGTGCTGGCGCGGAATACGCGGTACCCGCCCGTCGCGTCGTGCAGCGGGACGTCGAGGGCCATCCGGGTGTAGGCGTTGCCGCCGCGGGAGAGGAACTCCCGGGACTTCGGCCAGTTGACGACCTCGCCACCGGGGATCCACCGGGAGCCCAGCACGAGGTCGGCCTCGCGCAGGGCATCGAGCATCGCGGGCAGTTGCTCGGGCTGGTGGGAGCCGTCGGCGTCCATCTCGATCAGCACGTCGTAGCCACGCTCCAGGCCCCAGGCGAATCCGGCCATGTAGGCCGCAGCCAGGCCCTCCTTGCCGAGGCGGTGCAGGACGTGGATGTGGTCATCGGCAGCCGCGAGCTCATCGGCGATGGCCCCCGTGCCATCCGGGGAGTTGTCGTCGGCCACGAGGATGTCGGCCTCCGGCACGGCTGCGCGAACACGAGCGGTGATCCGCGCGACGTTCTCGATCTCGTTGTACGTCGGGATGATCACCAGGATCCGGCCGAGGTCGGCGAACTGCTCAGTCACTGGACCATTGTCCCATGGGCCCCACACCACCCGATGCGCTCGACCGCTGTCAGCGGGCGGAGGCCCTGTTCGCGGCGCGCTTGTCCTGCAGGTGAGCCCGATCGGCCAGCACGGCCTGACGGTGCTCCTCGGTGAGCAGGTCCACGCGCAGACCTGGAGCCTCCGGCCCGTACTGCTCGACCTGCGCGAGGACCTCCTCCTCCGTGCGCGCGGAGCGCAGCTCCAGCCATGTGCCGACCCCGCCGTAGGCGATCGACTCGACAAGGAACACGAGCATCAACCCCGCAACGACCAGGACGCCAACAATCCACTCCATGGCGCCTCCTCCCGCCACTTCCACCGTACGCCGCGGATGACGGCCGGTGAAGGGACGTGCGGCACCAGACGCGAACCGATCCCGGCCGTCCTACCGGGCGTCGCGGCGGGCCTTGCGGCGCCGGCGACGGCGCATCACGCCGAGCCCGAACCACACCAGGGCACCGACCAGGGCCACGACGATCGTGTACAGCCACACCGGCCAGGTGAAGTCCCAGAAGAGGAACTGCAGCGTCACGGGCTGCCTGTTCTGCAGGACGAAGACCAGCAGGACACCCAGTCCGCCGATGGTGGCGATCGCGCCGGCGCCCAGGCCGCCCTTGGATTCGGTGGCGTCCGTGTCGAGGTCCATCGCACTCCCCTGAGGTCACAGGGCTCCACCGGGGTGCGGAGCCAGACCCGTCAGTGTGCCAGAACGAAGGCGGGCAACGCGGGACGTGACGCACCCGAGATGCACTCCTGACCGGGGCTGGTAGCGTCGCGGGCAACGACGAGGAGAGGCGAGCACCATGGCGCGCAGGGTTCGGATCGGTCGCGTGGCGGACTTCCCCGCGGGAGCCATCACCGAGGTTGAGGTCGAAGGCGAGAAGGTGATCGTCGTCCAGGACGCCGAGGGTCTGTGCGCCGCGCACAACAAGTGTCCGCACCTGGGCCTGTCGCTGACCTCGGGACCCGGGGGGCGCAAGTACGCCGACGGGGTCATCCAGTGCCCCTGGCACAACTCCCGGTTCGTGGTCCGCAGTGGCGAGAACCTCGACTGGACCCCCGGCATCGCGGGCCGCTCGGTCCCCGCCTGGTCGCGCAAGGTCATCTCCGCGGGTCGCAAGCCCGCGCCGCTGAGGACCTACACCGTCATCGTCGAGGACGACGAGGTCTTCGTCGAGCTGTAGTCCCCGTGACTGGTGCGGGTCAGCCGGTCACCCGATGACGACCGCCCTCGAGAGGCGGGCCTTGCCCCACCCGTCGTCGTTGCGCGCCCGCACCTGGAACCGGTAGGTCGCTGCGCTCGTCAACCCAGTCAGCGTGCATGTGCGCGCTGACGTGGTGCACACCAGCCCGCCGGGGATGGACGTGACCGAGTACTCGCGCACCGCGCTGGCTCCCTTGTGCGCGGGCTTCTTCCACTTCACGGTGGCAGTTCCAGTTCCCGACTTGACGCGGACCGTCCGGGGAGCGGACGGCGGGTAGAGCGTCACATCGACGACCGTGACCGAGTCGAAGTCGGAGTTCGCCACGTACGCCCGCGTCCCGGCGGGGTTCACCACGACCGAACTCGATCCGTCGCCCACCTGCGCCCTGCCGACGACCTTCTTGCGCACGGTGTCCACCGAGTACAGCCAGGGACCGCTCGAGGACTGGTCCGCGCCGTGCGTGCCGTACAGACGGGGACCCACCGGGCTGATCGCCAGGTTGCCCAGTGCGAACCCGATCACGATGGTGTCGACGACAGCGCCGGATGCCAGGTCCAGGACGTAGCACCCATCGGGTGTCGGTACGTAGGCACGGGCACCCGTCGGATCCAGGACGAACCCGCTCGAGCGTTCCGGCAGGGGGTAGGTGGCGACCACGGCCAGTGTGGCCGCGTCGAGGACCTTCAGGTCCGCCGAGCCGTACCACTCGGAGTGGGCGTAGAGCCGACTCCCGTCGGGGCTGAGCGTGACGTTGCCCCAGCCACCGGGCAGGTCGGCGACGACCGCCCAACTGGCCGTGTCGAAGACTCGCAACCGGTCGAATGTCGCCGCGTACAGCCGGGTCCCGTCCGGGCTGGATTGGACACGGGGCCAGTACCCGGGGAGCCTCGCGATCACGGCGCCGGTCTCCGCAGCAACCACAGACAGGGTGGAATCGGACTCGCCGTCGCCGCTGGGGCCCTGATCGGAGACGTACAGCCGGGAGCCATCAGGGCTGACCGCGACCCCGCTCGCCCACGCGAACCCCTGGTAGGTGCCGATCACCTTGGCGCGTCGGGTGCTCACGACCGAGATCGAGGAGTCGTGGTCGTTGGCCACGTAGAGCCGCCGCCCGGACGGGCTGATGGCCAGGTCCAGCGCCTCGTGACCGACCGGGATCGTCCTGACGACCCGGTGCTTGGCTGTCGGGATGGGCACCGAGTGGGCAGCCGTGCCCACTGGGCTCAGACCAGCCGCCAGGATCAGGACAAGGGCGGCGGAGTACTTCCGGGTTCGACGCGCAGTGAGCATGGCAGACCTCCGTGAGTGGGCCTACCACCACGCAACTCCCCAACACGCCCCACCGATAGGGCACAAAGCCCCGTGGATCCGAATCCTCGCGGATCCGCGGCGCTCCTGCTCAGTTCTTCCTGAGCGCCAGGAGGCCGAAGACAGCCAGGGCGGCAGCACCGACCTGCAGGGCGAGCTTGATCCAGTCGATCCCCCCGGTGTCACCGACACCCAGGAGCTGGGCGATCCCCCCACCGACGAGGGCACCGACCGCTCCAGCGCCGATGGTCGCCGGAATGCTGATGTCCTGCTTGCCGGGCATGACCAGGCGGGCCAGAGGACCGATGATGATCCCCGCGAACAGCGCGCCGACGATGGTCCAGATCCAGCTCATGTCGTCTCCTTCGTGGTGAGCACGCACAGAGTGTGACACGGATCACATCGTGTCGCAGGGATGACACGCTGGGCTCCGACCTGGGCGCAAGGGCGTCCTGCCGGTCGTTCAGCCCTCGCCCGGAACCGCCCGGCGACTCCCCCGACGTCCGGCCAGCACCAGTCCGAGGAGGGCCAGCAGGGCGATCATCTCGAACAGGCCGTCGATTCGCATCGCCGGCGTGAGGCCGGCCCGAAGCGGGACCGCGGTGACGGTCGAGTCCGAGGTGAACTCCTCGGTCTGCCAGGTCGTGCGGCCGTCGGGTCCGATCACCGCGCTGATGCCCGAGGTCGCTGCAACCAGCGCGGTGCGTCCGCTGGCGACGGCCTGGACCCGCGTGATGGCCAGTTGCTGCTCGGGCTGGCCCGTCCCCCCGTACGTGGCGTTGTTGGTCTGCACCACCACGACCTGCCCACCGGCACGCACCGCGTCGCGCACGAGGTCGTCGTAGGCGATCTCGAAGCAGATGACGATCCCGGTCGGCACCGGTCCGACGGTGAGGAACCCGGCCTCGTCACCAGCCGCGAAGTCCCGTGGGATGCGGTCGAACCTGGTGATGAACCGGCTGAGGATGTCGCGGAACGGCAGGTACTCGCCGAAGGGCACGGGGTGACGCTTCACGTAGGTCTCCCCAGGCCCGGTCACCGGATCCCAGACGATGCTGACATTCAGGATCGTTCCCGGATGGTCGTCACGGGGCGGATCTGCGGGGTTGACCACGACTCCGCCGACCAGGATCGGCGCGCCGATCGCATCCGCGGCCACATCGATCTGCTGGCCTGCGTCGGCGTTGCGCAAGGGGTCGATGTCCGAGGAGTTCTCCGGCCAGATGACCGCCACCGGCTGTGCCTGCTGCCCGGCAGCAACCTCCAGGGCGAGTTCCTGCGTGGCGCGCACGTGGTTGTCCAGCACCGCCCGGCGCTGGGCGTTGAAGTCCAGGCCCAGCCTCGGGACGTTCCCCTGCACGATCGCCAGCTGCTCCGATGGGCCGTCGGGGCCTCCCCAGTCTGCTGCGCGGGTCAGGGCGCCGCCGGCCACGAGTGCGACGATGAGCGCCGCGGGGAGCAGCGCCCCACGCGGACGTCGGGATCGCAGGGCATCGGCTGAGGCCAGCAGCGCCACGCCGGCCAGAGCGACAGCGAACGTGACCAGCGCTGGTCCCCCGAGCGCCGCCCAGCCGACCAGTGCGGTATCCGCCTGGCCGAAGGCGAGGCGGCCCCAGGGGAACCCGCCGAACGGGATGCGCCCGCGCAGGGCCTCCATCACGACCCAGAGCAGCGGCACGGTCACGACCCACCACCGGCGCGACAGCAGGCCGGGCAGCAGCGCACCGGCAGCCGCCCAGAATGCGGCGCACAGCAAGGACAGGAGTATCCAGGCGTCCGGCCCCAGGACCCGCATCCAGTCCAGCAGGATCAGGAAGAACACCATCCCGACGGCCAGCCCGAGCAGCGCCCCGCGACCCCGGGACAGGCCACGGAAGGCCCATATCACGACGGAGAAGGCAGGCACCGCCGCCCAGCCCGCGAGGAGGTCGAAGGGCGGGAACGCCAGCGCCAACAGCCCCGCAGCCACTCCCCCGACAGCCAGCCGCGGCAGGAACGCCGGGGCGACCACACGGGTCGAGGTGGCGGCAGTCACCGGCACATCATCCCTGACCGCGCCGGTCCGCTGCCCTCGGACTCGCACCCGCACCCTCCGCGCCGCTGCCGGTGCCGGCTCAGCCGGGCGCGACGACCGTGCCCGTCGCGGTGGTGATCAGCAGCGGCTCGGCCAGGACCTCCGCCGCGTTGGCGCCCCGCTCGGGGGTCCCGCGGCACACGACGTGGGCGGCGAAGTCGATCTCGCGACTGCGGCGTCCCACGCGCGCAAGGGTCGCAGTCACCTCGACGACGTCCCCACCACGCAGGGCACTGCGGAACTGCACGTCGGAGTACGAGGCGAACAACCCCTCGTCGCCGTCGGTGCGGATCATCAGCTCGGTGGCCACGTCGCCGAACAGCGCCAGCACGTAGGCGCCATCCACGAGGTTGCCGGCGTAGTGGGCGTGGGAGTAGGGCACGTAGCGCCGGTGGACCACCGCGATCCCCACCGCCGGACTGGCCGGGGCCACTTCCTGTGGGCTCATGCTCATCCCTCCCTGACCAGTCGGTGCACCAGGTACGAGGCGACCTCGCCCGGTGTGGTGCCCTTGCCGAAGATCCGGTCGACCCCGAGCTCGTCGGCCATGGACTCGTCGAAGCGGGGTCCGCCGACGACGATGACCGGCCGGCGCTCCCGGGGGAACGCCTCACGGAACGCAGCCGTCATCTCCTTGGTGTTGTGCAGGTGCGCATCGCGCTGGGTCACGACCTGCGAGACGAGGACCGCATCGGCCCTCACCGTCCCAGCGGTGGCCACCAGCTCGGGGACCGAGACCTGGGCACCGAGGTTGTGCACCTCCAGGCTGGAGTAGTACTCCAGGCCCTTCTCGCCGGCGAAGCCCTTGATGTTGAGGATCGCGTCGATCCCGACGGTGTGGGCATCGGACCCGATGCACGCTCCGACGACCACCAGCGGTCGGCGCAGGCGCTTCTTGATCCGCGCGTTGACCTCCTTCGGGGTCAGCAGCGGGTAGTCGCGCTCGAAGACCTCGACCTTGTCCAGCTCCACGAGGTGGTTGACCCGCCCGTACACGACGAAGAAGGTGAAGTCCGGACCCATCGGCTTGGCATGCACCACCAGGGCGGGGTCGATCCCCATCTTCCGCGCCAGCTGGGCCGCGGCCCCCTCCGCGCGCTTGTCGTGCGGGATGGGAAGGGTGAACGAGACCTGCACCATCCCGTCCCCGGTGGCGTCGCCGTAGGGCCGGATGACATTGCTGCTGGCCTTCGTCATGCCGGCACCTCCTCGAGGATCACCGAGACCGGGTTCAGGTAGCCCTCCGCGCGGAGCATGACCCCGTCGAGGCCCTTGCCCCGGTCGGCCGGGCGCTTCATCAGGCCGAAGGTGCCGTCGGCGATCGCCGGCAGCAGCCCGTCGTCGACGATCCGTCCGAGGAGGTCCACGGCCTCGTCGAGCACCTGGTCGGCGCGGGTGGCGATCAGCCCACCGGGCGCGGGCTGGAAGTCCTCGGCCAGCCCCGCGGCGGCGTTCATCACGTAGCGCACGTTCTGCAGGGCCAGGTCGCGGTCCGACAGCCAGGGCGTGACCACGGCCTCGGTCATCATCCCGACGAGCAGGATCCCCTGGCCGGTGAGGACCCCGGCGAGGTTGAAGAACCCGTCGAGCAGGTAGCCGCGGAAGATGTCGCCGGTCATGTGCTTCGTGGGCGGCATCCACTTCAGCGGCGCGTCCGGGAACAGCGTGCGGGCCAGCAGGGCGTGGGCCAGCTCGAGGCGGAACGAGTCGGGGATCTCGGGGTTGATCTCGAACGCGTGCCCGAGGCCGAGCTGCCAGTCGGCCAGCCCCGCCTGCTTGGCGAAGTACTCGTTGAGCAGCTGGCTGACGGTCACGGTGTGCGCCGCGTCGACCGCGTCGGCGGTCGTCAGGTAGTTGTCCTCGCCGGTGTTGATGATGATCCCCGCCCGGGCGTGCACCTGCCGGGCGAAGTGCTGGTCGGTGAAGGTCCGGATCGGGTTGATGTCGCGGAAGAGGATCCCGTACATCGAGTCGTTGAGCATCATGTCCAGGCGCTCCAGCCCGGCCATGGTCGCGATCTCGGGCATGCACAGCCCGGACGCGTAGTTGGTCAGGCGGACGTAGCGCCCGAGCTCCTTGGACACGTCGTCCAGCGCGCTGCGCATGATCCGGAAGTTCTCCTGGGTCGCGTAGGTGCCGGCATAGCCCTCGGTGGTCGCGCCCTCGGGCACGAAGTCCAGCAGCGACTGGCCCGTGGACCGGATGACCGCGATGACGTCAGCGCCCTCGCGTGCCGCAGCCTGCGCCTGGGGGACGTCCTCGTGGATGTTCCCGGTGGCCACGATCAGGTAGATCCAGGGCTTGTGGTCCACCGGATACCGGGCGAGCAGCCTCTCCCGCGCGGCACGCTGCCGGTCGACCCTGCGCACACCGGCCCTCGCAGCGCGCAGCGCGGCGGTCGTTGCGGCTGCCGCGGAGCGCCCCTCGGGCAGCCGGAACTCCACCGAGCCGGCCGCCGCGCGCTGGGCCAGGGTGAGCAGGGGTGCATCCGCACCCAGCCCAGCCCGTCGTTGGGCAGCCAGTGCGTCCCACACCGGCAGCGCCACCCCGTGCTGCAGCCCGACCTGCTCGGCAACGCAGTCAGCCAGGCGGTTCACCCACGGGATGCCCTCCGCGTCGGCACCCTCGAGCCCGGCCATGCGCAGCACGGCCCGCTCGATGGACACTGTCGTGTGCGCGGCCGCCATGTCGACGACCGGCCGGCCGGCGAGCGCCGCCAGCTCACGCGCCCGGGTGACCTGTGCCGGGTCCAGCTGAAGCTTCATGGCCTCACGCTCCCAGAGTCGGGCAGGCCCTCGCCTGCCGATGAGTCCTGTGCGACGTGGATCGTGCGCCCGTCGAGCACCGTGGCCAGGCAGAGCGGCGCGGCGGTCCCCGGTTCCAGTCGCGGCAGTCCGGGCGTGCCGGAGCGCGGATCCGTGCTCCAGCTGGCCACGCGGGCATCAGGGGCCTGGACCGCGAGGTCGTCGGCCGCCCATACCGCGTAGGTGGCAGGTGCCCCGACCTCCAGCACGCCGGCATCATCGCGACGGGCCGCCCGCCAACCGCCGCGGGTGGCGGCCGCGAACGCCGCCCGGCCGCTGAGGCGGGCTGCCGGGTTGTGGTGCCACATCGCTGCCCGGACCCACTCCCAGGGCTCGATGGCGGTCACGGGGCTGTCGGATCCCAGGGCCAGTGAGACCCCGGCCCGGACCAGCCCGGCGAAGTCGTGCAGGCCCGCCGAGCGATGCGGCCCGAGGCGGGCGGCATAGGCACCGTCCGGCGCGCCCCAGTGGGCGTCGAACAGCGGCTGAACGCTGGCCACGACGCCGGCGTCGGCCAGGACCGCGGCATGCTCCGGGCTCGCCATCGTCAGGTGTTCCATGCGATGCCGGGCACCGCGGACGGCCGGCCGCCCGCACTGGTCCATCGCTGCACGCAGCCCCCCGACCACGATGTCGAGGGCCGCGTCGCCGATCGCGTGGAAGCCGGCCTGGACCCCGGCACGCGTGCACGCGACCAGGTGCTCGGCCACAGCGTCGGGCTCGAGGTACCGGTTGCCGCTGGAGCCGGGCTCGTCGGCATAGGGCTCCCTGAGCAGCGCGGTGTGCGAGCCCAGCGCCCCGTCGATGAAGAGGTCTCCGGCCGCGCCCGCGGCTCCGAGGTCCAGGGCTGCCCGGGGCCCGCCCGCCTGGCCCCAGTAGGCCACCAGGTCCGGTCCCGGGGTCGAACGGGCAAGATCGATCAGCGCCACGAGGTCCGCGGCCCCGTTGATGTCCGGGCCGCCCGCCTCGTGCAGGGCGGCCACCCCCGCGGCAGCCGCGTGCTCACGGGTCGCCCGCTGGGCGGCCTCACGCAGACCCCCGGGCATCTGATCCGTCACGTGCTGGCGCACCAGGTGGTGGGCGTGGGCGGTCACCCGTCCGGAGTCCTCGAAGCCGCGCGCCGTCGGCAGGTCGGGCACGAGGGCGACCAGCGCACTGGACACCAGCCCCGAGTGCACATCCACCCGCGACAGGTAGACGACCGAGCCCCAGGTGGCGCGGTCAAGCTCGTCACGGGTGGGCAGCGCGGGATCCGACCAGAGGGTCTCGTCCCAGCCGTGACCGACGATCGGACGCCCGCGCAGCCGGCGCGCCTCGGCGGACAGCAGGTCGAGCAGGGCCCGGCGGCTGGGGACTCCGCGCAGGTCGAGGCCCAGCAGGGTCATGCCGGTGGCGGTGTGGTGCACGTGGGCATCGACGAACGCGGGCGCGACCAGCGCCCCGTCGAGGTCCACGACAGCGTCTGCGGAATCCCGGTGCAGGGCCGCACCAGCAGCGGGACCGATCCACGCGATCGTGCCGTCGACGACGAGCATCGCGCCCGCCCCCGGCACGGAGGGCGCGTAGATGGGCCCTCCGTGGAGCAGGAGCCTCATCTCTGCTCGCCGGCGAGCCGGGCCTCGAACAGGGTGCGGATGGCCGGGTCGGTGCGCAGCAGGTCCAGGGCGTAGGCGGCGTGCCCACGGGTGTACCCGTTGCCGATCAGCATCGTGACGTCCGCGGCGAGTCCCTCGGCGCCCAGAGCAGCCGCGGTGAACGACGTGGCCATCGAGAAGAAGATGACGGTGCCCCCCTCGGCGGTGGCCAGGACGGCGCCGTGCTCACAGCCCGGGACGGTCACGCACACGATCGTGATGTCGGCACCGGCGCCCAGTGCTCCCACGACGGCGTCGGCCACGCCGACCGGGTCGCGCGCGTCGGCCAGCGCCACGACGTCGGCGATCCCGGCCTCCCGCAGGACCTGGGCCTCGCGCTCGACCGGGACGATCCCCACGGTGCGCCCCGCACCCTCCGCCCGGGCGGCAGCCAGGCTCAGGGAGCCGCTCTTGCCGGCACCCCCGAGGACTGCGACCGTCGGCGTGATCCCCCGGGCCCGGTAGTCACGGACCACACGGGCGGTCAGCGCGGGAGCGCCGCAGACGTCGTTGACCGACATGGCCAGCTCCTCGGGCATGTCGTCCGGGAGCCTCGCGACGATCGAGCGCTGGAAGAGGATGGCGGTCCCGTCACAGGGCACCTGCTCCGAGGTGCCGTCCCAGGAGGCGAGGTCGTCGGTGATCCGCAGCGGCGTGAGGGTCAGGGACACCAGGGTGGCGATCCGGTCGCCCACTGCCAGCCCGAGGGGCGACTCCGGACCGACCTCCTCCACCACCCCGATCAGCATCCCGCCGGACCCGGTGACCGGGTTCTGCATCTTGCCGCGACTGGCGATGATCCCGGCGACCTCGGCGCGCACGCGCGATCCATCCCCGGAGTGCTTGTCGTGCAGCTGCTGGAAGCTCGCGGCGTCGAGGTTGAGCCGCCGCACCCGCACCCGAACCTCGTCCGGGCCGATCTCCGGTGACGCGTCCAGGCGCCAGGCAGCTTGGGGCAGCACGCCCTCCGGCTCGAGAACTCGGTGCACGCCCACGGCGCGTGCAGTGCGGTGATCCATGGCCCTCCTCAGTCCCAGCCCTCACCCTATCCATCCACGCGACACGAAGATACTCCGTTCGGATGCTGGCCACGCAATCATTCCTTCCGTTATGCTGACGGAATGACGGACATCCTTGACCCGTTCCTGCCGACCGCTGTTCAGGATCTGCACGTCCCTGAACAGCCCTACATGTACGGGCGCGTGATCCTGTCCGAACCGGACTGGACCCGGTTCCCCGGATGGGCGGACGTGACCGAGGAGCAGTGGCGCTCAGCCCAGTGGCAGCGGGCGCACTGCATCAAGAACTCACGGCAGTTGCGCGACCTCATGGGCGATCTGCTCGATGAGCGGGTGTATGACGACCTGGATGCGGACCTGGCCTACAAGGCCACGATGTCCATGTTGGTCCCGCCGCAGATGATCAACACGATGATGCGCGGCACGTCACCCGCCGGACCGGGCTCGTTGACCGACGCCTTCTACGCCGACCCGATCCGTCGCTACATGCTGCCGATGTTCACCGACCGCCTGGCCGAGTGGGGCAGCCATCCGTACGCATCGCGCGACTCCCTGCACGAGCAGGCAATGTGGGTCGCCGAGGGCCTGACCCACCGCTACCCGACGAAGGTCCTGGCTGAGCTGCTGAGCACCTGCCCCCAGTACTGCGGGCACTGCACCCGCATGGACCTCGTGGGCAACTCCACGCCGAGCGTGGACAAGATGAAGCTGGTGCTCAAGCCGGTGGACCGGCAGGAGGCGCACATGGCCTACCTGCGCACGCACCCGCAGGTGCGCGACGTGGTCGTCTCGGGCGGCGATGTCGCCAACCTGCCCTGGCCGCGGCTGGAGTCCTACCTCGACCAGTTGCTCGACATCGACAACATCCGCGACATCCGGCTGGCGACGAAGGCGCTCATGGCGGTCCCCCAGCACTGGCTGTCCCCCGATGTCGTCGACGGGATGGGCCGGGTGGCGGCCAAGGCCCGGTCCCGCGGGGTGTCGCTGGCCATCCATACGCACGTGAACAACGCCGCGTCCGTCACGCCGCTCGTGGCGGAGGCCGTTCGGGCGATGTTCGACGCCGGCGTCCGCGACGTGCGCAACCAGGGAGTCCTGCTCGAGGGCGTCAACGCCACCTCGACCGACCTGCTCGACCTGAGCTTCACGCTGCTCGACGGTGCCGGGATCATGCCCTACTACTTCTACATGTGCGACATGATCCCCAATGCCGAGCACTGGCGGGTCCCCCTGCACAAGGCCCAGGAGATGCAGCACGCCATCATGGGCTACCTGCCCGGCTTCGCCACCCCCCGGATCGTGTGCGACGTGCCCTTCGTCGGCAAGCGCTGGGTGCACCAGGTGCACACCTACGACCAGGTCCTCGGGATCTCGGAGTGGACCAAGAACTACCGGACCGGCATCGAGTTCGACGACCCGAACGCCCTGACGCGCAACTACCGCTACTACGACCCGATCCACACCCTGCCCGAGGAGGGCCAGCGGTGGTGGGCCCGCCATGCCGACGAGGATCCCAGCTGAGCGCTACTCGACCTGTCGGTCCTCGAACGGGACCGACAGCACGACCGTGGTGCGCGTCGAGACCCCGGCGATCGCGCGGATCTCGCTGAGCAGCGCCTCCAGGGCCACCGGGGACGCCACCCGGACCTTGAGGATGTAGGCCTCGTCGCCTGCCACCGAGTAGCAGGCCTCAACGCCCTTGATCCTGGCGATCTTCTTGGGTGCCTGATCCTCGGCCGAGGCGTCGAAGGCCTTGATGGACACGAAGGCCGTCAGCGACAGCCCCAGGGCCTCGGGGTCGATGATGGCGCGGTACCCGCGGATGACACCGCGCTTCTCGAGCCGGCGGACCCTCTGGTGCACCGCCGACGTGGACAGGCCGGTCTCCTTGCCCAGGTCGGTGAAGGACATGCGGCCGTCCTGCGCCAGAAGTGCGACGATCCGGTGGTCGATGTCCTCCATGAGCGTGATCCTAGCCGCGGGCCAGGGCTCGCCCGATGACCACTCGCTGGATCTGGTTGGTGCCCTCGACGATCTGCAGGACCTTCGCCTCGCGCATGTAGCGCTCCACGGGGAAGTCGGTGGTGTACCCAGCCCCGCCGAGGACCTGGACCGCGTCGGTCGTGACCCGCATCGCAACGTCGGTGGCCAGCAGCTTCGCGCGGGCCGCGGGCAGGGTGAACGGCCGACCCGCGTCCTTGAGCCGCGCGGCCTCGAGCAGCAGCGCCCGGGCGGCGTGGACCTGGGTGTCCATGTCGGCCAGCATGAACTGCAGCCCCTGGAACCCGGAGATGGCCTGCCCGAACGCCTGTCGCTCGCGGGCGTAGCCGACCGCCTCCGCGAGAGCACCCCGGGCCAGCCCGACCGCGCACGCGGCGATGCCCAGGCGCCCGGCATCCAGGGCCTGCATCGCGATCCGGAAGCCATCCCCCGGCGCCCCGACGAGGTCCTCGGCCGGCACCTGGGCACCATCGAGGATCACCTGGGCGGTCGGCGAGGACATCATCCCCATCTTGTGCTCGGGGGTCGCGAACGCCATCCCGGGCGTGGCCGCCGGCGTCACCAGGCAGCTGATCCCCTTCGCTCCGGTGTCACCCGTGCGGACCATCAGGTTGTAGAAGTCGGCCACCCCCGCGTGCGTGATCCAGGCCTTGGTGCCGGTCACCTGGTACTGGTCACCGACGAGTTCCGCGCGCGTCGTGAGCGCTGCGGCGTCGGAGCCGCAGTGCGGCTCGGAGAGGCAGTAGGCCCCCAACGCCTGGCCACCGAGCATCGTGGGCAACCACCGATCGCGCTGATCGTCGCTGCCCCACGCCACCACCGGGAAGCACGAGAGCACGTGCACCGAGACGCCCAGCGACACCGTCATCCACCGGGCAGCGAGCTCCTCGAGCACCTGCAGGTACACCTCGTAGGGCTGCCCGCCGCCGCCGAGCTCCTCCGGGTACGGCAGGGCCAGCAGGCCGGCCCGGCCCAGGGTGGCGAAGACCTCCCGCGGGAACTCACCGGCCGCCTCCGCCGCAGCGGCCCGGGGGGCCAGCTCCCGCTCAGCGATCTCGGCCGTGAGGTCGAGCAGGTCGCCCGCCTCGGGCGTGGGCAGCATGCGATCGGTCATATCGACACGCTACTCCCGCGGCGATGGCAGGATGCGACCCATGCTGATGCTGCTGGACTCCGCCGGGCTGTACTACCGCGCCTTCCACGGGGTCCCGGACTCCATCACGGCCCCCGACGGAACGCCGGTCAATGCGGTGCGCGGGTTCCTGGACATGTGCGCAGCGCTGGTCGCCTCGCGACAACCCACGGGTCTGGTCGCCTGCTGGGACGACGACTGGCGCCCGCAGTGGCGCGTCGACCTGCTCGCGTCCTACAAGGCGCACCGGGTGGCCGCCGACGGGGCCGAGGACGAGCCCGAGGCGCTGGGGGTGCAGGTCGGGATCATCGCCGCGGTCCTGGCCGCCCTGGGCATCGCCCGCGTGGGGGCCGCGGACTTCGAGGCCGACGACGTGATCGCCACCCTGGCCCGACGACACTCCGCCCGGGGGGAGGTGGTGGAGGTGGTGACCGGCGACCGCGACCTCATCCAGCTCGTCGACGATGCCTCCGGAGTCCGCGTGCTCTACACGGGACGTGGGATCCGGCGGGTGGAGGTCCTCGATGAGGCGGCCGTGGTCGCCGCCCACGGGGTCCGTCCCCAGCAGTACACCGACCTGGCCATCCTGCGCGGTGACCCGTCCGACGGGCTCCCCGGCGTGCCCGGGATCGGCGCGAAGACAGCGGCCGGCCTGCTGGCACGCTTCACCGACATGGACGGGATCCTGCGCGCCGTCGACGCCGACGGCAGCGGGGTGAGCCCGCGGATCGCCGCCTCGCTGCGCGACAACCGCGACTATCTGGCCCGCGCTGAGCAGGTGGTGCGCGCCGCGGACGTGCCGCTGGACGAGGTCGACGTTCGCATCCCCGACCAGCCGGCCGATGCCGAGGCCCTGAGGGCCCTGGCCGAGCGCTGGGGCATCGGTGCACCGATCGAACGGCTCCAGGACGCCATGGCCGCGACCGTTGCCGGCAGCGCCTGAGGGCCGTCAGTGCCGGACGGTCCCGGGCGAGCCGAGGATGATCGACGTGCTGCCGCCCCGGCGTGGACGTGGCGGCTGGTGGCTTCGCAGGTCGACTGTCTCCGGGTCACCGGCACCGACCTCGACCACCAGGCGGACAGCCCGACGGACCCATTGCTGGTCGGACTCGCGCGGGACGAGGACGACGGGCACCGCGGATTGGACCCGGGCCAGGGGACCCAGGTCCGAGCCCTCGCCTGCGAGCACCACGATCGCCGACAGGGTGTCGAGGTGGACGCTGCGGGCCACGGAGGTGAGGCATTCCGGGTCCAGCCCGGCGTCTGCCAGGATCAGGATGCGCCCCGGCATCCAATCCAGCGCGGCGCGAACTGATTGGGGCGATGTGCCGCGAACACTGAGGCCCGCGACCTTGCCCACCCCCGTGCCACGCACCGGCCTGGCGGCGCACTCCCGCCCATCGACGAACAGTGCGGCCACAAGGGCATGCCCACTGCGCAGTCGCTGGCTGGCCACACCTCCATACTGCTCCGCAATGACCCACCGGCCAAGGCCAGGGGGGCCTCGACTAGGTCACATTTCTGTCGCAAGCTCACGTCACTCGGCGATCGTGACGGCCACCACCCCGCGGCGGATGGAGTCGATCGCGGTTCGCGCTGCCTCGGCCAGCGGCGATCCCGGTCCGGCGGCCACCAGCTGTCCGAGGAAGTCCATGACCTGCTTGCACCACCGCACGAAGTCGCCGGCCGTCAGCTCCGAGCCCTCCAGCACCGATCGCAGCGTCCCACCCGCGGCCCACCGGTGGACCGCCCATGCGAACCCGAGGTCCGGCTGACGGGTGGCCGGCAGCCCATGTCGCCGCTCGAGCACCTCAAGCGCACCCCAGACCTGCATCGTCTCGTCAAGGGTCGAATGCAGGGCCCCCGGGACCCGCGGGGGTGCTGCGCCCGGTTCCGAGCTGCCCCGGGACTCGTACACGAGCGCCGAGCACGCTGCTGCCAGCTCGGGTGCGCTCAGCCCGTCCCAGAGGCCCTGGCGCAGGCACTGCATCGCCAGCAGGTCGGACTCGCCGTAGATGCGGCTGAGCTGCTTGCCCGCGTCGGTCACCGATGGGGTGTCGACGGGACCTGTCAGGTAGCCCAGCTCCATGAGGACGACGCAGATGCGGTCGAACTGCCGGGCGATGGAGTTGGTGCGTCCCTCGAGGCGGCGCTGCAGGCCCGCAGTCTCGGTGCGCAGGCGATGGGCCCGCTCGGCCCACCGGGCATGCTGCTCCCGGTCCGCGCACCCGTGGCACGGGTGGGCCCGCATCCTGGCGCGCAGCTGGGCCAGCTCGGCGTCCTCGTCGTGGGCGCGTGCGCGTCTGCCTGGCCTGGCGATCTCCATCCCATCGGTGCGCGTGCGCAGTAGTGCGGCCAGCTCCCGCCGGGAGTTGGCCGACCTCGGCGAGAACGAGCGCGGGATCCGCACCCGGTCCAGCACCTGCGGCGGCACCGGGAAGTCGACCGTGCCCAGGCGCCGGACCTGCCGGTCGATGGTCAGGACGAACGGTCGCGGGTCCTCCCCGAGGGACAATCCCGGGTCGATCACCACCGCCACGCCGGCGCGCCGCCCCGTCGGCACGACGATCACATCACCGGGGACGAGGTCGGCCAGGGCCTCGGCAGCCTCGCTGCGACGGGCCGCGGCCCCCGCGCGCGCCATCCCCTTCTCCTTGGCCGAGATCTCCTGGCGGATCGCGGCGTAGGCGGCGAAGTCGCCGAGGTGGCAGCTCATCGACTCCTCGTACCCGGCGATCGCCTCGGAGTTGCGCTGGATCTGGCGGGCCAGCCCGACGATGCCGCGATCGGCCTGGAACTGGGCGAACGAGGACTCCAGGACCTCCCGGGCCGCTGACTTCCCGAGCCCGTCAACGAGGTTGACGGCCATGTTGTAGCTGGGACGGAAACTCGAGATGAGCGGGTACGTGCGGGTGGAGGCCAGGCCGGCGAGCGCCCCCGGGTCGATCCCCTGGTGCCAGACGACGACCGCGTGCCCCTCGACGTCGATGCCGCGGCGACCCGCCCGCCCGGTCAGCTGTGTGTACTCCCCCGGCGTGATCGGGGCGTGGGTCTCACCGTTCCACTTCACCAGGCGCTCGAGCACCACCGCGCGGGCGGGCATGTTGATGCCCAGGGCCAGGGTCTCGGTGGCGAAGACCACCTTGACCAGCCCCTCCTGGAACAGCTCCTCGACCGCCTCCTTGAACGTGGGGATCAGTCCTGCGTGGTGCGCGGCGATCCCGCGCTCGAGCGCCGTCGAGCCAGGCGTCGAAGCCCAGGACCGCGAGGTCCGAGGGCGGCAGGTCCACGAACCGCGCGAGGACCCGCTCGCGGATCTCCAGTCGCTCGGCCGGGGTGGTCAGCTGCAGTCCGGCGTGCAGGCACTGCTCGACGGCCGCCTCGCAGCCGGCACGACTGAAGATGAAGTTGATGCAGGGCAGGAGGTCCGCACGCTGCAGGGCGCGGATGACGTCGGGACGCTGGGTGCCGGGCAGGGGGCGCGGCCGGCGCCCCCCACGCTGCGGCCGGCCCGGGGCCGGGCGGTTGGGCCCGCCGATCCTGCCACCTCCGCCCCGATGGTCCCGCCGGGCCTTGTCGATGCGCTGGTCGTCGCGGGCCAGGCGCACGAGCTCGGGGTTGACCGCCCTGCCCCGCTCGTCGACGAACAGGTCGTGCAGGGTCCCGTCGGCGATCACGTGCTGCCACAGCGGAACCGGCCGGTGCTCCTCGACCACGATGTCGGTGTCGCCGCGCACCTCGGCCAGCCAGGCACCGAACTCCTCGGCGTTGCTGACGGTCGCCGACAGCGCGACCACGCTGACGTGCTCAGGGAGGTTGATGATGACCTCCTCCCACACGGGCCCGCGCTCCCGGTCGGCCAGGTAGTGCACCTCGTCCATGACGACGAACTCCAGGCCGGTGAGCGTGTGCGACCCGGCGTAGAGCATGTTGCGCAGGACCTCGGTGGTCATCACGACCACCGCGGCATCCCCGTTGATGGAGTTGTCCCCGGTGAGCAGTCCGACCCGCTCGGCGCCGTAGCGCTCGACGAGGTCGTTGTACTTCTGGTTCGACAGCGCCTTGATCGGCGTCGTGTAGAAGCACTTCGTGGACCGTTCGACGGCAAGGTGGACCGCGAACTCCCCCACCACGGTCTTGCCCGACCCGGTGGGCGCCGCGACCAGGACTCCGCGCCCGGCCAGGATGCTGGCGCAGGCCTTCTCCTGGAAGGCGTCCAGCCCGAACTCGTAGAGTCCGCGGAACCGGGCCAGCGCGGCATCGTCCATGGCGCTGACGCTACCGGGGGACGAGCACCTGCACCCCGTCCGGCACGGCCGTGACGGTCACCGGAAGTGGGGCGACCCGCTCCCCGTCGGCGTAGGCGATCTGGCCGGGGGCATCCAGGGTCGCGCAGGTGACGCGGCGCGACTCCACGTCGGGATGCTGCAGGTGCTTGCCGGTGTACACCTTGGGGAACACGGTGAGAAGGCGGCGCCGGGGCATGCTGTGCACCCAGATCAGGTCCAGGAGCCCGTCGTGCATGTCGGCCCCGGCACAGACCAGCATCCCGCCGCCGAAGGCCGGGCCGTTGCCCACGGAGACCAGCATCCCGTCGTCGACCACGACCTCGCCGTCCAGCTCGGCCCGGTACGGGATCGGCCGGAAGGTGCGCAGCACGGCCAGCATCGCCCGGATGTACAGGGCGGTGCCACTGGGCCAGGTCATCTGGTTGGCCTTCTCGTTCGCACTCGAGTCGAACCCGGAGGACATCACGCACAGGAAGTGCCGGATGGTCCCGTCGCCGGCCTCGATGCGACCGACGTCGAACGCCCTGCGCGTGCCGGTCAGGACCACCGACACCGCTGATTCCGGGCTCGCCCCGGTCAGGCCGACGGAGTTCGCGGCATCGTTGCCGGTCCCGAGCGGGACGATCCCCAGGGCCGTGTCCGTGCCGACCACCGCCTGCAGCGCCTGGTGGACGGTGCCATCGCCACCGACCGCCACGAGGATGTCCAGGCCCTCGGCCATCGCGTCGGCCAGCATCTGCTCGGCCTGCGCGGCGGACTCTCCCTGGATGGCCACGATGTGGTCACCGCGGCTGGCCAGGCCGCGCAGGACGGCGGCGCTGTGCCGACCCACCCGGCCCGCCCCGGACGCGGGATTGACCAGGACTCCGATGCGACGCTCCACGGCGTGCAGGCTACTGCAGGGCAGGGCTGAGTCAGGCGTCCAACGGCGATGTCTCGTCGTCGTCCCATTCCGGTTCGGCGGCCCTGCGCCGGGAGCGGCGGCGATCGTTGAGCCAGCAGACCCCGCCGGCCAGGAGCATCAGCACCAGCATCGGCACGGCCAGGATCGCGAGGTTGAACGGGTCACCGGTGGGGGTGGCCACGGCCGCGAACACCACGACCCCCAGCACGATCCACCGCCACCACGACCACAGGCGCTTCGCGGAGAGCACCCCGGCGAAGTTCAGGCCCACGACCAGCAGCGGCAGCATGAACCCGAGGCCGAAGACCAGCATCATCCGAAGGAAGAACGACAGGTAGCGATCGACGGAGATGATGTTCTCGATGTTCTCCGGGGTGAAGCCGAGCAGGATCTGCAGGCCCTGGGGCATCACCCAGTAGGCCAGGGCGGCCCCACCGAGGAACATCGGCGTCGCGACGACGGCGAACCCGAGCGCCCAACGGCGCTCGTTGCGGTGCAGGCCAGGGGTCACGAACCGCCAGAGCTGGTAGAGCCAGACCGGGGTCGCCAGCAGGATCCCGGCGACGCCGGCGACCTTCAGCTGCATCACGAACGGATCGGCCACGCCTGTGAACGCCAGTGTCATCTCCCGACCGCTCGCCTGCGTCTCGGCCACGACGGCGTCGAAGGGGGCACGGATGAGCGCGAAGATCTCGTCGTAGAAGAACCAGGCCACGGCCATGCCCACGGAGATCGCGAGCAGGGACTTCACCAGCCGGGAGCGCAACTCACCCAGGTGCTCGCGCAGCGGCATCGCCGCCTCGGCGTTGCCCTTGCGGTCCTTGGTCCCGCCGGTCACGGGCGGGGAGCTCACGCCTGGCTGGGGGGCGGCGACTGCAGGGAGGAGGGGGCCGCGTCGGATTGTGGTGCCAGGGCGTTGTCGCCGGCCGCGGCATCGACGGGCGGGATCGGCGTGGGAGTCGAGATGGCCGGCTGCTGCGCCGGGGGCAGGGCGACGGGAGCCGCCGCAGGTGCGGCCGACGCGGCGGTGGCCTCCTGGGCTGCCTCGCCGTCGACGAGTCCCTTGGTCTCGGCCTTGAAGATCCGCAACGAGCGCCCGACACTGCGGGCCGCATCCGGCAGGCGCTTGGCGCCGAAGAGCAGGACGACGACCAGGACGAGGATGAGCAGCTCAGGGCCGCGGATGTTGGGCATGGACCCTCCAGCGTCAGGAACCCGCACTCACGGGATGATCAGAGCGTACGACTGCCGCTGCCCGTTGCCCAATCCGTACCGGTTCGCGTCGCGGGTCAGACCTCCTGGTCGGCCGCCATCACGATGTCGTCGACCGAGGCCAGCCACAGGGCGAAGTCGAGCAGGTCATCACGCGTCATCGGCGTGCAGGTACGCTCGATCACCCGCGACTCGAGGTACTCCAGCGGGATGGCGAGGTGATCCACCCGGACCCCCGCACCGGTCAGGAGCTGCACCACGTCCTCGTCTGCGGTCTTGCAGATGCTGTCGGCGCAGCCAGCGCAGGTGAAGGTGTAGGTGGACCAGCCGAGCTCCCGGGCCACGGTCACCCGCACGTCGGCCGGGACGAGGTCGACGTCCCCACATCGTGGGCACGTTGCCTTGATGGTTGTCATCACATCCACCTCCTCGCGCGTTCCTGGATGCCAGTCGCATCGGTGCCCGCCGTCGTGGACTTGAGGCCCCGGACGCATCATGTGACCGCGCAGGGTGGTGATGCAACTACTCAGAGCCTCCGCGAGCACCGAATTCCGGGCGGTGGCGGCCCAGCGCAGCACGGGCGGACGCGATCAGCTCGGTCACGAGCCACTCGGGGTCGCGCAGCACGACGGTCCCCGCGGATCCCAGGACCAGCTGCCGGGCCCAGGTGAAGTGCCCCACCGGCAACTCGGCACGCACGAGCCCGTCGGGCAGGGCCCACCTGCGGCTGACCGGGTGCCGGTCAAGGAGCGCGGAACCCTCGGCAACGTCCACGAGCACGACGCGTCCGGTCGATCCCAGGGCCACCGACATCGGCTCGACCTCGGCCGGTGCCTCGATCGAGCGGGCGGGCAGGTCGCTCACGGCGATGGAGCGGATCCGGTCCACCCGGAACATCCGCAGGCCACCGGCCGAGCGGCAGTAGCCGCGCACATAGCCGTACCCGTCGACCACGACCACCCCCAGTGGGTCGACGACCCGACTGGTCACCTCGTCGCGGACGGCCCCGAGGTACGTCATCTCCACGGCCCGCCCGGCGGCCAGGGCCTCCTCGACCGGCGCGACGACCTCCTCGGGCAGGTCCACGCGGACCGCGAGGACTCCGGGCGCCGGTGCATGCCGCCCGAGGGCAGCAGCCAGCTTGGCGGTCACGGATGCGAGCTCGTCGCTGTCGGCTCCGCCGGGGACCGTGGCCAGGGCGTTGAGCGCGACGATCAGCGCGAATCCCTCGTCCGGCGTCAGGGTCAGGGGCGCGTCGAGGTCGAGGGCATCGATGACCTCGATCCCCCCGCCGTCGTCCCAGTACTGGATGTCGAACAGGGTCCAGTCGTCGGCCCCCGAGGTGATCACCGACCCGAGGTCGGCCAGCAGCTGCTCCTGCGTGATGCCGAAGTGGTCGGCGGCGTCGGCGACCGGCACGCCGCTGTTGGCCGCCAGCCACGGGACCAGCGCGAGCAGGCGGGCGAACTGCGCCGTGCCCGGGCCGCCGGCCTGTGCACCGGCAGTCAGCAGACGCCCGGCCCTGGGTGCGGGTGAGGCAAGGCCAGCCACGAATGGCCTGGAGCTGGGCGACGGCCTCGTCGACGGCCGCCGGCGGCCCGAGGACCCGGGCGGCGGTCCCGTAGGCGAGCACGGAGGAGATCCCGGAGGGTAGGTCATCGACCGGCAGGGCGACCAGGTCGTGACCTGCGGCGTCCTGCCCCCGCACCTCGGCCCGCAGCCGCAGGGCCGCTGCAGCGCCCGGTGCCAGCGCCACGTCGAGCATGACCGCGTCGCGGCGGGCGAACCGTCCGATCGCGTCCGCGGCATCGAATCCCGCGGGCACCTCGTAGGCCTGCCCCGCAGGATCAGGGCGAACCGCCCCCACGATCCGTGATGCGCGGAAGACCCGGACCTCGTCCCGGTCGGTGTCGAAGCCCACGACGTACCAGTGCGCGCGCCACCAGACCGTCCCCCACGGTTGGACGTGGCGAAGCTCGCCCGGCCCGTCCGAGCCCTTGCGGTACGCGAACGTGACGGCCGTCCGCGTGCTGCACGCCTCGATCAGGGGATGCAGTGCCGGGGAGTCCAGGGAGAGCCCGGCGATCGGCGCCGAGCCCTGCGCCGGCGAGCGCATCCCCAGCTGGGCCTCGACCTTGCGCAGCGCATTGAGGGCCGCGGGTGCCAGGTCAGCGCGCTGCCACACGCGGGCTGCAAGTCCGAGCACCGCGAGCTCCCCACGGCTCAGGTCCAGCGGTGGCAGCGCCCAGTCACCCTCGATGCGGTACCCGGTGACGACGCCGGACGCATCGGTGAGCGTGACCACGGGCACGCCCATGGCGCGCAGCTCGTCCTTGTCGCGCTCGAACATCCGCTCGAAGGCCTCCGGGGAGGCATCCGGGCTGTAGCCGCGCACGACAGCACGGATGTGGTCGCGGTCCAGGCCGGTCCGCGTGCCCCGCAGCGCCATCAGCAGGTTGAGCAGGCGCTCGGCCTTGCTGTAGGGCTGGGCCCCCCCGCCCTCCAGCGGCTCGACCATCAGCGAACCTCTAGGGCTGACGCGGGCATGTCAACTGGTGACGGCGAGCAGGTCGATCACGAAGATCAGGGTCTTGCCCGACAGGGCGTGCCGGCCGTTCTCGCCGTACGCCAGCCGCGGCGGGATGACCAGCTCACGACGGCCGCCCACGCGCATCCCGGGGATCCCGTCCTGCCACCCCTGGATGAGCCCGGACAGCGGGAAGGTGATCGACTCGCCGCGATCCCAGGAGGCATCGAACTGGTCACCGGTGTCGTACTCGACTCCGAGGTAGTGCACCGTCACGCGGGCTCCGGGGACAGCCTCGGTGCCCTCGCCCACGACGATGTCACGGATCACGAGGTCCGTGGGCGCGGGGCCCTCCGGGAAGTCGATCTCGGGCTTGGTCAGGTCAGCCATGGGGTTCCTCTCGGGTCGGTGGACCGCCGATCAGGCGGCGGGAGTCTGCTCGATCAGGTCGACGACGAAGACCAGGGTCTCCCCGGGGGCGATGTCCGCGCCCGCACCGGCGTCGCCGTATGCGAGCTCAGCCGGGATGACCAGCAGGCGCCGACCACCGGGCTGCATGCCGACCAGGCCCTGGGACCACCCCTGGATCACGCCATCGAGGCCGAAGGTCAGAGGCTCCCCGCGCTGCCAGGAGGAGTCGAAGATCTGCCCCGACTGCTGCCCGACCCCGACGTAGTTCACGGTCACGGTGGCGCCGGGGGCGACCGGGTCGCCCTGGCCGAGGTAGACATCGGCGACAGCCAGCTCGGTCGCGGGGGCGAAGTCGGCTGCCAGCTCGATCGTGGGCTCGGAATCCTTCGCACCCGTGACCGTGACGCCCACGCACTCGTAGGAGTCCTCCGAGTCGGACCCCGCCGGGCAGGCGGTCTCCGGGGCCGGCAGGGCCGGGGATGTGGCCACGGGCGCGGTCGGGTCGGGCGTCGAGGCGGCCTCGCCGCCATCCGAGCCGGTCCAGCAGCCCGCGAGCAGCGCGAGACCAGCGACGACGCAGGACTCAGGGTGCGCACGGGGGCAGTGGTTCGGCGATTCACCCGGCGAACTCTAGTTGCCATGCCTGCCGACGCCGAAATCGCGGGTCACATCGAGTCGATGAGTCGCTGCACCCGCTCGTCGACGGCCTTGAACGGGTCCTTGCACAGCACGGTGCGCTGCGCCTGGTCGTTGAGCTTGAGGTGGACCCAGTCGACGGTGAAGTCCCGCCGGGCGGCCGTGGCGGCCGTGATGAACTCCCCACGCAGGCGGGCGCGGGTGGTCTGCGGCGGCGTGGACTTCGCGGCGAAGACCTCGATGTCGGTGCCCACGGTCGCGGCCATCCCCTTGGCCTCCAGCAGGTTGAACAGGCCCCGGGTGCGCGAGATGTCGTGGTAGGCCAGGTCCAGCTGGGCGATCCGCGGCGAGCTCCACGACAGGTCGTGGCGGTCGATGTAGCGCTGGAGGAGCCGGTGCTTGATCACCCAGTCGATCTCGGTGTCGACCGCCCCGAGGTCATCGGTGGAGACGGCCGTGAGGGTGCGCCGCCACAGGTCCAGGACCCGGGCGTACACCGGCACCGCGGCCAGGCCGCTGCTCTGGGCGAACAGCTCCACGCGTTCCAGGTAGTCGGCCTGGATCTGCCAGGCCGAGAGCATCCGACCGTTGGCCAGCCGGACCGCGCGGGACCCGGTGAGGTCGTGGCTGATCTCCCGGATCGCCCGGATGGGGTTCTCCAGGGTGTGGTCGCGGATGCTGACCCCGGACTCGAGCATCCGCAGGACCAGGTCGGCGCTGCCGACCTTGAGCAGGGTGGTCGTCTGGCTCATGTTGGAGTCCCCGACGATCACGTGCAGCCGCCGATACCGCTCGGCGTCCGCGTGCGGCTCGTCACGGGTGTTGATGATCGGCCGGGAGCGGGTCGTCGCCGAGGACACGCCCTCCCAGATGTGCTCGGCGCGCTGGCTCAGGCAGAAGGTGGTGCCGCGCGGGGTCGGCAGCACCTTGCCCGCCCCGGCGATCAGCTGCCGAGTGACCAGGAAGGGGATCAGGGCGTCGGAGACCTTGGAGAACTCCCCCATGCGCCCGATCAGGTAGTTCTCGTGGCATCCGTAGGAGTTGCCGGCCGAGTCCGTGTTGTTCTTGAACAGGTAGATCTCGCCGTCGATGCCCTCCTCCCCCAGGCGTCGCTGCGCGTCGGCCACGAGGCCCTCGACGATCCGCTCGCCGGCCCGGTCGTGGATGACCAGCTCGCGCAAGGTTGTCGCACTCGCCGGTGGCGTACTCCGGGTGGCTGCCCACGTCGAGGTAGAGCCGCGCGCCGTTGCGCAGGAACACGTTCGAGCTGCGACCCCAGGCCACCACCCGTCCGGAAGAGGTAGCGCGCCACCTCGTCGGGGCTCAGCCTGCGCTGGCCCCGGAACGTGCACGTGACCCCGTACTCGGTCTCGATGCCGTAGATCCGCCGGCCGAGCGGATCAACCATCGGCGAGCTCGCGCAGCCGGTCCGGGCCGATCCGGCGGAACGTGCGGCGGGGACGGTCGCGCTGGAGCAGGGCGACCTCGAGCTGGGCCAGGGGCACATCGCGCGGTCCGGTCGCACCCGTGGGTGCGCCGGCGGGAGCCGAGCGCCCGAGCGCGGCGATGGCCAGGCGGACGCCCTGGCCGAGGGTCATCCCCTCCACCCAGTTGTCGGTCAGGTGAGCGGCGATCGAGTCCGAGGATCCGCCCATCGCGACGAACCCGTGCTCGTCGGCGACCGACCCGTCGAAGGTCAGCCGGTAGATCTGGTCGTCGGCGACCTCGGCGCCCACCTCGGCGACCACGAGCTCCACCTCGTAGGGCTTGGCCGCCTCGGTGAAGATGGTGCCCAGGGTCTGGGCGTAGGCGTTGGCCAGGCTGCGGCCCGTGACGTCGCGGCGGTCGTAGGCGTAGCCGCGCATGTCGGCCAGGCGGACGCCGGCCACGCGCAGGTTCTCGAACTCGTTGTACTTGCCGACCGCCGCGAAGCCGATGCGGTCGTAGATCTCGCTGATCTTGTGCAGGGCGCGCGACGGGTTCTCGGCGACCAGCAGGATGCCCTCGGCCACCTGCAGCACGACGACGCTGCGGCCCCGGGCGATCCCCTTGCGGGCATAGTCGGCCTTGTCCTTGATCAGCTGCTCGGGTGAGACGTAGAACGGCATGCTCACGATGTCACTCCCCCATCCGTGCCACGGGACCGTCGGGTCGCTGCATGCGGCGGTCGACGACTGCCTGGCAGATCCGTTCCAGCTCGGTCGGGTCGACCCGCCGGAACCCGTCCGCGTCCACGACGGCGACCACGGGGAAGATCTTGCGGGCCAGATCCGGGCCTCCGGTGGCGGAGTCGTCGTCGGCGGCGTCGTAGAGCGCCTCCACGCACACCTCGACGGCCTGGGTCTCGGGCATGCCCTGGGTGTAGAGCTTCTTCAGGGCACCGCGGGCGAACATCGATCCGGACCCGACGGAGTAGAAGTCGTGCTCCTCGTAGCGCCCCCCGGTGACGTCGTAGGAGAAGATCCGCCCGGTGCTGCGGGCCAGGTCGTACCCGGCGAGCATCGGCACGGCGGCCAGGCCCTGCATCGCCAGGCCGAGGTTGGAGCGCAGCAGGGAGGCGAGCCGGTTGGCCTTGCCGTCCAGTGACAGCGAGGAGCCCTCGATCTTCTCGTAGTGCTCGAGCTCCACCTGGAACAGGCGCACGAGCTCGATGGCGATCCCGGCCGACCCGGCGATGCCGATGCACGCGTGCTCGTCGGCGGGGAACACCTTCTCGATGGTGCGCTGGGCGATGACGTTGCCCATGGTCGCCCGGCGGTCACCGGCCATGACCACGCCGTTGGCCCAGGTGGCCGCGACGATCGTGGTCCCGTGGGGGGCGTCGATCGAGCCAGTCCCGGTGTGGCCCAGATGGCCGAGCAGGTCAGGTCGGTGTTGGGCGAGGAACTGGGCGAACGAGGCCTCCCCGACCATCGAGAAGGCGGACGTCAGGGGGCTGTCGGTCACCTACTGGCCGCCCTTCTGGACGAAGCCCCGGACGAACTCCTCGGCGTTCTCCTCGAGGACGTCGTCGATCTCGTCGAGCAGCGCATCGACATCGGCATCGAGGGCCTCCTTGCGTGCCGACGGGGCGGGGGCTGGCGCCACCTCCGGCTCGTCATCGGGCCGCGCCTTCTGGTGCTCACTGGACTGGCTCACGTGGTCCTCCTCATCGCGTCACGACCGACACTAGTGCCGATCGCTGGGCCCCACACGCCGACCCGGCCCCAGTCGCCGTGGCGTGCCGCGGAGGGACTCAGTGCCCGCCGAGCGCCGCGACGAGCGCGCCCACCCCGTCCACGGACCCCATCAGGTCCCCGACGTGCCCCTGGGTGCCCCGCAGGGGGTCCGGCGTGGGCACCCGGACCAGCGATGCGCGCCCCGGGACGTCGAAGATGACCGAGTCCCACGAGGCGGCAGCGACGTGGTCCCCGAACCGCCGGACGCACTCGCCCCGGAACCACGCGCGGGTGTCGGTGGGCGGATCCACGACGGCACGGGCGACCCCGGCGTCCGTGGTGATCCGGCGCAGGGACCCGCGCTGCTCCAGCCGGAAGGCCAGGCCCTTCTCCGCGCGGGTGTCGGCGTACTGCAGGTCGATGGCCGCCATGCGCGGCGCCGACCAGTCCAGCCCGTCGCGGCGGCGGTACCCGTCGAGCAGCGCGAGCTTGGCGACCCAGTCGAGCCGGTCGGACAGCGCTCGCGGCTCGACGGCCAGCCCGGCCAGGACCTCCGCCCAGAGGTCCAGCACCTCCGCGGTGCGCGGATCGGTGCCGCCCGGCTGTCCCGCGCAGTGGACGCGGGCGGCCTCGAGGTACGCCTGCTGGATCTCCAGGGCGGTCAGCGGGGCCCGCCGCAGGCACTCCAGGGGTGCTGCCAGGGACAGGTCGTGGGACACCCGGTGCATCGCGGCCACGGGGTTGGCCAGATCGATGCCGAGGTTGGGCCCACCGGCCTCGATCATCGACAGCACGATCGCCGTGGTGCCCAGCTTGAGCAGGGTGGCGGTCTCCGAGAGGTTGGCGTCGCCCACGATGACGTGCAGGCGCCGCCAGAGCGCGGGGTCGGCGTGCGGCTCGTCGCGGGTGTTGATGATGGGCCGCTTGAGGGTGGTCTCCAGCCCGACCTCCACCTCGAAGAAGTCCGCACGGCTGGAGAGCTGGAACCCAGCGCGCCGGCCGTCCTGCCCGATCCCCACCCGGCCGGCGCCGGTGAACACCTGGCGGGTCACGAAGAACGGGATCAGCGCGTCCACGACGGCCCGGAACGGCGTCCGGCGGTCCATCAGGTAGTTCTCGTGGGTCCCGTACGACGCGCCCTTGCCGTCGGTGTTGTTCTTGTAGAGCACGATCTCGTGCCCCCCGGGCATGCCCGCGGCGGCGCGGGCGGC
Organism: uncultured Actinomycetes bacterium; assembly: GCA_963818445.1. Classification (GTDB taxonomy): domain Bacteria; phylum Actinomycetota; class Actinomycetes; order S36-B12; family CAIYMF01; genus Prado023. The sequence goes on from CAWFSG010000019.1 coordinate 310,269, forward strand.
CTCGGCGGCGATCTGCATCCCGGCCCGGTCCCACAGGACCGCGTCCCATGGATTGGTGACCTCCGGGCTGGAGTACTCCGGGTGGGCATGGTCCACGTAGAGCCGCGCCCCGTTGGTGAGCACCACGTTGGCGGTGCTGGTGTCGTCGGTCAGCTGCGTGGGGTCGGCCTCGGCACGGGTCATGTCGAACCCACGGGCGTCGCGCAGCGGCGACTCCTCGTCGTAGTCCCAGCGCTGGGCCAGCGCCCCGCTGCGACCGGCCATGACCGCGTGGGCGTTCACGACCAGCCCCGACATGCGCACGGGATTGGCGTTCGGGTGGCCCGGGTGGCTGATGCCGAACTCGGTCTCCAGCCCCATCACCCGGTGCACCGACATGGGCCCCAGCATAGGCCGGGCACCGGGACGCCCCGGGCACACATCGAGGGCGGGGCTCCCTGCGGAGCACCCGCCCTCGACGGTCAACCTGTTCAGTTGTGGGTGGGGTCGATCCCTACCGCTGGGGTGCTCCCGGCAGGTCGAGGATCTCGCCCTTGAGGATCTCGGCACGGGTGCCGAAGATCGCCTGCATGTTGTCCCCGACCTCCAGGACGCCGGCGGCGCCCAGGGACTTGAGCTTGGCCTTGTCGACCTTGCTCTTGTCCTTGACCGAGATGCGCAGGCGCGTGATGCACGCGTCGACGCTGGTGATGTTCTCGAACCCGCCGAACGCTGCCAGGACCTTGGCGGCCTGGGACATGTCGGCCTCGACCGCAGCGGCCTTGATCGCTGCGCCCTTCTCCTCGTCGGTCAGCTGCAGCTCGTGCTCGCCGTAGTCCGCGATGGCGTCAGCGTCGGACTCGCGACCAGGCGTGGCCAGGTCCTTCCACTTGATCGCCCAGGTGAAGACGAAGAAGTAGATCGGCATCAGGATGAGCCCGAGGATGATGACGTTCCACCACGGCTCCCTGCCGGGGAGGATCCCGAACAGGAAGAAGTCGATCAGTCCGCCGGAGAAGGTCAGGCCGATCGAGGTGCCCGTCATGTACATGATCATGAACGACAGTCCCGCGAACACCGCGTGGATTCCGAACAGCCACGGGGCGATGAACAGGAAGGTGAACTCGATCGGCTCCGTGATGCCGGTGAGGAACGAGGTCAGGCCTGCGGAGAGCAGGATGCCGGCGGCGATCTTGGCCTGGCTGGACTTGGCCTGGCGGTACATCGCGTAGGCAGCTGCCGGAAGGCCGAACATCATGAACGGAGAACTTGCCTGCCATGTAGCGACCAGTGGCGTCACCCGCGTTGTCGACGAACGGCGTGTCGTCGGCGAGCTGGGCGAACCACATGCGCTGGTCGCCCGTGATGATCTCGCCGGCCTTGTTGGTGTACTCACCGAACTGGAACCAGAACGGGCTGTACCAGATGTGGTGCAGCCCGAACGGGATGAGCGAGCGCTCGACCAGTCCGAAGATGAACACGCCGATCGCACCGAGGCCCTTGATCGCATCTGCGAAGGCGTTGATCGCCTCGCCGATCGGCGGCCACGCGAAGCTGCCGACCAGGCCCAGGAGCAGGGCGAAGGTGGCGGTGGCGATGGGCACGAACCGCTTGCCGGCGAAGAAGCCCAGGACCGGCGACAGCTCGATCCGGAACCACTTGTTGTAGCACCAGGCCGCCAGGGCACCGATGATGATGCCGCCGAAGACGCCGGTCTGCAGGGTCGGGATCCCGAGGATGTTGGCGAAGGCCGCCGAGGGCAGCTCGTTCCAGTTCAGGATGTCCGACGTGGATTGCAGCGACGTCGTCACTATGGCGTCGGCAGGTGGACACGTGTCCGGGACGACTCCCGTCGTGCCCTGGGGCGCGCAGGTGATGACGTTGACGTTCTTGATCTCCATGAAGACGCTGACCGCCTTGTTGAAGACCAGGAACCCGACGGTGCCCGCCAGCGCTGCGACACCAGCATCGGCAGTCAGACCGATGGCCACGCCGATCGCGAACAGCAGGGCCAGGTTGCCGAAGATGATGTCACCGGCACCCACCATGGTGTTGGTGATCAGCAGGAAGAACCCCTCGGGGATCGTATCCACGTCGTTGATCTGCTTGTACATGTTCTGGAACCCAGCGCCCAGGCCGAGGAGCAGGCCGGCAGCAGGCAGGATGGCGACCGGCACCATCAATGCCTTGCCTACGCGCTGGAGTTGACCGAACAGGCTGATCTTCTGTTTTGGTGGTGCCACCGCATTCGCGGCCATACGGGCCTCCACATGTGAGTAGGTGCACTTACAGCACGCAACCTACTCAGATCGGACCCCCGTGGCGCGTTGATTCAGAGGTACTGGCCAGTATTGGCGACCGTGTCGATCGAGCGACCGGCCTCGGTGCCCTGCTTGCCCGCGACGAGGGTGCGGATGAACACGATCCGCTCGCCCTTCTTGCCCGAGATCCGGGCCCAGTCGTCGGGGTTGGTGGTGTTGGGCAGGTCCTCGTTCTCGCGGAACTCGTCGATGCACGCGGTGAGCAGGTGCGCCACCCGGATGCCCTTCTGGCCGGTCTCGAGGAACTCCTTGATCGCGTTCTTCTTCGCCCGGGCGACGATGTTCTCGAGCATCGCCCCGGAGTTGAAGTCCTTGAAGTACAGGGTCTCCTTGTCGCCGTTGGCATAGGTGACCTCGAGGAACCTGTTCTCGTCGGACTCGACGTACATCCGCTCGACGGTCCGCCGGATCATCGCCTCGCAGGCCGCATCGGCCGAGCCGCCGTTCTCAGCGAGGTCCTCGGGGTGCAGCGGCAGGTCCGGGGTGAGGTACTTGCTCAGGATGTCCCCGGCCGCCTGGGCGTCCGGCCGCTCGATCTTGATCTTCACGTCGAGGCGACCGGGGCGCAGGATGGCCGGGTCGATCATGTCCTCGCGGTTCGAGGCGCCGATCACGATCACGTTGGCCAGGCCCTCGACCCCGTCGATCTCCGAGAGCAGCTGCGGGACGATCGTGTTCTCCACGTCGGAGCTGACCCCGGAGCCGCGGGTGCGGAACAGCGAGTCCATCTCGTCGAAGAAGACGATGACCGGCGTGCCCTCGGTGGCCTTCTCCCGGGCCCGCTGGAACACCAGCCGGATGTGCCGCTCGGTCTCGCCGACGTACTTGTTGAGCAGCTCCGGGCCCTTGATGTTCAGGAAGTAGGAGCGCCCGGCGGTCTTGCCCTCGCGCTCGGCGACCTTGCGCGCCAGGGAGGCGGCCACGGCCTTGGCGATCATCGTCTTGCCGCAGCCGGGCGGGCCGTAGAGAAGGATCCCCTTCGGGGCGGCCAGCTTGTGCTCCTTGAACAGCTCGGCGTGCACGTAGGGCAGCTCGACGGCGTCGCGGATCATCTCGATCTGCCCGGCCAGGCCGCCGATGTCGGAGTAGTCGACGTCCGGGACCTCCTCGAGCACGAGCTCCTCGACCTCGGACTTCGGGATCCGCTCGTACACGTAGCCCGACCGGGGGTCCATCAGCAGGGAGTCCCCCGCGCGGATCGTCTGGTCGCGCAGGGTCTGGGCAAGGCGGACCACGCGCTCCTCGTCGGTGTGCCCGATCACCAGGGCCCGGTCGCCACCCTCGAGCAGCTCCTTGAACATGACGATCTCGCCAACCCGCTCGTAGGCCATGCCGGCGATGACGTTCATGGCCTCGTTGACCATGACCTCCTGGCCGGGGACGAGGTCCTCGACCCCGGGGGCGACGCTCACGCGCAGCTTGCGGCCCTGGGCGTGGATGTCGGCGGTGCCGTCGGGGTTGCCGGCGAGGAACACCGCGAACCCGTTGGGCGGGTCGGCCAGACGGTCGACCTCCTCCTTGAGCGTCACGATCTGGTTGCGCGCCTCACGCAGGGTGTCAGCCAGGCGCCGGTTGGTGTCCGAGAGCCGGTCGAGCTCCTCCTGCAGCGACCGCAGGCGGCGCTCGACGTCGGGGGGTACGGCCTGATCCGTCATGGCACACCTCCTGCGCTGGTCCTTCGGACTCTACCCAGAGAACTGCTGATCGCGCAGCAGGTCGTGCTCGGGGACCCCGCCGGGTCGGCCCCGGCGGGCGGGGCGGGCGATCAGGGCAGGGCCGGGCGCGGACCCGTTGCCGGCACAGTGGTCTGCGTGGGCTCATCGGTGGCGGTGGAGGTGGAGCCCCCGGGCGCGCCCGGTCCGGTGTAGTCCGCTCCGTAGGCCCCCTTGGCCGGGCGGCTCCGCTTCGCCGGCAGGACGGTCCCGGGCGCCAGGCGACGGCTGGTCAGCAGGAACCCGGTGTGCCCGGTCATCCGATGGTCCGGCCGGACGGCCAGACCCTCGAGGTGCCATGTCCGCAGCATCAGCTCGCTGGCCGACGGCTCGGTGAACCGCCCATCGGCACGCAGGGTCTCGGCCATCCGGGACAGCTGGGTCGTGGTCGCCAGGTAGGCCACGACGATCCCCCCGGGCATCAGGGCATCGGCCACGGCGTCCACGCACTCCCACGGCGCGAGCATGTCGAGGATCACGCGATGCACGCCCGTGAGCGTGAGCCGGTCCTGGAGGTCGCCGACCTCCACCGTCCAGTTCGGCTGCGGGCCGCCGAGGAAGCGCTCGACGTTGTCCCGGGCGATGTCGGCGAAGTCCGGGCGACGCTCGTAGGACGTGACCCGCCCCGTGGGCCCCACCGCGCGCAGCAGCGAGCACGTGAGGGCGCCGGACCCGGCCCCGGCCTCCACCACGTGCGCCCCGGGGAAGATGTCGGCCAGTCCGACGATCGCCGCGGCGTCCTTGGGGTAGATGACGGTTGCCCCGCGCGGCATGGACAGCACGAAGTCGCGCAGCAGGGGCCGCAGGATCAGGTACGGCACGCCGGCAAGCGTCGTGACGACGATCCCCTCGGGCTGGCCGATCAGGTCGTCGTGGGCCAGGGCCCCCTTGTGGGTGTGGAACTCCTTGCCCGGGACCAGCGGGAACGTGTGGTGGCGACCCTTCGGGTCGGTCAGCTGGACGAGGTCTCCCGGCTGGAGGGGTCCATGCCGGTCGGCCCGGGGGGTTGGCGGCGCCGCCGGGGCGGTCGGGGTGGTCGCCTCTGTGGGGGCGCTCTGCCTGGCGGGGCGGAGGGGGCGGTCGGCTCGGTCGGGGCGGTCATGGGCTGACCCTATGCGGCGCCCGCCGTCGAGGGCTCAGCCCTTCAGCGCGGCCTCGACGTCGGCCAGGAGCAGGACGCCGAAGACCAGCCCCTGGGAGTCGACCACGAGCAGCTCCTCGCGACCCCTCGTCGACACGACCGAGAGCAGCTCGGTGCCGGCGAGGTCCCGGCTGATGGCACCCTGTGCGTCGATCGGCCGAGCCACCGATGCGACCGTCACCCAGGGCCGGCGCTGCTCCGGCACGGCCGCGATGGCGTCGTGCTGGCCGATCCCCGTGGGAACGCCGCGCGGGTCGACGACCACCAGGGCACCGGCACCGGCTGCGTTGGCCCGCCGGATCGCCTCGGCCAGGGGCAGGTCGCGATCCACGGGGATGGCCCGGCGGGCCAGGCCACCGGCGGTCAGGGAGCCGGCACGCGTGCGCAGGTCGACCGCCCGCAGCTGGGCCGACGCGCCTGTCCAGAGCATCGCCGCCACCAGTCCGGCGACCACGTACACCAGCAGATCGGGTCGGACCCCGGTCAGCAGCGAGAGCGCGAGCGGGGACAGCAGGGTGAGCAGGGCCACGCCCCGACCGACCCATGCCGCCACCACCGTGCCCCGCTGCTCGGAACCCGACGCCGCCCAGATCAGGCAGCGCAGCACGTTGCCCCCATCCAGGGGGATGCCGGGCAGCGCGTTGTAGATGCCGATGATGACGTTCGCCCACGTGAGGGCCCGTGCCAGCACGGCCGCCGCGCTGCCCGGGTCGAGGACCTGCACGGCCGCGTAGCTGACGCCGGCCAGCGCGAACGTGGCGAGCGGCCCGGCAGCGGCAACTGCAGCCTCAGCCATCGGCGCCTGGCGGCTGCGCTCGAAGTGGGTGACCCCGCCGAGCAGCTGCAGCACGACCCGATGAACGGGGAACCCGAACGCCCGTGCCACCAGGGCATGGGCGAACTCGTGGATCAACGTGGCCAGGCTCAGCAGGACGGCGAAGACGAGCGCGAGGATCCACGGGCTCCACGAGCCGTCGATCGTGAACGCCGGTATCCACAGGTAGGCCAGCAGCCCGACCCCCAGGATCCCGCTCGGGGGGATCTCGACGGGGATCCCGGCGATGCGGGTCGTCGGGGTGGCCACATCACCATCGTAGGCGGGGCGGCGCCGCCGCGCGGCGCACGAGCGATCGATGGCCCACAACGCGCCAGGCACTGATCCCGAACGACGATCCTCCAGCGGGAGCATCGCGACCGGGCAGGTCGTCGGCAGACCGCGGGACCGCGACGTAGGTTGTCGCCATGCCCGATCCGAGCGACCTCATCGCAGCGTCCGACCCGATCGCTGTCACCCTCGCGCGCACTGGACTTCCAGTCCTGCCCGCTGCTCTACCGGTTCCGGGTGCTCGACCGCCTGCCCGAGCCGCCCAGCGCCGCGGCCGTGCGCGGCACACTGGTGCATTCGGTGCTCGAGGCGCTCTACGACCTCCCTGCCGACCAGCGGACCCTCGATGAGGCCATCGGCCTGGTCGGCCCCCAGTGGGACCTCCTCGTCGCCGAGCGTCCTGAGGTGGTCGGGATGCTCGCTGAGGACGGAACCGACCCCCTGGACTGGCTGCGTGGGGCGGGCGACCTTGTTGAGTCCTACTTCGCGATGGAGGACCCCACCAGGCTCGAGCCAGCCGCACGCGAGCTCCAGGTGAGTGCCGAACTGCCCTCGGGGCTGGTCCTGCGCGGCTTCGTGGACCGCCTCGACCGCGCGCCCACCGGGCAGCTGCGTGTCGTGGACTACAAGACCGGGAAGCCCCCGGGCGTCGGGTTCGAGGCCCGGGCGATGTTCCAGATGCGCTTCTACGCCCTGGCACTGTGGCACCAGCACGGCCAGCTGCCCACGATGCTGCAGCTGATGTACCTGTCCACCGGGGTCGTCCTGCGCTACGAGCCCGATGAGGAGGACCTGCGGGCGATGCAGCGCAAGGTCGAGGCCCTGTGGACGGCCATCGAGCGTGCGATGGAGTCCGGGGACTGGCGAGCCCGGCCCTCGGCGCTCTGCACGTGGTGCGCCCACCAGTCCCTGTGCCCCGAGTTCGGCGGGACTCCCCCGCCGCTTCCAGTGGTAGCGGACGCTATTCGGTCCTGATCGCCATCAGCACGTCGAGGTTGGCCGCACGCCGGGCCGGCCAGACCGCTGCCAGGACCCCCACGATGGCCGTTGCCACGAGGACCACCACGATCAGCGTCCACGGGATCGCCAGCTCGGTGATGCCGTCGTTGACCAGCAGTCGCTGCAGCGCGACTCCGAGCAGGAGCCCGAGGGCGACCCCGGTGAACGCGCCGAAGAAGCTGATCACGATCGACTCCCATCGGATCATGGTGCGGACCTGCGTGCGCAGCATCCCGACGGCCCGCAGCATCCCGATCTCCCGGGTGCGCTCGATGATGGACAGGGCCAGGGTGTTGATCACGCCGAAGATGGCGATGATCACGCTCAGCCCCAGCAGCGCATAGACCAGGCTCAGCAGCTGGTTGATCTGCCCGGAGATGCTCTCCTTGAACTCGGTCTGGTCCAGGATCTGGACGGTCGGGTAGGCGGCTTGGATCACATCCAGCTCGGCCCGAACGGCTTCGATGTCGGCATCGTCATCAAGCGGTGCGTAGAGGAACGAGTCGACGACCGGCAGGCCCGCGGCCTCCATCGTCTCCAGGGACACGACCCAGCCGCTGAAGGCCGTCTGGCCCTCGTAGAGCTGCTGCAGGACGAATGACTCCTCCTGGCCATTGCCCCAGGTGACCTCGACCGTGTCGCCGATCGCGAGCCCCGCCGCCGCTGCAGTCTCCGTATCGGTGACGATCCCTCCCGCGGCCAGGGCCGCAGCCTGCAGGCCCAGCGTCTGGACCTGACCGATCGTGTCGGGCTGGACACCTGTGACCGTCACCTCGTCGCCGTCGACGAGGGCGGGCACCTGCCGGACGCGGGAGACCAGCGTCACCCCGGGCACGGCCTCGATCGCGTCGCCCACCTCGGTGGAGAACGGGACGAAGCTGGTGGGCTGCACGATGAAGTCCGCGGTGATGAGGTCATCGACCAGTGCATCGGTGGACTTCGTCGTCGAGGATCCGAGCACGCCGATCGCGGTCACGAGGGCGAGGCCCACGAGGATCGCGGTCGCGGTTGCTGCCGTCCGGCGGCGGTCGCGCTGGGCGTTGCGCACGGCGAGGGTCCCCACGGAGCCCAGGCGCGTCACAGGAGCGCCGACAGCTCCCACGAGGCCACGGCTGAACACGGGCGCCAGGATGATCACCCCGAGCAGCAGCGCGAAGGCGCCGAGCCCGGCAACGGCCAACCGGCGCGGGAGGTCCTCGCTGAGGACGGCGACGAGCAGTGCCACGGCTCCCAGCCCGGTCAGGATCCCCCCGGCGATCCCCCGGTTGCGCAGCCCCTTGGCCGGCAGGGCGATGTCGTCGCGCATGGCCGCCACGGGCGGCACCTGGGAGGCCCGGCGCGCCGGGAACCACGCCGCGATGACGGTCACGATCACGCCGACAGCCATGCCGAGGATGATCGTCCGGGGCGCCAGGACCAGGTTCCCGGCCGGGAGCTCGGCACCGAAGATCCCGAGGAGCTCGCGCAGGCCGAGGGCCACGCCGATGCCCATGACGATCCCGAGGGCCCCACCGAGGAGGCCCAGCAGGAACGCCTCACCGACGACCGACCAGGTGATCTGGCGCTTGCTGGCCCCGATCGCCCGCAGCAGCGCGAGCTCCCGCGTGCGCCGTGCGACCAGCATCGAGAAGGTGTTCAGGATGATGAAGGTGCCCACGAACAGGGCGATGAACGCGAAGACCAGCAGGAACGTGTTGATGAACCCGAGCGCCGTGCTGAGCTGCTCGGCCGCCTCGTCCTGGAGCTCCTGGCCCGTGGTCACCTTGTACCCCGGCCCGAGCAGCGCGGTCACGTCGTCACGCAGGCCCTCGGGCGTGGTGCCCTCGTCCCCGACGATCGAGACCTGGTTCCAGCCGTCCTCACCGAGGAAGGTCTCCTGGGCGTACTGACGGTCGAAGAGTGTGAGTGTGGCCCCCGCCAGCCCCCCGCTGACCCCGTACCGGGCCAATCCGACCAGCGGCGCCTCGATCCGCGGGCCCTGCGTGACCACGGTCACCGTGTCGCCGACCGTGAACCCGCCCTTCTCAGCGGTCTGCAGGTCGACGACGATCTCCTCGGGCGCGCTCGGGGCGCGGCCCTCCACGAGGGACAGGCCACTGAGCTGGGGATCATCGGGGTACTCCGGGAAGGAGAAGCCGAGGTTCGGCGGGCCGTTGCCGCCGATGGGCTCACCGTCGGTGTCCAGCAGCGTCACGCCGAGGGTCTGGATGTCGCCCGTGGCCCGGGCGACCCCGGGCATCTCGCGGACCTCGTCCAGCACGGACTGGGGCACGACCGAGACCACGGAACCGCGGCCGTCGTCGCCCCCCACCTCGAGCTGCTGGGTGATCACGACGTCGGGAACCTCGTTCGCGAACAGCTCGTCGAACGTCCCCTTGAGCGTGTCGGTGAAGATGAAGGTGCCCACCACGAAGGCCACGCCCAGCACGACGGCCAGCCCGGACAGCAGCATCCGGGCCTTGTGCGCCTTCAACGAGCGCCATGTTGCCTTGAGCATGCGCTCAGCCCTGCTCGGCGGCGGACTCCGGCGCGAGCGCAGGCGGATCCACCGGCTCGGGGCGCCCGGTGGTCGGCGGGTACTCGATGCTCACGGGGGTGGAGCCCACCGAGCCGTGTGCCCCGGCGGCCTGCTCGAAGGTCATCATGCGCTCGAGGATCGCCGGCGCATCCGGGTCGAGGAGCTCGTCGACGAGGACCCCGTCGGCCAGGAAGACCACGCGGTCGGCGTAGGCCGCGGCATGGGCGTCGTGGGTGACCATGACGATCGTCTGGCCGAACTCGTCGACGCTGCGGCGCAGGAAGCCCAGCACCTCCGCACCGGAGCGCGAGTCCAGGTTCCCGGTGGGCTCGTCGGCGAAGATGATGTCGGGCCGGGTGGCCATGGCACGGGCGCACGCGACACGCTGCTGCTGCCCGCCCGAGAGCTCGCTGGGCTTGTGGGTGAGCCGGTCGGCCAGGCCGACGGTCCCGACGACGAGGTCGAACCACTCCTGGTCGACCTTGCGCCCGGCGATGTCCATCGGCAGGGTGATGTTCTCCTCCGCGGTCAGGGTGGGCACGAGGTTGAACGCCTGGAAGACGAAGCCCATGCGCTCCCGACGCAGCCGCGTGAGGTCGTTGTCCTTCATCGTGGTCAGGTCGGACTCGCCGATGTAGACCTTGCCCTCGGACGCGGAGTCCAGGCCGGCCATGCAGTGCATGAGCGTGGACTTGCCCGACCCCGACGGCCCCATGATCGCGGTGAACCGGCCGACCTCGAACTCGACGTCCACCGAGCGCAGGGCCACGACCTGGGTCTCGCCCTCGCCGTAGACCTTGCTCAGGCCAACGGCACGGGCAGCGGGGCCGCCTGCGGCCGTTGGGGACGCGTCAGTCGCGGCAGTTGCCTCAGACATGGGGAGCCTTCCTGGAGTCAGGTGCCCAGTTTACGGGCGTGGGGCACCATCCGCCCCACACTCATGCACAGCCCCCGACGTGAGCGGACGTCGCATCAGGCGAGGAGCGAGGCCAATCCGCCCATGTCCAGCCCGACGAGCGACTCCCGCACCACGATGCGCTCACCCGCCTCGACGGGCACGGCATGCGGGACCGCGACCACAGTCGCCCCGGCCGACCACGCTGCACGGACACCGTTCAGCGAGTCCTCCAGCACGACCGCCCGGGTGATGTCGACCCCCAGGAGATCGGCCGCATGCAGGTAGGGCATCGGGTCCGGCTTGCTGCGCGCGACCTCGTCGCCGGCGACGCTGACCGGGAACACCGGCAGCCCCGAACGGACCAGGAACGCGAGCACGAGGTCGACGATCGGGCGCACCGAGGCCGAGACCAGGGCGAAGGGAACCCCGGATGCAGCCACCTCGGCGAGCAGTTCGGCGGCGCCGGGCTGGATCGGGATCTCGGCGCCGTCGAGGCGCTCGAGCATCGTGCCGATGAGGAGCTCGCCGACCTCGTGATCGGTCCGGTCCGTGCCGGAGATCGTGCGGATGTAGGCCGTGGCATGGGCCATCGACGCACCCATGATCGCCCGCTGGTCGGCCTCCGACCAGGTCCCGCCGAGTGTGGCGAGGGTGTGGTGCTCGGCCTCGAGCCACATCGGCTCGGTGTTGACCAGCAGGCCGTCCATGTCGAACAGGACTGCGGAGAGGGTCATCTGTGCGTCCTCCTCAGCCGGCGTTGTAGTAGCTGGCCTCGGGGTGGTGCACGATCAGCGCCGAGGTCGACTGCTCCGGGTGCAGCTGGAACTCCTCGGAGAGCTCCACGCCGATCCGCGAGGGGTCCAGCAGGTCCATGAGGACCGTCTGCTGCTCCACGTCCGGGCAGGCCGGGTAGCCGAACGAGTATCGCTCCCCCTGGTAGGACTGCTTGGTGATCAGCTGCGTCCGGTCGACGGCATCGGCGGAGTCGATGCCCAGCTCCGCACGGATCCGGGAGTGCCAGTACTCAGCCAGCGCCTCAGTGAGCTGGACGCTCAGGCCATGCAGCTCGACGTACTCCCGGTAGGCGTTGGCCGCGAAGAGCTCCGCGGCCGCTGCCGAGACCTCGGAGCCCATCGTCACGACGTGGAAGGCCACGACGTCGGGCCGGCCCTCAGCCAGGACCGCCTCGCGGGGCCGGAAGAAGTCCGCAAGGCACAGGTGCCGGTCGCGAGCCTGGCGCGGGAAGGGCAGCCGATGCAGCTCCACCGGCTGCCAGCCGTTGTCCAGCGGGCGCTCGCCGGCCTCGGCCAGCCCGGCTGGGTCGAGGATCACGAGCTCGTCGCCCTCGGACCAGCACGGGTAGTAGCCATAGATGACCGCAGCCCCCAGCAACCCCTCGGTGTGGACGCGGTCCAGCCACATCCGCAGCCGAGGCCGACCCTCAACCTCTACTAGAGCGTTGTAGTCCGGCCCCTCCCCGCGGGAGGACTTCAGCCCCCATTGCCCGAGGAACAGGGCGCGCTCGTCGAGGTAGGCCGAGTAGTCCGCGAGCCGGATGCCCTTGACCACGCGCGACCCCCAGAACGGCGGCGTCGGCACGGGATTGTCGACGGCGACGTCGCTGCGCGCGGGGATCTCGCCCACCTCGCGGGTGCCGCTGCTGCGACGGGCCACCTTGCGCGTGCGCAGCGGGGGCAGCTCGGCACCCGGCTCGCCGCGCTTGACCGACATGAACGCGTCCATCAGCCGCAGGCCCTCGAATGCGTCGCGGGCGTAGCGCACGTCGCCGGCGAAGATGCCCGCGAGGTCCTCCTCGACGAACGCGCGGGTCAGTGCGGCCCCGCCGAGCATGACCGGCCAGCGCTCGGCGACCCCGCGGTCGTTCATCTCCTCGAGGTTCTCCTTCATGATCACCGTGCTCTTCACGAGCAGGCCCGACATGCCGATCAGGTCGGCGTCGTGCTCGGCGGCGGCCTCGAGGATCGCGTTGACCGGCTGCTTGATCCCGATGTTCACGACCTTGTAGCCGTTGTTGGTCAGGATGATGTCGACGAGGTTCTTGCCGATGTCGTGGACGTCGCCCTTCACCGTGGCCAGGACGATCGTGCCCTTGCCGGTGGACTCCTCGCCCTCGACCTTCTCCATGTGCGGCTCGAGGTAGGCCACGGCGGTCTTCATGACCTCGGCGCTGTTCAGCACGAACGGCAGCTGCATGTCGCCGCGGCCGAACAGCTCGCCGACCTCCTTCATGCCCGCCAGGAGGGTGTCGTTGATGATCTGCAGCGCCGGCTGGGTCAGCAACGCCTCGTCGAGGTCGCCCTCCAGGCCGGAGCGCTCGCCGTCGATGATCCGTCGCTGCAGCCGCTCGTCCAGCGGCAGGGCTGCGAGCTCCTCGGCCTTGGTCTCCTTGGACACCTGGGCGCTGACGCCTGCGAAGAGGTCGAGGAACCGGCCCAGTGGGTCATAGCTCACCGTGCCGTCCTCGGCGTACTCCCGGCGGTCGTAGACCAGGTCGCGGGCGACCTTCAGCTGCTCCTCACCGATCCGGGCGATCGGCAGGATCTTGCTCGCGTGCACGATGGCGGAGTCCAGTCCCGCCTCGATGCACTCGTGGAGGAACACCGAGTTCAGCACCTGCCGGGCAGCCGGGTTCAGGCCGAAGGAGACGTTGGACAGGCCGAGGGTGGTCTGCACGTCCGGATGGGCGTGCTTGATCCGCCGGATCGCCTCGATGGTCTCGATGCCGTCACGCCGGGTCTCCTCCTGGCCGGTGGCGATCGGGAACGTCAGGCAGTCGACGAGCACGTCCTGCGGGGGGATGCCGTGGTTGTCGCGCAGGTCGGTGATCAGCCGGTCGGCGACACGCAGCTTCCAGTCCGCGGTGCGCGCCTGGCCCTCCTCGTCGATCGTGAGGGCGACGACCGCGGCGCCGTACTCCTTGATCAGCGGGACGATCTGGGCGAACCGCGAGCCCGGGCCGTCGCCGTCCTCGTAGTTCACGGAGTTCACGACTGCCCGCCCGCCGAGCATCTGCAGGCCAGCCTCGAGGACCGCCGGCTCGGTGGAGTCCAGCACGATCGGCAGGGTGGAGGCGGTGGCCAGCCGGCCGGCCAGCTCACGCATGTCATCCGCCCCGTCGCGGCCCACGTAGTCCACGCAGAGGTCGAGCAGGTGGGCGCCGTCGCGGATCTGGGCCCGGGCGATCTCGACGCACGCCTCCCAGTCCTGGGCCAGCATGGCCTCGCGGAAGGCCTTGGACCCGTTGGCGTTCGTCCGCTCCCCGATGGACAGGTACGAGGTGTCCTGGCGGAAGGGCACCGACTGGTAGAGGGAGGCCGCAGCCGCCTCATTGATGTGGTCGCGGGGCCGGACCTCGCGCCCGCCCACCCGCTCGACCACGGCGCGCAGGTGCTCCGGCGTCGTGCCGCAGCAGCCACCGACCAGGGCGAGCCCGTAGTCGCTGGTGAAGTGGTCGTGCGCGGCCGCCAGCTCGGCGGGGGTCAGCGGGTAGTGCGCGCCGTCAGCCGTGAGCACCGGCAGGCCGGCGTTGGGCATCGCCGAGACAGCCACCTTCGCGTAGCGCGAGAGGTGGCGAAGGTGCTCACTCATCTCCGCCGGCCCGGTCGCGCAGTTCAGGCCGATCACGTCGATGCCCAGCGGCTCCAGGGCCGTCAGGGCTGCCCCGATCTCGGTGCCGAGCAGCATCGTGCCGGTGGTCTCGACGGTGACCTGGGCGATCAGCGCCACCCGGCGCCCGGAGGCGGCCATGGCGCGGCGTGCCCCGATCAGCGCGGCCTTGGCCTGCAGGAGGTCCTGGGCGGTCTCGATGAGCACCGCGTCGACCCCGCCCTCGAGGAGCCCGGCCACCTGCTCGGCGTAGGCATCGCGCAGGTCCGCGAACGGTGCGTGGCCCAGGGTGGGCAGCTTCGTGCCCGGTCCGACCGAGCCGAGCACCCAGCGCGGGCGGTCCGGGGTGGAGTAGCCGTCAGCCACCTCGCGGGCGATCCGGGCGCCGGCCGAGGCAAGCTCGCGGATCCGCTCAGGGATGTCGTACTCCCCCAGGTTGGCGAGGTTGGCCCCGAAGGTGTTGGTCTCGACGCAGTCAACCCCCGCATCGAAGTAGGCGGCATGCACCGCGGCCACGATGTCGGGCCGGGTCACGTTCAGGATCTCGTTGCATCCCTCGTAGCCCTGGAAGTCATCCAGCGAGGGGTCCTGGGCCTGGAGCATCGTGCCCATCGCGCCGTCCGCGACGATCACGCGTTCGGTCAGGGCAGTCAGGAAGGAGGGCGTCGACATAGTGCCCCAAGAGTACGGGCGCCGGCGCCAGGGCGAGGCATCCGCTTCTGGCGGCTCGGAGCTCAGCATCGGCTCCTTCGGCCCGCCAGGGCCTCCCGTGGAGTCGTCCACGTGACCCCCCAGCCGCGCGGCGCCGTAGCCAACGGCCCCGATGGGGCGTACTGTCGAGGGCGCGGAGCCATTCAGGCTTCCGACCACGGGAGTCCCGATGGCAGACAAGTCCCCCCGCCAGCACATGTCCAAGAAACCCGGCAAGTCCATCAAGGAGAAGCGCGCAGACAAGCACGCGAAGACCGATCAGCGCAACCAGGTGGCGACCACGCTGCCGGACAAGAAGCACTGACCAGTCCCGCGGTAGCGCATCGGCTCTGAACCCGGGGACGAGGCGGTCGACCGCGCCCCGGTCCCGGGCTGTGGACGAACCGGACAAGCCACCCCTTTGCGGGACGTATCCTGTGCTCCGGAAGTCTCACACCGCGCAGCACGAGGACCAGCCATGTTCCGTCCCCCCACCCGAGCCCTCGCCGGGATCACCGTCGCCGGCCTGCTCCTGGCCGGCTGCACGAGTGACCGCGAGGACGCGACCGGGACCCCCTCGAGCGGGAGCCCCAGCGCCTCGGCGAGCACCGAAGCCAGCGCCTTCCCGTCCCCCAGCTCGACCCTGACAGCCGGAGGAGCAGCAGAGCCGTCGAGGAAGCCACGGAGGTCGTACTCGCGTACCGCCAGACGTTCTACGGCATCCTGTACAGCGGCGCCCGCAGCCAACCTGAACGACCTGAACAACGTCGCCGCCGGCGACCTGCGTCGACCAGGATCTGCACGAACATCCAGCAGAGCATCTCAGCGAGCGGTGTCGACGATTCGAGCCAGCAGGCGCGCAAGGTCGTGCTCATCTGCCGCAGCCGGTCAAGGTGGACCTGGATGGACGATCCGCCCACAGTCGTCCTTGCGGCCTGCGTCGACACAACCGCGATCACCGGAATCGACCCAGGCGGGAGTCCTGGACCGGGCGTCCGCGAGAGAGGCCAGACTACACGCGTCGTCAAGACCACGTACCTCCCAGCGCCTGGCTGGGCCGTTGCCAAAGTCCTACCGCCCAAGGAGCGACCAGCCGATCGGCCATGCTGACGCCAGCCGCCTTGCGCCATACCGCTTGGGGTCGCCTCATCTGCCCTCGGTACTACAGGGCCCGTGCGCAGGCCGATGCCGGGCGGAATGCGAAGCGTCTGCGTCGGCACGTCGGCGGGATCTGCGGTGCAACTGTCGACATCACGGCTGGGAACCACCTCGACGGCACCGGGCGCGTCTGCTGAAGGTTCCGGGGCCGCCAAGGGTGGCTCCAAGTCCGCGAGCACGCGGGTGTGCACGTACCAGGGCGACGAGATCGACTGCACCTCCGCCCTCGGTGTGTGGTCCGAGGAGCGGCAGTGCTTCGTCCAGCGGGTCTCCCCGCAACCCTCGGCTGACCACCCCATCTGGGAGGGCCGGGAGGAAGGCACGATCTACCAGTGCGTCCAGCCGGGGTCGGTGTTCAGCGCCGGCTCCGGCACCGGCTTCTGGTTCTGGGCGCCCAGCGCAGGAGCCGCAGGGGCGCCGGTGCTCGTCGACCCCGTCACCCTCGCCGAGAAGGCGATCGAGCGGATGGAGCTCGATCCCCCCACGATCGGGATGACTCCCCTCACCGCCGGAGCCCCCCTTCTCGTCGGCATGGACGCCTGGCTCTGGATCAACAACGCCGGACCGCGTGGGTTCGGACCGATCACCCGCACGGCCACGGCAGGCCCGGTCTCCGTGACTGCCACGGCCGAGGTGACCAAGGTTGTCTGGGAACTCGGCGATGGGACCCGCCTGACCTGCCGCAGCGCCGGCACCCCGTGGTCGCCCGACAAGGGAACCGGCGCCTCCCCGACCTGCGGACACCGCTACCTCACCCCGTCCACGACTGAACCCGACGGCACCTTCACGGTCCGCGCCACGGCCCACTGGAAGGTCGAATGGACCGGCGCCGGGCAGTCCGGCGAGATCACCTTCACGATGGACGGCGAGCGGCAGCAACCAGTGACCGAGGTCCAAGTCCTCCAGACGGGTTAGCCCGCCAGTTCGACGCGTCCTCGCGCGTTCCCGGTCATATCTGGCCCGGAATGCGCATGGACCGGCCGGATTGGCGTGGAATGCCCACGTTGAGTGACCCGGCTGGTCCGCCCGGCGCGAGACTCAGCGCCCGCGGGCCGCGCGGTACCGGGCGATCAGCGCGTTCGTCGAGGAGTCCAATGACGCCTCGGCCTCTCCGGTCAGCATCGGGGCGATCGAGTCGGCGACCACCTTGCCGAGCTGCACGCCCCACTGGTCGTAGGGGTTCAGGTCCCAGATCATCCCCTGGACGAACGTGGAGTGCTCGTACAGTGAGATGAGCGCGCCGAGGGTGAACGGGGTCAGCGACTCCGCGACCAGCATGCTGTTGGGGCGGTTGCCGGGCATGACCTTGTGCTCCACCAGGTGCGGCGGCGTGCCATCAGCCGCAACCTCGGCCGCGGACCGGCCGAACGCCAGCACCCCGGACTGCGCCAGGCAGTTGGCGATGAGCAGGTCGTGGTGGTTGCCCACCTCGTTGACCGGCCGGGCGAAGAAGATGAAGTCCGCGGCGATGATCGTCGTGCCCTGGTGCAGCATCTGGTAGAAGGAGTGCTGGCCGTTGGTGCCCGGCTCGCCCCAGAACGACGCGCTGGTGTCGTAGTCCACCGGATCGCCCGCTGCCGTCACACGCTTGCCGTTGCTCTCCATGATCATCTGCTGCAGGTAGGCGGGGAACCGCAGCAGGTACTGGTCGTAGGGCAGCACCACGTGGTCTGCGGTGCCCAGGAAGTTGCGGTTCCACACGCAGAGCAGGCCGTGGAGCACCGGCAGGTTCTCCCGCATCGGCGCGGTCCGGAAGTGCATGTCCATCGCGTGCAGGCCAGCCAGCAGCTCGCCGAAGCCGTCGGGACCGATCGCGATCATCGTCGACAGACCGATGGCCGAGCTCATCGAGTAGCGCCCGCCGACCCAGTCCCAGAAGCCGAACATGTTGGCCGTGTCGATGCCGAACGCAGCCACCTTCTCGGCGTTCGTCGAGATGGCGACGAAGTGCCGGGCAACTGCTGCCGCGTCCCCGCCGAGGCCGGCCACCAACCAGTCCCGCGCAGTCCGCGCGTTGGTCATCGTCTCCTGCGTCGTGAAGGTCTTGGACGCCACGAGGAACAGGGTCTCCGCCGGGTCGAGGTCGCGCGTCTGCTCGACGAAGTCCGAGCCGTCCACGTTCGACACGAAGCGCATCACGAGGTCGCGATCCGAGACATGGCGCAACGCCTGGTAGGCCATCACCGGACCGAGGTCCGAGCCGCCGATGCCGATGTTGACCACGTTGCGGATCGGTTGGCCGGTGAAGCCCAGCCAGGTCCCCCCACGGACCTGGTCGGCGAAGGCCCCCATCTTGGCCAGCACCGCATGCACGTCGGCGACGACATCCTGGCCGTCGACCACCAGGGCCGCCGTCGCAGGCAGCCGCAGCGCGGTGTGCAGCACTGCTCGGTCCTCGGTGTTGTTGATGTGCGCGCCGGTGAACATGGCCTCGCGCCGCCCTGCCAGGTCGCGCTCCTCGGCCAGGGCGATCAGCAGGTCAACGGTCTCGCCGGTGATGCGCTGCTTGGAGAAGTCCATGTGCCACCCCGCCCCGTTCGCGGAGAGCGCCGACGCCCGATCGACGTCCGCGGAGGTGTCGAACAGCTCGCGGACGGTCGTGGCCGACATCGTCTCGGCGTGCGCGGACAGGGCCTGCCATGCGGCGGCAGAGGTGAGCGGCGACTGGGTCATGGGGGTGTGCCTCCTTCGACCGCCCCAGACTAGGAGAGGTCGACCCCCAGAAGCGTGTCGAGCAGGACGCGCACGGCTGCGGGGGCATCGGCATCGACGCCGACTCCCCCGGCCGCGTCGGAGGCCCACTCGTCAAGGAGCCGCAGCGCGCCTGGCGTGTCGAGGTCATCGGCGATCCGGGCGCGCACCGCCGCCGCCAGCACGTCGAATGCCGGGGCCGCTCGCCGCCTGCACGCCTGCCCGCAGAGCCAGCTCTCGGCGCTCCGCCCGCTCCAGGTCGGCCGGCGTCCACTCCCAGTCACTGCGGTAGTGGTGAGCCAGGAGGGCCAGGCGCACGCGGGCCGACGGGACGCCCGCACGTCGAAGGCGGGACACGAAGACCAGGTTGCCCCGGGACTTGCTCATCTTGTGGCCCTCGTAGCCGACCATCCCGGCGTGCACGAAATGCTTGGCGAACGGGGTCTGCCCCGTGGCGATCCCGGCCTGGGCCGCGCACATCTCGTGGTGCGGGAAGGCGAGATCGGAGCCGCCGCCCTGAACGTCGAAGCCCATCCCGAGGTGGTCCAGGGCGATGGCCGTGCACTCGATGTGCCAGCCGGGTCGCCCGTGGCCGAGCCCGGTGTCCCACGCTGGTTCATCAGGGCGCGCGGCCTGCCACAGCATGCAGTCCAGGGGGGTGCGCTTGCCGGGTCGGTCCGGGTCTCCCCCGCGCTCGGCGAAGATCGCCCGCATGGCTGCCTCATCGAGCCCGGAGACCTCCCCGAACCCAGCAGCCGCCGACGTCGTGAAGTACAGGTCGCCGTCCACGTCGTACACCGCACCGGCGTCGCGAAGCCGCCCGACCCACGCGACCACCGACGGGATCGACTCGACCGCCCCGACGTAGTCCCGCGGCGGAAGCACGTTGAGCGCCTCCATGTCCTCGGCGAACAGAGCAGTCTCGGCACGCGCCAGCTCGCGCCAGTCCTGGCCGGTGGCCACCGCGCGCTCGAGGAGCGGATCATCGATGTCGGTGACGTTCTGGACGTAGTGGACCTCGTGGCCGAGATCACGCCAGTAGCGGTTGACCAGATCGAAGGCGACGTAGGTCGCGGCGTGCCCCATGTGGGTCGCGTCGTACGGCGTGATCCCGCAGACGTACATCTTCGCCACTGCCCCCGGTGCGGTCGGCCGGACCTGCCCGCTGCGGGTGTCGAAGAGGCTCAGGGCAGGGCCCTGACCGGACAGCTCGAGGGGCTCGCGCCCGGACCACGACTCCACGGGTGCACACCCTAGGCCCTGTTCGGCACGCGCGCCGACGCACAGCCCGGGCGGACGTAGGCTGGGACGGTGCTCGGGATCCTCAGGCAGCGGCGGTGGCTGGGCTTCACCGCCTTCATCCTGGGGATGCTCGTGCTCTGCGTGATCCTCGCGCGCTGGCAGTGGCACCGCTACCAGTACCGACTCGGCGAGAACGATCGACTCGATGCCGCCCTGTCCGCACCTGCCGTACCCGTCGACGAGCTCCTCGACGCCGCCCCGGCCGGAACGGCCGCCACCACCCTGCCGCCGGAGCTCGAATGGCGCACGATCACCGCAACGGGGACCTTCGACGTTGCCGCCGAGACGGCAGTGCGCCGGCGTCCGCTCGACGGGCGCAACGGGTTCTGGATCGTCACGCCGCTGGTGACCGAGTCCGGTGTCCTGCTGGTCAACCGGGGATGGGCTCCCGCAGGCAGCGACGCCACGACCGCACCCGATGTCCCCGCGCCCCCCTCCGGCCCGGTCACAGTCACCGGGCGCCTGCGACCAGCGGAGGCGACCGAGCCCACCGATGTGCCACCTCCTGGCCAGGCCTGGGCCGCCGATCCCGAGGCGCTCGTCGAACCCCCGGAGACACCCCGCTACAACGCATACGCCGAGCTCACCTCGAGCTCACCGGACGCCGGCGCTGAGCTCACCGGCCTGCCGGTCCCCGGGCACCGGGGGCTGAACAACCTGGTGTACTCGGTCCAGTGGCTGCTCTTCGGCCTCGTGGGCATCGTGGGCTGGTGGCGCCTCATCCAGGTCGAAGGTCGCCGAGACCAGGAGTCCGAGGTCGTCCCGAGCGATTCGGCGGCCGAGGAGCCGGCCACCTGAGCCATGCCCCGGAGCAGCCGGACGGCTCGGCTCAGCTGATCGCGGCGCCGTTCCACCGATCGACGTGGTCGAGGACCTCGCCCAGACGATGCACGACGGCGTCAGGCTCCCCCTCCACCGGCCCCCGCTGGTCGTGCGGGATGTCGCTGTGCGGTACGAGGATCGCGCGCATCCCGACCTGCTGGGCGCCGTGCACGTCGTCCCACGCCCGGTCCCCGACGAACACCGCGCGGGCCGGGTCGTCGACTCCGACCGAGCGCAGTGCCGCGACGAATGCGTCCTCGTGCGGCTTGCCCACGGGCAGCTCCGAGGAGTAGACGGCGCCATCGATGAGCTCCAGGAGGCCGTCCCGGGCGAAGACCGCCTCGTGGTGCGTCCGCGGCCACAGCGTGTTCGACAGGACCCCGATGCGGATCCCCCGCTCGCGCAGCGCCAGCATCAGCGGCACGGCGTCCGGGTCGGCATCGGTGTGCGGGTCCCAGAACCTCAGGTAGGCGGCCAGGGCCTCGCGGTGACGGGCGCTGTCCAGGTCGATCCCGCAGTCGAGCAGCATCTGGTCGAGGTGCCCGGCGCCGGTGCTGCCCGCACTGTGGTGCTGGGCCTGCCAGCGCTGGATCTCCGCGGCGTACAGGTGCGCCGCGAGGCCGGCGGCATGCCGTGCGTCGTACACGCTGGCGTAGGCGTACCAGCCCGCGGTCAGGTCAACCTCGTGCCACGGTGTCAGGGTGCCACCCCAGTCGAAGATGACGGCCTCGACCCGAGCGCCAGGCGAGCCGGCAGCGCGGGGGGGCCCGGGCGTCGACCCGGCGGCGCCAGAGGCCCCGGGCGTCGAGCCCGAGCCGGGGTCGGCGACGGGGTCCGTCACGGCAGCGCCAGGATGCGCTCGGTGATCGTGGCCACGGCATCGTCGATGCCCACGTCGACCCGGTCCCCGCTGGCACGGTCCTTGACCTCGATCGCCCCCTCGGCCAGCTTCTTGCCCACGACGACGATCAGCGGCACGCCGATCAGCTCGGAGTCGTTGAACTTCACCCCGGGCGAGACGCCCTTGCGATCGTCGAGCAGGACGCGGAACCCGCCCTGCTCCAGCTCCCCCGCGATCCGCTCAGCGGCCTCGAACACCGCCTCGTCCTTGCCCGTGGCCACGATGTGCACATCGAACGGTGACACCTCGCGCGGCCAGATCAGCCCGCGGTCGTCGTGGTGCTGCTCGGCGATGGCCGCGACCGCACGCGACACACCGATCCCGTAGGACCCCATCGTCACGACGACCTGCTTGCCGTTCTCGTCGAGGACCTTGAGGTCCAGCGCCTCGGCGTACTTGCGTCCGAGCTGGAAGATGTGGCCGATCTCGATGCCGCGGGCCTGCGTCAGCAGCCCCCCGCGCCCGGCGGCCGAGCAGTCCGGGCACGGGTCACCCTCGCGGACCTCGGCCACGTCGATCGTCCCGTCGCCTGAGAAGTCCCGGCCCGCGACGAGGTCGAACACGTGCCGCCCGGGCTGGTCGGCGCCCGTGATCCAGCGTGTGCCGGTGACCACGCGCGGGTCGAGCAGGTACCGGATGCCCGACGCGGACTCCTCGCCAAGGGCGCCCGGGCCGATGTAGCCCTTCACCAGCGCGGGGTTCGCGGCGAAGTCAGCCTCCTCGAAGGCCACCGGCTCACCGGGCAGCAGCAGCGCCTCGAGACGCTTCATGTCGACCTCGCGGTCACCGGGAAGCCCGATGACCAGCGGATGGGTCGTGCCGTCGGGCATGGCGACCTTGACGACCACGTTCTTCAGGGTGTCCCCGGCCTCCCACGGACGGTCGCCACGGGCCAGCTCAGGACGGGCGTTGGCCAGGTCGACCAGCGTCTCGATCGTCGGCGTGTCCGGGGTGTCCTCGACGTGTGCGGGAGGCAGGCCCTCGAGGGCGACCTCCGCGGGCGGAACGCTGGCCACCGCCTCGACGTTGGCGGCGTACTCGCAGGTGGTGCACTGGACGTAGGTGTCCTCACCGACGGGGCACACGGCCAGGAACTCCTCGGACGCCGAGCCGCCCATCGCACCGGACATCGCCGAGACGATCGTGTACTGCATCGACAGGCGATCGAACGTGGAGATGTAGGCGTCGCGGTGGCGCCCATAGGAGGCAACCAGGCCCTCGTCGGAGGTGTCGAACGAGTAGGAGTCCTTCATCACGAACTCACGGCCGCGCAGGATGCCTGCTCGCGGACGCGCCTCGTCGCGGTACTTCGTCTGGATCTGGTACAGGCTCAGCGGGAGGTCCTTGTACGAGGAGTACAGGTCCTTGACCGTGAGCGTGAACATCTCCTCGTGGGTGGGACCGAGCAGGTAGTCCGAGCCGCGGCGGTCCTGCAGGCGGAACAGGTTGGGCCCGTACTCGGTCCACCGGTTCGTCCGCTCGTAGGGCTCACGCGGCAGGAGCGCGGGGAAGTGCACCTCCTGGAAACCCGCGGCGTCCATCTCCTCGCGCACGATGCGCTCGACGTTGCGCAGCACCCGGTAGCCCAGCGGCAACCAGCTGAAGACGCCCGGGGCGACTCGGCGGACATAGCCGGCGCGCACCAGCAGGCGGTGCGACGGCACCTCGGCGTCCGCCGGGTCCTCGCGGAGGGTGCGCAGGAACAACGTGGACATACGGGTCAGCACGAGGGGTCTCCTCCAGATCCGAGGTGGCGGCCTCGCCCGAGGTGGTCGGGCGGGTCGGAGATTCGCGGCAAGGATATCCCGGCGTGGCAGGATGGCGGCCGTGCCCGGCGAGCTGAAGGTGCTGACATCGCGCCACCTCCCGGAACTGCTCGCGCTCGTCGACCGCGACCCGATCGCCCACTGCTTCGTGGCCTCCCGGTTGGCCGACCCCATGGACCCCTGGGCCCTCGGCGGGCTCGTCTGGGGGTGGTTCGAAGCCGGGCACCTGCGCTCGGCCATGTACACCGGAGCCAACCTGATCCCGATCGAGACCACGCCCCTGGCCCGGGCCTCGTTCGCCGACAACGCCCGGCGTCTGGGCCGCCGCTGCTCGTCGCTGGTGGGACCCGCCGACGAGGTGCTCGACCTGTGGCGCCTGCTCGCGCCGGCCTGGGGGCCGGCCCGCGAGGTGCGCTCCACGCAGTACCTGATGGCCACGGCAGCCCCGGCCACACGCCCGGCACACCCGGGCCTTCGCACCCTGCGCATCGAGGAGCTCGACCTGCTGATGCCCGCCGCGGTCGCCATGTTCACCGAGGAGGTGGGGATGTCGCCGGTCGCCCACGGCGGCGGGCCTGCCTACCGCGCCCGGCTGGCCGAGATCGTGCGAACCGGGCGGGCCCTGGGCGTCGTCGAGGAGGGGCGCCTGATCTTCAAGGCCGAGGTCGGGTCGGCGACCGCCCGGGCCTGCCAGATCCAGGGCGTCTGGGTCGACC
The DNA here is from genome assembly GCA_963818445.1 of uncultured Actinomycetes bacterium. GTDB lineage: Bacteria > Actinomycetota > Actinomycetes > S36-B12 > CAIYMF01 > Prado023. The sequence goes on from CAWFSG010000019.1 coordinate 334,615, forward strand.
CCGCACTGCGCGGGCGCGGGCTCGGCGTCGCGGGCATGGCCGCCGTCGTCGACCATGCCCGGGCCCACATCGCCCCGATCGTCTCGCTGTACGTCAACGACTACAACCACGTGGCCGTCGGGACGTACCTCCGGGTCGGCTTCCAGACGGTCGGCACCTTCGCAACGATCCTGTTCTGAGCCAGGCGCCGCCCCACGTCAGGCCCGGGGCGCCCAGCTGCTCGACCCGAGACCCCGCCTCGGCACGAGGCCGCACGACCCGAGACCTCGCTCACTCGGCCCGAGGCAGCGTCGACCCGCGCGTTCCCGGCCACCTTCCCGTCGGCCTGCGCGTTCCCGGCCGCATGTGGCGCGCAGGGCGCAGGGGATGCTCGAAGTGGCCGGGTACGCGCAGTCTGCGCGGTGAACGCTCCCAGCCCGATGCCTCCGCGTGGGGGATGATGGGCCCATGGACTGGATCCGCCGGAACATGACCACCATCGGAATCGTGGTGGTCCTGGCCATGCTCCTGCCGTTCCTCCTGGTGCTCTTCGGAGTCGTCGTGTTCTGACGAACCGATCCCGAGCTGGCTCTCCAGGGCTCCGGCACGGTCACCCGCGCTGCTTCCTCGCGCCGAACCCGCGGCTGCGCATGATCGACGAGACCTCCTGGTTGAAGACCCGCTGGATCGTCTCGGAGTCCAGGGTCCCGGAGACCGTCTCGTACTTGCCCTCGGCCATCCCGATGCAGACGCGGTGCCACGCGGTCCCGACCGCGTAGGTCATCGTGCCTGCGACTCCACCAGTGATGGCGCCACCGGCGATCGTCCCCACGCCGGGAACGAGCTTGAGCAGGCCGGTTGCCGCCGCCCTGCCCGCCTGGGTGGTCACGGTCGTGGCGGCCAGGCTGGCGACGGTGGCGCGCTGCATGGGGATGTCGTAGATGGTGGCGATCTTGGCCATCATCCCGATCTGGATCGGTACCAGCACGGCCGCGTCGGCGAACGGGATGGGCGTGAACCCAGCTCCGGTCGCCGCGGCCGTCGCGGCGTTCACCGCCTTCTCGGCAGCCTTAGCCTTTCGCGCGGGGTCAATCTTCTGCGCGGCGGTAAGGGCCTCGGTGGCCTCATCCGGAGCGCAGCGAAAGGTGGCATCGAGCAGGTCCAGCAGTCCGTGCTGCTCCACCCCGGTGAACGGGTCGGCCAGCGCATTGACCATCACCGCACGGCCGCCGTGGATCGGCAGGCCCATGCCCTCGATCTGGCTGCCGAGCTCGATGGCGTCGGGGGCGAGGAAGAGCTGCCCGTGGGCGTCACGCCGGCCGGGGACCTGGGTCATGACCAGGATCACCGGCAGTCCCACGGCCGCCAGCTCGCGGATGAACGCGGCCTCCGTCTCCTCGAATCGCCTGTCGGTGGCCCGCACGCAGTACCACGCCAGGTGGACCTGCTCGGCGAAGGGCATCGCGCGGCTGTTGTCGATGAAGCGCGTGAGCTCGTCGATGATCCGGGTGGTGTCCCGCCCGACCTCGAGGCCCTGCGTGTCGTAGATGCCCAGCTTGCCGGTGCGATGGACGTACAGGTGGCTGCCGAGTGTCACGGGTCGCCCGATGCCCGTGGCGGCGACTGACTCGCCGAAGATGGCGTTGACCAGCGTGGACTTGCCGACACCGGTCTTGCCGAAGACAGCGAGGTTGAACCGACCGATCTTGACCTCGGCGTCGGCGAAGGCGGCTTCGAACGCCTCCTGCGACCATTCGGGGACCTGAGCGGGCTGGGCGGGTGCCGGGGTGGCCGGAGCGGTGGGTCCCGCAGCCGGGAGCCGGGCCCGAGGCTCCCGCCGGGGTCGAAGGGACCGGCCCCGTCGGTTGCGTGGACACCGGGTCAGCTCACCGACACCGACGGGCTGCCCTCGGTGTCCATCTCCTCGGCCAGGCGCATGGCCTCCTCGATCAGGGTCTCGACGATCAGGGCCTCAGGCACGGTCTTGATGACCTGGCCCTTGACGAAGATCTGGCCCTTGCCGTTGCCGCTGGCGACGCCCAGGTCGGCCTCGCGCGCCTCCCCGGGGCCGTTCACGACACAGCCCATGACGGCCACGCGCAGCGGCACCTCGAGGCCCTCAAGGCCGGCGGTGACCTGTTCGGCGAGGGTGTAGACGTCCACCTGGGCCCGCCCGCACGAGGGGCAGGACACGATCTCCAGGCCACGCTGGCGCAGGTTGAGGCTCTCGAGGATCTGCATCCCGACCTTGACCTCCTCCACCGGAGGCGCGGACAGCGAGACCCGGATGGTGTCGCCGATGCCCTTGCTCAGCAGCGCCCCGAAGGCCACGGCGGACTTGATGGTGCCCTGGAACATGGGACCGGCCTCGGTGACGCCGAGGTGCAGCGGGTAGTCGCACTGCTCGGAGAGCAGCTCGTAGGCCCGCACCATCACGACCGGGTCGTGGTGCTTGACCGAGATCTTGATGTCGCGGAAGCCGTGCTCCTCGAACAGGCTCGCCTCCCACAGCGCGGACTCGACCAGCGCCTCGGGCGTGGCCCTGCCGTACTTCTTCAGCAGGCGCGGGTCCAGGGAGCCGGCATTCACACCGATGCGGATCGGGGTGCCGTGGTCGCGGGCGGCCGCGGCGATCTCCTTCACCTTGTCGTCGAACTGCTTGATGTTGCCCGGGTTGACCCGGACCCCAGCACAGCCCGCCTCGATCGCGGCGAACACGTACTTGGGCTGGAAGTGGATGTCGGCGATCACCGGGATCCCGGACTTGCGGGCGATGTCCGGCAGGGCGTCGGCGTCGTCCTGGCTGGGAACGGCAACGCGGACGACCTGGCAGCCCGAGGCGGTCAGCTCGGCGATCTGCTGCAGGGTCGAGTTCACGTCGGCGGTCAGGGTGGTGGCCATCGACTGCACGCTGATGGGGGCATCGCCGCCGACCGCGACCGGGTGGGTCGGGTGCTTCAGCAGGATCTGGCGGGTCGTCCGCCGGGGCGCGAGGACGGGCGGCGGAAGCGGGGGCATGCCCAAGTCGATGCTCATGGGTCAAGTATCCCGCCCCGCGGCGGATGACGCCCGACTCCGGGAGCGGCGGCTGCGCAGGATCATCTGGACGCCGCTCCACGCGAGCAGCCCGGCGAACAGGACGAGCGCGACCCGGCCGGGCAGCAACTGGCCCAGGGCCGCCCCCACCAGACCGGCCGGAACGCCGACCAGGCCTGCGAGCAGTGCGATCCGGACGTCGACCAGCCCGTTCCGCCAGTTGGTCACGGTGGCGGTCAGGGCCGTCAGGATGATGACCAGGAGGCTGGTCCCGCGTGCGATGTCGGCGTCATCGCCGGTCAGGATGACCAGGCCCGGGACCATGATGATCCCGCCACCGACCCCGAGCAGGCCGGCGAGGGCACCCGCTGCGACTCCCAGGAGCACCAACAGGGCGCTCTCCCACAGGGCGCCGAGACCGGACGTGGCGCTGGCGCCATCCCCGATCGCCAACCGCGCGGCGGTCGCGAGGCTGAGGATGCCGAACCACAGCTGCAGGGTCGCGATCGGGGTCCGGGGAAGCAGCCGGGCGCCGAGCTGGCCACCGATCACCCCACCGACCGCAAGCAGCAGCCCTGCTGCGAGGTCGACGTTGCCGTTGAGCGCGTACCCCGCCGCCGAGGCGCTCGCGATCGGCACGATCGCCAGCAGGCTCGTGGCACTGGCACGTCGCTGGTCCAGGGCGAACCACGCCACCAGCAGCGGGACCATGATGATCCCGCCGCCGACCCCGAAGAGCCCGGAGAGGATCCCGGCCGCGAGGCCGATCGCGGCGGCCCGCAGCCACCACGGGGTCCGGTGGGGTGCCCCTGCGTCCGACATCGGCCGGGTCAGCCGTAGATGGAGATCGGGTTGATGACGTCGGCGAGGATCACCACGGAGGACACGGCGATCAGCGCGATCCCGACCCCGTAGGAGACGGGCAGGAGCCGGGAGACGTCCACCGGACCGGGGTCGGGACGGCCGCGCCAGCGCGCAAGCGTCCGCCGGCCGCCCTCGTAGGTGGCCCCTGCCACGTGCCCACCGTCGAGTGGGAGCACCGGCAGGAGGTTGAACAGGAACAGGAACAGGTTCAGGCTGGCCATGAGGCTGATCAGGATCGCGAACTTGGCCTTGACGGGCTCCTCGGCGGCCACGACCTCGCCGGAGATCCGCCCGACGCCCACCACGCTGACCGGGCTGTTCGGGTCGCGCTCCTCGCCCGCGATCATGTCCTGGGCAAGCTCGTAGACACGAACGGGCAGCGTGAGCAGCGCCTGCCCACTGCGCACGGCAACGTCCCACATCGTGGCCGGAACGGCGCTCACGGGCTGGGAGACGTACTGCGTCTGCGGGGTGACGCCGATGTAGCCGGTGGCGACGATCTCCTCGCCGACCACGCCCTGGTCGTCAACGACCGGGCGGTAGGCCGTGGCCATCGGGACCTCGACCTCACGCGGCCCCGTCGCGGTCTCCAGGCCCAGGACGACGGTCTGCGCCGGGACTGGTGCGCGTCACGGCGGTGAGCTCGGTCCAGACCGATACGGGCTGGCCGTTGATGGAGGTGATCCGGTCACCGGCCACGATCCCGGCCACGACGGCGGGCGAGACCTCGTCCTCGGGACCGCACTCGGGTGCGTCTCGGACGGTGGTCGGGTCGGCGAGAGCAGCGGCGGCTGCCTGCTGCGTGGCCATGTAGGACGGCACGCACGTGCCCACCTCGGCCACCGTGGTGGTGGGGGTGGGGATGCCGATCCCGACCAGGAGCAGGAAGAAGAACAGGATCGCCAGGATCAGGTTCATGGTCGGCCCGCCCATCATGACCACGACCTTCTTCGGCGCGCTCAGGCGATAGAACAGACGGTTCTCGTCGCCGGGCTGGACCTCCTCCCAGGCCGCGGCCCGGGCCTCCTCGGCGAGCATCTGGAACCGGCCTGTGGTCCCGCGCCCGGCAGTCCCGTCAGGGGCTCCCTTCGGCGGCGGGAACATGCCGATCATCCGGATGTAGCCGCCGAGCGGGATCCACTTCACGCCGTACTCGGTCTCCTTGCCGCGCCTGGACCACGCGGTCGGGCCGAAGCCGACCATGTACTGCGGGACCCGCACCCCGAACTTCTTGGCCGGCACCATGTGCCCGACCTCGTGCAGCCCGATCGACAGCCCGATGCCCAGTGCTGCCAGGAGCACCCCCAGCACGAACAACATGGAATCCATCAGTGCACCCCCGTCGCGATCCGCAACTGGGCCTCGGTCCGGGCCCAGCCGTCTGCGGCGCTGACGGCCGCCAGCGTGAAGTCGTCCCCGACCACCGGGGTGTGCGCGGCCAGGACGGCCTCGATCGTGTCGACGATCCCGGTGAAGCCCAGGTCGCCTGCGCGGAAGGCGTCGACGGCCACCTCGTTCGCGGCGTTGAACACGGCCGGCGCCGTCCCACCCGTTGCCCCGGCAGCACGCGCCAGGCGGACCGCGGGGAACGCGTCATCGTCCAGGGGGTCGAAGGTCCAGGCGTGCGATTGCGTCCAGTCGCATGCGGGCGACGCGTCCGGTACCCGCTCCGGCCACGTGAGCCCGAGGGCGATCGGCAGCCGCATGTCCGGCGGGCTGGCCTGGGCCAGCGTGGACCCGTCGACGAACTCCACCATCGAGTGGACGACCGACTGCGGGTGCACCATCACGGTGATCCGGTCCATCGGGATGTCGAACAGCAGATGGGCCTCGATCACCTCGAGGCCCTTGTTCACCAGGGTGGCGGAGTTGATCGTGATGACCGGGCCCATCGCCCATGTCGGGTGGGCCATCGCCTGCGCGGGAGTGACGTCGGCCAGCTCCGCGCGCGTACGACCGCGGAAGGGTCCCCCGCTGGCCGTGAGCACCAGCCGCCGGACCTCATCGGCTCTCCCTGCGACGAGGCACTGCGCCAGGGCGGAGTGCTCGGAGTCGACCGGCACGATCTGGCCCGGGGCGGCCGCAGCCGTGACCAGCGGGCCGCCGATGATCAGGGACTCCTTGTTGGCCAGGGCCAGGCGGTGCCCGGCGCGCAGCGCGGCGAGGGTCGGTTCGAGTCCGACCGCGCCGGTCATCCCGTTCAGGACGACGTCGCAGGCGCGACCGGCCAGCTCGGTCGCCGCGTCCGGGCCGGCCAGGACCTCGGGGCGGGCGCCCTCGGGAATCGCCGCCGCCAGCGCCGCCTCCAACGCCGGCACGGCACCGGGATCGGCGATCGCCACGACCGGCACGTCGAACGCCGCGACCTGCTCGGCCATCAGGGCCACGTTCCCGCCACCCGCGGCCAGCCCGACCACGCGGAACCGACCCGGGTTGCGCACGATGACGTCGAGGGCCTGGGTGCCGATCGAGCCCGTGCTGCCCAGGAGGATGACGTCCCTGCGCGCGGTCATGGCGCCATTGTCGCCGATCACAGCGCCATGGGCACCCACGTCATGTCAGGACCATGTACGCCAGCCCTGCGGCACCCGCCCCTTCGGCCCCCACCGGCGAGTGGTCGCCGTTTCGCATTCCGGTGCGGATGCGAGTGGCGACCTGAAGTCCTCGTGCAGGAGAATCGGGTGTGACCCGAACCCAGAACGATGCGATCAACCTCCGCCTCGCCCTCCTCGGACTGCCGCTGCCCGTGGGCGCCGGGGACTCCGAGGCCGCCCAGCTGGCCCAGCCGATCCTGGCCCGCCAACGCGAGTTGAGCCGGCGCCTGGCTGACAGGCTGTGCGCGGCGGATGGGCGCATCCAGGCGTTCCTCGACGACTACCTGGCCGAGACCGGCGAGGTACCGGCACTCCCCCGGCGCACGTTCGTCCTCGACGAGCCCGGACTGGCCCGCGAGTTGTCCCTTCCCTTCGACGGCGACAGCTTCGCCTCGCCCCTGCTCACCAGCTACCGGCTGGTCAACGGAGTCCTGCACAACCCCGCCAACGACCGACGAACCACCGCTGGGGTGTTCCACATCGCCGAGGGCGGGCTGCCGATCCCCGACGACAAGATCGCCGTGCCGAAGATCGCCTACGCCCGGCTGCTCGCGCATGCCTTCGAGCCGCCGGAGGTCGACATGGTCCTGCCGTACACCGCCAACCAGCCGAAGCCGGCCGCATGCTTCGTGTCGCTGCAATTGCGCCCGCTGGTGGCACCGGAGGTGCCCGGCTCGGTGAACGAGAAGCGGATGGAGACCCGGTTCATCGTGCCCGGCGGCCTGGTTTCCAACCTCGATTTCGTCGAGGGCATCTTCGGCAACGGGGGCGACCCCTACCTGCCCGAGAACGACGCCTCCCTGGCCCCCGAGACCTGGACCGGCCACACGGGATGCGTCATCCTCGCCCCGCACCTGACCCGCCTGACGAAGAAGGAGTCTGGACCG
>CAWFSG010000020.1:0-147418 GCA_963818445.1 uncultured Actinomycetes bacterium
ACCGTCGACGACTCCACGGTCGTGGTCCTTCCGTTCGCCGTGGTTGGGGACGTTCGGGCTGACCTGGTCGCCACGACGATCAGCGAGGTGATCGTCCATCGCCTGGCCACGTTCCCCGGCCTGCGGGTCATCGGGCCGGCCACCGCGCGGTCGCAGGACCCCCGCCTCATCGGCCGGGAGCTCGGCGGGCGGTTCGTCCTGCAGGGCTCGCTCGGATTCCGCGACGGGCTGGTACGGCTCAGTGCCCGCCTGACCGACGCCACCCGCGGTGACTTGGTCTGGGCCGGAACCGAGACGGTCGACGCCGGGACCCTGCACGGGTTCGAGGTGGAGGAGCACTGGGCTGCCGGCGTCGCGGCCGAGATCGGCGACTACGCCGGGGTGGTCTACCGTCGCGCGGCGCAGAGGCCCGCAGCCTCGGTGGACCCCGGGGAGTATGCGGCGAGGCTGGCCTTCCAGGCCTACATCGAGGGCGGCACCCCCGCGACCCTGATGGCTGCCGACGACGCACTCGCGACAGCCATGGACGCAGGCATCCGGTCGCCAGTCATCCTGGCCATGCGGGGAAGCACCCGCGCCGCGCAAGCCGCCCACGGGATGTCCACGGACCAGGAGGCAGACCTGGCCGCGGCTGAGCAGCTGGCACGAGAGGCACTGGCTGAGGATCCCGGAATCGGTCACGCACACGTGGTCCTCGGCACGGTCGCCCTCACCCGGCACCAGTGGGACCTTGCCCGCAAGCACGCAGGGGACGCGGCGCTGGCCAGCCCCTTCCACCCAACTACCCTCGCCGCCGCGGGCTCGCTGATCGCCTACGCCGGGGATTGGGACCAGGGCGTGGCACTGCTGCGGGAATCCCTACGGCTGAACCCGCTGCACCCCGGCTACCTGCACACACTCCTGGCCCAGGACCGACTCATGGTCGACGACGACACGGCAGCGCTGGCTGAGTCCAGCCTCATCCACGCTCCCGGCGCGATCTGGGGTCCACTTCTGCGGGCCATGGCGCTCGTCGGTCTCGGGCACCAGGATCAGGCGCGACGCGAGATGGATGCGGTGCTGGCGATCGAGCCGACATTCCTCGACGATCCCGTGGCGACGTTCACCCGCTCACGCCACCCTGACCGACGAGCAGATCGGCGCATTGCTGCGCCACCTCGAGGCCTTCCGGACACCTGCGGACAGCTGACCGCCCTGCTTCACCTGTCCCGCTCGCTGCCCCAGATGTCCTCCAGACGCTGATGGGCCCCCGCTCACGAGGCGGGGGCCATCAGCGTGCCGTCGGCTACTGGCCCAGTTCGATGCTCTCCAGCATGGCCGGCAGGTCGTTTGCGCGGAAGACGGATTCCAGCGTGCCGGCGTCGGAGTACAGGGCGGTGAACACGTAGGTGCCGTTCTTGTCGCTGAAGGCATACGCGTCGATCCCGCCTCCTGGTTTGAACCCGTCGGCCGTCCCGGTGAAGTGCCGCGAGGGCCGGCCCGCGATCTTCGGTCCGTCGGTGATCTCACCGACCGGCGTGAAGCTCTCGACGAGCTTCGTGAGATCGGTGAGGGCCTTGTCGGGATCCTGCGTGGCCAGCGCCTGCATGAGCACCAGGGTCGTCAGGCCCTGGTACTGACCCGGCCCCTGCTCGATCACGTCCACGGGCAGGGTAGCGGTCAGCGATGCCTTGCCGTCCTCGCTGGTGACGGTCGGCGTCGGTGCGACGAGCATCCCCGTGCTCGGGTTGATGCACGAGGTGTCCAGCGTCGACGTCGGATCATCGGCGAACGCCGCAAGGACCGTCAGCGAGCAGGCATCCCCGGGAATCTGGATGTGCGTGCCAGCCGGGATGGTCACGTTGGTGACCTTCGTCAGGCCGTTGACGACCGTGTCACCGCCCGAGACCGGGGTGAAGGGATCCAGGCCGCCCTGCAGTAGGAGCGTCGGGAGGTCACCGGCCAGCGGGGTGTCCGTCGAGTCGGGGAGCTGGGTCAGGCCCAGCGCATCGCAGGCATCGGCATCCCGGGTGGCCTGGTCGACAACGAGTCCCGCGTAGAGCGGGTCGACCCCATCGGCGGCGGCGGTGATGTCCGCCTGCGTCATCGGGTCGTCCGAGCAGTTGATCGCGTAGTGCTGCACTTCCGCCGAGTTCGACGGCACCAGACGCGCGGCGACCGACGGGGCAAGGGCGTATTGGAGGTCACCAGCACTCATCCGGTAGACGAGGGAGGGGAGCTTCTGGTTGAAGCCCGGCGCGGCCATGGCGTCCGAGAGGGCCGCCATCGCCGTCTGGCCGTTCACCACGACGTCGGTGGGCGTGCCCTCAAGGTCGACCGAGAGCGTCACGGGGGCCGCGTTGAGCGAGTCGACGACCTTGCGGAGCTCACCCTCGGGATCGGGGTAGGCCGCATTGCAGGCCTCATCGGCGGCGCAGGCATCCCAGATCTGGGTGAACGAGCCGGGGATGTCGGTGACCTGGATCATCTTGGTCGCCGTCAGGGGCACGACCCCGTCGAGGGCCACGCCGGCGACCAGGTCAGGGTGCTCCTTCGCGAGGAACTGGCCGAGCTGGGTGCCGTACGAGGCGCCGTAGTAGACGATCTTGTCGTATCCGAGCGCTGCGCTGATGTCCGCGACGTCAGCCGCATTCTCGCTGGTCGTGTAGGCGCTCAGATCGACGCCCTGGGCCGTGAAGTCGTCGATGCAGGCCTGGTACGCGGTCCGTCGAGCCTCGCGGATCTCCTCATCTGTGGACCCGGCCAGCAGGCCAGCAGGCCCGGCCTCGTTGTAGGCGGGGCAGTCGAGGAACGGCTCAGCGAGCTTGGTCCCGCGCTGGGTGAAGAAGACGAAGTCGTGGTTCTGGAGCAGGGGCTCGTGCTTCAGGACGTTGGCCTGCGTCGCCGTCCCGAACCCCGGGCCACCCGGGCCACCCGAACCGCGCACCACCGGCAGACCGGGGTTGTCGCCGATCGCCTTCACCCGCAGGACGGCCAGCTTGGTGGTGCGATCGCTGCCACTCGTGCGGTTCTCGGGCACCGTGACGTAGCCGCAGTCGGCAACGTCCGCGAAGAAGGGGTCGAGACCGAGGGTCTCGCAGCCCACGGTCTCGAACGCCGCCGCCGGCTGCGTGACCTGTGCGGGTTCACCGCCCTGGTTCGTGCACGCCGACAGGAGCACTGCGGCGCCGGCGAGAATGGCGGGTCCCACGAATGTCTTGCGGCGCACGATGACTCCGGACTGTGAAGCGTCCGGAGTCGGTTGGGCGGTGGACGGTCATGATCTCCTCCTCGGGGCAGGCGCCTGCGGTAGGGCCGTGGCTGGACGCTAAGGGCGCGCGTGCCATGGCAGGGCACCGCTGGAGGCCGTAACGGTTACGCGGGTTTCAGGGGGTGCGCTCGGTGGGCGGCGCCCCTACATTCCGGTTCGTAGGAAGCGTCGGACACACACATTGGAGGAACCGTGACTTCTACACAGATCGATGCACAGACTCAAGGGGGCCTGCGGGGCTTCCTGAACAAGGGGGGCTTCTGGCCCCTGCTGTTGGTGGTGGCCGTCTACTTCGCGATCTACCTGCCCGCCGGCAAGGTGGTCGCCAACCTGGCCGACCGCAGCTACAGCGAGGCCGACACGCTCAGCAGCGTGGGTACCGTCTTCGTCCAGCTGACGGCCGCCCTCATCGTCGGCTCGATCGTGCTGATCGCCTTCACCACGCTTCATGGGCTGGAACGCCGAGATCTTCGGCCGCCAGTCGATCTACCGCTCCCGCTGGATGTGGCTCGCGCCCGTGGTGGTGATCATCCCCATCATCATGCGCGTGTTCGGCATCGACTGGGGTGGGCCCGCCGCTGTCGGTCGTCCTGATGATGCTGGCCACCGGCGCGCTGATCGGCTTCTCCGAGGAGCTGCTGTACCGCGGCATCGCGGTGAAGATGCTGCGCTCGGGTGGGCATCGTGAGTTCAGCGTCGCGTGCGGTGTCCACGCTGCTGTTCGCCCTGTCCCACAGCCTCAACATCTTCAGCGGCGGAGCGCCAAGGACGGTGGCGCTCACGGTCGCCTACACCGTCGGCCTTCGGGATGCTGATGTACCTGTCGATGCGGGTCATCGGCTTCATCGTGGCGGCGATGGTCCTGCACGGCCTGACCGACCCCACGACGTTCCTCGCCAACGGCGGCCTCCCGGACAAGGTGGTGGCGGACACGCAGCTCCGTCGTCGGGCTGCCCGCCACTGGCCGGCGGCTACCAGCTGTTCCTGCTCATCCCCGTCGCGGTCATCATGGGGTTCTTCGTCCGGGGCAAGGTGGGCGAGCCCAAGGCGACGAAGGCGCAGGCGGCTGCCTGACCCCCACCCACGATCCGGTTCGGCCAGCCTGGGGACATCCCGCGCTGGCCGAACCGGCGTCCGGCAGCCGGGCGGGAAGGTCCCCGGTCGAGCAGCCCGCTCAGCTCTCGGCCGGGGTCCGGAAGAGCTCGAGGTGGCGCAGCAACGCGCTGATCTGCGCGTCGGTCAGGTTGGTGTAGCGGGTGAACGTCGCCACGGGGTCGTCGAGGAAGGTCGGGTCGATCGCCAGCACCTCGTCCATCTCGTGCCGTGCCTGGTCCGTGTGCCCGAGGCCGGCGAGCGCCATCGCCCGGTACAGCGGGCCCCAGGTCGCGCCGGGGGAGTGGATGAGGCTCGCCTCGGCCAGCGCTGCGGCGTCGTCGTCGACCATGAGTCCGGTCCTGGGCCAGCAGCGTGTGCATGTACCCGGGGTGCAGGGGGTTCAGCCGCAGGGATTCACGCAGCAGTGCCACGCCCTGCTCCCAGTCCCCGGCATTGGCGATCAGGGTGCCGGCCGTTGCCAGGAAGGTCGGGTGGAAGGGGCAGGCCCGCGCCGCGTCCGCCGCGTGCTTGCGGGCAAGGTCCCACTGGTGGCGGATGAGGGCGACCGTGCCGAGCACCGTGTGTGCGTGACCGCTGCCCGGATCCTCGGCCAGGGCCTGACGCGCCAGCTGCTCAGCCGCGGCCAGGTCGGCCTCCGGGTCCGTGGACATGCCGTAGGCGGCTTGGACGGCACGGGTGCTTCCCCGCATCGCGAGGATCACCGGTGACCGGATGCCTGAGTCCATGGCCGTCGCCAGCGCGTCGTCGGCAGCCCGCAGCGTCGCGTGGTTGCCCTCCTCGATGTAAGCCCGGAAGGCCAGCCTCGCCGCATACTCCCGGGGATCCACCGAGGCTGAGGGCTTCTGCGCCGCGCGCCGGTAGACCACCCCGGCGTAGTCGCCCAGCTCGGCCGCGACGCCGGCAGCCCACTGCTCCTCCACCTCGAACCCCGTCAGGGTCCCGGCGTCGATGGTCTCCGTCGCTGCCCAGACGACGTCACCGTGGGAGGCATCGGTCAGGCGTGCGCTGAGCCGGACCAACGGATCGCGGAATCCGACCGAGCCCTGGAGCACGAATCGGCCGCCAAGATCCCGGCCGATCCGACGCGGATCCTGCGACCGCGCCGTGGCCGGCCCGATGACCCGCAGACCGGGGAACGTGGCCAGGCGCTGGGCGATCAGCTCGCTGATCGTCGTGGCGACGAGGTCGGCCCGGGTGTCCCCGGACACCGCGAACTGGACGACCACGACCGTCGAGTCGACGTCCTTGCCCTCCACCGCGGTCGCCGGCTCCGTGGGCGCCGACCTGACGAATCGCGGGACATAGGAACCTGAGGGCAGCTCGATGCGAACTCGATCCGCCCGGCCCTCCTCGGCGTAGTACTCCTCCAGCGACTTGCGGACCCGACCGGCACGGACCCGGACCGAGGCATCGAACCGGCCGTCGAACGTGTCCGAACGCCCGAGCGCCCTTCGGCCCACGGTCCGCTCGGACAGCCGCTCAGCCCGCCCGGCCAGAGTCTCGGTCACGATGTAGGCCAGGAAGTCCCGGGAGCGGGGCGACTTGCTCATCGCGGCACTGCCCAGCACCTTCGTGAGCTCGATGACGACCTCCGACGCGTCGTGTGGCGGCAGGGGCGCATCGTTCGCGACTGCATCCACGTGCTCGCACCGTCCTCGGGGCTCGGCCAGACGAGTCGAAGGCTACCAAAGCGCGACAGGACCCGCGTAACGGTTACGCGCCGGATCGCGCGACTGGAGGACCAGTCCCGGGCAATAGCCTGCCCGTGGCCGCAGGGCAGCTCGCAGAGGGACGAGCGAGCGCCTGGGCCGTCGAGCACATCAACCACAGGGAATGGAGAGTCTCGCATGCAGGTGGAGATCAGTTCGGGACCGGCGTTCGCGTTCGGTGAGATCACGTTGCCCGCGGGTGGTGCGGTGCGGGTCGAGGCGGGGGCGATGGCGATGACCCGCGGCGACGTGCAGATGGCCACGTCCACCCAGGGTGGGTTCATGAAGGGCCTCAAGCGCTCGTTCGGCGGGGAGAGCTTCTTCGTCAACGACTTCTCCTCGGCCACCGGCGGAGTCGTCGCCGTGGCGGCGGCGCTGCCCGGTGACATGAGCCTGGTGACCCTGGACGGGTCCGGCGCCCTGCTGGTCCAGTCCGGCTCCTGGATCGCCTCGGAGACCAGCGTGGACGTGGACGCGAAGTGGGGCGGCGGCAAGACGTTCTTCAGTGGTGAGGGGCTGGTCCTGCTGCGCTGCACTGGCACTGGTGAGCTGCTGATGTCGGCCTACGGCGCCATCCGCTCCTACATGCTGGCCCCGGGCGAGAAGATGACGTTGGACACCGGGCATGTGGTCGCGTTCGACGACACGGTGCAGTACACGGTCCGCAAGGCCGGCAGTTGGAAGTCCACGATCCTCGGCGGCGAGGGCCTGGTCACCGACTTCACCGGCCCCGGCCGGCTGTGGCTGCAGACCCGCAGCAGCAGCGATCTCATCGGCTGGATCCAGAGCAAGCTCCCACCGCCCGCCTCCCGCAGCTGACGACCTCGCGACCACCGGTCGGGGATTGTTGACGCCCGCTTCGGACCCTCCGTGCCGGCGGCCGATTGCCAGCGCAGCCACCACGAAGGGACACCCATGATCACCGAGGCCGATGTGCCGACCCACGACCTGCCCCAGGCCCAGGCGGGGGTCCGCGGTCGGAAGCACCGCATCCTCAATCCGTCCCTATCCGGGGCCGGGGTGGTGGTGGGGGCGTTCTTCTTCGCGGTCTCGCTGTTGCCCTCGCTGTTGCCCCGGGCGCCCTACGTCCAGGGGGTGGTGTCCGGGATCACCCTGATGATCGGGTACGGCCTCGGTGCGGGTGGCCAGGCCCTGTGGGACTACCTGGAGATCCCGAAGCTCAAGGGCAGGGCGCGCACGATCGTGCTAGGTCTGCTGGTGGCGTTAGTCGCGTTGTCGGTTGTGCGGGGAAGCTGGCAGCACGTCGGCTGGCAGAACGACACACGTGAGCTGTTCGGGATGGAGCCGGTCTCCCCGACGATCTGGCCGGTGATCATCGCCGTGACGCTGCTGGTCGCGGGGCTGATCCTGATCGTGTCGCGGTCGTTGCGGGTCCTGTTCGGCGCGGTTGCGCGCTGGTTGGGCCGGCACCTGCCGCGTCGGCTGGCGTGGGTCCTGGGCGTCGCTGGATTGCTGGCGCTGTTCTGGTTGCTGCTCACCGGTGTCCTGGTCAATGGGTTCTTCGCCGGGGCCAACGTGATGTTCTCGGTGCGCGACACCGACACCCCGGCGCCAGTGACGCAGCCGGTGGAGCCCGAGCGCTCGGGCAGTGCGGCGTCGCTGGCGACGTGGGACACCCTGGGGCGCCAGGGGCGGATCTTCACGGGGTGGGGTCCGCGGGCGGCGCAGATCAACACGTTCTCCGGTGGGGGTGCGAAGGAGCCGATCCGCGCCTACGTCGGTTTGAAGTCGGCCGAGACGCTGCAGGAGCGCGCTGACCTGCTTCTGGCGGAGCTGAAGCGGACCGGGGCGTTCGATCGGGAGGTCCTGGTCGTGGCGACCACCACGGGGACCGGGTTCCTGGACCCCAATGGTGTCGACCCGTTGGAGTACGTGTTCAACGGGGACACCGCGATCGCCGGGGTGCAGTACTCCTACCTGCCGAGCTGGATCTCGCTGCTGGCCGACCAGGAGGCGGTGAAGGAGACCTCGAGGACGGTGTTCGACACCGTGCACGACTACTGGGCGACGCTGCCCGAGGAGTCCCGGCCGAAGTTGTACCTGTACGGGTTGTCGCTGGGATCGTTCGGGGTGGAGAGCATCCTGAACTCGATCAGCATCGTCAACGAGCCCATCGACGGGGCGCTGATGTCCGGGCCGCCATTCGTCAACGAGCTGCACAAAGAGCTGGAGGACAACCGGCAGGAGGGCACTCCGCCGTGGCAGCCGATCTTCGAGGACGGGCGCACGGTGCGGTTCACCGCGCAGCAGAACGGGTTCGGCAACACCCCCGGACCGTGGGGCCCGACCCGGCTGGTCTACCTGCAGCACAACTCGGATCCGGTGGTGTTCTTCGACTACCGGCTGGCGTTCGAGGTGCCCGAGTGGCTCGTGCCCGGGCAGGAGGGCCCGGACATCTCTGAGGAGATGGGCTGGTTCCCGCTGGTGACGATGTGGCAGGTGGCCCTTGACCTGCCCGGTGCCGGGAACGTGCCAGAGGGGTTCGGACACCTCTACACGCACCGGGCCAACCTCGAGTCGTGGGTGGAGATCACCCAGCCCGAGGGCTGGACCACGGCCAGGACCGACCAGCTGGTCCCGATCCTGGAGGCCCAGCCCACCTACGAGGAGGCAGCTGCCTCCAGCTCCTGAGATGCGGTCCGGACCGACCGGACCGGCAGGGCACCCGGGCGGATGAGGGAGGCGACCTGATGGGACTGCTGCGTGACAGCTGGGACAGCGGGGACAACGTCAGCCGGGTCTTCGTCGCCGGGGTGGTAGCCAAGGGGATCAACGGGGTGGCCGAGGTCGTGGGGGGCGCTGTCCTGTTCCTCGTCTCCCGCGACCTGCTGATCGGCCTGCTCGGCGGGGTCGCCGAGTGGATGATGAGCGACGACCCCCGCAACGTCATCGGGCAATGGATCCTGGACTGGTCGAAGGGTGAGGACCTGTCCGAGGCGTCGATCTCGTTCGTGGCCACCTACCTGCTGCTGCACGGGATCGCGAAGCTGGTGCTGGTCGGTGCCCTCCTGCGGGGCCGGCTGTGGGCCTACCCTCTGTCGATCGCGGTGCTCGTCGGGTTCATCGGCTACCAGCTCTACGACATCGCCACCGAGGGGCCGAGCTTCGGGATGATCGCCCTGACCCTGTTCGACATCGTGCTGACGTGGCTGGCCTGGCGGGAGTGGCAGCACCACAAGGAGTCTGGGCTGTTCGACCAGGCCGCCCCGTCACCCGGCGGCCTCGACCCCCTGACAGGTGTCACCGAGCCGGACGGCGCGTGAGGAGAGGCGATCATGCCGGCTCGGGGGACGCGGCTGGTTCGGGCTCGGCGAGGATCTCACCCAACCGTGAGAGGGCCACGGCACCGACGATGGCCACGATGAGCCCGATGCCGGCGACCGCTTCCCAGCCGGGCCGGATCCGGTCGCCGAGGAAGGCCAGGCCGATGGCTGAGGGGATCACGGTCTCGGCGACCACCATGGCGGCGGTAGCTTGGGTTACCCCGCCGCGTTGCAGCGCGGTCGCGAGGGCCAGGAGTGCCAGGCCCCCGGCGGCGATGATGCCGTAGGTGGAGGGGTCGGTGAGCAGGCCTGTCACTGTGATCGGGGTCTCCAGGGTGCGGGTGGCGATGCCCACGAGGCCGAAGCCGAAGCCGGCCAGGGCGCCGAGCACGGTGACGCCGGCCCGGCCGGGCATCCGGGCCGCCGGAACGGTGACCAGCAGCAGGAGCAGGGAGACGCCCAAGGGCAGCCACTTCGTCCACGTGTCCAAGGCGACGTCCTCGTCGGCACCTGCCGAGAGCCCGAGTGCGACGAGCCCGGCCACGACAGCCCCGACCCCGATCCATTCCCCGCGGGACAGCGGGATCTTCAGCCACCCGGCCGCGGCCAGCTCTCGGCCAACGGCCAGATCACCGTTCCGGTCGAGGTGCGCCGTCGGCTGCATCTTGTGCCCGGTGACAAGGTGCTGTTCGTTGAGAAGGCGAATGGCGAGGTGGTCGTCGCCAAGGCCGGGCTCGCAGCACTGGCCCAAGCGCAGGCCGCGTTCTCCGACGCGGCGGCTGACTTCGGTGTCAGCGACGACGCCGAAGTCCAGTCGCTGGTCGACGACGTGCGTGGTCGGGTGTCGTGATCCGCGTCCTGGTCGACACCAACGTCGTCATCTCGGCGCTGCTGTTCCCGAACTCGACACCAGCGCGCGCCTTGGCCCTTGTCCTCGACGAGCACCGGCTGGTCCTGACCGACTGGATCATCGACGAACTGCACGAGGTAGTCCGGCGCAAGCGCCCTGATCTCTAGGCGGCTCTGGACGCCTTTCTGGACGGCATCGACTACGAACTCGCCGGCCCCGGTGGTGCGAGTGTTCCGATCTCCGATCCTGATGATCAGCCGATCCTCGACGCGGCCGTGGCCGGCGCCGTCGACGCCATCGTGACCGGTGACAAAGCCTTCCTATCGCTGGTCCTGGACCGCCCCCGCATCCTCACGGCCCGGGAATTCCTCGACTGGTACCCCCGTTCCGCAGCACCTCCAACCACAAGATTCGAGGAGCCGACATCGTGAAATCGGAGGGCATTGCGTAGGCGAGACTCTCTGGCTCGGAGTGCCCCCTATCGGCCGCGAGACGCGCACGCTGGAGCAGACTTCACCGCCCACTACCGCCAGAAACTGCACCTCCCCACCAGATGGCCATAGGCCACCGCCTGGGTGAACCTGTGGACAGCCGTCATGACCACTTGACCCTCCGACGACACCGACACACGCCGTCGGCTCGACGCAGGCGGCCCGAGTGCGCCGCCTCCTCGGATGATCCAGAGACTCAACGAATCAGCTGGTTCAGCACGTGGGGGACTCGCCGCTGGGACGGACCCCCGGGATCGCGGGGCTCAGGCCCGCCGTGTCGGTCATGGGCGCCTTCCTGCCTCGAAGGGGATTGGCGGGCCAAGTGCGAGGCCGAGCGGCAGCGGTCGCACTTGGGGTTTCCGCCGTCGCCATGCACGGCGACTGCCGCTGGGACTTGATGCCCACATCCTGAGCTGGCTCCCGGCGGGGGCGGCGTGACTTGCCCACTGATTCCAGTAGAAGCCGCGGGGTGACGGCGGAGAAGATCCACGATCACCAAGTCGAATTGTGATTCGCCGCCCATGGACCTTGGTGCAGCAGCGGATCTACGCTCAGTGAATCGGTGGAAGGCCCGTCACGTTCTCGGGAGGCAATGAGATGCGCAAAGTGCAGGTCGTTCTGCAAGACGACATCGACGGCGGCGAACCAGCCCAGACCGTGTACTTCTCCCTAGAGGGCAAGACCTATGAGATCGACCTGACCGAAAAGAACGCCATGGCGCTGCGCGATGCGTTTGCACCATGGATCGCAGCAGCCCGTCGCGCCTCGACCGCGCAGATTCCGTCGCCACGATCCAAGCCACGCCACGCAGCGGACACCGTCGACATCCGACGCTGGGCTGAAGAGAACGGGATCCCCGTGGCCGCTCGCGGGCGCATCTCCATCGACCTGCGCACCCAATACGAGGCGGCGCACTAGGCGCGACCGCCCCGCGACGAACGGCACCCACGGCCCTCACCCAAGAATCGCCGAGTCCTTCCGGCGGCGGTGATGGGGCAGCCCACGTGTGGTCATAGCGGGAAAGCTCGACTGGGGCTGGAGTCTCCTGCCCTTCCTAGTGCCGGAGGGCGGTTTCGACGGCTATGAGTTCCTCCAGCCTCGCGACTCCCTGCGCGTACCGGCTCCTCGGTAGATTGAGTTCCGTCGCCAACGTCGGATCGATGCGGACGATCTCCTTGACGAACCGCTCGAAGCCTTCGGCAAATAGGTCGTCCTGAAGTTCTTGTCGGATGTACTGGATGAATGGCTCCAAGGCAGTCCAGGCCACACAGGCATGCGTGCCCAGGTAGTCAGCCATCACCCTCTTGTCGAGGTGCTTGGCCTTTGTGAAACCCGCCACCTCCTCCCAGAAGTGCTCAAGGGCAAAGGCCGCACCCTGGGGCAGTTCATTGGGCGCGGTGCCGTCCCGGAAGGCGGTCGAGACGACGAGCCGGTAGCGCAACATCCTCTCCGAGTAGTACTCGGCTTGCAGAGATGCCACGTCGTCGCGCATCTTCTGAGCAGTCTGCATTCTCAACTGGCGGAACAACGCCCACAGTGAGGCGGCGACCACCACCCCCTGGAACGCGGTCCAGAACCACTCCGAGCCCGGACCAATGAGGATCAGGCCGTCATCGAGATTGATCATCACTTACCCCTTGCGTCGGTGGAGGGGCCAGGAGGGCCGTCCCGCAATCTTGGCGGATCTCCTCACAGTCAGTGTGGTTGTGTCGGCGTACTTGCACTACGCCCCGGCGACCAGCCTCATGGCCTCCCGCGTGCGGAGCATCTCCGCGACGTGGCAGCCCATCTCGCCCGGCGGCGTTCATTCCCCCCGGTGCAGGTCTACTTCCTGACCACCTTCACCACAACCGTGTCGGTCCCGGTTGCCCCTTTGGAGTCGGTGACCGTGAAGGTGAACGTCAGCGAGATGGAGGTCTTGCCGCTGGGCACCGTGGGGGCGGTGAACGTCGTCTTCACCGTCGCCGGGGTCTTCAGGGTCACGGTCGGGGTCGGGGTCTGGGCCCACAGGTAGCTGCTCATCGGGTCCCCGTCGGCGTCGGTGGCGGTTCCCGTGAGCGTGACGGTTGATCCCCCCCGCACCGTCTTGTCCGGCCCCGCATTAGCCACCGGCGCGGTGTTGGGAAGGTCCGCGCCGCCCATGGCCGTGTTCACCGCGGTGATCAGGGCCGGGATCCGGCCCTCGATGTCGTTGCCCGGGCAGACGGTGGCCAGGACGTCACGGTGCCCGAAGATCCGGGGCAGGTACCGGTCGGTCGGGTGGTAGGCGTTGGCCGGGAACAGCGCCTGGGTCGCCATGTCAAGGGTCGGCGTCCGGCTGAACCGCCACGCGATCACGTCGCGCATCCGGTCCATGATCAGCTGCTGGGCCGCGATGTTCGAGTAGTCGCCCATCGCCGAGATGGCCATCGAGTACGTGTTGTAGCCCTGGGCATGCGCCCCGACCCGCATCAGCCCGTCGGGCGCTGCGATCGACCCATACCGGCCCTCGAACACGGTCCCGTACTTGTCGACCAGGAAGTTGTAGCCGATGTCACCCCACCCGTTCGTGACCGCGTGGTAGTAGTAGATGTCCCGCACGATCTGGGCCGATTGGGCTTGGGTGTAGGAGTTGGTGCCGGCGGTGTGGTGGACCACCGCGGCACGCAACGCCGCTTCCTCGGCTTCACAACCCTTGCGCAGCGACTCGTCGGCACCCCAACCGGCCCGGTCCACGATCATGGGCTGCGGCAGTGCGGTCGTCGCTACCGAGGCGATGACCGCCTGGCGTGCCACCGCGGATTGGACGAACACCGTCGGCGTCACACTCGACGTCGAGCCACTAGCGGGGTTCGGCTCGGCGCCCCCTTGGATGACATCGAGGTCGAGACCGCTGGGTAGGTCGTCGGGGTTGCCGGAGATGTGGACCTGCACCGCGTCGGCACCACCGGTGACGAAGGGTGCGGTGCCGTGGCGGCTGCGGCTGTCCGCGGCCTGCTCATCGGGGGTGGCCAGCCAGTCCGACCACACCCCGTTCTCCCGGACCCTCAGGTGGATCTCGGTCCCCGGGGCGAGGACCGCGTCGGCGTCCCAGGTCAGACCCGCGACTCGGAACGTGCCGGTCACGATCGGCCCGCTGAACACTGCAGCCGTTCCCGGGGCATCCGCCGGTCCGCCAGGCGTGGGCAGCACCCCTCGGTCACGCCTCGGCGCGTGGCCCTGCAGGCCCTCCACGGCTGCCGAGGACCGTTGGCCGTGCGTGTCGGTCAACTCGACGACCGCTGTCGTCTGCGCGGAGCGGACCCCACTGGACCTGACGTCGGACACCGACGCTGGGACCGAGGCGGCGCCCGCGGGCACCGTCGGGACAACGCCCGCAGCAACCACCACGGCCCCAGCAAGCACACCGAAACGAAGAACACGCATATGACGAACCGCCCTCGACCGAAACGAGGAATCGACGAGCGAAAGCAGAACCCCCGCGACCCCCGAACGCTGACACCCTACGCCCGGCAGGTGCCGCGCCGTGACGACCGCGACCACGGCGGGTGGTGAGGGCGCGTGCGCTAGGCGGAGTACACCGCGTCGTCGGTGCTGGCGTGATCGCCGTCGTCCGTGTCGTGCGCGTCGTCCTCGGTGTCGTTGTCCGTGTCGCTGTGGTGGTCGCTGAGGTCCTCGCTGTCAGGCCCGTGATGGCCCTCGTCGCTGTCCTCGGCGGCGTCGTCGTCCGCGTCCTGGTCCTCGACCTCCACGGAGTCATCACCCCGGTCACCGAAGCAGTCGTCGTCGCCGTCCTCACCGTCGACCACGTCGTCACCCGTCCCTCCCCGCACGAGGTCGGCGCCCAGCCCACCAGCCAGGTTGTCGTCGCCCGACTGCCCGTACTCCCGGTCGTCACCGTCGTCCCCGTCGATCTCATCCTGGCCGCGCCCGCCCTCGAGGTGGTCGTCTCCGGTCCCGCCCACCATGTCGTCGTCTCCGCTGTCGCCGTACTCGTGGTCCTTGCCGCTGCCGCCGTTCAGGTCATCGGCACCCGGCCCGCCGTGCAGGTGGTCGCGCCCAGCCAACCCGAAGATGGTGTCGTCGCCCGTCCCGCCGAAGATGACGTCGACGCCCTGAGATCCACAGATGGTGTCGTCCCCGCCCTTGCCGTGCACGGTGTGCCGGCCCGATCCGGTCACCTTGATCACGTCGGCACCCCTCGTCCCGCGGACCTTCCGAGCGGATGACGTGATAGTCACCGGCAGCCCGTTGCACATCTCTACCGACTCGCCGGACGGTGTGGAGGTGGCCTGGGCGACGGGGACCAATCCGAAAGCGACCAAACCGAGCGTCGCGATGGCCGCAACGGTGCGCCCGCCGAGCATGGAGATGGAACCAGACATGACAAGAGTCCTCTCGGCGAAGAAGTTCGACGTGAGTGAGTATTCGTCGCCCGATGCGCCCGGATCAACCTCCTTCACCCATCCGCCCGCGAGCCCACAGGGAACCGCGCGCACTCTTGACACTCGGCCTGGTCCTGCGCACTGATCAGCAGCCAAGGACAATGCAGCCGGGGCCAACTCGAACTCCCAGTTCCCCGACGGTGACTGACGGTCAGGTGGTGGGGCGATGGATTCGGTGGGGCGCCGGAGGGTGATGGCCGGATGGGATGCGGGGGTCTCCGGGACTGCTGTTCACGCTGATCGGCTGGTGCACGTCGAGTTCATCTGGGGCACGGCGATCACAGTCGACCTGCGCGGCATCATGGGTCGGATCGACGAGGCGCTCGATGCCGTGGCGGGATGTTGCCGCTTGTTCGTCGAGGTCGACGAGCGGTTCTCCCCCTTCCGGGCCCTCTCGGAGGTGACGGCGGCGCGCAACAATCTGGCCGGGCCGGGGTCCCCGTCACCGGACTTCGTCGAGGTGTTCCGCGCGTGCCAGGAGGCGAAGGACTTGACTCGGGGGGCGTTCGACCCGTGGAACGTGCCCGGCGGGTTCGACCCGTCGGGCTATGTGAAGGGGTGGGCCGCGGGGCGCGCGTCCGCCCTGCTGACCGCATCCGGGTTCGCCGACCACATGGTCAATGCCGGCGGGGACATCGTCTGTTCGGGGGGCCGTGAGCCGGGGTCGGGTCGGGGCTGGCCGATCGGGATCGTGAATCCGTATCGCCCCACCGAGGTGGTGGCCGTCGTGGATGTGTGTGATGGGGCGATCGCGACGTCGGGTCGCTATGAGCGCGGTGACCATGTGCTTGACCCCCGGACGGGCCGACCGGCGGTGGGGGCGGACAGCGCGACGGTGGTGGGGCCCGATCCGGGGCTGGCCGACGCGGCCGCCTCGGCGGTGTTGGTCGACGGGCCGGGGTGCATGGCCTGGTTCCCCCAGCTGGGACCGGATTGGTCAGTCCACCTGGTCAGGGGGCAGGTGGAGCACCTCCACGGACCGGCTTTCGATCCGGCCTGATGGCTACCTCCCGTCGCGGTCACCGGCTGTCCCCGAGGCCCGCGGTGGTAGCGTCGCAATGTGTTGCGGACTGTACGGCGATGACCACGGGGCGCTCGGGCAGTCGACCACCGACGGGCACGGGGAACCCGCGGCCCACTCCGGTGACGCATCCCGATCGCGCTCGCCGGCCCATGCATCCGGGGGCTGCGCTGTCCGACGCGATCATCTTGGCGGTCGGGGTGGTGCTGGTCACCATCGGCATCTGGGTCCGTCATGGCGGGTTGACCGCGTTGACCGGCGGGGACTGGGTGGAGGCTTGGGAGTCCGTGGCCCAGGTGACCGGGCTGCTGACCTCGGCGGTGGCACTGATCGCGATCGCGGTGGCCTCCCGGACCCACCGGTTCGAGCGTGCGGTGGGCCTGGACCACGCCCTGCTCTGGCACCGGTGGCTTGCGGAGTCGGCTGCCCTGCTCCTCGTGGCGCACATCGCCTCCTCCGTCGTGGCCTGGTCCAGCCGTGAAGGCTTTGCTGAGGCCGTCGGCGAGCTGATCGGCGAGGAGCAGTACATGGCCATGGCGACGGTGGGGGCCGCCGGGATGCTGCTCATCACCTTCCTGAGCCTGGGGTTCGTCCGCCGCCGGCTGAGCTACGAGAGCTGGTACTTCATCCACCTGCTGATCTACGCCAGCCTGGGGCTGGCCTTCGCTCACGAGATCTTCCTCGGGGTCGACTTCGCCCTCGACCCGGTCGCCCGGGCGTTCTGGATCGCGCTGCACGTCACCGTCCTGCTGATGGTGGTCCTCAGCCGGTGGGGCAAGGCGATCCGTGCCATGCTCCGCCCCCTGACGGTGCTCAGCGTCACCCCGCTGAACGACAGCGTGTCGGCCATCGAGCTCGGTGGGCGCAACGTGGCTCACCTGCGGGCCGCCGCCGGCCAGTTCGCGCTATTGCGGCCGCTGACCCGTGAGCTGATCTGGCAGCCGCACCCGTTCTCGATCTCCGCGGCTCCCCGGGTTGACAGGATCCGGTTCACGGTCAAGGCACTCGGCGGGGCAAGCGGCCTGATCACCAGGATCCCGGTCGGGACGAAGGTGGCCCTGGAGGGCCCCTATGGGACCAAGATCTACGAGGAGCTGCGCGGTGACAAGCTCCTGCTGATCGCCGGTGGCGTGGGCATCGCTCCCGTGCGGTCGCTGATGGAGGACTTCGGGCCAGATGCGCAGCCGGTGGTCCTCTACCGGGCGCGCACGCAGGCTGAGATCGTGCACTATCAGGAGTTGCTCGACCTGGCCGCGGCCAAGCACGGGCGGATCATCCCGGTGGTCGGACGCACCGGCACGCTCCCGATGGGAAACCCGTTCGATCCCGCCGTGATGCGCAGGTTGGTGCCCGACGTCGGCGAGCGCGTAGCGGTCGTGTGCGGCTCCCAGCCGATGATCAACGCCGCCTTCCGGTGCCTGCGCGACTGCGGCGTCGACGAGGCGGACATCCACTTCGAACGGATCTGGTGGTGAGGACCATGGACACCGAGGTTGGTTTCGCTCGACGGGTGGCACCGGCGGTCCTGGTCGCTGTCGCCGGCGGCGCCCTGCTCTACGCCCTGCCCTCCCCGGGCGGCGGCGAGGCCGCCGACGAGGTCCCGGCTCCTGCGCCGACGAGCATCCCCACAGCCGGGTCCACGGCGGGGTCGACCTCCTCGGCCCCAGCCGCGGCCGCCCCGCGGATCGTTCACGGTGACGCGATCCCGTTCAGGTTCGGGACCGCGCAGGTGGATGTTCAGCTCACCGGGTCCACGATCACCGACATCATCACCGTCCAGGCACCGGGTGGTGGCTACCAGAAGTACACGGATCGGGCAGTGCCCGTGATGAAGCAGCGGATCATCACGGCTCAGTCGACCAACGTGGCGGCGGTCTCCGGGGCGACGTACACCTCGAAGGGCTACGCGCAGTCCGTGCAGTCCGCGCTGGACAAGGGCTGACAGTCCTGGCCCTCTGTCGTCTGGGCACGCAACTGCCCACCGGCTGGGGGGAGCCGGTGGGCAGCTTCGGGAGGCCCGGCCCGTCGGCGTGGCTGGTCAGGACTCGGCGGGGGTGTCGGGTCAGTCGCGGGCGAGCCAGGCGCGTGCGCCGATCCAGATGACGGCGGCTTCGATGAGCAGGGAGATCATCCCCAGGGGCTCGGTCCAGTTGCCGATGTCGTCCGTGGCGTTGGGCATCCCGATGGTCCGGTTGATCACGAACCCGACGAGCACGGCGGCGGACAGCCCGGCGGAGGCGGCCATCAGGCGGCGGTCAGCCCGGGTGGTGACGAGCTCGGCCAGGACCAGCGAGGTGGCGATCAGCCCGATGTAGGCCCAGCCCAAGTAGGGCACCTCCTGCATCTTGCCGGGCAGGTCGGCCAGGTGGGCGGCGGCGATGCCGAACAGGCCGGCGGCGACCAGGGCGCGCCGGATGATCGAGGTCCCGGACGTGGGGGTCAGGATGCTGGTCGCCGCGGGACCGGTGGGCTGGTCGAGTGTTGTGGTGTTCATGTCAGGTCTCCTTGGGGTGGGGTGTCGAGCTCTTGTGGTGTCAATGAGACAGGAGCCCGGGTCGACGGGCTGCCCCTGTGTGGTCAACGTGGGGTAAACGCCGCCAGCCGGGTGCCGGGGGAGTCGTGGCGTGGGGCAGGCTGGCCCTGTGCACCCCGCCTCGCCCGCCCTGCGGCGGATCCTGCTGCGGTCGTTCGTGGCGATCAACCTGCTCGCGGTGCTGCTGCTCGCGGTCCCCCTGGCGTGGGCGATCGCCCAGACCTACCGGGCGGAGGCGGTCGCCACCCTGGAGAAGGAGGCCACCCGGGTCCTCGCGCTCACTGCGGAATCCTCGCTGGAGGTCCTACCCCCGCCGCTGAACCCGGAGGTTGAGGTCGGCATCTTCGACGCGTCGGGGAATCTCGTCGCAGGGTCGGGACCGGACACGGATTCGGATGCGGTGGGCGCCCTGGGTGACGGGGTCTCACGGGTGACGACCGAGGCGGGCCAGCTCGCGGTCTACGTGCCGTTCGATCGGGAGGGTGGGGCGGCGGTGACGATCCGAGCGGTCTCGCCGCTGGCGGATGTGCGCGAACGGACCGCGCGCGCGTGGGCGATCCTGGTCAGTCTGGTCGCCGTGTCCGTCGGGGTGTCCGCGCTCGTGGCGCTGCGCCGGGCCCGCCAGCTGGCCGCGCCGTTCGAGCAGCTGGCCGGCGCGGCCCACGACCTGCGGGCGGGCGGCTTCGCGCTGAGGATCCCAGCCACCGGGGTGGCTGAGGGCGACGAGGTGGCGCGTGCCCTGGAGGCGGCCGCACGCAGTGCCGCCGACCGGGTGGACAGCGCCCACGCCCTGGCCGAGGACGCCAGCCACCAGGTCCGCACGCCGATCACCGCAGCCCGGCTCGCACTGGAGTCCGCACTGTCGATCCCCGGATCGGACCTGGAGCGGGCTGCTCGCACCGCTGTCGACCAGCTCGACCGGGCCTCGGGTGCCCTGGGCGAGGTGCTCGCGCTGCGCCGGGACCCGTCCGCGCAGGCGCCGCTCGGCCCTGCCCTGGCAGCGGTGCAGGCGGCGGTGGCACGTTGGCAGGGGGTTCTGGCGGCGACCGGGCGCGGCTGCATGCTGGTCGACGACGGGATGACCACTGATGCGCGGGTGGCAGACACGGTGCTGGGCCAGATCCTCGACATCCTGCTGGACAACAGCGTGAAGCACGGGACCGGTGACGTGCGGGTGGCAGCCCGTGAGATCGGCGACTGGTTGCTCGTCGACGTCACCGACGCTGGCAGGGTGACCGCCGGCGCGGACGTGATCTTCACCCGGGGTGCGGGTCGGGGCACCGGCCTGGGCCTGGCCCTGGGACAGTCGTTGGCCGAGAGTGCCGGCGGCCGGCTCGTGCTGTCCGACCACGATCCGACCCGGTTCACCCTGGCCCTGCCGATCGAGGAGACATCATGACGACGATCTGGGTCATCGAGGACGACGACGACCT
Organism: uncultured Actinomycetes bacterium; assembly: GCA_963818445.1. Lineage (GTDB taxonomy): Bacteria > Actinomycetota > Actinomycetes > S36-B12 > CAIYMF01 > Prado023. Next base: position 20,112 of record CAWFSG010000020.1, read on the forward strand.
GGCCCTACCGCTGGTCGCCACCCTCCGGTCTGCGGGGCATGAGGCGTACCGGCAGGCGACCATCGCCCAGGCTCGGGCCGCCCTGGACGACTCGACCCCGCAACCGGACCTGGTGCTGCTTGACCTGGGCCTGCCCGACGGCGACGGGATCGGCCTGTGCCGGCTGCTGCGCCTGGGCCTGCCCGAGGCCGTGATCGTGGTGCTCACGGCCCGCGACGGGGAATCCGACGTGATCATCGCACTGGACGCCGGGGCCGATGACTACCTGCTCAAGCCGTTCCGGCTCGTCGAGCTCCTGGCCCGGATCCGGGCGCACCTGCGCCGCGTCCCCTCCCAGCTCGACGAGGTCCACAGCGCATCGGGGGTGACGGTCGACCCCGCCGCCCGTCGGGTCGTTGCCAACGGCCAGGAGCTTGCCCTGCGACCCAAGGAGTACAAGCTGCTCGAGGACCTGGTCATGCACGCCGGGCTGGCCGTACGACGCGAGGACCTCATGTCCCGGGTCTGGGACGAGTACTGGGATGGATCGACCAAGACCCTGGACATGCACATCTCCTTGCTGCGCGCCAAGCTGGCCGCGGTGGGGATCACCGACGTGCTCACCACCCTGCGTGGCGTCGGCTACCGCTTCGAAGACCGACCGCGAACCTGACCGCTGGAGGTGCCCAGCCATGCTCTCCCTCGCCCGGGAACGGGCCACCGCAGCATCCCTGGTCGCAGTCGCGATCGCCGCCCAGCTGATCATCCCGGCACGTCTCGTGGTCGGCCCGGTTCTGTTCCTCCCCCTCGTGGAGGTGGCCCTGCTCGCGACCCTGCTTCTCGGCCGGCGCCGTATCCGGGACCCGCACCATGGCGGCCTGCGGACCGTGGCCCTCGTCCTGGCGACGATCATGGTGCTCGCGGCGGTGCTGGCCACGGTCCGTCTCGTGGAGATGGTCGTGACCGGTCAGGGGGGGATCGCCCCGGTGGACCTGATCCGCGCCGGGACGGGGATCTGGATCACCAACGTCATCGCGTTCGCGATCCTCTACTGGGAGATCGACCTCGGCGGCCCGGCAAGGCGTTCCCTCACGGAAGTTGAACGGGGGCCTGGGGCGGCGCCGACGCCGGACTTCCTGTTCCCCCAGTACGACTCGACGCGCACCCCTCACGACTGGCAGCCAACCGTGGCCGACTACCTGTACACATCGTTCACCAACGCCACGGCGTTCAGCCCGACCGACACGATGCCCACCGGGCACCGCGCCAAGGCGATGATGGCCAGCCAGTCAGCCGTCGCCCTGATCACGATGGCGTTCCTGTTCGCCCGCGCCATCAACACCCTGCACTGAACGGGACGCTTCCCCGGATCCGGGGGCGGGGCGCGCCACCGCATCGCGTTGCTTACACGGTCCGAACGATCCCGCTGTGTACAACAGCACCGTCCGGGAGGATCCTCGGTTAGGCAAGCCTCAGTTGAGGACACTCCAATCGAAGGACGTTGTGATGGCGCTGATGGCAGTGGCATTCCCGATCGCACCCGGCCAGAGCGAGATGTGGCACGCATGGATGGGCGAACTGGCCGGTGCCCGCGGCGACGAGTTCGTCGCCTCCCGACGCTCGGCAGGGGTGCGTGAACGCACCTATCTGCAGGCGACCCCGATGGGTGAACTGGTCATCGTCACGCTCGAGGGCGACGACCCGCTGGGGTCCTTCGCGCAGATGATGAGCGCTGACGACGAGTTCACGAAGTGGTTCATCGCCAAGGCGAGCGAGGCTCATGGGATGGACCTGTCCCAGCCGATGGCCGAAGCCCCCTCCCGGCTCATCCTCGATACCGAGGGGTGACCGGTCCGGCGAACCGACCAGGTGCCATCATCAGCGATGCTCACCGATCATCTCAAGGACGACGGAGCATCGATGGTCCAGAGCCCGACAAGCGCGGTCTCACAGTTGTTGAGTCGTCGCGATGCGCGTTGGGTGCTACGTCGGTGCGCCCGTCGGGGCCACGTCCTGGCGCATGTTTCCGATCCAGGGCTGAGCGCCTTGACGGGTCCGATCGCGGGGCCCCCCGACTCCTCCGGTCTGCTGTGTTGCCTGCGCTGCGGCAGTTGGATCGACCCTGTGCGGGCCCTCGGTTCAGAACTGCTGGGAACCGCCGCCTCGCCCGTGAACGTGGCAGACCTCCCGCTTCCCGTCCGCGGAGCCCACGGCCGGCGATTCGGGCTGCTCCGGCTCCTGGCGGTGGAACGCGCGGTGCGGGGCCTGCTGATGCTCCTCGGCGCGATCATCGCCTTCCAAGTGGCCTCCGAGCGGGCCCCGATCCTGTCGGGCATCGAGCGGCTCCTGGTCGCGTACCGTCCGCTGGGGCAGGAACTCGGGCTGCAACTGACCGGCTCCTGGGTCATCACAGAGTTCGAGAAGTACCTCGGCGGCAACGGCAACGCGTTCCGACTCGCCGGTGCAGGCCTGCTGTGCTACGGAATCGTGCAGATCGTCGAGGGGGTGGGCCTGTGGGGCGGCTGGCGGTGGGCCGAGTACCTTGCGGCGATCGCAACGTCGCTGTTCATCCCGCTGGAGATCTACGAACTCGCGCACAAGCCGACACCATTGAAGGCCATCGCGCTCGTGATCAACATCGTCGTGGTCATCTACCTGGTCTACAAAGGCCGACTGTTCGGGGTCCGCGGCGGGCACCAGAAGTTCCTCGCCGAACTCCGGGACTCCACCCTGCCCGCCGACATGCTGCGCTCACTGTCCCGCTCGAGCACGGAGCTGACCGGCCACCGGGTGGTGTGAGTTGGGCGCCGGAAGGGTGTCCCCCCCTCCGCCAAGGCGGCACATCTCCGTCCGGACGGGCTGGCGACATGGGCCGATGCCGGTCGTGCGCACCGCCAGAGAACGGTGCCCGGGGGTTGGCGTAAGGCCTCTGGGCGAGCTGTTTGGTCGCGCGTAGCGTGGGAATCGCATGGAGGAGGTGATGGACATGTCGAGTCCGACGATCCACCGGGACTCCCAATCGCCGCAGCCGACGTGGCCGAAGTCAGGTGCAGGGCGGTCGGCGTTGATCGTGGCGGCCCTCGTGGGCGTCTTCATATGTGCTGATCCTGTTCGCGCTGCCCATGATCGGCGAGGTGTTCGGGGTGGAGTTGGTGCCTGGCATCCTCAACACCTGGCTGTCGCCGCTGATCCTGGTCGTGATGGTCGGCCTGGTCGCGGCGCTCAGCCTCTTCGCCTGGCGGCGGGGCGATCGGTCCGTCGTGGGCCAGGTGGTGATGATCGTCTCGCTCGCTGGTGGTGCGTTGCTGGCCTTCGACGTTGTGATGGAGGCCCTCGCTGGGCGCTAGACGTCAGGTCGGCTTCTCGTTGGGGCACGTGGGCCCCATGAGTGGCCTCATGGACCCGACAGCCCAGCGCCGGGCCGGGACCTGCAGCACTTCCTGGGCCGCCGGTGAGGCGGGACACTGGGAGTGCGGGAGGCGGTCACCGGCCCGGTGATCGACCGGCGGGATTGCCCCCGGTGAAGGATGGGGTGAGCGTGCACCTGTCGACAGGGATGCCTGAGTTGAGCGAGCCAGGGACGGCCTTGGACTCGGCCGTCGAACTGCGAGTCCTGGCCGACCACGTGGAGGCGTTGGCCGTGCAGCGAGCCAGAGCGCAGGGCTGGGACTGGGAACGGATCGCGGTGGCCCTGCACACGTCACGCAAGCGAGTGCGGGCCCGGTACGGCCGCCGAGCCAGAAGATGTAACGGAAACAGGCGTGCTGGGAACTAGAGATCGTCGAGTGCTTGCAGGCAGTCGACCAACCAACGACAGCGAATGGAGTGGACTCATGCGAAGTGGCGCGGTGGCGGGGTGGGCTGTGACCGCAGTCCTGGTGCTCGCCGGGTGCGGCACGGGGGACGGCACAGCCGACCAGGCTCCCACGACGGCGGCACCCACCCCCCTACAGACGATCTCCCCGACCAGAATGGCGGTCGCGAACCTGTTGCTGGCCGAGGGAGTCCCTCCCGCACCCCCCGGCACCGTCGTCGACACCACGGGACCGGTGACGGTGAACGGTGTGATCGGCGAGCCCTCCCGGCAGTTCATGACGTGCACGCCCCTGGAACTCCCCGTGTCCGATGATCCCGGCCCTGCAGAGCCGGATGCCGCCGGGGCGGCATCGTCGAGCTCCGTGATCGGGGCGGCGCAGGTCGACCAGTACGCCGTCGTCTACGCCGATGACGCCGCAGCGCAGCGTGCACTGGGCCGCGCACGCGACCGTGCGGAGAAGTGCGACGAGTCCTTCGCCATCCACTCCCCCGACGCACGCGCAGAAGCGACCATCAGTGCAGTGCCTGACGGCGTCGACGGGTTCCGCGTCCACGTGACCTACTCGGCCGGCGATGGTGGAATGACGTCCGACGAAGCCAGCGCCGTCCTGCGCTCGGGACCTACGGTCCTCTACCTGAGGGCCAACGAGACCGGGTCCGGAGAGAACGCAGGACTGGACGTCGAGGGCACCCTTGACTCCACGTGGGTCGAGCAGCTGATTCAGGCAGCAGCGGCGCACCTCACCGAGTAACGAATTCCAGTCTGGCTGGCATCCCAGACTTGTCCGCGTCCGACCTCATGTGTCGGTGCAGGTGTAGGTCGGTGTTCGGCGACTCGTCAACGCTTCGGGTCGCCAGGGTTTCGCCTACCTGTCGTTCGCTTGGGACCCTTCATGCGCCACTCACCAAGAGGCGCTGCCCTGAGCCCGTCGCTGACCGTGCTGCCCGGGCACGATCCGCCCGGGTGTTCTGGGTGACCCCTTTGGATGGTCGAACGCACGAGGAAAGCCCACCGGCATCCTGAGGACCGGCCTCGGCTTCCGCCGGGGCCGATCGGTTGTCTCCGGGCTCTCGGTGATTGGACTTTCCCCGGCCGGGGTTGACGTGAGTGGCCAGCGGCTCCGCCCCGACCCCCTACTTGGCGTAGGCGTAGATCTCGTTTGCGGCGCGGAGGCCTTCGACGGCTCCGCCTTCGATGTAGCCCTGGTAGTCGTTGGAGATGTACTCGCCGGCGAAGTGCAGGTTGCCCTGCGGGATGGATTCGTATCCTGAGTACTTCTGGCAGTAGCCGGGGCTCCAGTAGGAGTAGGCGCCCCTGGTGTAGGGGTTCAGGTGCCAGAGGCTGGCGGTGGCCTTGCCGTTCCACCGAGAGCTGAGTCCGGGCACGACGGGCTCGGCCTGCCCCAGGAAGGTCTTGGCCATGGTCGCGATCGACTTGCCCAGTGTGCCGGGGCTGGCGGTGGTGGCGAACGGGGCCGAGGCGGTCAGTGCGCGGGTCACGTCACCGCCGGTGTAGTTGACCAGGATCCCAGAGGGACCGGTCTGGCCGCGGGTGACGTCCCAGTACAGCTGGTAGCCCCGGTCGGAGAACGATTCGCCGTTGCTCGGCCCACCCCACGGCCCTGACTGGTTCCAGAGCCGATCGGTGAACTGCAGTTGCACCTTGGCGTTGGCGCCCATCGGGTAGTTCCGGAAGACACCGACCATGAGCGGGTCCAACCCGGCCCCGGCGAACGCGCCGGCTGCCTCGAGCTGGCGCAGGATGGCGATGGGCAGCGCGAGGATGACCTTGTCGGCCGTTACCGTCTTGGTGGTGCTGCCCACCCGGAAGTTCAGGGTCAGCGAGCCGTCGCTGTTGCGGGTGACGCGCTCCAGGGACCATCCAGTGCTGATCCTGTCGCGGCCGACCACGCCGACCTGTCCGGTGATGATCTGGTCGTTGCCGCCGAGCAGCTTCCAGCGCTCGTCGGACAGGCCGTACATGCTGAAGTTACCGGGCGAGGCCTTCCACCCCAGCAGCCCCAGCAGGTTCAATGCGCTCTGTCGTGTGGTCTCCTCGCCGTACTCGATGTTGTAGGCGACATCGAGCAGCTGGCCCATCCGCGACGCGTGCCCGCCCGGGACCCGGGACTCGATCCAGTTGTAGAGCGTCATGTTCGACAGGGCGATCCCAGCCGCGGTGTTGGTGGTGTTGTAGGCGATCGGCCACGTGAAGCTCTGCATGTCCCCGGTGATCGCAGCGTTCACGGCCTTGAAGTCGTCCAGGACGGCCGAGGCGGGGTAGTAGCCACCGTCGAAGTAGTAGATGTCCTCGGCTTGGTTCTGCTGGGTGTCGAAGGTCTGGATGCCGAAGCGTTGGGCGAGACCGAGGACGGTCTTGTGGTTCGAGTCGATCAGCTCACCACCCCACTCGGCGATCTGGCCGTCGTTCCAGAACCCGGAGTGGTCGGTCCACACGCGCCCTCCGAGGCGGTCGGGGTTCGCCTCGTACACACCGACCTTCGTGAACCCGAGATCGGTCAGACGCATGGCCGCCGTCATCCCCGCGATGCCCGCACCGACGACCGCGATGCGCGGCTGCAGGCGCGGCGCTGACGCGGCCGACGCGCGCCCTTGAGCCATGCCGGTCAGGGCGGTGCGCGCCGGCCAACGCCGCTGCGCCGGTCAGGAAGCGTCGCCGGCTCAGCTGAGCGCCCAACACCTCATCGGCGGGAACCCCGGTCCGGTCGGCGGTCTGGTGCGCGTGGGCGACCGCCTGCAGTCGGCGGGCCAGCGGGGTACGTGCCATCGTGGCTCCTCAGTTAGGTGAGCCAGACCATAGGGGTCCTTCGGACCGTATGGGGTGATTTGACGGAATCCGGCTTCAGTGTCGCGCGCACCCGGGCGCTCCAGAGTCCACCCATCCGTTGGCGAGGACGGCGGGGGAAATCCCTGACTTCTGGGATGGTGCCCTGCTTGCGCCGATGCCACGCTCGTCGTGCCGGCCGCACCGCAGCGGCCACGAGACGAGGAGAAGCTCATGAGGGAGTTCACCGGTACCCATCCAACCCGCCCCCGCCCCACCGGAGTCCCTGATCGGGTCGAGGGGAAGGCTGACACGCACGCTGCCGTCGGCCTCCGGTTCAGGTCACCTCGAGTGGTGCAGGGTGGTGCGCTCGGGGGTGAGTCCGGGGAATTCGGGAGTCGATTCGGTGTGCGCGTGGGGATCGTGATGGCCTCGCTGCTGGCTGCCCTGCTGGTCGGGGTGACCAGGCCGGCGACGGCAGCGGGATCGGGATGCTCCTACCAGCTGGTTGCTAAGGGATTCCCGGTCTGGTCGCAGGACTGCTCGACGACGGTGGCCCCGGGAAGGTTCGGACCGCTGCGAATGGGCAGGACCACGCAGGCCAAGGCCAAGGCCATCGACTACCTGGCCTACAGCGAGTTCTGCCGCCGCTGGGACGGGGTGGCAGCGGGCCCGGATTGGCGGTCCAAGGGTGGGACGCTGACTGCCTGGCGTGGCGGGTCCACGACCACCAAGGGCCTGCGACCCAATGCGTCGCTCGCCCGCGGACGGGACCTGTACCCGGCGTTGGTTCGAACGGGGTTCTGGGCCAACGAGTACGTCCCGGGTGAGGGATGGCGCATCTACTCGACCAGGACCAAGAACGGCTGGCTCGACTGGTACCGCTACAACAAGAAGGGGCGCGCCGGGAACTTCTTCGCCGTGCGCAGCCTGGACATCAAGCGCCCGGTGACCACCTGGTCCCAGGACGGGTGCTGAGGCACAGCGCCCACCACCACGCGGCAGCGCGGCGATCCTGCCGCGTGGTGGCGGACCCCATCCAGCGTCGCCCAGGCCGGACTCGGCGAGTCAGCGTGCGACACCCCGGGAATCAGCTCGCGAACCACCCCGACGGGGTCAGCGCCGAGCCGATGCGCGGCGCGTACTGGTCGAAGAACACCCCGGCGGTCAGCTCGCGGCGGCTGCGCACGCCGGTCTTGTCGAAGATCGACTTCATGTGGTCCTGCACCGTGTAGGGCGACAGGTGCAGGGTGCGCCCGATCTCGGTCGTGGAGGCCCCGGCCAGGACCAGCCGCATGACGTCCTGCTCCCGCTCGGTCAGGCCGTGCGCGGCCACGACCAGGGGGACGACGTCGGGGGGCCGGGCCGGTTCCATCGTGACGACGACTTCGCCCCCGGCCGCGTCGGCTGACGCCAGTGGCGCTGCGTGCAGGACCAGCCATTCCCCACTGGCCAACCGGATCCGGGTTCGCGGTGCCGCCACCTGCCGGCCGTCGCGGAACGCGCGGGTGGCGCTGACCAGGGCATGCAGCGGCATCGGCAGCTGGTCGGCGTCGGCGGAGCCCAGATCCGCGAGGTGCTGCTGGGCGGCGGGGGTCGCGGATCGCACCGTCCCATCCGGGCCGACGATCACCACGGCCGGTCCGTCGCGGTGATCCCGTTCCCCGGTCGCCGCCGACGTGACGATCGCGGCGCGCAGCCCACGGGCAACAGTGTCGGACAGCCCGGCGATGAAATCCGCCTCCGCCGGGCTGAACCCGCTCGCGGGGGACCCCCGGTACATCCCGATCAGGCCCCACACCTGAGCGTCGGCGCGGAACGCGGCCCGCAACTCGTGCCGGATGCCGAAGTGCGGCATGAGGAACTCGCGCCACCGGACGCTGGTCTCCGGGGCACCGCCGGTGTCCAGGTCGAGGACCCCCACGGGCCGGGGCCGCGCCGCGACATCGCGGAACAGGTTGACGTCGTCCACCTCGTACTCCAGGTGGGCGAACTCCGCGTCCCGGGAGTCGCCGAGGTCGATGTGATACCTCCCGGTGAGCAGCCCCGTCGCCGGGTCGCTGGTCGCCAGGCACACGGCGTCGTAGGGCACCGCCTCGCGCAGCAGGTCCAGGACGGATTCGGCGTACTCGGCCACCCCAAGCCCGGCAGTCGTCGACACCTCGACCCGCCGGCGCACCTTCTCAGCATGCGTGCTGGACATCGCCCCATTGTGGGACAGGTCGCCCCCCGAGTACACCCCAGAATTCTGGGGTCCGAGGAACCCTGGTTTCTGGGATGGCACCCCCCGGCGTGCGCTGCGACGCTCGTAGTGCCTGCCGCACTGTCGCGGGCACGAGACGAGGAGAATCCCATGACCGCCCCCACTGGAACCCAGCCCCTCGGCGCCCGTGCGCTGGCCGACCTCCAGCCCCGCGTGCGCGGCCGGGTCCTGCTTCCAGGATCCGATGGCTTCGCTGCGGCGGCCACGCCGTGGAACGTCGCCGTTCCGCAGCGGCCCGCCGCCGTGGTCGAGGTGGCCGATGCCTCCGACGTCGTCGCGGTCGTGGACTTCTGCCGCGTTCACGGGTTGCGGGTGTCTGCCCAGCCCGGCGGCCACGGTGCCACTGAGGCGCTGTCCGGGGCGGTCCTGCTGCGCACCGGCGCACTGGACGAGGTGTGGGTCGACGCCGACGCCCGGATTGCCCTGGTCGGTGCAGGGGTGAAGTGGGGTGCCCTGCTCGAGGAGCTCGCCGGAACCGGCCTGGTCGCGTTGGCCGGGTCCAATCCGGATGTGTCGGTCGTGGGCTACCTGCTCGGCGGCGGCTTGTCGTGGTTCTCCCGCCGGTACGGTGTCGCCGCCCGATCCCTGCGCGCGGTGGAGCTCGTGGACGGCACCGGTGCGCACCGATGGGTGACGCAGGAGTCCGACCCCGACCTGATGTGGGCCCTGCGAGGCGGCGGTGGCGAGTTCGGGATCGTGACACGGGTCGAGGTCGCACTGCAGCACGAGCCCGAGTTGCACGGCGGCAAGCTCATGTTCCCCATCGCCGACGCGCCAGCCGTTCTGGCTGCGTTCACCGAGGTGACCGCAGCCGCCCCGGACGGGTTGACATGCTGGGCCACATTGATGCACTTCCCCAACGTCGCTGACCTCCCCGAACCGGTGCGCGGCAAGTCCTTCGCGACCGTGGACGTGACCTGGCTGGGCCCTGCTGCGCAGGCCGAGGCGCTCCTGGCCCCGCTGCGCGCGGCCGGCACGGTCGTGTCCGACTCGTTCGCCGCGGTGCCGATCAACCGGCTGGGGGACGTCGCCGCGGAGCCGACCGCGCCGACTCCCGCGATCGACTGGTCCGCAGTCCTCGCCCGGTTCGACGCTCCCGTGATCACACGGCTGTTGGACGCGGTCGGAGACCGGGCACGCACTGCGTTGAACGTCATCCAGATCCGTCACCTGGGCGCTGCGCTGCAGGTGTCGTCGGAGGGCATCGGCGGAGCCACCGACACAGTAGGGGGCGACTACATGGTGTTCGCGTTCGGCATCCCTGCGGTGCCACAACTCGTCGACCCGATCCGCGGGTCCATCCAGACGCTGGCAGCAGCCTGCGCCCCGGATGTCTCAGGGCGCGGCACGCTGACATTCCTGGGCTCCGGCATGCCGCGCTCGTCGGCCCACGACGACGCGGTCGTGGATCGGCTGCGCGCGGTGAAGGGCCGGGTCGACCCATACGGGATCATCTGCAGCAACCACCCGCTCGACTGACAGCCGCCGGAAGGCTTGACGGCTGGCTCGGTTGGGGCAACGGCACCGGGCAGTCATCGCACGGCTCCACCAGCGTGGACCAGCCGCGGTGAGCCCTGACCGGGTTCGCCCCGGCGGTCGAGATCGGCGATACCCATGTGCGATGGCCCTGGTCGGTGGGCTGGTCCTGGGTGTCTCCGGCTAGCCCACGGGCATCATGATCTCGGTCAGGTACTCGTCGGGGGTGGCCTCGCCGGGGTCGTTGAGGTAGGCCTCCATCGGCGGCCCGCTGGGGTGCAGTCCCTGCTGGGCGATCCAGGTCGTGAGGCGCTCGTAGGCGGGTCCCACCTGGTCGTAGGGACCCGTGTGGATGGTCGTGGCGATGGTCATGGCGGGGATGTGCCTGATGCCCAGGCCCTGGTCATCGGGACCGGCTTCGGCCGCTCCGTCCTCGATGGGTGCCCATAGCTCCCACAGTGCCTCGGCGGGTGCCACTGTGGCGGGATCGTTCAGGTAGACGGCCACGGGCATCCCCTGCGGGGTGTGCCCGGCGGCCGCCAGCCAGCCGTAGACGGTGGCGAAGGCGTGGGGCATCTGATCGTAGGGGCCGCGCATGGCGAGCGTGGCACACGTTTCCGGTCCGAACTCACGGACCGTGCATTCGGTCATGTCGACCACCTCCATCTTCGTTTCCCTGCTGTTCGCTGCAGGGAGGGCGGGTCTCGTCAGGTGCTTGGTCGTGGTGGGGGCAGGGCGTGCCCGGTGCCGCCCTTGGAGCTGGTCAGGGCGGTGACGTCGACGGCGCGCACCTCGGGGGCCAGGTCGTCGATCCGGTGCAGGATGGCCAGCAGCCGGGCGGTGGCGTAGGGGGAGGGGTGCTTCTTCTGCCCGAACGAGTACGTCTCGAATCCGCGGTAGGCGGATGTGGGATCACCCGTCCCTGGGCGGTGGTGTTGTAGCGGATCAGGCACGCGGCGAGCTCGGCCAGCGCTGTCCGGTCACCGGGATCTGCTGCGGGTCCCTTCCAGAGTGCCGGGTAGCGGCCCAGGGCGTCGAGCACGGCGTCCACCCGGTACCAGAACGGGGGCCACTTGACGGTCTTGAACGTCCTGCCGTGCCCGAACATGTACGGCTTGCTGGTCGCGCGGGCGGTCCACGCGGCCAACGCCACGCGGGCGGCGTCGAGCAGGTCTGCGGGCTGCTGGTCGGCGGGGAGCAGGGCGAAGGTGCGCAGTGCCTCAAGGGTGACCATGGGGCAGAAGTCGGTGCGTCGACCCGGACCGCGGAACCCGGTCGCTGGTTCCGCCCGGCATGGCCAGGCTCGGCCCTGATCGGTGACGGTCAGGTCAGCGGCCATCCGGTCCAGCCCGGCGCGCACCCGCGGGTCCGCACCGAACCCGAAGCGGACCAGGACCTCGAGGATGGCGTGGGTGTCGCACAGCAGCGACCCCCAGATCGGGGCATCGGCGCCCCGGGGTGGGGCGAACGAGGTGAACCTGGCCTCGAGGTCCTGATGGGCCAGCATCTGGTCGAGCAGCCGGTCCACACGGGGGTGGTCACCGGCGCGGATTCCCATGTCGGCCAGCAGGCCGAGCAGGTTCGGGGCGAACGCCGGGCTGTCATGGCCCGACAGCGGTAGGCCGGCCTCCCAATCGGGCAGGCGCTCGATGAGCGCCCTGGTGCCTGGATCGGCCACGACCTCGCTGCGAGTGGTGGCGGCCTGGAAACCATCTGGGGGCAGGTCGAGCACGCCGGTCAGCAGCACCCAGTGCGCTGCCGGTTCCGCGCTCCTGAGGATCCAGGTACGCGGGTCCTCGGTGAAGAAGCCGGCCCACGGCCAGTCCACGCCGTGCTACCGGTCGGTGCCCCGGACTCACCACCGGTGTGGTCATGACTCGAGGTTACGCCGCGACGCACAGCATCGGCAGGGGCCGAAGGCCACTGAACTCGAACCGAGCGAGCCCAGGTTTGGACGGTGGTGGACGGGGTAGACATGGCCGCGTTGAGGTCGCCCCGGCGACCGATGGAATTCGGGCTTGTTACTGCCAGGCAGGCAAAACCCAAATCTCAACCGACTCGCTGCTGACCCTGCACATGGGTGCCCGCAGGAGGTCCTCGAGGTTTGGGTTCTTCTGTTTCCCGGCGGCCCCGGTCGCAGATCGGGTTGATGAGCCTTTGAGAGGCGAGGAGGATTCGTGGCCAGGGCGACGGATCATGGCGCGCTCGCTGAGGCTGTCCAGCGGGACAGCGGCGAAGCGGGCACCACCTCCGTGGGGCGTATCGGCATCTCGACCGCTGAGCCGGAGGGAACAGCGCTGGGCGATCGAGTCCGCAACGCACCGTCCTCCGCGGTCCCGAGCCGGCCCTTGCGACCTGCCTTCGTGGGCCTGCTCGGTGCCATGGCGGCCCTGGGCGCTGTCACGGTCGACATCTACCTGCCGTCCCTGCCCACCGTCGCAGCTGAGCTCGGATCGTCGGATGCCGCTGTCCAGCTGACCATCTCCGCGGTCCTGCTCGGCGCCGCACTGGGACAGCTCATCGTGGGGCCGATGTCAGACCGCTTCGGCCGCCGCCGCCCGGCACTGGTCGGCATCGCCCTGCACGTCGTCGCGTCGCTGCTGTGCATGCTGGCTCCCACGATCGGCATGCTCATCGCGCTGCGCTTCGTCCAGGGCGTGGGCAACTCCGCCGCCGGCATCACCGCGATGGCTGTCATCCGCGACCGCCTCACCGGCGGCCCGGCCGCACGGGTGATCTCCCGACTCATGCTCGTCATCGGCGTGGCCCCGCTCTTCGCGCCCACACTGGGTGGCCTCATCGCAGGCGTCGCCGGGTGGCGGGCGGTGTTCGGCGTCCTGGCGGTCTTCGGCCTCTCCCTCGGCCTGGCCGTCTGGCGCTGGCTCCCCGAGACACTTCCACCCGCCCGACGGACGACGGCTGGCGTGGGAGGCGCCCTGCGCGGCTACCGCTCGCTGGTGGGCGACAGGCACTTCCTCGCCCTCGCCGTCATCCCGGGCCTGACCATGGGGGCGCTCATCAGCTACGTGGTCGGATCGCCGTTCGTGCTCCAGGTCGACTACGGACTCACCGCTCACCAGTTCGCCCTCGTGTTCGCGATCAATGGCCTCGGCCTGGTTGCCGGCGCCCAGGTCAATGCCGCGATCGTGCACCGGGTGGTCCCCATGCGGATCGTTCGTGTCGCCCTGCCCCTGACCCTTGTGGCGGCTGGCGCCCTGTTGGGGTTCGCCATCAGCGGCGTTGGCGGAGTGGCGGGGATCCTCGCGTCCCTGTGGGTGATCCTCTTCCTGATCGGGTTCATCGCCGGCAATGCCTCGGCGATCGCCCTTGGGCGCCACGGCGAGCGCGCGGGCACGGCCGCTGCAGTGATCGGTGCCACCCAGGCCGGCGTCGCGGGCCTGGTCAGCCCCCTGGTGGGGATGCTCGGCGGCGATGCCGTGGCCCTGGCGCTGGTGATCCTCGGTTCGCTGCTCGCCGCCACGCTCGTCCTGGCCATCGCGACCCCTGCCTACCGGCGCGCCGGGGCTTCCGTCGGCTAGGGTCCGGGCCGCCGGAGCGGATGCTCGACGACCACGTCGAGCGTGCAGGGCGTGAGGAGCCCGCTCCCCGACCCGACGACGGGCTCGACCCGGAACCCCACCACGCGGATCGCGTCGACAAGCTCGTCGATGGTCTGCGGATCGGCCCCCGACTCCGCCAGCGTCCTCAGCAGTCGGCCCTTCGTCGCCTTGTTGAAATGGCTGGCGACGATGCGGCGGTCCCCCCGATCGTGGATGACCCGGATCACGGCGGTGCGCTCGGGCGGGCCGGTCCAGCTCGCGGCATAGGTGCCGGAGCGCAGGTCCAGCACGAGGCCGTCGCGCGTCGGCCCGGCCAGGGCCTTGCTCAGGGGCTTGCGCCAGAAGGAGGCCAGCCGACCGGGGCCGGGCAGGGTCACTGCGCCCGACAGTCGATAGGCCGGGATGGGATCCGTCAGGCGAACCGCACCCCACAGGCCGGACCACACCAGGACCCAGTCGGTCAACCGGTCCCGGGTGGCTGCGTCGGCGCCCTCGACGTCCAGGGCGGTGAACAGCACGCCGGTGTAGACCTGCCACGCGGGCGCCGTCGGCGACCTCCTGAGGCCCTTGTTGCGCTGCACCTCACCGGCCTGGCCGGCGCTGAGACCCAGCACGTCCAGCGCCGGCGTCGGCGTGGATCGGCAGAGGCTCACAAGCGAGCTGAGAACCTTCCGGCGCGCCGGGTTCAGCGCGGGCAACGACAGGGCAGCGAGGTCGAGAGCAGGACCCTCGGCCGGGACCGTCTTGCCCTCGCTGGGAGGCAGGAGGACGAGCACCGGCCCATCCTGTCAGGTGAGACGCGTGTCCAGTCCGGCGATCCGGGCCGAGTCGATCAGCCGCTGGTCGTGGTCCGGCTCGTCCGTCTCGACGATCCGCCATGGCCGATCGAGTGTGTCGGCCAAGCTTCGCAGGATGCGCGCATGGGTCCATGCTGTCTGCGCGTTGGCGTCCAGGTGGTGCAGCCCCGGCTCGGGGTCTGCGACCAGCGACAACAGCGCGGCCGCCGTGTCGTCCAGGAAGGCACACGCGGGGATCCAGCGTCGGCTGGCTCGCACGAATCCCTGCGCAGCCTGCTCGGCGTCGGTGTGGGCGACCATGTTGTTGCCGAGCCCATCCGGATCGATCTGGTACCCGAGGCGGGCGACGATCGCTGCGGGGTTGGCCGCCCAGATCGCGTCCTCGCAGCGGATCTTGTAGGCGCCGTACTCGTCGGTCGCGGTGCGCGGCGAGGAGATCGTGTACGGGCCATCGGGACGCGGGGCGAAGACCATGGTCGTTGAGGTGAAGACGAACGGGATGCGCGCATCGCGCGCGTAGCCGGCCAGGAGCCCGCACCACGATTCGGCCCCGAATGCCGCATGCACGATCGCATCGGGATGCTGCGATTCGAGGAACCGGTGGCAGGCGCCGCTGTCGTCGGGGGAGACGTCGCTGCGCACCCACGACGTGACCGCATGGCCGGCCGATTGCGCGACCGACGCGAAACGCGGCGCGACCGTTCCGGACATGCCCGTGACCAGGATCCTCACGGCGGGGACCGTAGCACCGGAAGACCGCCGGACACTCCGGGGCCCGGGCGGCTCGGCGTGCGGGCGCGTGGCCCGGTGCCTCAGCGGAACGACAGGTGGACGTGGTCGTAGTGGTTGGCGGTGGCCGACCCACGGTCGGACATGCCGCGCCAGCCGTCGCCGGCCCGCTGCGTGGTCCAGATCCGCTGCGCGTGGATGACCTCGGTGATGCCCAGGGCGGAGGCGTTGGCGCGCGCCCAGTTGGCGATCTCCTGGCCGGCTGCGCCACTGACCATCACGTCCAGCGCGCGCCCGGACGAGTGGTTGGCCGAGCCTGCGCGGTAGCCGCCGTAGGCGGTCACCTGCGGGAACCGGGCGCAGATCGCGCGGTGCGCGGCGATCGCGTTGGCCCCGAGGCCGCCCTCGACGCCGGAGCCGCTGGCGCACGCGGCGGACGACAGTCCACCGGACGCGGAGGCCTTCGGCTTGGACTTGGACAAGTACTCGGCCGTGACCCAGCGCGGCTCGTCCTTGTAGATGATCTGGCGGAAGCCGTCCTCGGTGACGTCGGTGATCTTCACCTTGGCGGCTGCATCAATGACTGTCACGACATCAGCGTCGGCATCGGGCGTCTCGCGAACCTTCAGCGCGACCTCCGTGTAGCGCGAGCCCACGACCTCGGGCTCCGGGTCGGGCTCCGGCGCGGCGTCCGCCGCGGGCTCGGCCGGAGCGTCAGTCGTCGCCGGCGTCACGTCGGATGTCGGGACCGGCCCGCGTGTGGCCGAACGCGACGACCGCACGATCCGTTCCGCAGCCTTGCGGTCGCTGAGCGCGACGGGGCTGGCGCTGAACTGCGCCGGCGCAGCCGCTGTGGCACCGTACGTGCCGAGGGCGACGGGAGCGGTAGGGGAGCTCTGAGGCGCGGCGACGGCCGCACCTGTGGCGGTGAGCAGGGCCAGGGACATTGCGGCGGTGAGCACTCCGGCCCGGCGTGCCGGGGTGGTGCTTCGTTGGTTCGTTCGAGTATCGGGGCAGTCGGTTGAGTCGTGGCGACCCATGGCTGCAGCCTTCCTGTGGACGACGGCGGAGCCCGGGCAACTGGCCCGCGAGGGGCGTTGACAGGCCGCGATGGGGGCCTCTTCGGCGGCTGTTCGGCCATCCGGATCCGGGCGTGCCCTGTCCTCCTGCCCATCACCGGGGCCCGCGAAACTGTGACGCTCGTCTCAGCGGGGGTCCGTTGCCGCGCCACATGGGCGATCCGACGGGCGAGACTGACCGCCGTCGAGGAGACCTCAGCCCTCGGGGTGCCCGCGCTCGTCAGCCCTGTGAGGTGCCCGGTGCGTGCCCGTCCTGCTCGTCCTGCTCGGACGCGTCGGGGTCCTCGAGGGCAGCGTTGAGCGGGTCGACGACCTCGACCGGCTCGATCGCCACCTGATCGCGGCCAGCCCGCTTCGCCCGGTACAGGGCATGGTCGGCGCGGGACAGGGCGTCGTCGGTGTCGGTGGTCGAGGCCGCGAGCACCGCCCCGAGCGACACGGTCACCTTCACCTTGCCGATGTCGGTCTTGACCGGCCCGCTGGCAGCCTTCTGCACGTTGGTGGCCACAGAGAGCAGGGTCTCCTCGTCCGGGCACTGGTCGAGCACGATCACGAACTCGTCGCCACCGATGCGGCCCACGATGTCCTTGTGCCGGACCGCGCCCTTGAGCCGGTCGGCGACCGCGGCGATGACCACATCGCCGATGCGGTGGCCGAGCTGGTCGTTGATCTGCTTGAGGTTGTCGATGTCGCACCAGAGGACGCCGATGTGGTCCGCCGGGGCGGGGGTCAGTCCGAGCCGGGTCTCGAGTCGGGTGAGCAGGCTGGCGCGGTTGGCCAGGCCGGTCTGGATGTCGTGGGTCGCGCGGAACGTCAGGTCGGCCTGCATCCGGCGGGTCTCGGTCCGGTCGGCGAACTGGTGGACGAACAACTGGGGGTTGCCGACCTCGTCGCGCAGGATCCCGACGGCGTGGTCGACCCAGACCTCACCCAGGGCGGACAGGAGGCGATGCTCGAGTCGCACGGTCTCGAGCTCGCCGAGGTGCAGCTCGGTGCGCAGGTCCTCGACCTGCTCGCGCTCGTCCTCGGGGATGAACTCGCGGAAGCGGTGACCGATCAGGCGGTCGGCACTGATGCCGAGGAGCTCGCACAGGGCGGGGTTGGCCTGCACGATCCGGTCGTGGGCATCGGCGACGGCCATCCCCTCCGGCGCGCCGTGCATGGCCATCCGGAACTGCTCCTCGCTGCGGGCCAGCTCCCGCTTCGCGCGCAGCTCCTCGGTGACGTCGCGAAGGCCGAAGGCCATCCCGGTGACCAGCCCGCCCTCGACGGTCAGGGCCCGCGCGGTCACCGACATGAACCGGTAGGCACCAGTGGTGGACCGGAAGCGGATCACCTCGTCGTGGATCTCCTCGCCATGGCGGATGCCTGCCAGCGACGCTGTGAACCGATCGAGGTCGGGACGGGCCACGAACGCGGTGATGGCCCGCCCGGCCAGCAGCCCTGTCTCCCACCCCAGAAGGGTCGTGACCGACGGGGAGACCCAGGTGATCAGTCCCTGCGGGTCGGTCTGCGCGACGACGTCGGTGGAGTTCTCGCTGAGGACCTGGAAGTGCCTGGCAGATGCGTGCAGCGTCTGCAGGTTCTCGACCTCGGCGGTGACGTCGGTGAACTGGGCCAGGAACTGCATGGGCAGCCCCGCGCGTCCCGGCGTTGGGGTGACCGTCAGGTCGACCCAGATCTGCGCCCCATCGGCGGCAAGGCAGCGCTGCCGCTGGGTGAACGACTCCGCCTCGTCGCGGCTGAGATCGGCCAGGGCCTTGGCGACGTTCGACCAGTCGTCGGGGTGCGTGATGTCGAACAGTCCTGAGCTGGCGAGGTCGCCGGCGGTGTGGCCGAGCAGGGAGCAGAGCCGTGGGTTGACCACGAGGAAGCGGCCGTCGAGCGAGGTGAGGGCCATGCCGATCGCAGCGAGCTCGAACAGCTCAGCCTCGCCGCGTTGGGACGGCCGGGTGGCGCCATCCTCGGAGATCAACCTCACGCGCCCAGAGTACGAGGCAATGCGGACATATCAGAAGGTCAGTGGTTGCGCCGAACGGGTGGTTTGCGTCGACTTGTTGCCGAATCCCGTCACTCTCGGCGAAGCAATCGGCCTCAGACTCCGGAATCCGCACTCCGTGAAAGGGAGACGCGACCAGCGAGCCGGACCCTCTCAGCGGCGACGGCCGCTCAGGAGGTTGCGGACCTCGGCGAGCTCCTCGTGCAGCGGCACCGCCTGCAGCCAGTCGGCAAGGCCGGAGGCGGGCAGCGCCCTCGACCACAGGTAGCCCTGGCCCATCGTGGCACCGAGGGACTGCAGGATCTCGAGCTGCTCACGGGTCTCCACGCCCTCGGCGATCACCCCGAGCCCCAGCGAGTCGGCCATGTTGATGATGGCATCGACGATCGACAGGTCGGAGGAGTCCCGGCCGAGTCCGTCGACGAAGGAACGGTCGACCTTCAGCGCGGTCACGGGGAGCTTCTTGAGCCGCGCCAACGATGAGTACCCGGTGCCGAAGTCGTCGATGATCAGGTGCACACCCAGCTGCCGCAGGGAGTCCAGTGTCGAGGTCGAGGCATCAACGGAGCTCATCACCGCGGTCTCGGTGATCTCCAGGTGCAGGTTCCCCGCGGGCACCCCGGTCTCGGCAAGGGCCCGGGTGACCTTGTGGATGAGGTCGGGATCCGTCAGCTGCCGCGGTGACAGGTTGACTGCCATCCACAGGTCCCGAGCCTCGGGCATCTCACGGCGCATGTGCTGCAGCTGGCCGAGAGCGGTCTCGAGCATCCAGGCACCGAGCGGCAGGATCAGGCCGGTGTCCTCGGCCAGGGGGATGAACTGGTCCGGCCCGATCAGACCACGCTCCGGGTGCTCCCAGCGAACCAGGGCCTCCATGCCCACGGCCTCGCCGGTCGTGAGGTCCACCACCGGTTGGTAGTGCGCGCGCAGCTCATTGCGCTCGAGTGCGCGGCGCAGGCCCAGCTGGTCGTCGAGGCGGGCCGTGGCCTGGTCGAGCATCGTCTGGTGGAAGTGCGCCGCCTGGTCGCGCCCCGCGCTCTTGGCCCGGAACATCGCCGAGTCGGCCTCGCGGATCAGGGACTGGGCGCTCGCCCCGGGGGTGGCCGGTGCGACTCCGATGCTCGCGGTCAGGGTGACCTCGTGCGTGGCGATCGTGAACGGCCGGGCGATGGTCTGCCGGATCATCTCGACCAGCAGCTCGAGCTCGGGATCGCGAATCCCCTCGCAGACGATCGCGAACTCGTCACCGCTGAACCGGGAGAGCGTGTCGCCGGGCCGGATCACCTGGGTGAGCCTCTCGGCCACGTCCTGGAGCAGGGCATCGCCGATCCCATGACCGAGACCGTCGTTGACGGTCTTGAACGAGTCGAGGTCGAGGAGCAGGACGACCAGCCGCTCCCCGCGGCGCGGTGTCCGTGCGAGCCCGGCCTCGATCCGATCGGCCAGCAGGGTCTGGTTGGGCAGGCCCGTGAGCTGGTCGTGGAGGGCCTCATGGGCTCGCTTCTCGGCCAGCTGCTCGCGCTCCTGGGACATCTGCGCCGTGAGGTGCACCGCGAGCAGTGGGGGGACCAGCAGGGGCAGGATGACCCACGTACCTGGATGGATCGCGACGACGGCGACGAGCGGTGACAGGGTGAGGACCGCGAACGTGGAGACTGTGTAGAACCAGAAGTCCTCCGTGAAGGACTCCCACCAGGTCTGGCCCTCGGCGAGCCCGGCCACGATCGCGAGATTCACCAGGTGGTAGACGACCCAGGACAGGGCGACCAGCACGAGATCCCGAGGCGTGATCGCGCCGGCGTCGGTCGTCGGCCATCCGCCCTGACGCAGGACCGCCCAGGCGGCGAGCACGGACAGCGTGTAGTTGCCCACGTTGAAGAACAGCTTCCACGCGACCTTGCGCCCGAGGAGCTCGCTCATGAGGGTGGCCCCCGCCATCAGCACCAGCGCCGGCCAGGGGCCCCACAGGTACAGGGTTGCGAAGACGAAGGCCTGCGAGATCGAGATCGGGTCACCCTCGAACCGATTCATCATGATGGGGCGCAGCTCCGTGACGACCACCAGGATGGCCATCATCACCAGGGGTTTGATCGCGTCCTCGGCCCGGAGCTCGTTGATGTCCCTGGGCAACTGGCCCAGCGCGAACAGCGCGACCCCGCAGCCGCCGATCACGCTCCCGAACCAGGCGGTCCGGAAGACGGCCGGATGCCGAGCGTTCAACGCGCTCGACCGCATCCCGGCCATCTCGCTCTCCTCTCAGAGAGTAATCGCTTCATGGCGCACGGTAATGGATCATGTGCGCCAACACAACATGTCGGGCATATCATCACGCATTGGGCGCATGGCACATGACCCGCCACGACATTCCCGGGCATCAACATGGCAGGTCACGAGGCGTTCCAAGGGCGGATTCATCGTATTCCACGACATTTCGCCGGAATGATGAACCGTGCCCACGCACCGAGACCGCGATCAGGAGTCGGTGAGCCCTTCGACGCCGATCCGGTTCCCGCCCGAGCGCTTCGCCCGGTACAGCGCCTCGTCGGCGCGGCGCAGCGCCTCATCGGTCTCGGCCGTGGACTCGGCCAGCACGGCGCCGACTGAGATGCTCACGTCGATGGCACCCATGGACGTCTCGACGGGATGGCTGGCGGCGGACTGGACGTTGCGGGCGACCAGCGCGAGCTCGTCGATCGAGCTGCAGTGGTCGAGCACGATGAAGAACTCGTCGCCGCCGTATCGCGCGACCTCGTCCTGACGACGCACAGCCCGCTCCAGGCGGTTGGCGACCGCGGAGATGACGGCGTCGCCGACGAGGTGGCCGTACCGGTCGTTGATCGGCTTCAGGTTGTCGATGTCGCAGAACAGCACCCCCACGGTGCTCGCGGACTCCGGTGGCATCCCCAGGCGCTGGGCCAGGCGGGTCTTGAGGGACTCCTTGTTGGCCAGCCCGGTCTGCAGGTCGTGGCTGGCCTTGTACGTCAGGTCGGCCTCCAGCCGGCGGGCAGCGGTCCGGTCGGCGAACTGGTGGACGAACAGCGCCGGGTTGCCGAGGTCGTCGCGCATGATCCCGACCGAATGATCGACCCACACCTCGCTCGTGAGGCTGGTCAGTCGGTGCTGGCATCGCTCGATGGCGATGTTGCCCCAGAGCAGGCGCTCACGCCACTGGTCGACCTGCTCGCGCTCCTCCTCGGGGATGTACTCCCGGAACCGGTGACCGATCAGTGCCTGGCTCGACGTCCCCAGCAGCTCGCACAGTGCCGGGTTGACCTGCACGATCCGGTCCTGGGAGTCGGTGACGGCCATGCCCTCGGGCGCGCCGAGCATGGCCATCCGGAACTGCTCCTCGCTGCGCGCGAGCTCTCGCTTGGCCCGCAGCTCCTCGGTCACGTCGCGCATGGCGATGGCGGTGCGCCGCCCAGTCCCGGTGTCCGCAACCGGGCGGGCGGTGACGGACATGTAGCGGTAGGCACCGGAGCTCGAGCGGAACCGGACGGTGCGCGTGGTCGCCTCCTGGCCCGGCTCCGAGCCGGCCAGCGCGTCGGCGAACCCCTGGAGGTCCTCGTGGGCGATCAGCCTGGTGATCTCGCGCCCGATGATCTCGGCGGAGTCGGACTCCGGACCCAGGACGGCCCGGACCGAGGGCGAGGCCCACGTGATCCGACCTGCATCGTCGATGAGGGTCACGACGTCAAGGACGTTCTCGCTCATCACCTCGAGCGAGACCTGCGTCTGCACCGAGCTCGTCACGTCGACCGCTTGGGCGAGGATCTCCGGCCCCCGGTCGCCCTCGGCGGACAGCAGGCTCAGCGACACATGCAGCCAGCTCCCGGGGGTCGGGCCCTGGACCCGGGCCATGGAGATCGGCTGGTCGCCGAGGGCCGCCAGGGCGTCAGCCATCCGCTCCCGGTCGGACTCATGCACCAACTCGGCGACGGACTGGCCGACCAGCTCGGCCTCGGGGAACCCGACGAGGTCGAGCATTGCCCGATTCACCCACAGCAGGGTTCCGTCGGTGCCGATCAGTGCCGCCCCGACGGCCGCACCCTCATGCGCACGCCGCACCCAGGAGGACACGCCCGCCTGCGCAGGATGCGTGTTCGGGTCATGGGTCTGCTGGGTGGCGGCCACGGGATCACTCTAGGGCGGCGATCTGACATCCGGGCGGCGCGGCACGAGCCCCCGGCCGTGGACGTTGACCGGCCGGCACTGCACGGCCATGCTGGGCGCGACGGCCCCGAGGGGGGCTCGCGGGAGGATGCCAGATGCCCACGCTGGACGTCGGCGCGGCCCGGGCGCGCTCCCGCCCGTGGGCGCGGTCCTGAGGCCGGGTCGGATGCGGATCGACCTGAACGCCGACCTCGGCGAGGGCGTCGGCGACGACGAGGCGCTGCTGGCGATCGTCACGTCGGCCAACATCGCCACGGGCGCGCATGCCGGCGGGGGAGCACTGCTGGCGCGAGCCGTCGCCGCGGCCGCTCGACACGGGGTTGCCATCGGCGCGCACCCGTCCTACCGGGACCGGGTCGGGTTCGGTCGGGCCTCGCACCTCGGCGTGCTCCACCGCGACCTGTCGGCGCGCTCGCACCTGGTCGGTGACCTCGTCGAGCAGATCATCGGGGTGGCTCACGAGGCTGCCCGTCACGGGGCTCCGCTGGCCCACGTCAAGGCCCACGGCTCGCTCTACAACGAGGCGGTCCACGACCCGGTGGCCGCACAGGTCGTGGCCGACGCGGTCCTCGGCGCCGAGCATGTCCTCGGGCACGGCATCGCCCTGATGACCCAGCCGGGCGGGGAACTGGCACGTGTCGCAGCCGGTCGGGGGATGGTGGTCATCCCCGAGGGGTTCGCCGACCGCGGGTACCTGAGCACCGGGCAGCTCGTGCCCCGCAGCGAGCCCCGCGCCGTCCACCGGGACACCGGCTCGATGGTCGCGCAGGCCCTGGACCTGGCGGGCGGCCACGTCACCCCGGTGGACGGACCTCGCATCGCGGTCGAGGTGCGGTCGCTGTGCGTCCATGGGGACACTCCGGGGGCCGTGGCGGCCGCGCGCGAGATTCGCGCGGCGCTGGAGGCGCAGGGCTGGCAGGTGGTGGCGCACGGCTGGGATCCGGGTGGGCTGGCGCCCGCGGACGTGGGGCAGGGGGCGCCTGCGGCTGCCGCAGGAGGGTCGCCAGCGGCTTCCGGGGGTCGGGATCGGATCCTGACCGGTCCCCGGGCCGGTGGAGCCGGGGGAGTCGGCGGTGAGCCGGTCTCGATCCGCCCGTTCGGCGACAGGGCGCTGCTGGTCGAGCCATCCGGGAGTGGGGCTCCGGATACCGAGTGGGTGCTGCGCGTGGCCGCCCGAGCGCGCCGGCAGTGGCCCCAGGTGACCGTCGTCCCGGGGCTGGCCAGCGTGCTGGTGGCCTTCGAGCGCCCGTCGGATCGACCCGATCCCCGAGGTCCCGACGTTCGCGCCGTCTTCCCGGGTGACGGGTGGGCCGGCGACGGAACTGCGCCCCTCGACGACGGTGACCTCGTGGCTCCCCGGTTCCACACCCTTCCCACCCGCTACGACGGCCCCGACCTCGCGGACGTGGCCGCGATGCTCCGGCTCCCGTCCGCCGAGGTCGTGCGGCGCCATGGCCAGGCAACCTGGACAGTGGCGGCGATCGGCTTCTCACCGGGGTTCGGCTACCTGACCACCCCCGATCCGCTCTTCGTCGGGGTCGGACGTCGCGCGGACCCGCGCCCCCGGGTCCCCCGGGGGTCCGTTGCCCTGGCCGCCCAGATGTGTGCCGTGTACCCGTCGGCGACCCCGGGTGGGTGGCAGCTCATCGGGTCCACCACCGCCGAGTTGTTCGACGAGAACGCCGAGCACCCGGCCCTGCTCCGGGTCGGCGACCGTGTCACGTTCGTCGAGGTGCCCTGATGGCTGGCCTGCTCGTGGTGGGGCTGTCGGGGTCGGCCCTGTTCCAGGACGGCGGGCGCCACCACGTCGACAGCGGGGTGCCGGTCTCGGGAGCCTTCGACCGGCATGCGCACGCGGCAGCAACCGCCCTCGTGGGCGGGGCACCCGAGCAGGCCTCCCTCGAGATCGTCGGGATCATCGAGGTGGTGCCGGACCAGCCCATGACCTGCGCGGTGACCGGGCAGGCGACGCTGATGGTCGACGGCCGGCCGGCCGCACCCTGGACGGCCCTGGACGTGCCGGCAGGCGCCGGGTGCAGGTCCACGCTGGGGGCCGGGCGTATCTGAGCGTGGCTGGTGGGTTCCAGCCCGCTCCCGTGCTCGGGTCGCGCTCCACCTGCCTGCTCGGGCCGATCGGACCGGCCCCGGTGGGGATCGGCGACCGGCTCCCGCTGGCAGGGACCGCCACGTCGGGGACGGCGGGGGACTTCGTCCGGGCTCCGGAACGGCGCTCGGGGGTGCGCGTGGTCCCGGGGCCGCACCTTCAGATCTCCTCCTGCGACGTGCGCGTCCTGGCGGCCTCCCGGATCGGCGTGCGGCTCACGGCGGGCCGGGTGGCGGGCGAGGTGGCGGGGTCCGGGTCCGACCTGCCCTCGCTGGGCGTCCTGCCCGGAGCCGTGCAGGTCCTGCCGTCGGGCGACTGGATGCTGCTCGGCCCCGACGCCGGAACGATGGGCGGCTACCCGGTCGCGGGCGTCGTCGCGACCGCCGATCTCAGCACCTGGGCCCACGTGCTCATCGACGACGTCGTGCACCTCGAGGTCATCGACAGTGGCGATGCTCCGGATCCGGACGTGCCGTCCGTCGTGCGGGTGCAGGGACTGGGAGGTTAGGTGCCAGCCCGGCCCGCCTCCGCGTTCTGGTCGATACGCCAGACCCGACCCCACGTCGCCGGCCGACCCTCCGGACGGCCCCAGCGCCTCAGGCCGTGAGCATCGCCCGGATGATCGTGGCCACCTGGTCGTGCGGGATCTCGTCGAGCTCAAGTGACTCGAGCCACCGGGACTCGAGGACGTTGAGGCCCCAGCTGATCGACGCGATGCATGCCGACAGCACGCGCGGGTCGACTGACGACGACAGGCCCTCCCGGTCACGATGGCGCGCGATGACCTCGGCGACGGTGTTGATCGGCAGTGGCGTGTTCGGCTTGCCGAGCTTGCCCTGCAGGGCCCGGTCGGTCAGCACACGCATTCCGCCAGCGCCTGCGCGCGACGCGTCCAGGATCTTCTCGAGGTTGTCCACCAGCAGGTCGTAGTCGGTGGGCAGCGCCGTGGAGACCGATTCCTCGAGGCGGACGATCGCCAGGTCGACGAGCTGATCCTTGGACGTGGCGTACCGGTAGAGGTCCGAGTGGGCGACGCCCGCCTCGGCGGCGATCTGCCGGATGCTGATCTCCTGCCCGGGATGCGCCACGAGAAGTCGCGTGGTCGCAGCGACGAGGTCCTCGAGACGGGCGCTCGGCTGGTCGCTGGCCGCGGACTGGCGGGCCCGGAAGGCCGCGTGCCAGGCGAGGATCTCCTCGCGGGTCCACAACCGGCTGCGACCCCCACCGGGGGCCGGGCGTCCGGCGGGGAAGTCGGCGTACCGGCTGCGGTAGGTCGAGACGCTGTTGCGGTGCGCGAGCCCGAGGATGGACGCGACCTCCCCGGCGTCGATCAGGGCGTCGAGGTCCCCGCTGGCAGTTGGCATGCGGGGAGTCTAGTCAAGTAGACACGTGCAACGGCGGGGTGGTCGGGATCGTCGGCGCGTCGGCAACGGATGCCACTCGGGGCACGCACAACGGCCCGGGACATGTGCGTCCCGGGCCGTTGAAGGAGGTGCTGATCAGGAGGCGAGAGCCTTGCCCTTCAGGGCGTCGAACTCCGCCTGGGTGATGGCGCCGGAGTCGAGAAGGCCCTTGGCGTCGGCGATCTGCTCGGCCGGCGTCTTGGTCTTGGCGGCGACGCCCTGGATGTACTTCTCCTGCTGGGCCTGCGCGTCAGCCATGGCGGCCATCTGGCGCTCACCCATGCTCTTGCCACGGGCGATCAGGTAGACCAGCGTGGTGAGCGGTGCGAAGAAGATGAAGCAGACGGCCCACAGGAACTTGGCGAAGCCACCGAGGGTGGTGTCGCTGAACAGGTCGATGACGCAGCGGATCCAGATGAAGATGAACGCGATCCAGATGAAGACGACGAGCATCCACAGCAGGGCGTCCCACAGGCTGGTGCTGTTGAAGTCCCACATGAGGGGATTCCTTTCGTAAGGGAATGTCGGTTGACGTGCTCATTCTAGACCCCGGTGCAACCCATTGATGCGGGTATGTCGTTCTTGCGCCGCCCGTGTCGCCGTGGGGGCTTCTGGTGTGACGACAGTCACACCAGAAGCCGGTATCCCTGACCGTCCCACATCCGTCTGAGATGTGAAGCGCCACTCGGGCGCACCCTGAGGAGGAACCATGAAGACCAATACCGGAACCGTCGATCGCATCATCCGCGCGGTTGTGGGCGTCGCTGCCCTGCTGGGCGCATTCGCGATGGGCTCGGGCAGCGTCGCCTTCGTCCTGCTGCTGGTGGTCGGGGCGATCCTGCTCGTCACCGCCGCCGTCGGCTTCTGCCCGCTCTACCGGGTGTTCGGCATGAGCACCTGCCCGGTCGCCAGGAACTGAGCGGGACGCCGGCAACTAGGCTCGCGATCCGTGGACCCCGCTGAGTTGCGCGCCGAGCTCCCCGCCGCGGCGTTGGCGCTCGCCCCGTACGCGCGGATGCTCGCCGGCTCGGAGCACGATGCGGCCGACCTTCTCCAGGACACCGTTGTCCGGGCCCTGGAGAGGGCGGCCGCGTTCGACGGACGGTCCTCGTTGGCGACCTGGTTGCGCCGGATCATGCACAACCTCTGGGTGGACCGGATGCGGGCCAGCCGCGAGGATCCCAGCGACGACATCGTCGAGATGGTCGAGACCCGATGGCGTGACGATGACTACACGGTCGATGCCTCGGTGGTCGTCCAGCGCGCCGAGGAGCGCGACGACCTGCTCGACGCACTGGCCCACATGCCGGCGATCTACCGCACGGCCGTGGTGCTGCACGATGCCCAGGGGCTGACCTCCGCGGAGGTCGCCGAGGCCATGGGCGTCGGGCTGCCGGGCGCGAAGCAGCGCATCCGTCGCGGGCGGATGATGCTCGTGACGCAGCTGGCGGACGCCGCCGCTGCGCCGATCAGGACAGGGATCCCGATGAGGTGCTGGGAGGCTCGCTCGCAGGTCAGCGACTACTTGGACGGCGAGCTCGACGCCGACCGGCGCTCGTGCCCTGGAATCGCACCTCGCCGGATGCCGGACGTGCCCTCCGCTGTACGCGTCGCTCGTCGCCACCCGAACCGCGATCAGCATGGAGCCCGACCCGGACTCGGTGGTGCCCCCGGAGCTGGCGGCGCGGATCGCGAGCCTGCTGGACTGACGGGCTTCGCGTGCGGCTCCTGATCGGGGCGATTACCGTGGAGGCATGCCGGATCCGGAACTGGTCGTTCGCCGTGTCAGCGAGATCTCCTACGTCGCAACCCTGGGCGACGTCGAGGTGGGCTGGGCATCGCTGGCAGTGTCCGACGGGGTGTGGGAGATCTACCGGACGGTCACGGCACCTGCGTTCGAGGGGCGGGGGATCGCCTCCCGGCTCACGCGGTTCGTCCTCGACGCCGCCGATGAGGCAGGGGTCACCGTCATCCCGAGCTGCTGGTACGTCGATGGACTCATGGCGCGATCGTCACCTCGCTACGACCACCTGCGCGTGGGTCATCATGCGTCGGTTGCCGGCGAAGGGGACTCGTGCCGGATCGCCCCCGCGGTCCTGCCGCGGTCGACTGACGTGCGCTGAGCCGTTGGGCGGGGTCGGCCGCTGCGGTGTCCGCCTGGCCGTGGGCTCCAGACCCCCGGGCTGGTCGGCCGGGGTTCTGCTGCATCAGGGGGAGCTCGGGCGCACCAGTCCGGTGAGGTCCGTGCCGGGGCACGTCAGGTTGCGGTCCAGCGACTTGCCGTCGCTACCCGTCCCGATCCGCTGGACGATCGCGGGCATGCGGTCCCCGAACGAGGCGCGCTCGCACGTCGCTGCCGCGCGCGCAGCGGTGGCCGTCCCGATCCCAACCCACGTGGGCACATCCACGGCAGCACCGCCGGTGATCTCCTCCCAGAGGGCGGGGGCCGAGTAGATGCCGACCGGGTAGCCGGCCTCGGCCAGGACCCTGAGGTGCTCGGTGATCACGGCACGGTGCCGGGCCTGGGATCCCTTCCACACCTCCGGCAGCTCGACGTCCAGCCAGATCGGGGTGCCCGTGGGCACGCCCTGGGCCGCCAGCGCCTCGAGATCGCCCCTGGCTGCCTTGCGACCGACCTTCAGCGGGTCGCCGGTGTTGTTGTCGGCGGTGTTCACGTAGACGGCCGCGCCGGCCTGACGTGCGGCGAAGCGCCACTGTGCGGCGAAGCACGGGTTCGGCCTGTCGGGCATGCCGCCATCGAGGCCGATGATCGCGTAGCCGTTGTCCATGTCCTTGAACGTCCGGCCGCACTGGGGGAAGGAGAGGTCCACCCCGTAGGTGGGTTGGTCACCCTGCCAGGCGACGGCCTCGACCTCGGGAGTCCCTGAGATGTCCGCCGGTCCGCCCTCGATCGGCTGGGTGAGGGTGCCACCCAGCGAGCTGGCGCCGGTCATGATCGCGAAGCCGAGCCCGAGGAACACGACGAGGCTGACCATCACGGACCCCAGGCAACCCAGCCGCCGACGCCGGACCTCCGACCTCGCCGAGCGGTGACGCCCAGCCGGGCTCGGGGCACGCCGGACGATCCGCCCCGTGCCCGGCGTCGTGGTGCGGCTGCTCAACGCGGTTCCCCTCGTGTGATGGGACCTGATTGTCACCCACCCAGGCGATATCGGGGTTGAATGACCCGATGGACACCCCGCCGCTGGACACCCCGAGGATGGACGGCTCCGCGATGGACGGCTCCGCGCAGGACGCCGCCCGTGATGAGCTCGCCGCCGAGAACCTCGCGGCCTGGGACGAGCGGGCGCCGGCCCATGCCGCCTCCCCGGACTACCACCTCGACGACTTCGTGGCTGATCCCCGGTACATCTCGGACGTCGTGCGGTTCGACCTGCCGCGGCTCGGCGACGTCGGCGGGCTGCGTGGGGTCCACCTGCAATGCCACATCGGGACCGACACGCTGTCCCTTGCCCGCCTCGGCGCCCGGATGACCGGGCTGGACTTCTCACCAGTGGCCATCGAGCATGCGCGGGAGCTGGCCGAGCGGTGCGGGACGCCGGCACAGTTCGTGGTGTCCGACGTGTACGCGGCCGCCGACGTCCTCGAGCGGGGTGCGTTCGACCTCGTGTTCACCGGGATCGGGGCCCTGTGCTGGATCCCCGATATCCGCCGGTGGGCCGGTGTCGTCTCAGACCTGCTGGCCCCCGGCGGCCGGCTGTTCCTGCGCGAGGGGCACCCAATGCTCTGGGCGCTGGCTGACCCGGGTGAGTCGCGATCCCTGCGGGTGGAGCACCCGTACTTCGAGCGGCCCGACCCCACCCGCTGGGAGGAGGGCGGTACCTACGTGAGCACCGACGTGGAGTTCCAGCACAACGTCAGCTACGAGTGGAACCACGGACTCGGTGAGATCGTGACCGCCCTGCTGGACCAGGGCCTGGAGATCACCGGGCTGATGGAGCACGACAGCATCCCGTGGGACGGACTGCCCGGCCTCATGGAGCCGATCGGCGGCGGCGAGCTCCGCCTCATCGACCGCCCCGAGCGCCTCCCCGCCAGCTACACCCTCCAAGCCACCAGGCCGAGGTGACCCGACCCGCGCCATCCGACCCTTTCAGCCCGTTCGGTCCGCTTTCGCGCGGCTCACTTCCGGGTTGATCCGGATTCCCGAGCGCGAATGGTCGGGAATCCGGACCAACTGCGCGGGCTGGGCGGGGCTGGCGGGCGGGACCAGCGGGCCAGTTGGCGGGGGGTCAGGCCTTCCTTGCCTTTCTGGCCTTGGTTGCCTTGGCTGGGGCGGCGTCCGCCTCCGGCGCGCCGCTTGCTGCCCGAGCGGCCTGGGTTCGGCGCACGGACTCCTGCAGGGCGGCCATCAGGTCGATGACCGTCCCGGAGTCGTCGGCGGCCTCCGGGCTGCGGGGCAGGATCACGTCCTCGCCGGCGAGCTTCTGCGTGACCAGGTCCAGGACTGCCTGGCGGTACTCGTCGGTGTAGGCACCTGCGTCGAAGTCCGCGCTGAGGCTCTCCACCAGCGATCCGGCCATGGCCAGCTCCTGGGGCCGGACGGTGATGTCCTCGTCGGCGATCCCCTCGAAGTCCGGGACCCGGACCTCGTCGGGCCACAGCAGGGTCTGGAGCACCAGGACGTCGTCGCGGACGCGCAGCAGCCCCAGCCGGGTGCGCTTGCGCATGGTCATCAGGATCACGGCCGTCCGGTCGGTCTCCTGCAGGGCCCTGCGCAGCAGGACGTAGGGCTTGGCAGCGCCCGTCGCCGGCTCGAGGTAGTAGGCCTTGTCGAAGTGCAGCGGGTCGATCTGCTGGGCCGGGGCGAACTCGATGATCTCCAGGTCGCGGCCGTGCGGCACCTGCAGCCCGTCGAGCTCCTCCTCGGAGACGATGACCCGCCGCCCGGTCTCGTCCTCGTAGCCCTTGCCGATCTCGGCGAACGTGACGGTCTGCTCGCAGGTCTGGCACTGCCGCTGGTACTTGATGCGTCCGCCGTCGGCGATGTGGACCTGGTGGAACTTCACGTCCCGGTCCTCGGTGGCGGCGTACATCTTCACCGGGATGTGCACCAACCCGAAGGCGACGTTCCCACTCCACATGGCGCGCATCCGGTCATTGTGGAGCAGTCGGGGCCGGGAAGCAGGGCGATGGGCCCGCCGCGCGGCCATCATGGTCCCGTGGCGGGCGCCGGGACGATCGCGGACCTGTGGGTCGCGGCTGCCCCAATGCTCGCGACCGGCCCTCCCGAGCCGGTCGCCCCGCCGTCGCGCCCGGGGTGGAGCTTCGAGGTGAAGTGGGACGGCGTGCGCGCCCTGGCCCTCGTGCGGCCGGACGGTGCGATCGCCCTGCGCAGCCGAAGCGGCGGGGACCTTGCCGGGAGGTATCCCGCCATCGTCGCGCCCGCGGTGGGAGCGGCCCTGGCACCCCTGATGGCACCGGCCATCCTCGACGGTGAATGCGTTCTGTTCGACCCGGACGGACGGCCATCGTTCCCGGGCGCCCTGCGCGGCGGGGCGGCCGTGCGCCTCGTGGTGTTCGACGTCCTGGCCTGGGCCGGCAGGGACGTCCGGGGCGAGCCCCTGGATCAGCGCCGGTCGCTGCTGGACTCCCTCGACCTGTCCGCACTCACCGACGGGGCATGGCTGCCGTCGGCCGTGTTCGCCGACGGGGACGCACTGCTCGAGGCGACCCGGGAGCAGGGCCTCGAGGGGGTGATGGCCAAGCGCGAGGGCAGCCGTTACGAGTGCGGGGTGCGCAGCCGGGACTGGGTCAAGCTGCCCCACCGGACGCTCACCGACGTGGTGGTCGTGGGGTGGGTCCGCGCGGAGTCCGGCGGCGGCGTCGCCTCGCTGGCCGTCACCGGTCCGACGGGGGAGTTCCTGGGAACCGTGGGCAGTGGCATGACCGACCGGCTGTCCACGGCGCTCGTCGAGGTGCTCGGTGGCATCGCCCGTGGTGAACCCGATCCCGCGGTGCAATTCAGCCCAGGCGCCCTGGGCGTCCTGCGCCGGTTCGGCGACCGGCTCACCTGGGTCGAGCCGCTGCTGGTGGCCGAGGTCCGCCACCTCGGGCGCACGGAGTCCGGATCGTTGCGGCAGCCCACGCTGGCCCGGATGCGACCCGACCTCACCCCCACGGACCTCCCCGGGAGCACGTGGTGAGCCCCGCCGGCTCCGATCCCGTCCCGACCGTCGTCGCCGGTCGGCGGCTGCGCCTGACCAACCTCGACAAGGTCCTGTACCCGGAGTCCGGGACGACCAAGGCTGAGGTGTTCGCCTACATCCTCGCTGTGAGCACCCCGATGCTCGCCCAGCTGGCGAACCGGCCGATCACCCGCCGCCGCTGGCCCGACGGCGTCGACCGGCCCGACTTCTTCGAGAAGGCTGTGCGGCCCGGGACTCCCGACTGGATGGGGCATGTGCACCTACGACGCTCAGGCGATGACTACTCCGGCTACATCGACCATCCCCTGCTCGCCGGGACGCCTGAGGATGCGGCCGCGCTCGTGTGGTTCGTCCAGCAGGGGACCCTGGAGTTCCATGCGCCGCAGTGGCGGATCGGGCGCAAGTTCGGCCTGCACGGGACGCCCGGGCCGGCTGACAGGATGGTGCTGGACCTCGACCCCGGGGCCCCGGCCGGGCTCGCGGAGTGCGCCGAGGTGGCGCTCGTCGCTCGCGAGATCCTTGGGGGCGCGGGCTTCAGCGCGGTCCCGGTGGCCAGCGGCTCCAAGGGGCTGCACGTCTACGTCCCGCTTCCCCGGCCCGTCCCCAGCAGTGACGCAGTGGACCTGGCGCGCACGATGGCTGAGGCGCTTGCCACTGCGCTGCCGGGGCTGGTGGAGTTGAAGATGGCCAAGGACCGCAGGCCGGGCCGCGTCTTCGTGGATGTCGGGCAGAACCTCGCCGCGCGCACCACCATCACGCCCTACTCGCCGCGGGGGCGGGCGCATCCGTACGTCGCCACGCCGCTGACCTGGGCGGAGGTCGAGTCCGGCGCCCCGGAGCCCGCTGACGTGCGCACGATGCCCGAGCGGCTCGCCCGCCTCGGCGACCTGATGTCGCAGGCGCGTTGAGGTGCCGGCCCGGACCCGATTCCCTCCCCGGGGATCCCTCAGGTTCGGTGGACCAGGCGGTCATCCAGGGGAACGGATCAGTCGGAGGACATGGGCGTGTCGTCGGCCCACGTGATCCTGCTGGGCTTGCCGACGAATGCCGCGAACTCCTCGAGGGACTCCGCAAGCCGGCGCTGCTGGAGGGCGGCGATCCGGGCGAAGGGCGTCGCGACGATCTCGACGGTGCGCGCCAGCTCGCGGCGCTTCCACGTGCCCACGACCCGGCCGTCCACGACGAGCGTGTTCGCGAACACCCCGTTGCCACCGGGGACCACCAGCTTCTCGTGGTCGGCGTCGAGCTGGGCCGTGCGGTCCCGGTAGCCCAGGACGAACTCGTCGAACCCGGGCAGGGCGCGGGCGGGCAGTGCCGCAGCGGGATCACGGTCCGGAGTTCCACGGTCGTCGCCGTCCGTGCCGGCGCCCATGCGGCGTCGGCGTCGAGCACGGCCTCGGTGTCGAGCAGGGCCTCGGTGACGAACAGGTCGCGCCCATCGATCGTGCGCGGGATGACCCCCTCGGCCGCAGCCAGCCCCGAACGGGCGTCGGTCACGGTGATGTCGGCCCAGCGCGCCAGGTCGTGCGCGCTGACCGGGGCGTGGCTGCGCACGAAGCGCTCGGCGATCGTGGACAGGGCCGCGGGC
This sequence comes from uncultured Actinomycetes bacterium, assembly GCA_963818445.1. Classification (GTDB taxonomy): domain Bacteria; phylum Actinomycetota; class Actinomycetes; order S36-B12; family CAIYMF01; genus Prado023. Next base: position 54,033 of record CAWFSG010000020.1, read on the forward strand.
CGATCGAGATCCGGGCCGCGCGGGGCGAACTCGTCGAGCAGCACGAAGGTCTGCTCCTTGCCGCGTTGTGGCCCCACGCAGGTGACGCCCTTCTGGCTGGCGTACCAGAGCAGGTGGTAGGCGCGCTGTCCGGCGCTGGGGATCCCGGCGGCCTCGAGGACGGCCACGCACTCGGCGCGCGTCATCACCAGGGCCGCCGGCCAGGGCCTCGCGCGAGGATGTGCGGCGGCCCGGTCGGCGTCCTCCTCGGCGAGCCCGAGGAACTGCCGGCGGGCTTCGGCACCGCGCAGTGCGCGGGCACCGAGGTGCTGGAGCATCCAGCGCGCATCCCGGCCCGGCACCACGTGCAGCGTGCCCCGCATGGGCCATGTGCGCAGGATCTCCCCCGACTCGAATGCGGCGGTGACCTCGTCGCGCGTGCTGCCCGTGCGCAGGCCGAGCGACCACGTCACGCTCGCGAGGTCCTGGCCCTGCATGGCCCCGAACCACTCGACGACGCCGGCGACCGACCGGCCGGCGGTCGGGCGATCGTCGAGCAGCAGGCTGGTCATCCGGGCAGCGCGGATCCGCCGCTGCTCGAAGCTGGCGTGGGTCATGGGCACCTCCGTCCCGGAGCGTAGCCGGAGGCTCGGACAGGGACCTGTCGCGTGCTCGGCCGGGCGGGTCGGGGCGCTGCTGCCGCGCGACACCGGGCCGCTCCGCAGGCACGTGCGGCCGTTGTGTCAGACCCCCATGTCAGGGTGTCGGCATGCGATTCCTGCACACCTCCGACTGGCACCTGGGCCGCCGCCTGCATGGCGCGGAGCTGCTGGCCGAGCAGGCTGCCTTCCTCGAGTGGCTGCTGCAGCTCGCGGCCTCGGAACGGGTCGACGCGGTGCTCGTCAGCGGCGACGTCTACGACCGCGCCCAGCCCGGCGCCGATGCCATCGCCCTCATGGACCGGACCCTCGCGGCGTTCGCGCGAACCCGGATCCCCCTGGTCATCTCCAGCGGCAACCACGACAGCGCCGTTCGTCTCCAGTACGCCGGCGAGGTCCTCGCCGAGGCCGGGATCCACCTGCGCACCTCCATCGAGCAGGTCACCGATCCGGTCCTGCTGTCCGACGAGGCGGGTGAGGTGGGCGTGTACGGCATCCCGTTCGTCCTGCCTGATGCTGTCGTGGCGCAGCTGGAGGTGGAGCGGTCGCACGCCGCAGTCCTCGGCGTGCTCGTCGAGCGGATCCGGATCGATGCCCGGGCACGGGGCCTCCAGCGCGTGGTGGTGATGGCGCATGCGTTCGTCACCGGTGGCTCGGCCTGCGAGTCCGAGCGCGAGATCCGCGTCGGCGGCGTCGGTGACACCCCGGCCGAGGTGTTCGACGGGGTCAGCTATGTGGCGCTCGGTCACCTGCACGGGCCGCAGGTGGTTCGCCTGGCCGGGTCGTCGACGGTGGTCGAGTACAGCGGGTCGCCGCTGGCGTTCTCGTTCTCCGAGCGGGACCACACCAAGTCGGTCACCCTCGTCGACATCGATGCGGCGGGAGTCGTGGCCACCCGGCGGGTCCCGGCGCCGGTGCCACGGCCGCTGGTCCAGGTCACGGGTCGGCTTGCCGACCTCCTCGACCGGGCCCAGGACGATCTGGCTGGCCTCGCTGAGGCCTGGGTCAAGGTGGTCCTGACCGATCCGGGCCGCGTGGCCAATCCGATGGAGCAGCTTCGGGCCTCCTGGCCGCACACTCTCGTCCTCGAGTTCGCCCCCGAGCGGGATGGTGCGCCCATGGGCCTCACCCGGATGATCGGAGGCCAGTGATCCGGTCGAGATCTGTACGGAGTTCGTGACGGCCGTGTCCGGGGGTCCTCCGAGCCCCGTGCAGCGTGCGGTGCTGGCCGAGGTCGTCCTCGCGGCCCAGCGGGTGGAGGCGTCGGCCTGATGCGACTGCACACCCTGCGCCTGCACGCCGTCGGCCCGTTCGCCGACGAGCAGGTCATCGACTTCGACCGCCTCGGAGCCGGCGGGTTGTTCCTCTTCGAGGGGCCGACCGGTGTCGGCAAGTCCACGATCCTCGATGCCCTGACGTTCGCGCTGTACGGCGGCCTCGCAAGTGACTCCGGCGACCTCGCGCGGTTGCGCTCGGACTTCGCCGGCCCGGATGACCGCCCCGAGGTCACGCTGGAGTTCTCCGTGCGCGGCGGACGGCACCGGATCACGCGATCCCCCGAGTACACCCGGCCCAAGAGGCGGGGCACCGGCGTCACGAAGGAGAAGGCCAGCGTCCACCTCGAGCGTCTGGACGTGAGCGGCTGGGTGAGTCGTTCACACGCCAAGGACGAGGTCGGCAGCATCGTCGGCGAGCTCCTGGGACTCACCCGCGAGCAGTTCCGCCAGGTGGTGCTGCTGCCGCAGGGGGAGTTCGCGACCTTCCTGCGGGCCGGTGACGACGAGCGACGCGAGGTGCTGGGCAAGCTCTTCGGCACCCAGTTCTTCCGGTGCATCACCGACTCCCTGCAGGCGCGTGCCCAGGAGGCGAACCGAGCGGTGCAGGGCGCCGATGCCGACCTGCGCGCGCGGGTGTCGGCCGCGTGCGAGGCCGCGGGGATGGAGCCCGATGAGCATGCCGGGCTCGCGGAGCTCCCGGTGGCCCAGCGGCTCGAGACCCTGGAGGAGTTGGACGCGCACCTGGCAGGGCAGGCCCAGGCGGCCGGGCAGGCTGCAAACCTTGCCGACGCAGCTGAGGTCGCGGTGCGGGGGGTGCTGGCCGACGCTCAGGGCGTCGCTGGCAGGCTCGAGCAGCGAGCCCTTCTGGAGGCGTCGTTGGTGGCGGCTGAGGAGCAGCGCGCAGACCATGAGACACGGTGCGAGCGTGTGGAGCGTGCGCGTCGGGCGATCCCGGTGCGACCCCTCGTCGAGCTCGTGGATGGGGCCACCGAGCAGGTCACGATCCTGCGGGCAGCGGTTGTCGCAGCCGGATCGGGCGAGGTCGCCGACTCCGCGCACCTGGCCGGTGAGGGATGGCAGGAGTTGGCACGGCGGGCCGCCGCCGCCCGCACCACGGCGGGGGAGCTGGCGCACCTGGTCGTGATCGAGGATGGGCTTGCCGAGGGTCGGGCTCTCCTCGAACGGCACCAGTCACGCGCGCAGGAGCTCCAGGCAGCGGTCGCGAAGACACAGGTGCGGGCGTCGGAGATCCCCGAGGAGCTCGCCGGGGCGCGCGCGGCCCTCGCTACCGCCCAGCACGCCGCGCTGGGTGTCGCTTCAGCGCGTGCAGTCCTGGAGGCGATCGCGGGACAGGCGGACGCCGCGCGTCGGATCCCCGAACTCAGCGCCGCCGTGGACGAAAGACGCTCCAGCCGGAGAGCCGCGCGTCGGGCCTACGAGGAGGCTGAGGACCACCACACGCTGCTCGTCGACCAGCGGCTGGCCGACGTCCGCGGTGAGCTCGCCGCGCGACTGGTCTCCGGGGACCCGTGCCTGGTCTGTGGCTCGCCCGAGCACCCGGCCCCCGCCCGTGGGGTGGCGGCCGGGGTGTCCGAGGAGCAGGTCCGGCGCGCCGTGGCCCATCGTGACGAGTGCCGGCTGGTCCTTGACGAGGCTGAGGTGGGCCTGGCCCGTGCGGAAGCGGACCTCGATCACGCGACCCGCACGGCCGGAGGCATGTCCATCGAGCAGTGGCAGACCCGGATCGACCAGGCCAACGCCGAGGTGGCCACCGGGGAGCTCGCGCGGGCCGCTGTCCCGGAGCTGGAGGCCCGCGTCACCGACCTGAGCGCGGAGCAGGCCGAGATCGGCGCAGAGCTCATCGCCCTGGCCGAGGCCCTGGCGGGTGCACACGCTCAGGCAGCCCACACGGTCGCCGACCTCGAGGCACGGGAGGCGCAGGTCGCCGCCGGTCGCGAGGTGTACGGCAGCGTCCGCGAGCGGGCCGCGGCCCTCGTGTCCTGCGCGGCGTCGTTGGAGTCGCTGTCGGCCTCAGTGCTCGACCTGTCCCGGGGGCTCGCGGACGTGGCATCAGCCGTCGATCGGGCGGACGGGGAGGCGACGCGGGCCGGCTTCGTCGACCTGGCCGATGCCCGGTCCGCGCTGCTCGCATCCGCGGACCTTGAGCGCCTGGAGCGGGCCGTCGCCGAGTGGGAGGCGTCCGTGGCCACAGCCCGCAGCCAGTTGGACTCGGCCGAGCTGCGGGCCGTCGCAGGGGTCGACCCGGAACGGGCCGCCGAGGCAGTGGCCCTCGCGACCGCTGAACTGCAGCGGGTCGAGCTGGCTGCCCGGACGGCCCACGATGAGGCGACCGTCGCACGGCGCCAGCGCGAGCGGTTCACCGAGCGCCTGTCCGAGGTCCGGGCCAGCGCCGCCGGGCGTGCCGACCTGGCGGCCTCCGGGGAGGAGCTCGTCGCCCTGGACCTGTACGCCCGGGGGATGGCCGGATCGCCGCGCATGAGCCTGGTGACCTTCGTGCTGCGGTACTGGTTCGAGCAGGTGGTGACGGCCGCCAACGTGCGCCTGGAATCCATGTCGGCGGGCAAGTACGAGCTGCTGCGCATCGACGAGGCCGCCCGCAAGGACGCCCGCGTCGGGCTCGGGCTGGCGGTCCTCGATCGGCACACCGGCCGCGAGCGCAGCCCCGGGACCCTGTCCGGGGGCGAGACGTTCTACACCTCGCTGGCTCTGGCGCTGGGCCTGGCCGATGTCGTCGTGGCCCAGGCCGGAGGAGCCCAGCTGGACACCCTGTTCATCGATGAGGGCTTCGGCAGCCTCGACCCGGACACCCTGGACGACGTGATGGCCGTCATCGACGACCTTCGGGGCAATGGCCGGGTCATCGGGATCGTCAGCCACGTGCCCGAGCTCAAGGAGCGCATCGCTGAGCGGCTGACCGTGCGCCGGGTCCGACCTGACGGTCCCTCGACGGTGGAGGTCCGCGCCTGACCGATCGCGGGTCCACCTGAGGTCCGGCGATGGCCTGGCAACGCCCCGCGCCCCACATGACGGCGACGGAGGCAATAGCGTCAGGTACCTGCACGCCACTCGGAACGGACGGTGCACCTCCATGTCGTATGCGACGCAGAGCGCCTGGCGCGAGATCCAGGCCTTCCTCCCGCAAGGCGTACCAGCTCGGCGCGGGCGAGGAACCGGCAGAGGAGTGGTGGCCGTGGGCCGGTCACGAGGTGCACCTCGACTGCTACCGCAACGCTGACGCCCCGGCCAAGGTGATCCTCTTCCACGGTGTGGGGACCAATGGGCGGATGCTGTCCACGATCCTCGGGGCGCCACTGCACCGCAGGGGGTTCGAGATCATCGCGATCGACCTGCCCGAGTACGGCGTGACCCGCGTCGCCCCCGGTGCCCGGGTCCGCTACGACGACTGGGTCCAGGCCGGCATCGACCTCGTGTCCGTGGAGCTGGCCAGGGACGATCGGCCCATCATCCTGTACGGCCTGAGCGCCGGGGGGATGCTCGCCTACCAGGTCGCCGCGGCGACGGGCCAGGTGGCCGGCGTGGTCGGCATGTGCTTCCTCGACCAGTCAGTCCAGCAGGTGGCCGACGAGACCGCGCTGAACCGGGCGATGTCGCGGCTGGGAGCCCCGGTCGTCCAGTTCGCGGCCAGGACCCCGCTATCAGGGGTGCGGATGCCAATGCGGGTGGCCAGCAAGATGCACACGCTCGTCAACGACACGGAGGCACTCAAGGCCTGCATGCGCGACCGCACGTCCGCGGGGAATGCCATGACCATGACCTTCCTGGACACCTACATCAACTACCGGCCCGCCGTGGAAGCTGAGGATTTCGAGGTCTGCCCGATCCTGCTGACCCAACCGGGCGAGGACCGCTGGACGCCGATGCACCTGAGCGAGCTCTTCCTCAGCCGGATCGGACGAGTACCGGTGAGCACCGTGATCCTCGAGGGAGCGAGCCACTACCCCATCGAGGAGCCCGGCCTGGACCAGATGGTCGATGCGATCGAGGCCTTCATCCGCGAGCAGCTGGGCGGCGCAGCCACAGGGTGACGTTGGACTCTGGTGACCGGGGTCACGCCGGCCGAGGCTGGAGCTGAGGAGGGAGTCGCCGGCGTCACGTGGGTGCGATGGATGTGAGGTACCCCGCGGGCAGCGCGGGCGGCGCGGGCGATGTCGACAGCGGATCTGGCGGGACCGGCTGAGCAGCTGCGGCCGGAGGTTGAGCCGAGCTGGCGAGGGACCTGCGCCCGCGCCTCGGTGGCCCTGGCGGCGCTCGGGCTGCTCGCGGCGGCCCTGGTCGTGGTGGTGACCCTGACGTTCTGGTTGGACGGCCTGCTGGGCGCGGGGGCTGTCGAGGACGTCGCGGTGCTCACAGCGCTGCTCGCACCCGTGGCTGGCCTGGTGACCGGGTTCCTGGGCCGCAGGTCGCACCGGCGGCGCACTGCGGTGCTCGGCTCGGTCCTGTCCGTGCTGGCGATCGCGGGGTTCTGGATGGCGGCGATCCAGATGCCCCATGACCCCTACGTCCGCCAGACTGGCCTGGACCCCGGACAGCACGCGGATCGCCTACGCCCACACGCGGGGCAACTACGTCGAGGACGGGATCTGGGTGGTCAACGCCGACGGGTCCGCCGAGCCGACCCAACTCAGCGCCATCGGCTCCGCGCCGGCCTGGTCACCGGACGGCACCACGATCTGCTACGTCGCGGGCTTCTTCGACGGCGGTGACCTGTGGCTCATGGATGCCGACGGGCGCAACCCGAGGAAGGTCCGCCCGGCCGATGCTCACGACGGGAATTGGGACGACGCCTGCTCCTGGTCACCCGACGGGACCCAGATCGTGTTCGCCGGCGCGCCCCAGGGCGACGGGTCAGAAGGGATCTGGATCATCAGTGCAGACGGCACCGACCTGCGCCAGGTCACCGAGTGGGGGGACGCCCCGGACTGGTCGCCGGACGGCACCCGGATCGTGTACCGGGCCCAGCCCGACCCCGCGGGGGATCACGCAGAGGGCTACTGGGTGATCAACGTCGACGGCACCGGGCGCACGGCGCTGCCCGGCCCGAACTACGGCGCCCCGCAGTGGACCGCCGACGGCAGGATCCTGGTCGATTGCAACGAGGGCACCTGCATCACGGACGCCGACGGCACCAACCGGGACATCCTCCTCCCCGACATCAACGGGGCCGTCCTCTCACCCGACGGCACCCGCATGGCCTACGTGAAGGGCACCGGTCTCAAGAGCGACCTCGTCGTGACCACGCTGGACCAGACCACCGAGACCACCCTGATCCGCTGACCTGGAGACGGCGACTCAGCACCGAACCAATGGCAAGGGACAAAGGACGCACGACACTAGTGGGGCCGAGCCGGGCCCAGGCCCTCCTGCCACGTGATGATCCGGTCGACCGCCTCGCGGACCACGTCGACGGGGGATGCGAAGGACAGCCGCACGGACCGGTGCCCGTCGATCGGATCGAAGTCGGTGCCGGGGGTCAGTGCGACACCCGCCTCGTCGAGCAGTCGCGCGCACCAGGTGACCGAGTCCAGCCCACTGGCCGACACGTCGGCATACAGGTAGAAGGCGCCATCGGCCGGGGCGACCCGAGTCCAGCCCAGTTCGGGCAGCCGCTCCAGCAGCAGGTCCCGCGCTGCCGCGTAGCCGGTGACGTTCTGTCGTGCCGCGGCCATCCCGAGCGGGCTCAACGCCGCGATCCCGGCGTGCTGGGCCAGGGTCGGCGGGCAGAGCGAGAAGTTGCCGGCCAGGGCGTCGACAGGCGCCACGAGGTCATCGGGGAGGATCAGCCAGCCCAGGCGCCACCCGGTCATCGCCCAGTACTTGGAGAACGAGTTGACCACGATCGCTCCCGAGTCGAGGAAGCGCGCAGCAGTGGGGACCTGCGCCCCGGTGTAGGTGATCCCGTGGTAGATCTCGTCGCTGACCAGGCGCACGCCCTGCGCGGCGCACCAGCGCGCGATGCCCGCGAGCTCGGCGCCGTCGACCATCGTGCCGGTCGGGTTCGCCGGGGAGGCCAGGACAAGGCCCTCGAGCGGCTGTTGCGCGTGGGCCGCAGCGAGCATCTCGACGGTGGGCTGGAAGCGAGTCTGGGGACCGCACGGCAGCTCGACGACCTGGCAGCCCAGTGCGGTGAGGATGTTGCGGTAGGCGGGGTACCCGGGGCGGGCCAGCGCGACGCGGTCACCGGCGTCGAAGGCGGCCAGGAAGGCGAGGGTGAAGCCACCGGAGGAGCCGGTCGTGACCGCGACGCTTCCCGGCTCGAGGTCGAGGTCGTACCAGTCCCGGTAGTGGGCGGCGATCGCTGCACGCAGGGCCGGCACACCGAGGGCCTCGGTGTACCCGAGACTGCCACCGCCCTCGAGCAGGTCGATCGCACGCTGGCGCACCACCGGGCTGGCCCCCGCCGCAGGCTCGCCGGCAGCGAGGTTCAGGACATGCTGGCCCACGGCTCGGCGCGCGTTCGCGGCCGCGATGATCTCCATGACGGCGAACGGCGGCACATGGGCCCGGGCGGCGACCTTCATGGCCCCATCCTGCCGGGCCCGACAGCCGGATCCTGGCCTGCAGGGCCGACGAGGGGTCCTCGCCGCTAGCCTCAGTGCCCATGACGATCGCCGAACCGCTCCGGGAGTGGCTGCTCGACTCCGATCCTGCGTTGCGCTGGCAGGTGGAGCGCGACCTGCTGGGAGAGCCGGACGAGGTGTGGCGGGCCACCCGGGCCAGGGTTGCGACCGAGGGGTTCGGTGCCAGGCTCCTGGCGCTCCAGGATCCCGACGGGCAGTGGGCCGGCGGCGCGTACTTCCCGGCGGGCTTCGACTTCGCCGACCAGGCGTCCGGGCAGCCGTGGACGGCGACGACCTGGACGCTGAACACCCTGCGCGGCTGGGGACTTGACAGCTCCGCCCTGGCGGGGACGGCCGATCTCCTGGCGCAGAACAGTCGCTGGGAGTACGACGATCTGCCGTACTGGGGTGGTGAGGTCGACTGCTGCATCAACGCCTACACCCTGGCAAACGGCATCTGGCTCGGTGCGGATGTCACCAGCCTGCCGGAGTGGTTCGTCGAGCACCAGCTCGACGACGGCGGGTGGAACTGCGACTGGGTCGAGGGCGCGACCCGCTCCTCGTTCCACTCCACCATCAACTCACTGATCGGGCTGCTGGCCCATGAGTCGGCACGTGGCGACGCGTCGGTGCGAGAGGCTCGCACGCGGGGGCAGGAGTACCTGTTGTCGCGCCGGCTCATGTACCGCGCCTCCGACGGCCAGGTCGTCGGGCCCTGGGTGACGATGTTCTCGTCGCCGATCCGGTGGCACTACAGCGCTTTGAAGGCCCTGGACTACTTCCGTCTGGCCAGCGACCATGACGGCGTTGCACCGGACCCGCGCCTGGCCGACGCGATCGACGTGGTTCGCAACGCGCGGCAGCCCGACGGCACGTGGGTGAACCAGCACGTGTTCGACGGTGCGGTGTGGTTCCCGACCGATGTCCCCGAGGGGGAGCCGTCCAAGTGGCTCACGCTGTACGCCACCCGAGTCCTGCAGTGGTGGGACGCGGCACGCTGACGCTCAGCCGATCCGACGCCCATCGCGTCTCTGCCACATCGCTGTCAGCCGGCAAGCCCGCGGCTGTGGGCGAACACGACCACTTGGAGCCGGTCGCGCAGCCCGAGCTTGGCGAGGATGCGCGCGACGTGGGTCTTGACGGTTCCCTCACCCACGACCAGGCGCTCGGCGATCTCGGAGTTCGTCAGCCCACGGGCGACGAGCGTGAACACGTCCCGCTCACGAGGTGTCAGGGCCGCGAGAGGGTCCGGGCCGCCGGTCGATGGTCGTGCGCCGTGCACGTATCGGGCCACCAGAGTGGCGGTGGCCTCCGCGCCGAGGGAGAACTCGCCTTCTGCGACGGCGCGGATCGTGGCAACCATCCTCTCGGCAGCGTCGGTCTTGAGCAGGAACCCGGAGGCGCCGGCAGCCAGGGCATCGAAGACGTACTCGTCGACGTTGTAGGTCGTCAGGATGCAGACCCTCGTCAGGGAGTGCCTGCGCAGGATCTCCTCAGTGGCTGCGATGCCGTCCATGTCGGGCATCCGGATGTCCATGAGCACAACGTCGGGGTCCAGCTCCTCGACGGCGCGCACCGCGGCGCGCCCGTCGGCGGCCTCCCCGACGACCTGCAGGTCAGGTTCGACTTCGAGCATCGTGCGCAAGCCGCTGCGCACGATGGCCTGGTCATCGACGAGCAACAGCCGGATCATGTCGGGAACGCCACTTCGAGGCACCATCCAGGTCCGGCAGGGCGCGGCCCGGCTTCGACGCGACCACCGAAGATGGCCGCCCGCTCCCTGATCCCGACCAGGCCCAGCTGCGAGCCGATGCCCGCGCTGCTGGCCCGTCCGTCATCCTCGACCTGCATGACAACACAGTCGGCCTTGTAGTGGAGCCGGATGCGGCATGAGTGGGCACCGGAGTGCTTCATCGCGTTGGCGATGCCCTCTTGGGCGACCCGGTAGACCGATGCCTGGACCTCGGGACGCACGGGCCGGGGCTCGCCCAGCACCTCGAGTTCGACGTCGAAGCCCGCGGCCCGGCTCCGGGCGGTGAGGGCTGTGAGGTCGTCGAGGCGTGGCACCGGCGCGCGCTCACCCGCCGGCCCATCGCGCACGACACCGAGGAGGGAGCGCAGTTGGTCCACGGCCTCCACAGCAGTCTCCCGGGCCGCGTGCAACGACTCGCGCGCCCGCCCCGGATCGGCCGTCCATGCGTGCTCCGCGGCACTGGTCTGCAGGACCACGACCCCGAGGCTGTGCGAGAGGATGTCGTGCAGCTCCCTGGCCACGCGCGATCTCTCGTCCTCGACGGCCGCCCGGGTCGTGGCCTCGGACTGCAGCTCGACGAGTTCCCGAAGCGCGATGTTGGCCGCCGTGAGCTCGCGCAGGCGCCGTGCGAGCAGCCCGCCAGCACCGGCCAGGCCCATGCTGATGACCACGAACAGCGCGCTGGCGATCCGGCCCGGCATGGGCCCGGAGCTCTCGGCCAGGGAGAACCCGATCAGCACCGGGATGAACACGGCCAGCGAGACCCCATAGGCCAGGGCCGAATAGCACGCGACCAGGCCGATGAGCAGACTCGTCCCCGCTTGGTAGGTCCCGTAGAGCAGGCAGGCCGCCGACATGAGACCCAGGGAGCCAACGAAGGCGAGGACCGGCCGAGTGCGACGCACGACCAGGATGAGACCCGCTGCGCCCATCAGCACAGCGGTGACGGGACCGGGGTTCGGGTACTCGTCGGACGTCAGACCAGCGAGCGCCGCCAGGCCTCCAAGCCCGACACCGAGCACACCATCAAGACCGGCGCGCAGCCGCGGGGGAAGTCCCTGGTCCGCACCCGTCGTCGCGGCCCCGGGGGCGCCTGTCACATCGGCGGTCTGCATCCACCGAGCATGACACGCAGATGCCTCGACCGAGTCTGCCTGACGACATACCCCTGATCCCCTCGGCGGGATACCCGAAGATCCGCCCCGGGGCAGGCGACCGGGTGTGCGCCGCCCGCCTAGCGTCGCAGCCACCACAGCCCGCCACTCGGCGGTCGGGAAGAGACGAGGAGAATCATGGAGCGTTTCCTGCGCGTCGGGCGCATCACATTGATCGTTGGCGGCCTGCTTCTTGCCCTGGGCTCGGGGCTGCAGGCTGCGACGAGTGGCGGGGACCCCTTCTCCGTCCAGGTCACCACCACCGTGTTCGCAGTGTCGGCTGCACTCCGCCTCGCGGGTGCCATCGCCATGATCATCGGATTCACGGCGCTCTACCTGCCAGCCGCCGACCTGGCCGGGGGGTTCGGGCTGGGGGCCTACTTCCTCACGGTCGCCAACCTGGTCCTGCAGGCGGGGTGGATGTGGGCGGACCTGTTCATCACCGGGGCCTTCGCCGCGAACGCACCGGGCGTCCTGGACGGAACCGCGGCGGACAGCCGGATGGGAGTCGGATTCATGCTCGCATGGCTGTTCAACGCGACCTTCATCCTGATGGGGATCGCACTGCTCCGCTCGCGCACCTACCCGCGGGGTGTCGCGATTGCCGTCATCGCCATGGGAGTCATCACCCTGATCCCGATGCCATTCGATGGACCGATCTACGAGGTCATCATCGGTGCCACGGCCACGCTGGCCGGGGTCCTGGCGGTGCGCAGCGCCGCCGCACCCGCTGGTGGCTCCGTCGATGGCGGCGCTGTCCTCCTGAGGTCGCGACTCGGCCAGCCGAGTCCCGGTCCCAGTTCGCACGACGGTTCCGGTCGGCTCGGCCCGCAGGGATCAGAGGTCGTTGCCGGCGTAGGACTGGTTGAAGCTCTTGTTGGTCAGCGGGAAGTCGGGGACGATCGTGTCGGTGAGGGCGACAGGCAGGGCGGGCCAGTTGAAGAACGATGGGTCGAGGGCGCGTACGCGGGTGAGGGTCCCGTCCGTGCCGATCTCGACGCGGTGGCAGAGGGTGCCGCGCCAGGCCTCCACGACGCCGAGCCCGGCGGTCGTCTCGGACCGGGCGGTGCTGGGCTCGGCAGCGGCAGCAGCTGTCGGTGACCCGGTCACCCGGGGGGTGAGGTCGGAGATGATCTGGGTGGAGGCCGGGATCTCGCGGGCCCGGACGAGGAATCGGGCGAGGACGTCTCCGGTCTCCTCGATGACGGGCACGAAGTCGGGGATGTCGAGCATCGGGTGGTCGGCGCGGGCGTCGATGGCGACTCCGGAGGCGCGGGCGACGTAGCCGACCGTGCCGATGTGCAGGGCCTGTTGGGGGGCGAGCGGGGAGGTCCCGGTGAACCGGTCGGCGACCACGCTGTTGGCCAGGGTGATGGCCACGACCTCGGCGACCTCGTCGGCGACACCGCGCAGCAGGTCGAGGTCAGGCTCGGTGCGCAGCTGGGCGCCGCCGATGGTGATGCCGCCGCGGAGCAGCCGGTGCCCGGTGAGGGACTTGTTGTGGCGCAGCAGGGTCTCGCGCAGGCGTTGGGTGTGGGCGTGGGCGATGCCGTAGCCGACGTCGTTGGCGATCGCGCCGAGGTCGTTGACGTGGTTGTAGAGCCGTTCGGCTTCGAGGAGCAGTGCGCGGGTGGCGCTGGCGTGGTCGTCGACGTTGATGCCGAGGGCGTCCTCGACGGCCAGGGCGTAGGCCAGGGCATGTCCGACGGCGGTGTCGCCGCTGATCCGTTCGGCCAGCTCAATGCCGTGCGTGGGGGTGCGGCCCTCGAACAGCTTCTCGACGCCCCGGTGCAGGAACCACAGGCGGGCCTTGACCTGCAGGATGGTCTCGCCGACCACGGAGAAGCGGAAGTGCCCGGGTTCGATGAGCCCGGCGTGGATGGGTCCGACGGGGATCTCGTACACGCCGTCGCCCTCGACGGGGATGAACGGGTAGGAGTCGACGTCGGCGCCGAACCGCGGGGTGGGGTCGATGTCGTGACGCATCGGGTGGTACCCAGAGGGCCAGTGCCCGTGCCGGACCAGTCGTTGGGGAAGCGGATGGCCCTCCGGGCGGATGCCGTACAGGTCACGGATCTCGCGTTCGAACCGCCCGGCGGGGAACGAGGCGTGGGCCAGGGAGGGGACCCAGACGTCGTCGCGGGGGACCTCGACGGTCAGCTCGTGGCGCTGGCCGACCGGACGCAGGAAGCAGTAGACGACTCGCAGCTGATCCGGGTCGTCGTGGGCCGCGACCAGGGCCAGCCGCCAGCCGTCGTCGAGCAGGCGACCGGCGACGGTTGGAAGCTGCTCGCGGCTGAGGGTCTCGGTCCGGGTGGGGTGCAGCCGGCTCATCGGGCACCTGCCAGGACCGCGGCGGCTTCGCTGAGCAGGGCGGCCAGGGGGATGGCAAGGAACCCGAGGACGGCAGCTGCCCCCAGTGCCAGGAGCAGCGGCGCCTGTCGGCCCCGGGCCGCCGGCTGGAGTTGGGCTGTGGGCGGCGTGGTGGAGTGGTCTGCCAGTGCTGGGACGTCGCGGGGCTGGTCATCGGCGCTCGCTTCGCTCGGCTCACCCAGGGTCATCGCCGAGACGTGCCGGGCCAGCCCGGCGAACACGACCAGCAGGAGGGCCAGGGCGACTCCCATGGCCCAGCCGAGCCCGACCTGCCAGCCGGCGATGACAATGGCGACCTCGGTGAAGAACAGCACGAACGGGGGGAACCCGAGCAGGGCGGCGGTGCCGGCCAGCAGTGGTCGGGCCAGGTCGGGCCGACGGGCCAGCAGGGCGGTGACGTCGGCGGTGCGGCTGCTGCCCTCGGCGGCCAGGATCCGCCCGGCGACGACGAACATGGCGGCCTTGACCAGCCCGTGGCCGAGCATGTGCAGCAGGACCGCAGCGGTGGCCAGCGGCCCACCGACGGCTGCGCCGAGGGCCATGATGCCCATGTGCTCGATGCTGGAGTAGGCCAGCATCCGCTTGTAGTCGCGCTGGGCCAGGATCAGCGCGGCGGCGATCGCAAGGGACAGCAGACCGCCGGCGACCAGCAGCCCGCGAAGGAACCCGGGGCCGAGGATGGCATCGCCGATGGCCTGCATGCGCAGGATCGCGTACAGGGCCACCGAGAGCAGGACCCCGGACATCAGCCCGGACACCGGGGCCGGGGCCTGGGAGTGGGCGTCGGGCAGCCAGCTGTGCATGGGGGCCAGGCCGGCCTTGGTGGCGAAGCCAAGGACGGCCAGGGCCACGGCGATCCGGGTCAGGTCGGGATCCAGGGCGATGGCCCCGCTGGCCAGTTCGGTCCAGGACAGGGTGGGGGTTCCGGCGGCCACCGCTGCGGCGTAGAGCAGGACGATGCCGAGGAAGGCGATCGCCACGCCGACCGAGCCGAGCACGACGTACTTCCAGGCGGCCTCCAGCGAGCGGCGGCTGCGGTGGTGGCCCACGAGGAACGCGGTGGTGATGGTGGTGGCCTCGACGGCGACCCACAGGATGCCGAGGTTGTCGCTGAGGACGGCCAGGCTCATCGCGGCCAGGAACAGGCAGATCAGGGCGGTGTACCGGCCGTCCGCCTCGGCGTGGGTGGCCCTGGTCGGCAGCCCTCCCCACAGTGCCGTGACCGCGACCGCCCCGATGGTGACCAGCAGCCACGCCGACAGCGAGTCGGCGCGCAACGCACCTCCGCCGGCCACGAGGGGGCCGTCGGCGTGCACGGCGGCCAGCAGGCCCAGGCCGGCGCCGAGCACCACGACGGCCACAGCCGAGGTCGGCTGTGCGGGTCCAGCCGGCGCCGTGGCGCCACCAGGCGGCCAGCGCCGTCAGCAGCGGTACGACCAGGGGGATCCACAGCAGGGCGGTCATCAGTCGCGCAACTCCATCAGGTCGTCGAGGTCGATGCCGCCGTGCGCGGACTGGATCCGGCTGGTGAGCACCCGCAGGATCAGGACCACCAGCAGGACGTCGAGGGTGACGCCGAGCTCGACCACCAGGGGGACACCCCCGGAGGTCAGGAACGCGGTGGTTGCGATTCCGTTGTCCAGGATCACGAAGCCGATCAGCTGGGACAGGGCGCTGCGCCGGGTGAGCAGGACCAGGAATCCGATCAGCACCATGGCCAGGCCCACGGGGACGGCGCTGGCGCCGGGGCCCTCGACGACGGCCACGATCGGCAGGCCCACCACGTAGGCCAGCACAGTCAGGGCGGTGGCCGCGAGCAGGGCCGCGGTGGGGTTGACCAGCGGGGACTCCTCCCGGAGCGCGCCGGTCGCCGACGCGGTGCGGGACAGCGCCCACGGGATCGCCATGGCCTTCATCCCGAGCACCAGCAGGGCAACGACGAGCACTTCGGAGCTGCCCTCGTGGATCCCCAGGGTGGCCACGAGGCCGGCCAGGGCCGCGCCCTGCACGGCGAGCAGCCGGATCGACGCGGGCAGCGACTGGCGCCAGACCTGCAGGACAGCGGTCACCAGCAGCAGCCCGGTGGTGGTGGCCAGGAGCTGGGTGAACAGGGCGTCGTTCATCACGCGCCCCCGACCAGGTAGGAGGCGGTCACGGCCAGGAATGCCAGCACGAACGACCCGGCCAGCAGCTCGGGCACCCGGAACAGGCGCAGCTTGGCCAGGAACACCTCCCCGGCGGCGACGAGGATCCCGGCGGCCACGAGCTTGACCACGATCGCCACCGTCCCGACCAGGATCGCGGTGGGGCTCAGCGTGGTGGCCACGCCCCACGGGATGGCGAGGTTCACCACCAGCCCGAGCAGGGCGGTCAGGCGCAGCCAGGAACCCACCTCCAGCCAGGCCAGGTCGCGCCCCGAGCTCTCCAGCACCATCGCCTCGTGGACCATGGTCAGCTCGAGGTGGGTCGACGGGTTGTCCACCGGCAGTCGCCCGGTCTCAGCCAGCACGGCGATGCCCAGGGCGACGACGGCGAGCAACCCGACGGGGGACACGACGCTGGCGGGGTCCTGCACCCGCGCTGTCACGATCGCCGACAGGGCCGACGTGCCGACCGGGATCGACAGGGCGTACACGGCCACGAGGACGGTGGGTTCGACCAGGGCGCCGATGGTCATGTGCCGGCTGGACCCCATCCCACCGAACGCGGTCCCGGACTCGAGGCCGAGCAGGGCCAGGGCCACCGTGCCCAACAGGAGCACCGAGACGACGACGAACAGGTCGTCGGGCACCAGCGGCAGGGTGGGGGTGCCCACGAGCGGGACCAGGGCGCAGAGCAGGAGGCTGGACATCATCAGCAGCAGCGGGGTGACCGACATCAACGGGCCCGTCCCGGCAGCCCGCAGCGGCTCCTTGGCCAGCAGCTTGCGCACGTCGCGCCAGGGCTGGGCGATCCCGGCCCCGGCCCGGCCCTCGAGACGCGCCCGGGTCTGGCGCATCACGCCGACCAGGAGCGGGGTCAGCGCGACCGCGGCGGTCACCTGCAGGGCGATGAGCCCCATCACGGATGCGGTGCTCACCAGGTCACCGCCAGCAGCACGACGATCAGTGCGGTGAACGAGAACCCGAGATACCGGTGGATGTTGCCGTTCTGGATCCGTCGGGCGGCCACGCCCACCGCAATGGAGAGTCGGACGATCGGGTCGTAGAGCCGGTCGGAGACCAGGTCGGTGACCCGTTGGCGGAACCGGACCCGGGACACCAGGTAGCGCGACTCGTCGGCGTGGGTGACCTGGACATCCCGGCGCGGCTGCAGGGCGTCGTCGAACACCCGGACCAGGGGCTCGGCGTAGGAGGTGGCCGTGTACTGCATCCGCGGGCTGACCCGGATGCCGCCGCAGCCCCAGGCCAGGTCGACATCCCGTCGCGGGGCCCTCCGCGCCGAGAGGGCGTGCACCACCAGGACGGGTACGAGCACCACACCCGCCATCAGGGTGAGGGCCACTGGATCGAGCAGGGCATCGATGGACGAGAGGGACACCCCGAGCAGGCCCACGACCTCGATGCCCGACGCGCCAACCGCCCCGGCCAGGGCGGCGGCGACCGGTCCGGGCGCCAGGCCGAGCCCGACCACGGCTGCGGTGCCCAGCAGCATCGCGGCCCGCATCGTGGGCCCGGCCTCGTGGCCGTGCGCGGCAGCGTCGGACCGCGGTCGGGCCAGGAACCCGATCCCGTAGGCCTTGACGAAGGTGAGCAGCGCCAGCCCCGCGGTGAGGGCCACGACGGCGACCGTGACCGGGAGCAGGACCGCGAGCAGGACGTCGTCATTGCCGTCGCCGTGGATCAGCGACTGCAGCAGAACCCACTCGGCGGCGAACCCGGAGGTCACCGGCAGGGCGGCGGCCGCGAGCGCGGCGACCCCGAACGCCAGCGACGTCGTGGGCATCACCCGGGCCAGTCCACCCAGGCGGTCCAGGTCACGCTCGCCGGTGCCGTGCAGCACCGACCCGGCGCCCAGGAACAGCACCGTCTTGAACGCCGCATGGCTCAGGGCCAGAAGCAGGGCGGCAACCAGGGCCACGTCGGCCACCGGCTTCTGCCCGGCGCCTCGCAGCAGCAGCCCGACGGCCACCGCCACCAGGATCAGCCCCACGTTCTCGGTGGTCGAATAGGCCAGCAGCCGCTTGAGGTCGGTGGCCACCGACGCCTGCAGGATCCCGTACAGCGCGGAGGCCAGGGCCAGGACCAGCAGCAGCACCGCCCACCACGCCGGCCCGAGGGGCAGCAGGCGCAGGGTGGCCAGCAGCACCCCGTACACGCCCATCTTCACCATCGCCGCGCTCATGGCCGCCGACACATGGCTCGGGGCCTCCGGGTGCGCCCGCGGCAGCCACACGTGCACCGGGACCAGGCCCGCCTTGGTCGCGAATCCCCCCAGCAGCAGGAGGAAGGCGACGCTGGCTGTGCTCCCGGTGACCCCGGCACCTGCCAGTGTCGCGAAGCTGGTGCCCCCCGCATCAGCGACCAGGACGGAGAACCCGGCCAGCAGCATCAGGAAGCTCGCGTGGGTCATCACGGCGTACCACATCGAGGCGTCCACCACCTCGACCCGCCGGCGATGATCGGCCAGCAGCAGGACCGTGGACCCGATCGCCATCGTCTCCCACGCCAGCAGGAACGACACGACGTCCGAGGCCGCCGGAACCATCTGCATGCCCAGCAGGAACACCGCGAACGCTGCCCACCCCGTCCGTGAGGCCGCCGCGCCGGTGGCATACCCGATCCCGTACAGGGCGGCGACCGCACCCACGGCCCCAGCCAGGGCCAGGAACACCCCACCGAGCTGATCAGGCGCCAGCATCAGCGGCTCCAACGGCAGGTCCAACGGCAGGGCGACCGGGATCTGGAGTCCCGCGGCCGACCCGTCTCCGGCCATCGCGGCCAGCCCGGTCACCACACCGGCCACCCCCAGGGCAGCGCACGCGCTCCCCGCCAGCACCGAGCGCCGACGAGCCGGTGCGATCGCGGCCACCAGGATGGCGACCACGGCCAGCACCAACTGCGCGGCCAGCCCGCTGCCGACGGTCGTCATCGACCGGTCACCCGGCGAAGTGCGGCCACGATGGCCTCGGGTTCCGGAGGGCAGCCCGCGACGGCCAGGTCCACGGCCACCACCTCGTCCACCGACCCGACCACCCCGTACCCGCCACGGAAGACCCCACCATCGACCGCGCAGTCCCCGACGGCGACCACCACGTGGGGGCGCGGGGTCGCCTCCACAGTCCGCCGCAGTGGCTCGTGCATGTTGTGGGTCACCACCCCCGTCACCAGCAGCACGTCGGCGTGCCGCGGTGAGGCCACCAGCCGCGCCCCGTACCGGTCGGCGTCGTACACCGGACCGAACACCGCCCCAACCTCGACCTCGCACCCGTTGCACGAACCGCAGTCCACGTGGCGCACCTGGGCACTGCCGGCCAGCGCCGGATCGGGCCGGAACCCCTCGGCGGCCGTTGGGGCCGCGGGGGCCGGCTCGGCCACGCGACCCGTCCTTCGGATCAACCGCACCAGCCGGGTCGCACTCACGACGCGGGGTCCACGGGCTCGTTCGGGCTATCCGGCCGGGGAGCGGGATCCCACATCGTGGGCTGCAGGGCGCGCTCCAACTCCGCCTGATCGGCGAGCAACTCGCGCAGGACCATCCGTGCGGCGGCCAGCAGCTCACGGGTCTCTGGAACGACGATCGAGTAGACGACCTCACCGCGCACGCGCTGCTGACGCACCAACCCGGTCCGGCGCAGGACCGCCAACTGCTGGGACAGGCTCGATGGTTCGAGCGTGATCTCGGCCAGCAACTCATGCACCGCGTGGTCACGATCGCTGAGCAGCTCCAGGACCCGGATGCGCACGGGATGCGCCAACGCCCGGAACAGGTCAGCCTTCGCCTCGTACAGGGGCACGGGCACGGAGCGCCACCTTCGCAGAATGTGTAATTGCAATGTTGATGAAGTCAGACAGTAGCACCTGAGCACAGACCATGGCCCACGAACACAGCATCGGCGGCATAGGCGTCGACCCAGGCCAGAGGGTCGGCCGACTCCAGGAGTGCGACCAGAGCCCGCTCGGCGGCCCGGACCTCCGATTCGTCGAACGAGTCACCCATCGGTCGGTCCTTCCGTGATTCGTGCGTGGCGGAGATATTGCGCCTCTGGCGCGTCGAGGTCTGCCACGACGGGGCGCACCTCGACGACGTGCGCGAGCATCACGGCCTGACCACTGACCGGGTCCATGTGCGCGGACCCGCCGGGGATCACGTCGTTGACGTTGGCGCCCGGCAGCGAGCGCGCCCGCAGGTGCCCCGAGGCCGCGTGCCCCCACCCGTGCGGCACGACGACGACGCCGCGGGCCACGTCGTCGGTGAGGGAGCACGGCAGCCGAACGGTGCCCGCCTGGGAGGAGACCTCGATCTGATCGCCGTCGTCGATCCCACGCTCCGCGGCGTCCTGCGGGTGCAGCAGCGCCGTGTTGCCGCCGGGCGGCTGGCTGATGCGGGGATTGCCGTGCATCCAGCTGTTGTGCGAGCGGCGGTCGCGGCGTCCGATGAGGCGGAGGACGTCGGTGCGCGACAGTTCTGCCTCGAGCTCGTCGAGCCGGGCGGCGTCGGCGATGAGCTCGGGCGGCGCAAGGTGCACGAGCCCGTCGGGCGTGCGTACCCGTCGGCCGAGGAAGGACCCCGGCTCCGACGGCGGCAGGAGCACGCCCTCCGGATGCCGGCGCAGCTCGCGCATGGTGGTGCGGCGTCCCCAGCGCAGCAGCAGCGCGAGAAGGCGGTCCGGCGTGAGCTCGGGCCGGCCCGGCAGCTGGCGAAGCAGGTGGTTGAGCCGCGGCAGCACGTTCGCCGCCGTCGGTCCCAGGAGCGGCGCGCCGCTGGCCTCGGCGAGGTCCGAGAAGATGCGCCACTCCTCGCGACGCTCGTGCGCAGGAGGGATGACGGCCGGCGTCCACTGCGCGTGCGGCACGACCTGGAGCACCTGGTGGGTGATCGTGAAGTCGCTGCGCTCGAGCATGTCGGTGGCGGGCAGCACGTAGTCAGCGAGGGCCGCGGTCTCGTTGCGGTAGATGTCGATGCTCACCACGAGGTCGAGCCCGCGCATCGCGTCGGCGAGGCGCCGGCTCCCGCCCGGCACTGAGTGCACCGGATTGCCCGCGGTGACGAACAACGCACGGATGCGGTCCGGATGCTCGGTCGTGATCTCGTCGGCGAGCGCGGCCACTGGGAAGGCGCCGGCGACCCGGTGCCAGCGCCCATCCGTCGTCCGGTGCTCGTCGAACGTGCCGAGACCCAGGGCGGCGCTCAGGCGCAGGACGTCGAACGCCCCCTCCGGCACGAGCAGCCCACCGGCGCGGTCGAGGTTCCCACTGATCAGGTTGAGCGACTGCAGCAGCCAGTAGGCGACCGACCCGAATGGACCCATGTTGACGCCGGTGGACATGTAGAGCGCGGCACCGGCGGACGTCGCGTACGCACCTGCCAGCTCGCGGATGGTCCCGGCGGGAATACCGGTCACCGCCGCCGCGCGCTCCGGGGTCCACGGCGCCACCACCGCGACGACCTGGTCGACGCCGGTCGCGACCGCCCGTACGCGGTCGAGGTCCGCACCCAGCTCGGCGGTGAGGACGTGCAGCATCGCGGCGAGCAGGTAGGCGTCGGTGCCGGGCCGGATCGGGACGTGCTCGCCCACCTTGCGGACGGTCTCGGTGCGCCGCGGGTCGACGACCACGACGCGGCCTCCGCGGTCGACGATCCCGCGCAGGGCAGCGGTCGCGTCGGCGACGGTGAGCACCGACATCTGGCTCACGGTGGGGTTGGAGCCCAGGCACATGAGGAAGCGCACCCGATCGAGGTCGGGCACCGGGTGCACGAGCGAGAGGCCGTACATCGCGGTCGACACGTGGAACTTGTTGTTGGTGTCGACCGAGTGCGACGCAAAGACATTCGGCGACCCCAGCGCCTCGACGTACGCCGACGACATGAGCACGTGCTGGAAGCTGAAGAACGTGGGGTTGCCCTGGTAGAGCGCAACTGCCCGCGGTCCGTGCGCATCCACGAGCGCGCGGACCCGTGCCCCGATCTCGGCGATGGCCTGGTCCCAGCTGATCCGCTGGTAGTCGTCTCCGACCCGCTTGAGCGGATGGTCGAGCCGGTGTGGGTCGTCGTGCAGCGCCCCGAGCCCGAGCCCCTTGACACACGCGTAGCCACGCGACACCGGGTGGTCACGGTCAGGGCGCACAGCCGTGACCCGGCCGTCGTCGACCTCCGCGACCAGACCGCAGTAGACCTCGCAGATCCGGCAGAAGGTGCGCACACTCGTACTCACGCGCCGAGGCTAGGCGATGACCCGGCCTGCCGCCCGTCGCAGCGGATCCCCCCGGCTTGGGGTTCCCTCGGCGGGTTGACGGGCGTAACGTCGGCGACCGCTGACCTGACACCGCCGCTGCTGATCCCACCTGGGAGGGAGGGCCACCGTGAACCGCAGGCTCGTCCTCCTGGGTGGGGCTGGCGCAACGGCCGCGCGCGGCCGTAGGTGTCGCGGTGGCCGCGGGGTCGAGGGCCAGGCGCCTGCGCGGACTCCCGGATCTGGTCCCTCTGGTGGATCTGCTCCGGGAGCCCCCTGGGGAGGACACGGTGGTCGAACGTCCCGATGGCACCCGGTTGCGGGTCCGGGTCGCCGGGGCGGGTCCGACGGTGGTCCTTGCCCACGGCCTGGCGTTGACCCTCGGGGAGTGGAACCTGGCCGCTGAGCTGCTGCTCGCCGACGGGTACCGGGTCGTCGCGTTCGACGCCCGCGGGCACGGGCAGTCCACGATCGGAAGCCAGGGGATCAGCGCGCCAGTGATGGCCGCTGACCTCGCGGCAGTGCTCGAGGCGACCCATACCAGCGACGCGATCCTGGTCGGGCACTCGATGGGCGGGTACTTGGCCCTGGAAGCCGTGCTCGACGCCCCCGGGGTCGCCGATCGGCTGGCCGGGCTGGTCCTGGTGGCCAGCTTCGCCGGGGACATCCTCGATGGGGCACCGCAGAACCGGGCCGAGGCCCCTATCCTGCGCAGCCACCTGTTCCCCCGTCTCACGGCCAGCCCCACCGTCGGCACGCTGTTCGCCGCGTCGTTCTTCGGCCCCCACCCCAGCCCAGCGATGCTGACCGCATTCCTGGAGATGGTCCTGGCCCACGACAACGCCCCCCTGCTGCCGCTGCTCGACGCGTTCACCAGCGACGACCTGCTCGCCCGCCTGCCGGCGGTCCACGTGCCGACCGTGATCGTCTGCGGCCTGGCCGACCGCACCACCCCACCCCGGGACTCCCACCGGATGGCCGCAGCGATCCCGGCAGCCCGCACAGTCTGGGTCGAAGGCGCCGGGCACATGCTGCCCTGGGAACGCCCGACCGCCATCCGTGACGCCGTTGCCAGCTTTGGGCGGGACCGGTCCTGAGCAGTGCTGCCACGGTGGCCCCGAAGGGGACGGGCAGTACCCCCTCTCGCCGGGGGTGGCGCGCTTATTGCTGCGGTGAGAAGCGGCGGACTTCCTGGGGCCAGCCACACGCTTCCGCGAGCATTCCGGCCCATCTCCTGGCGGACCGCTCATCGGCCACGTCCACAACGGTGAGCCCGCCCAGGAACTCGGTGGTCTCGACGAACGGCCCGTCGGTGAACGTCACCGTGCCGCTGGTCGCGTCAGCGCTGAAGGCGGTGTCGGGCTCCTCCAGCCCTCCGGCGAACACGTACACGCCGGCGGCCTTCATCTCGTCCACGACCGCCATGGCGAGTGGCCCGCGGCTGCGGAACCACTCCTCGGTGTGGTCGCCCACCCACTGCTGGTTGAAGTAGATGAGGTACTGGGTCATGGCTGCTCCTCCTGCCCGGTGGACGCCTACTGGTGCAGGGCGGCGCCGTTGGTGGCGATGACCTGTGTGTACCAGTCGAAGGACTTCTTCCTGTAGCGGTCCAGGGTGCCGGTGCCGTCGTCGTTGCGGTCGACGTAGATGAAGCCGTAGCGCTTGCTCAACTCGGCGGTGGTGAAGCTGACCAGGTCGATGCAGCCCCATGCGGTGTATCCGAGGACCTCGACGCCGTCGGCGATCGCCTCGGCGAGGGCGACCAGGTGGTCATTCATGTAGGCGATGCGGTAATCGTCGAGCACCGTCCTCACGCCGTCGACCTCGACCAACTCGTCCTTGGCGCCCAGCCCGTTCTCGACCACGAACAGCGGCTTCTGCCATCGGTCCCAGAACTGGTTGCACACGATACGCAGCCCGGTCGGGTCGATGGCCCAGCCCCAGTCGCTGGCCTGCAGGGTCGGGTTGGGAACCCCGCCGAACATGGTTCCCCCGGTGGAGGTCCGCTTCGTCGGGTCCGCGGTCTCGCACACGCTCATGTAGTAGGAGAACGACACGAAGTCGACCGTGTTGGCCAGGATCTCGCGGTCGGAGTCGGTGATGTTCAGGGTGATGCCCCGCTCGCGGAAATGCCGCAGGGCGTACCCGGGCCAGTATCCGCGGGTGTGCACGTCGGTGAACAGCAGGTTCGCGTGATCGGCATGCATCACCGCCAGGACGTCGGCGGGGTCCGGGGTCAGCGGGTAGGTGGGCATCGCCAGGACCATGCAGCCGACCTTGACCGCAGGGATCATCTCGTGCGCGATCCTGGTGGCCAGCGCGGAGGCGACCAGCTCGTGATGGACCGCCTGGTACAGGTCGGACTCCGTCAGCTGCTCCCTGGGCGTGTTGATCGCCCCACTGGCGAATGGGGCATGCAGCACCGAGTTGATCTCGTTGAACGTCAGCCAGTACTTCACCCGGTGCCCGTAGCGGTCGAACAGCACCCGGACGTAGCGTTCGTAGAACCCGATCAGCTCGCGGGACACCCAGCCGTCGTAGGTCTCGGCCAGGTGCAGCGGCGTCTCATAGTGGGAGATCGTGACCAGGGGTTCGATGCCGTGGCGCTCGAGCTCGTCGAGGACCCGGTCGTAGAACACCAGGCCTTCCTCGTTGGGCTCGGCCTCGTCACCGTTGGGGAAGATCCGCGACCAGGCGATCGAGAACCGGAACACCGTGAAGCCCATCTCGGCGAACAGGGCGATGTCCTCGGCGTACCGGTGGTAGAAGTCGATCGCCACCTGCTTGAGGTTGTCCGCGGTCGGACCCTCGGTGCGCGGGGCGCGCAGCCCCTTGGGCATCACGTCCTGGATCGACAGGCCCTTGCCGCCCTCGTCGAAGGCGCCCTCGATCTGATTCGCGGCCGTCGCACCACCCCACAGGAAACCATCAGGGAACGGTGGCTTCGCCGCGTTCACACTCATCAGGACCTCCTCGTCGCCAACCCCGAGCCACCCTAAGGGGGTGCCTCTCCAGCTCGTCACCAAGGACATCCGGTCGCGATCCCCGCCATGATTGCGCCCTGGACCGGGCACCGCAAGGGCGGTGACTGAGGGAAGATGGTGGGGATCGTGTCTGGTGGCGGTGGGAACGGCGATGTGGGTTCCGGTGACCAGATCCGGGTCGGCGTGTTGGGGTACGGGTTGGCGGGTTCGGCGTTCCACGCCCCCCTCATCGCTGCGACCCCCGGGCTGCAGTAGGGGGTTGCTGGGTGCGGTGGATCTCAGGAGCATGGCCCGGAGGTGGCCCCCTGGGATCAACACCGCCCGATCGAACCCTGCCATCCCGCATCGTACGTTACAAGATGTAACTCGGCCCCAGTGCGCCGCGGCTCGTAGGCTGGGGGTATGTCGCACCGTCCCTATGAGGTTCTGCCGGGCCACCACGGGGGCAGGATCAAGGTTTCCGTGGCTGGCAGTGAGCTGTTGCGGATCCCGCGCCTGAACCGCGGCACCGCGTTCACCCTCGAGGAGCGGGAGCGGTTCGGCCTGATCGGGCATCTGCCGACGGGGGTGACGCCGCTGGAGGCCCAGCTGCACCGGTCGTACAACCAGTTCCTGCGTGCGGAGACCGACCTGGACAAGTTCGCCTTCCTCTCGGCGCTGCGTGATCGCAACACGGTGCTGTTCTACCGGCTGCTCAGCGAGCACCTCGAGGAGATGATGCCGATCGTCTACACGCCCACGATCGGGGCGGCGATCGTCGAGTTCAGCCAGTCCTACCAGCGCCTGCACGGGGTCTTCCTGTCGATCGACAACCCGGATCAGGTCGAGCGCTCGCTGCAGGGTCAGGGCCGCAATCCCGAGGATGTCGACCTGCTGATCGTCACCGACTCCGAGGGCATCCTCGGGATCGGTGATCAGGGCGTGGGCGGCATCCAGATCGCGCTGGGGAAGAAGTCCCTCTACACGGCGGCTGCTGGCATCGACCCGAACCGGGCGATCGCGATCGTTCTGGACGTGGGGACCGACAACCTGGCCCTGTTGTCCGATCCGCTCTACCTGGGCCTTCGGCACAGCCGTGTCCGCGGGCAGCGCTACGACGACTTCATCGAGGCGTTCGTCACTGCGGCGAGCGCGGTGTTCCCCTACGCGATGATCCATTGGGAGGACTTCGGCGCCGCCAACGCCCACCGGGTGCTCACCACGTACCGGGATCGGATCTGCACCTTCAACGACGACGTGCAGGGCACCGCGGCTGTGGTCGCAGCGGCCGCCCTGGCCGCGGTGCGCTCCAGTGGTGGTCGCCTGCACGACCAGCGCATCGTCATCCACGGTGCGGGGACCGCTGGGGTCGGCGTCGCCGACCTGATGCGCGACATGATGATCAACGAGGGCGCGACACCCGAGCAGGCAACTGCGGCCTTCTGGGGGCTCGGCAGCCGTGGGCTGCTCACGACCGCGCTCGGGGACAGGATCAGGCCGTTCCAGCGGCCCTACGCACGCCACGCATCCGAGACCGATGCGTGGACGCTGGACGTCGAGGGACGCATCGGCCTGGCCGACGTGGTCCGAAACGTCCGGCCCACCATCCTCATCGGAACCTCCGGCCAACCCGGGGCCTTCACCGAGCGCATCGTCCGCGAGATGGCCGCGCACGTGGACCAGCCCGTGATCATGCCGCTGTCCAATCCCACCTCGCTGGTCGAGGCCACCCCCGCGGACCTGCTGGCCTGGACCGACGGTCGGGCCCTGATCGCCACCGGCTCCCCGTTCCCCCCGGTCCACCTGGCCGATCGGGAGTACCGGATCGCACAGGCCAACAACGCACTTGTGTTCCCCGGCCTGGGCCTGGGCGTGGCCGTGTGCCGGGCGACCCGCGTGACCGACCGGATGATCGCAGCGGCCGCGCAGGCCGTCGCTGGGCTCGTCCACGTGGATCGACCTGGCGCGTCGTTGCTGCCCGCTGTCTCCGAGCTGCGCATGGTGTCAGCCACGGTGGCGATTGCCGTTGCCGAGGCCGCCGAGCGAGACGGCGTTGCGACCCGCGCGCTGGACAACCCCGTCCAGCAGGTGTTCGACGCCATGTGGACGCCCGAGTACCCGGAGCTCATCCTCGACCAGTGACCGGCCACCCGCCGTGTACCCGAGTCGTGCCGTTCAACCGGTGAGGCGGTACATCCGGAACTGGTCGTGGTCGAGGTCGATCGTCTGCACGGCGGCGAACCCCGCGCGTTGGGCGAAGTCCTCGACGCGGTGCCGGCGCATGACGGTGCCGGTTGCCTCCGATGGGGTCGCTGACATGCCATCGGGCAGGCACACGGTCAGGGAGTACCCGTAGAGCAGTCGTTCCATGAGGGGGGCATCAGGGGTGAACGCATCGAGGGTGCGCTCGTCAATGATCAGGACCTCGCCCGCATTGGTCATTCGCCGCATCGAGGCCAGTGCTTCGACCGGACGGCTCATGTCGTGCAGGCACTCGAAGGCGAACACGGCGTCGTAATCGGGCTTCTGAGCCAACTCGGCGATATCGGCGACGTGGAATGCCACCCGATCGGCGACGCCGTGCTCCTCGGCGTGGTGTCTGGCCGCCTCGATGCTGGGGGCGTCGATGTCGTAGCCGTCGATCCGTAGGTGGGGCAGGCCCTCGGCAAGGGCGATCGCCGCCCAGCCCATGCCGCAGCCCACATCGGCCACCCGTGCCCCTGGCGCGCCCAGTCGCTGTGCCAGGTCGGGCATCCGCGGCAGCCAGTCGTCGACCAGCAGGCTGCGGAAGATGGGTCGGTTGGCCTCCGCCTGCCCGTGGCGCATCTCCGAGCCGTGGTCCTCCCACCCGAAGGTCCGCTGACCTCGATAGGTGTCCAGCAGCGCCGGCAATGCCCGCCCGGCGACCACTGTGCACCGCACCGAGGGGGTCAGGAACGCCAGGGAGTCCCGGTCGAGAAGCACCTCACGGACCGATGCAGGCATCGAGAACCGGCGGGCCTCGGGTGGGGCCTCGTGGTTGTGGCACTCCAGCCAGCCCCCGGCGGCCTGCGCCTCGCACCACTCCATCGCGTATCTCGGGATGATGCCGGTGCGCTCGGCCACTTCGTCGGCGGTCAACGCCGACCCGTCGTCGAGCGCCCGATAGAGCCCCAGGGCCTCACCGAGATAGATGGCGTAGAGATCCATGGCACCAGCCAGCGCCTCGACGATGCGCCCGGCGATCGTGTCCACGTCGCGGGGCGGGGTGGTTGCCGGCACGTCGGGCATACGTCTCTCCTTACGAACTCCCCGGGCTGCGTCCCGGCTCATCATGGGTCAGACCCAGGCCGCGACTCAGCGGCTGCTGCGCGGCACGGCCCCACACGTGTGCTCCGCCCCAGTCGATCGCCTGGAAAGACGAGCGCACTCCGCAGTGGACCGCCCCTCCGCGCCTGATTAGGTGAGGCTGCCCTCATGCTACTCCCGGGGCCGACGCAGTCAATGGCCCGCTTCCGGACGACAATCGCCAGGCAATAGCGCGACCGAAGATGAGGTAAGGCTCGCCTATTGGCTGAAGGTCGGCAGCGGAGTACCGTCGAGGGATCCGGGTCGCCGGATCCGGATCCTGGAGTCAAGGAGCTCGCCATGTACGGAACCGTCGCGCTGTGCCGCGTTCGCCCGGACAACTTCGAGAAGCTGCGGGCCCTGGCCGCCGCGGAGGAGTTCCTCGACATCGAGGGCTACGTCGGCACGGACCTGTTGGTCGTCGACAACCATCCCGACACCGTGCTGATGGTGGTGCGCTTCCGAGACCAGGCCGCGTACCGCGCCAACGGCGATTCCGCCGACCAGGACGCCCGGTACCAGGAGTTCCGCGCCCTGATGGACGACGACCCGGTCTGGTACGACGGCGACTGGGTCCCGGTGCCCTGAGGTCCGGGGGAGGCCTCGCCCGAACCCGTGCCGAGGTGGGCCGATCACCTCGAGACGCTGCGCCCGCCCCACGACCTACTATTCTCGATGGCGCAGGCATAGGAGCCCGGACGGGCGGCCGGCCGGGTTCGGGCATCCGCAGCGGCTGGGGATCGTCTCGTGCTGGCGCAGGATCCACCCGACCAGCGAGAGGACATCCCCATGACCACCCTGTTCATCCTCAACGATCCGCCGTACGGCACCGAGCGCGTCTACAACGGGTTGCGCCTGGCGGCCAACATGCAGCGTCTG
The DNA here is from genome assembly GCA_963818445.1 of uncultured Actinomycetes bacterium. Classification (GTDB taxonomy): domain Bacteria; phylum Actinomycetota; class Actinomycetes; order S36-B12; family CAIYMF01; genus Prado023. The sequence goes on from CAWFSG010000020.1 coordinate 83,388, forward strand.
GACGAGGGCCACGAGGTGGTGGTCTTCCTGATGGGCGACGCGGCGTCGGCGGCGAAGTCCGGCCAGGTGGTGCCCAACGGGTACTACAACGTCAACAAGATGCTGGGCAACGTGCTGCGCCGCGGTGGCCGGGTGCTGGTGTGCGGCACCTGCATGGACGCCCGGGGCCTGGTCCAGGACGACCTGGTCGACGGCGCGATGCGCTCCACCCTCGACGAGCTCACCGAGGTCACGCTGGCCTGCGACAAGGTCCTCGTCTTCTGATCCCCGGCGCGACCGGTGCGCGCTGGCTGCCGGCTGTGCACGCGGCCCACCCGCCCGACCCGTTGGAGGCCCTGGCATGGATGAGTGGATCTACCTGGACCACAACGCCACCACCCCGCTGCTCCCCGAGGTGGTCGACGCGATGCTGCCCTTCCTGCGCCAGCACTTCGGCAACCCGTCCAGCGACCACGCCCTCGGGCGGACTGCCCGGCTGGCCGTGGCCACGGCCCGGGATCAGGTCGCCGCACTGATCGGTGCGCACCCCGACGAGATCATCTTCACCTCCGGGGGCACCGAGTCCAACAACCTGGCGATCCGCGGGGTTGCCGCTGCGCTGGATCCCAGCCGGTGGCGGATCGTGACCTCGAATGTCGAGCACCCGGCGACCGTCCAACCCGTCGCGCTGCTCGAGTCGCGTGGGTGGGCCGTCACCCGGCAACCGGTCACCGCAGGGGGATGTCTCGACCCGGGTGAGCTGTCAGCGATCACCGCCGACGTCGGGCTGGTGACCCTCATGTTGGCGCAGAACGAGACTGGGGCCCTGATGCCCGTCGCCGCTGCGGGTGAGGCAGCCAGGTCTGCCGGAGCGGTCATGCACACCGACGCCGCGCAGGCAGTCGGAAAGATCGGCGTTGACGTCGAGGCCCTGCACGTGGACCTGCTGTCGGTGGCCGGGCACAAGCTGAACGCCCCCAAGGGCGTCGGCGCGCTGTACGTGCGGCGCGGCACCCCGCTGCACCCGGTCCTGCGCGGGGCATCCCAGGAGGGCGGGATCCGGCCCGGCACCGAGAACGTCGCCAGCATCGTCGGGCTCGGCGCCGCAGCCGAATCGGCCCGCCGCGGACTGGCCCACAACGGACAGAAGTACGCGCTGCTGCGCGGCCAGTTGTGGGACGGGCTGCACACAGCAATCCCCGGCATCACGCGGCACACCCCGACTGACGCCCTGCCCAACACGTTGAGCGTCAGCCTGCCCGGAGTCCGCGGTGCCGACGTCCTGACGGCGGCCAGGCGTGTGGCCGCGTCCACCGGATCCGCCTGCCACGCCGGTGACGAACGCCCCTCCGCCGTGCTCACCGCGATGGGCGTCGGGCGCGCCGAGGCAATGGGCACCATCCGGCTGTCCGTCGGCCACGGCACCACCACCCACGACATCGTCGACGCGATCGCCGACCTGCACCAGGCGTACCTGTCGCTGGTCTGACCCAGGTCAGCCGGGTGCTGGCTTGGGTTCGAGGGTGACGCCGTAGGGCAGTGCGAGTCGGTAGCGGGCCATGAGTTCGGTGTCGCTGAGCAGGTCGCGGGTGGGTCCGTCGGCGACGATCGCGCCGTGGGACATGATCACCGAACGCGGGCACAGCTCGAGGGCGTAGAGCAGGTCGTGGGTGACCATGAGGATGGTCACGTCCAGGGTGCGCAGGATGTCGGCGAGTTCGGCGCGGCTGGCGGGGTCGAGGTTGCTCGAGGGCTCGTCGAGGACGATGATCTCGGGCTCCATCGACAGCACGGTGGCCACGGCGACCCGTCGGCGCTGGCCGAAGGACAGGTGGTGCGGCGGGCGGTCGGCGAAATCCGCCATGCCCACCAGGTCCAGGGCATGACGGACCCGCGCCTCCAGCTCCTCGCCGCGCAGGCCCATGTTCGCCGGGCCGAAGGCGACGTCTTCGCGGACTGAGGGCATGAACAGTTGGTCGTCGGGGTCCTGGAAGACGATGCCGACCCGGCGGCGCACCTCGTGCAGGGTCTCGCGGTTCTCGGGGTCGACCCGGACCCCGGCCACGTGCACCTCTCCGATGCCTCCGGAGAGGATCCCGTTCAGGTGCATCACGAGGGTGGTCTTGCCGGCCCCGTTCGGACCGAGCAGGGCCACGCGCTCGCCCTGCCCGACCTCGAGGTCGATGCCGAAGAGCGCCTGGTTGGAGTCGGGGTAGGAGTACGCCAGGCCGCTCACCGCCAGGCTGGGGGGGCGGTCGGAGCCGATGATGCTGATCTCGGGGTCCACGTCGACCTCTCTCACGGTTGGACCGCCCACGCGGCCAGGCAGATGACCAGTGCGATCGCGGGCAGGCCGAGGCCCTTCAGCCACTGCGCCCGGCTGGCCCGCAGCGTGTCCAGGGTGGGCAGGCTGCCGGTGTACCCGCGGCTGAGCATGGCCAGGTGGACCCGCTCCCCGCGCTCGTATGAGCGGATGAACAGGGCCCCGGCGGACTGCGCGATGACCGGCCAGGACCTGACCCCGGTGGCCTGGAATCCACGGGACTCGCGGGCGACCTTCATGCGGGCCATCTCGTTGCCCACGACGTGCATGTAGCGCAACATGAACGAGGCGATCTGCACCAGCATCGGCGGCACGTGCAGTTCCTTGAGGCCGGTCAGCAGGTCGCGCGCCGGAGTCGTCGCCGCCAGGATGATCGCGGCCAGCACGCCGATCGTGCCCTTCGCGACGATGCCCCAGGCGGCCCACAGCCCGGGCTGGGACAGCTCCAGGCCCAGGACCTGGACCTGCGGGTCCGGGCCGGTGAACGGCATCAGGGCCGCGAACAGCAGGAACGGCACCTCGACGACCATCCGGGGCAGGATCACCCGCGGCGGCAGCGTCGCGACCGCGGCCAGGACGACGAGCAGCCCGGCGTACAGCCCGAACGCCCACATCGCCTGGACCGGGGTGGCCACCACGATGAACATGAACATCACCAGGGCCAGGATCTTGACCTCGGCGGGCAGCAGGTGGATCGGCGTGTGGCGGTGGATGTACAGCTGCTCGCCGACGTCGTGGCCGTGTCGGTGCTCAACCGGCGGGGTGACCGCCATCAGCCGCCCACGGTCGTCTCGACGGTCTCGTGCCGCCGGCGCCGAGCCAGCCAGGTGAACAGGCCGAACGCGATCGCAGCGACCAGCGCCACGCCGACCATGACCGGCCAGCCCGCCGGACAGCCGCCCGTCATCGACCCCGGACACCGCATAGCCCGACAACGGCGAGTTCGCGACGGCGGAGTCCTGAGCGGAGTCGATGAAGCCGATGTCCCCGGCGACCTTCTCCAGCCCGTCCGGTGAGCTGCTGGCGTAGTAGCTCACCACGCCCTGCCAGGACCAGGGACACGGCCAGGCCGATCCCCACGATCATCCACACACCCTTGCGCACGGCCATGGGTCTACCCCTCTCAGGCGGCCTGCGGCGAGGGCCGCAGCTCGGGCTTGGGCAACCGGTCGCGCACCCCGAGGACAAGATCGGGTCGCACCGCCAGCACCGCCCCCACGGTCAGTGCGGTGATCACAGCCTCCCCGAGGCCGATCAGGACGTGGGTGCCGACCATCGCGACCAGGACGGTGCTGATGCGCGTAGGTCCCGGTGCCGCCCAGGGCGTACTCCAGGGTGAACGCCAGGGCCGCTGCCGGCACGGACAGCAGGCCAGCGACGAACGCAGCCCCCATCCACGCCCCCTTCGAGGCGGGCAGCACCTTCACGAGCAGGCGGAAGATCGGCCAGGCCACCAACACGGTCACGAACGCCATGTTGATGATGTTCAGCCCCAGCGCGCTGAGCCCACCGTCGGCGAACATCAGCGCCTGGACGATGATCACCACCGACACCGCCAGCGCCCCGGTGTAGGGCCCGACCAGGATCGCGGCCAGCGCACCCCCCAACAGGTGCCCACTGGTGCCGGCCGCCACCGGGAAGTTCAGCATCTGGACGGCGAAGATGTAGACCGCGACCAGACCCGCCATCGGCGCGGTCCGATCGTCGAGTTCCCGGCTGGCCCGGCGCAGGCAGACCGCGATCCCGTCCGACCGCGACCACCGCGGCCGCCGCAGACACGGGAGCGTCGATGAATCCGTCGGGGATGTGCATGGGTACTCCCAGTCGTCGATCCTGTGGACGGCCCCCCAGTCTAGCTAGTTGCCAACACTTCGCAAGAGCACCCGCACCCTGACTCTCATCCCCGGCGGATGGTGTCCACGGTGAAGGGTCCCCGTGCCGACACGGTCCGCTGCTCATGGTCATCCTGATCGGATGTCGCTTCGTGGCATCCGTCGGGACATGATGGCTACGACGCGAGACTGTTGTGGTCCATAGGGCTGACCGCCTGTCGAGGCGAGGAGGCCCACCGAAGGGAGAAGCGCGTGAGTCAGGGAACGCAGATGCTGCTGGTGGCCGCATACCAGGACCCGGCTGCGGCGCAGTCGGAGTTCGACGTGCTTGTTGGGAAGGCAGGGGCCAAGGAGGTCAGCACGCAGGGGATGATCCTGGTCGCCAAGGACGCCGACGGGAAGGTCACCGTTGCCGACACCGGGAACCACCTCGGCCGCAAGGGTGCGGGTTGGGGTGGTGGGGTGGGCGTGCTGGTCGGCCTGTTCGCGCCCCCGCTGCTGGCGTCGGTGGCTGTCGGTGCCGCAGCCGGCGCGGTCGTCGGGAAGTTCGCGGGCAGCAAGGTCAGCGAGGCGATCCAGGAGAAGGTCAGCCAGAACCTCAAGCCGGGCACCGCCGTGATCATCGGGGTGTTCCCCGCGGATCAGCGCCTGCTCGTCGAGCAGGCGCTGCCCGGATCGCCGCTGAAGTCCGTCGTGGAATCCGACGAGGGGGGCATCGACGAGCTCACGCGCGCATTGGGCGAGGCGATGGGGAAGTTCGCCCCTGACCGCACGGTGCTGCCGATCAAGGAGAAGTCGTTCTCCGGCGTCGCCGGGCTGACGATCGACGAGTCGGTGGGTGACTGGAGCATCGTCGCGCCCGTGAAGGCACCCGAGGGCGCGCCCAACGTGCTCATCGTGCTGATCGACGATGCAGGCTTCGGTGGGCCGGACACGTTCGGTGGTGACATCCGCACCCCGAACCTGACCCGGGTGCAGCAGCAGGGCGTCACATACAACCGGTTCCACGTGACTGCCGTGTGCTCGCCGACGCGTGCTGCCCTGCTCACCGGCCGCAACCACCACCGGGTCGGCATGGGCGGCATCGCCGAGTTCCCGGGGCCGTTCCCCGGCTACACCGGGATGACGCCGCTGTCGTGCACCGCCCTGCCGCGGATCCTCAAGGACAACGGGTACGTGACCGGCGGGTTCGGCAAGTGGCACCTGACCCCCGGACGCGAGATGGGCGCCGCAGGGCCGTTCGACCGCTGGCCGAACGGGTGGGGCTTCGACCACTGGTGGGGCTTCCTGACCGGCGCTGCCGGCCAGTACGAGCCGATCATCACGCAGGACAACTCCGTCCTGGGCGTGCCGGAGGGAGAGGACGGCGCGCTCTACTACTTCCCCGACGACATCACCGACAAGACGGTCGAGTGGCTGCACGCCGTCCGCGCCCAGGACGCCGAGAAGCCGTGGTTCGTCTACTACTCCACCGGCGCCACCCACGCGCCGCACCACGTGGCCAAGGAGTGGGCCGACAAGTACAAGGGCCAGTTCGACGACGGGTGGGACGCCTACCGGGAGCGGACCCTCGAACGGCAGAAGGAGCTGGGGGTCGTCCCGGCGGACACCGAGCTCACCCCACGGCCGGACCCGTACCCCGCCTGGGACAGCCTGTCCGACGATGAGCGGAGGCTCTACGCCCGCCAGATGGAGGTGTTCGCCGGATTCTCGGAGAACGCCGACTGGAACGTGGGTCGCCTGCTCGACGCCGTCGAGGAGATGGGCGAGATGGACAACACTCTCGTCCTCTACATCTGGGGCGACAACGGCGCCTCGATGGAGGGGACGGTCACCGGGTCGTTCAACGAGACCACGTTCTTCAACGGCCTGGTCCTGTCCGCCGAGGAGCAGCTCGCGCTCATCGACAAGTACGGCGGCATCGCCGAGCTGGGCGGCTTCCACACGGCCCCGCACTTCGCGGCAGCGTGGGCGCACGCCAACAACACCCCGTTCCAGTGGGGCAAGCAGATGGCCAGCCACCTCGGCGGGACCCGCGACCCGATGGTCATCGCGTGGCCCGAGCGGATCGCCGCCGGCGGGGACCTGCGCACGCAGTTCACCCACGTCGTCGACGTGGTGCCCACCATCCTCGAGGTGGCCGGGATCCCTGCGCCCACGACGGTCGACGGCGTCGCCCAGGAGCCGATGGACGGCACCAGCTTCGCCTACACCTTCGACGACCCGGACGCTGCCGAGCAGCACACCGTGCAGTACTTCGAGATGTACGGCAGCCGTGCGATCTACTCCGACGGGTGGTGGGCGTGCACCAAGCTCGACAAGCTCCCGTGGGACTTCTCGCCCGAGACGCTCGCCCGGTTCGGTCCGGGCAGCGGGTGGGACCCGAGGAAGGACGTCTGGGAGCTCTACTACCTGCCTGACGACTTCTCCCAGGCGCACAATCTCGCCGACCAGCACCCGGAGAAGGTCGCCGAACTCGTCGAGCTGTTCCTGTCCGAGGCTGAGCGCAACCGGGTGCTGCCGCTGCTCGGTGGGTTCGCGGCCTTCTTCGGCATCCTCCCGCCGATGCCGACCCGGACGCGGTTCAACTTCGCCGGGGACGTGCAGAACATCTCGACGACGATGATCCCGCGCATCTACGGCCGCTCGTACGCCATCGAGGCCGACGTGCACGTGCCCGACGGGGGTGCCGAGGGCGTGCTGGTGGCGTTCGCGGACTTCATCGGCGGGTTCGCGCTGTGGGTCGATGAGGACGGGCTGCTGAACCACACCTACCAGTTCCTGGGTGTGGACACCTACCGGCAGACCTCGACCGAGCCGGTCCCCACCGGCGACGTCACCCTGAAGATGCAGTTCGACGCTGACGAGGCCAAGCCCGGGACGGGCGGTCACGTCACGCTGTGGGCCGGCGACAAGCAGATCGGCGAGGGGGACATCCCGCGCACGATCGGGTTGTTGTTCACCACATATGCGGGCATGGACATCGGCCGTGACAACGGCGGTGTCGTCGACCTCGACTACGAGGACCGGGCCCCGTACGCGTTCACCGGCACGGTCCGAAACGTCGTGTTCGACCTCAAGCCGGCGCCGATCGACGATGAGCAGGGGCTGCACCGGATGGCCGCCCAGGCTGGCGCCGCGCACGGTGCCGCCGGCTGAGCGCAGCAACCACGTCGGGGGTGCCCGGTCACGTCGAATGTCGAGGTGACCGGGCACGACGCCGACCGGCGCAGCCCGGGCCCTGGTTGAGCGCGTGATCGGCTCGACCGGGCTGAACTCGCCTCGTGGGTCAGCTGTGGCCCTTTCGGATCATCTTGACCATGCGGATGTTGATGGCGGCGAAGCGCCACGCCTGGATGGCCAGGTTCGTCCGGCTCTTGACCGTCTTCTCGGTGGGCAGGGGGGCCTGGGCGATGCTGGTCTCTGCGGTGTCCATCGGGTGTCCTTCGCGGTTGTCGGGGCGCCTGGGGGGCGAGGTCACTCGGGGATCAGGAACCAGCCGGGCTTGGCCTTGGCCTTGTAGATGAACATGTAGTGCAGGACGGTCTTGATCCAGTGCGCGCCCAGTCCGATCTCGCCGTAGGTGTCCTTGGGGCTTCGGCCGATCCCCGGGTACTTCTGGTAGTCGGGGACGATCGGGTACATGGTCATGGCTGCCGCGGTGCCCTTGCGCAGGCCTGCACCCGCCGAGGCGATGCACGCCGCGCCCATCCGGGCCATGGAGGCCGTGTGCTTCGGAGTCGTGGAGCCGCTGCCGATCATCTCGACGATGTTCTCGGCCACGACCTTGCCCATCACTCCTGAGGGCATCCCGGTGCGCGGGGGCGCCGGTGCGATCAGCGTGCCGTTGGGGCTTGTGCGTGGCCGGGAGATCTGGTGCGGCGGGGCGAAGGCGATGCCCACGGCGAAGACGTTGGCGTAGGCCGGTGTCTGGTAGGTCTGGGGCCAGTCCTCGGCGCGCCAGTCCTCGAAGGGCTTGGCGGTGTAGTCGGCGTCGACCTTCATCAGGCCGCTGGGGGCGAACAGGTTCGCGCTGATGTCCTCGCCCTGGGCGTCGTAGGCCTTCAGGTCCGCCCCGCGGAAGGGCGGTAGCAGCATCGCGAAGTCGAAGTCCAGCGTGTGCTTGCTGCCGTCGAGCTGCTCGTAGGAGATGACCCCGGGCTCGACCTTCTCGACGTGCGCGCCGAGGATCGCGCGCATCCCGCGCTCGCGGAACAGCGACTCGGTCCACGTCTTGCTCGTGGTCTGGAAGCCCTTCTGGGTGAAGACCATGCCGCCGACGCCGAAGTCGCCCAGCTCGTACTCGTTGGTCAGGTAGACGAGATCGGCCATGTCGCGCACGCCGGCCTGGCGCAGCTCGTGCTCCACGTTGAACGCGTACTCGAAGGCCGCGCCCTCGCACGTGCAGGTCCCGTGCCCGGTGCCCACGACGATCGTCTGGCGCTGCCCGGCCCGCATCTTCTCGATCGCCTGGGCCAGGCGGTCGGCAGCCTCGATCGCGTGGCCGGCGGTGCACACCGACAGGGAGTTCCCGTCGGGCCCGAGTCCTTCGGTGGCCGCGAAGTTGAGTTTGGGCCCCGTGGCGTTGATCAGGTAGTCGTACTCCAGCGTCGCGGTCTGGCCGGCTCGGGAGGGGTCGGTGTAGGTGATGTCCACGAAGGGCTTGGCGTGCTCCGGGTCGCCCTCGGGGTGGATCGCCACACCCAGGGCCTGATGGAACTCGATGCCCTTCCTCTGGTAGATCGGCGCCAGTGGGAAGGTGACCTGCTCGGCGGTCATGCGGCCCACGCCGACCCAGATGTTGGACGGGATCCAGTTCCACTTGGCATTGGGTGCGACGACCACCACCTCGTGCTCCTTGGCCAGCTTGCGACGCAGGTGCAGGGCGGCGGTGTGACCGGAGATCCCGGCCCCGAGGATGACGACGCGTGCCATGACGGACTCCTTCGCTGTGAACCGTTGATGAGCCTAGTCCGGTGCCCCGGGGGGTTTCGCCTCGGGGCACCCGCGGGGATGGTCGTGGGCGCCTAGGCTGTGGACCAAACTCGAGCAAGGGAGTGTCGTCGTGATCATCGCAGCCGCAGTGGAGCCGGACGGGAGCGTGGGCCACTCATGGGGCAAGGCGAAGTCGGTGGTGGTGGCCACGGTCGAGGCCGATGAGCTGGTTGACTGGCGCCCCTACGAGGTCGCATGGGATCTGCTCCATGACGAGGGAACTCCCGGGGCGCACCATGCCCGGGTGGTCACGTTCCTACGGGCCCATGGCGTTGAGTTGGTCCTGGTCGATCACGTCGGGGACGGCATGCGCCGGATGCTCTCGAGCATGGGCGTCGAGCTGCGCGAGGGGATCCGCGGCGACGCACGCGCCGCGATGACTGCAGCCGCGTCCCCCCGCCAGGAATACCCCTAGGGGTATACTGGTTGACGCGACATGAGCCACGCACCGAGGGACACCATGACCAGGAACGATCCTGCAACAACCGCGCACACCGGCGCCTCGGGCGCGTTCGACCTCAAGACCTTCGCCCCCAGTTGGGGCGCATCGGTGATGGGCACCTCCGCCCTGTCCGTCGCCCTGCTCGCCGTCGGTGAGGGCACATCAGTCGCGGGCGCGACCCAGGTGGCGGCCCGCGTGGTCCTCGTGATCGCACTGGTCATGGGGGTGCTCGTCCTCGGGGCGACGGCCGCCCGCTGGGTGCGGTTCCGTGCCGAGGCCCGGCTGACCTGCGCCACCCGATCAAGGGTGGGATGACCGCGACCGCCGCCGGCGCCCTGCTCACCCTGGCGGTGGCGATCGGCAGGGTGGGCCCGGGCTTCCTCCCGGAGCCGATGATCCTGCCGGCCGTCACGGTTCTCGCTGTCGTGGGCGCCCTGCTGGCGCTGGTGATCGGGTGGGAGTTCCTGGCCGAGATGTTCACCTCGACCGACGCGTCGCTGGTGCAGATGTCCGGTGCATGGTTCGTCCCGCCCGTGGTCACGATCATCGTCCCGCTGGCGCTGTTGCCGGTCATTGCCGGGAACCCGGGGATTGCGGCTGACCTGGTGGCCCTCGCGTGGGCCTTCCTGGGCATGGGCGCGGTGCTCTACCTGGTCGTGACCGCGACGCTGTTCATGCGCAGCATCAGCCACCCGCTGCCGCCGGCAGGACTCGCCCCGACCCTGTTCATCGGGATGGGGCCGGCCGGCCTGATGGGCCTGGACCTCGTGCGGCTGTCCCAGGTGTCGGTGCAGGTCGGGGTCGCTGAGCCGAGCCTGGTCAGCAGCATGCTTCCCGCAGCCACGATGATGTGGGGGTTCGGGCTGTGGTGGATGGTCGCGGCGCTGGTGGTCCTGCGCCGGGGATACGCGCGGCTGCCGTTCTCACTGTCCTGGTGGGGCTTCACCTTCCCGCTGGCAGCCTGGACGATCGCGACCATCGTGCTGGGGCACGCCTGGGACTCGGGCCTCGTGACGACCGTGGGATGGGTCGCCACCACGGCCCTGGTGGGGCTCTGGGGCTACGTCGCAACCCGCACCCTGATCGGCATCCGCTCGGGCTCGATCTGGGCGCACTGACCCGGCGGGGGCCGGTCTGGCCGGGCCGACCCCGGTCAGATGAAGAACCTCCCGTTGGACTCGTTGGCCTCGCCGAGGTACATGGCCACGCCACCGAACTCGACGCCGTCGATCAGCTCGTCCTCGTGCAGGCCGAGCAGGTCCATCGTCATGGTGCACGCGACCAGGCGGACACCGGCATCCTGGGCCGAGGCGATCAGCTCGGGCAGGCTGGGGACCTTGTTGTCCTTCATGATCTTCTTGATCATGGCGGTGCCCCCACCGAGCATGTGCATCTGCGACAGCTTCATCTTGTCCGGTCCGGCGGGCATCATCGTGGCGAAGGCCTTGTCCAGCAGGGACTTGTCCACGTCCGGGGCATCCGGGCGGCGCAGCGCGTTCAGCCCCCAGAACGTGAAGAACATCGAGACCTCGTCGCCCATGGCCACGGCGCCGTTGGCGATGATGAACGCCGCCAGGACCTTGTCGAAGTCCCCGGAGAACACCACGAAGGACTTCTTGTCCTTCAGGCGCGCCGCGACGGGGTTCATGGTCGCGCCGCCGGCGCCGACCACCGCCCCGCCCTTGCGGATCCGGGCCACGACGCCCGGGCCCTCGGGCTTGATGTCCAGGACCTCGTGGCCGTTCTTCGCAGCCCACGCCGGGGCATCGAGTCGGAACCCGATGTCCGAGACGTGCGCGATGACCTCGTCGCCCGGGTTCAGCTCGCCCATCTTCTTCTGCAGGGCCATGATCGGGCCCGGGCAGGCCAGCCCGGTGCAGTCGAGGTCGACCTCGACGCCGGTGCCGACCAGCGGGGCTGCGGGCAGCACGCCGCCGGCGCGCAGCGACTCCTCCTCGGCGTAGCTCGTGACGGGGACCAGCGGGTCGGGGACGTCCTCCGGCGCGACGGTGTGCCACGCGCGGAAGGTCTGGATGCCGCCGACGAGCATCTTCACGTCGGTGAAGCCGCGCTGGGCCAGGATCCGGTAGGCCAGGAAGCTGCGGAACCCGACCGCGCAGTACAGCCGGATCGGGGCGTCGCGGTCCCAGTCGGCCTGGGCCACCCGCAGGGTGTTCAGCGGGACGTTCTCCGCACCGGGCACGTGCCAGATGTCGAACTCGCTGGGCCCGCGCACGTCGATGATCCGCGCGCCCTGGCAGTTCTCCGGGTAGTCCGTGGAGTACCACGGGACCAGGTCGCCGCGCAGGATGTTCGAGGCGACGAAGCCGATCATGTTGACCGGGTCCTTGGCCGAGCCGAACGGGGGAGCGTAGGCCAGCTCGAGCTTCTCCAGGTCGTACACCGTGGCACCGAGGCGGATCGCCGTCGCGAACACGTCGAGGCGCTTGTCGACGCCGTCGAAGCCGGTGATCTGGGCGCCCAGCACCGTGCCGTCGTCGGGGGAGAACAGGCACTTGATGTCCATCTGCGCGGTGCCCGGGTAGTAGCCGGCGTGGCCCGAGGGGTGCGCGTGCGCCCGCAGGAAGGGGATGCCGGCGGCCTTGAGCTGCTTCTCGGTCGCGCCGGTCCCGCCGGCGACCATGTCGAAGACCTTCACGATCGAGGTGCCCTGGGTGGACTCGTACTCGGTGTCCCGGCCGCAGATGTTCTCCGCGGCGACCCGGGCCTGGCGGTTCGCCGGGCCGGCCAGCGGGATGATCCACGAGCCGGGCAGGACGGTGTGCTCGACCTCGACCGCGTCACCGGCGGCCCAGATGTCGGGGTGCGAGGTCCGCATGTGCCGGTCCACCTTGATGCCCCCGCGCGGGCCGAGCTCGATCCCGGCAGCAACGGCCAACTGGGTGTTGGGGCGGACCCCCGCGCTCATGATGACCAGGGCTGTCTTGAGGAACCGGCCGCTGGTCAGCTCGACGGTGAGCTGCCCGGCCTGGTTGGTGGTGAACGCGGCGGCAGCCGTCGACAGGTGCAGCGCGATCCCGTGGGCGCGCAGGTAGTTCTCCATCGGAGTGGAGAGCTCCTTGTCCAGCGGCGGCATGATCTGGTCGGCCATCTCGACGATCTCGACGGCCAGCCCGCGCTCGTGCAGGTTCTCGGCCATCTCCAGGCCGATGTACCCCGCACCGATGACGACCACGTGCTTGAGGCTGGCGGGGTCGGCAGCGATCGCGTCGACCTTGGCCTTGATGTCGTCCATGTCCTCGATGTTGCGCAGGACGTGGATGTCCGGGTGGTCAAGGCCGGGCAGGGGTGGGCGGAACGGCGAGGACCCGGGGCACAGGGCGAGGGAGTCCCACGTCTCGGTGTACTCCTCGCCGGTGATCAGGTCGCGCGCGGTGATCGTGTGGGCGACCGGGTCGATGGCGGTCACCTCGGTGGTGATCCGCACGTCGATGTCGAGGGTCTCGCGCAGGCTCTGGGGGGTCTGCAGGAGCAGCCGCGAGCGATCCTTGATCGTCCCGCCGATGTGGTACGGCAGACCGCAGTTGGCGAACGAGACGTTGCCGGACTTCTCGAACACGATGATCTCGGCGAACTCGTCGAGACGCCGGGCCCTCGCCGCCACGGACGCTCCCGCTGCCACTCCTCCGACCACGACCAGCTTCATGTCCGCTCCCGTCCTCGTCTCGTGGTTCGACGGTAGTCGTCCACGGGATGGGACGCCTGTCCCGAGCGAGGTCACGCGTCCTGGGTGACCTTCTGCCCGGCCAGGGAGTAGAAGAACAGCGCCACCGGGCGGTAGATCGCGTGGGCGAACTTGGTGAAGGGGAGCAGGAGCAGGAGCTCCATGGCGACCGCAACATGGAACAGGAACACCCAGTAGCCCCACGCCGGCGGGTTCGGCATGTACAGCGCTGCCTCGATGACGAAGCCGGTCACCCCGGTGATCAGCAGCAGGATCAGCAGCAGCCAGTCCGAGCCGGTGGAGGCCGCCGAGGCCCGGTTGTAGTGGGTGGCCCGGTTGACCATGAACCACGTCACGCCGTAGATGAGCATGAGGCCGGCGATCGTCCCGATGAGGCGCGACGGGTACCAGATCGGGATCATCGTCCCGGTCTCCTTGATGCCGAGCAGGTCCAGCGCCCAGTCCAGCCCGGTGGCGACCATCAGGCCCAGGAAGCCCCAGATGGTCATCGCGTGGATGAACCAGCGACGCCGGTACCAGGGCTCGACCGGTGCGTCGTCGGTGCAGTCCCGGCGGTAGCGGGACTGACCCAGGGACTCGATGCCCAGGGAGAACCACAGGGCCCTGCCGGTGCGAGTCAGGGCGGGCCGACCATCGACCAGCGACTTCAGGGTCACGTCATCACGACGGGCGATGCGTCGCACCATCGTGATCACCCCCGCGAGCCCCGCGAGCACCATCAGGACCATGGTCGCGATTCCGGTCCAGTGGACCATCTCAGCCGGGATGAAGTCGAAGAACGCCAGCGTCTCGGTGTTCTGCTCGCCCACGGCGGAGTACATGAACAGGGCGAAGAAGGCGGCGATGGCAACGGCGATCACCGTGCCGGCGATCGGCTTGGTGTAGAGCACGCGCGCCAGGCCGGTGCGGTCGTAGCTCGCGATTGCGTAGCGCCGGGCAGCGGCCATGAACTCACCGGGATCGGCGTCCATCGGGCAGCTGTCGGAGCACAGCCCGCAGTGGTAGCACGTCCACAGCTCCTTGCTCGCCAGCAGGTCGTCCTTGAGCCCGACCTGGGCCAGGCGGATGAGGCTGCGCGGGAAGGTCGCGTCGTTGTCGACCAGCGGGCAGATCGCCGTGCAGGTGCCGCAGCTGAAGCACGAGGAGACGTCGAGCTCCCCGAAGCGCTTCATGTCGCCGAGCATCTCGGTGTCGATGACCTTGCTCATGAACCGACCTCCTGGCCAGCGATCGCGTAGGAGTAGTAGCCCTCGTCCGAGGCGTCCTCGAGCTCCTCAAGGTGGCCGTACCGGAGCATTCCCATGACCCAGTACACGGTCTCCTCCTTGGGCGCACCGATGCGCTCTGCGATCTCCGGGATGGTCATCGGTCCCTCGGCCAGCGCGGCCAGGATCGGGCGGTGCATCAGAGGTTCCTCGCGGATGACCTCGCGGGGCTCACGCAAGTGGGCACCTGGTTGCGTAGTCATCACGCCGTCGCCTCCACAAGTCCCTCGATCATGGCCCGCATCTGGGTGTCGGTGTAGCCCAGCAGGTCGATGGCGTCCTCGGAGCACAGCGGGACGCACCCGCCGCAGCCCTTGCAGACCGCGGCGCTGACCAGGGCGACGGAGCGGTCGTCGCACACCATCGACGAGATGGCGTCGTAGGGGCACGCGGCCAGGCACTCACCGCACCCGGTGCAGGCGTCCTGGTCGACCAGGGCCACGAGTGGGTCGAGCTCGGCCCGTCCCTTCTTCAGCAGAGCGCCGCTCTGGGCGACCGCAGCCAGGCTCGAGGCCACGCTCTCCGCCGAGGTCTTCGGGCCCTGGCAGGTCCCGGCGATCATCACCCCGTCGACCACGGTCTCGACGGGCCGCAGCTTGGGGTGGATCTCGTTGAAGAATCCGTCGTCGCCCAGCGGCAGCTTCAGGAGGCCGGTCAGGCCCTCGTTGGCACGCGGCACCATGCCGGTGACCAGGACGACCAGGTCCGCGGAGAGGCTCAGCTCCTCCGAGCTGGTGAGCGTGTCCACGGTGGTGACCTGCAGCCGACCATCCTCGCCCAGGCTCACGGCCGGGGGAGTGTCGTCGGGGTACTTCATGAAGACCGAGCCACGCTCGCGGGTCTCGGTGTACATCAGCTCCTGCTTGCCGTACGTGCGGACGTCGCGGTTCAGGTGGTACTGGTGCACAGAGGCGTCCAACCTGTTGACCAGCAGCGACGCATGCACGGTCGCACCACAGCAGAACTTCGAGCAGTACTCGTTGCCGCCGGCGGGCTGCCGGCTGCCCACGCAGTAGATGTAGGCGATGGTCCGCACGCGCCTGCCGTTGTACGTCAGTGAGCCGGTCGAGCCGTCCACCAGCGTCTTGAACTCCGGCAGCGTGAGCACGCCGGGGACGCCGTAGCCGAACTCGCCCGCATCGGGTTCGTAGGTGTCGAACCCGGTCGCGATCACGATGGACCCGACGACGGCGCGGAATGGCTCTGTGCCCGGTTGGTTGATCCGGACCTCGGCGGTGTAGTTGCCGAAGCTCCCGGACTTGCCGACCAGCTCAGCGTGGGTCAGCACCGTGATCGCCGGCCGCTCGGCGACCTTGGCCACCAGCTGGTCGATCTGCGTACGGCCGTCCTGCTCGTTGGGGAACATGGCGCCGAAGGTTGCCACCCAGCCACCGAGCACCGGCTCGCGCTCGACGAGGTAGACCCGCAGCCCGATGTCGGCCAGGCCGATCGCGGCGCGCAGGCCGGCTATCCCGGCGCCCACGACCATCGTGGCGGCCGTGGTCTCGACCACCAGGGGCTCGAGCGCCGAGGAGTGCCGGGTCCGCCCGATGCCGGCGCGGATCAGTCCGATCGCCTTGGCTGTGGCCCCCTCCGGGTCGTCGCCGTGGGCCCACGAGTCCTGCTCGCGGATGTTGACCTGGGTGTACGCGAACGGGTTGAGCTCGGCGCGCTTGGACACCTCGCGGAAGGTGACCTGGTGCAGCTTCGGGGAGCACGATGCCACGACCAGGCCGTCGAGCCCCTGGTCCCGGATGGCGCAGATCATCTCGTGCTGGGTGCCGTCCGAGCACGCGAACGGCGTGGTCTCGGCGATCACCACGTCGGCGTCGTCCTTGACCGCCTCGCGAACCGCTGCCACGTCGACGTAGTCCGAGATGTTGCCCCCGCAGTGGCAGATGTAGACCCCGATGCGCCGGTCCTCGGTCATACCGGCACCACCTCCTGGGCCTCGACCTTCGTCAGGTGGGCCGCGACCTGGGCCACGGCGGCCCCGGCGTGCAGGATGGTGTCCACGATGTCCTTGGCGCCCGCCGCAGTGCCGGCGACGAACACGCCGGGGATGTCGGTCTGCCCCGGGCTCACCTGCTCGCTCGGCTCGGCCACGTAGTAGTACTCGTCGAGACCGAGCTTCTCGCCGGTGAAGAGCTTCTCCACCTCGCGGTTGGGCTGGATCCCCACGGCCAGGACCACGAGGTCGTACTCGGCCTCGACGATCTGCCCGCCGTTCTCAATGTCCTCGTAGCGCAGGAGCAGGTCGCCATTGTCCTGTTCGGTGATCTTCGCGACCCGGCCCTTGATGTAGGTGGCGCCCATGTCCTTGGCCTGCTCGTAGAACTCGTCGTAGCGCTTGCCGGAGGCGCGCATGTCCATGTAGTGCATGGTCACGTCGGCCAGGGGCAGCGAGCCCATGATCAGCTGGTTCTGCTTGATTGAGTACATGCAGCAGAACTTCGAGCACAGCGGGTTGCCCACCTGCTTGTCCCGCGACCCGGTGCACGAGACGTAGGCGATCCGGTCGGGCACCTTGCCGTCGCCGGGCCGCACGATGTTCTTGAACGGCCTCGTCGGCGCCAGCAGCCGGTCCATCTGCATGCCGGTGATCACGTTGGGGTAGGTGCCGTAGCCGTACTCGGGCTTGAGGTCGGCGTCGAACAGCTTGTGGCCGGTGGAGACCACGACGGCGCCAACCTCGACCTGCACCTCCTTGTCCCGGTCGTCGAGGCGGATGGCGTCAGCAGGGCACGCCTTCACGCACTCCTGGCACTCCGAGCAGACGCCGCAGTCCAGGCACCCGCCGGCTCCGGCCAGGGCCTCCTCCATGGTCATCGGCGGCTCGATCTCGGCGAAGTCCGTGGGCGCGGGGGAGTGGACGCTGTGCGGCCGGATCGGCTCTCGGTGGGTGTGGTTGGCCTGGCGTGCGAGCACCTCGGCCTTCGCCACGACCCCCAGCGGGTCGTCGAAGAGCGGGAAGCCCTCCAGGGGCAGGTTGTTGATCCACTTGTCGATCATGTAGGCGGCGCGTCGGCCGTGGCCGATCGCCCGCGTGATGTCGCTGGCGCCCTGTTCCACGTCGCCCGAGCCGAACAGGTAGGGGTGGTCGCTCTGCAGCGTGATCGGGTCCACCTTGATCCGGTGGCCACGATCGACCCCGGTGATGCCCGCATAGGGGGTGTCGTCGGGCTCCATTCCGATGGCCGCCACGACCACCTGGCACGGAAGCACGAACTCGCTGCCCGGGATCGGCTCGGGCCGGCGACGTCCTGAGTCGTCAGCCTGTCCCAGAGCCATCCTCTGGCATCGCAGGCCGCTGACGGCGCCCGCGGCGTCCTTCACGACCTCGATCGGGGCCACCAGGTAGTCGAAGTGCACGCCCTCCATCTCGGCCTCGTCGATCTCGGCGGCGTGGGCCGGCATCTCGTCGCGCCCTCGCCGGTAGGCCACGCGTGCGGCCGTCGTGCCCAGGCGACGCGCGGTGCGGGCCGCATCCATCGCGACGTTCCCGCCGCCGACGACCACCACGGTCTTCCCTGTGAGGTCCGGTACCTCGCCGAGGCTCACGTTGCGCAGGAACGTCAGTCCGGTCATGACGCCCTCGGCGTCCTCGCCGGGCACGCCGAGGCCCATCGGGCGGGGCGTGCCGGTGGCGACGAGCACCGCATCGAAGCCCTCGGCCTTGAGGGCCTCGAGATCGCGGACGGGATGGTTGGTGACGATCTCCACGCCGATCGCGGTGACGTTGGCGATGTCCTGGGCGACGACCTCGCGTGGCAGTCGGTACGCGGGGATCGCGTGGCGCAGGAACCCGCCGGGCTCAGCGGCGGCCTCGAAGATCGTGACCTTGTAGCCGCCGCGGGCCAACTGCCAGGCGGCGGTGAGGCCAGCTGGGCCCGAGCCGACGATCGCCACGCGGTGCCCGTTGGGCTCCGCGACCTGAACCCCGGGGCCGTCCGCGTGCGCGTAGTGCGCGTCGGCGGCAAAGCGCTTGAGGCGCCGGATCGGGATCGGGCCCTCGAGCGCAGTGCGGGTGCAGTCGGATTCACAGGGGGCGTAGCACGCACGCCCCAGGGTGCCGACCAACGGAGTCGCGTCGAGGACGAGCTGGAACGCCTCCTCGAACTTGCCGCTGCGGATCAGGGACACGTAGCCGTGCGCCTTGATGCCGGCCGGGCAGCTGTCGATGCACGGCGAGGTGCCGACACGGGTGATGACGGCCTTCTTCGGCACGGCCTGCGGGAAGGCGATGTAGGCGGCGTGCATCGGGACGAGGTTGGCGTTGAACGGGTCGGGAATCGCCACGGTGCAGGCGTCCTGGCAGTCCTTGCAGCCGGTGCAGGCCGCCCAGTCGATGAAGCGGGCCTTGTTCCTGATCGTGGCGTTGAAGTGCCCGTCAGCCTCACGGTGGATCCCCAGGACCTCGCTGTAGGCCATCGTGGTGATGTTGGGGTGGTTGATCGTGGAGGACATCTTCGGACCCGAGATGCAGCTCGCGCAGTCCAGCGTCGGGAAGACCTTGCTGAGCAGGATCATCCGCCCGCCGACGCTGGCCTCCTTCTCGACGAGCAGGACCTTGTAGCCCATGTCGCCGAGCTTGATCGACGACTCCATGCCGGCGATCCCGCTGCCGACCACCATGACGTCGTACTTCATCGATGACTCCAGTCCCGATCTCGGTGCGGGCAGCGCAGCCCGCGGATGGGTGCGCTAGATGAACAGGTTGACGCTGGCCTCGTCGGCCTCGCCGAGGTAGCTGGCCACGCCGACGTACTCCACGTCGTCGATGAGCTCCTCGGGTCGAAGCCCCATCACGTCCATCGACATGGAGCAGGCGACGAACTTGACGCCCTGCTCGCGGGCTGAGTCGATGAGCTCCTCGAGGGACATGACCTTCTGGTCCTTCATGGCCTTCTTGAACATCTTGGGGCCGGCCCCGGCGAAGTTCATGTGCGAGAGCTGGAGCTTGCCCGGGCCACTGGGCATCATCGTGGCGAACGCCTTCTGCAGCGCCGTCTTGCCCGTGGTCGCCTGCTTCGTCCGGCTTGCGCAGGGCGTTCAGTCCCCAGAAGGTGAAGAACATGGTGACGTCGTCGTCCATTGCGGCCGCACCAGTGGCGATGATGAATGCGGCGAAGACCCTGTCGAAGTCCCCGCTGAACACGATGATGGTCTTCTTGGTGGTGTCCACGATCTGTGTGTCTCCTCAGTCCTGCGGTTCAGTGATGCGGTGGGTCAGGAAACCGCGACCCGGACGGGACCGAGATCGGCGAGCTGCGCCGAGAACTCGGTCATGTACTTGACGAACGACTCGGCGCACACCGAGCAGATCGCCGCCATCTTCAGCCGCTGGGGCTCGATCCCGTTCTCCCGCAGCAGGTCCTGCGCCCGCGACGCGATCGCCGCGGTCCGCTCCGAGCAGTCGGGCAGGTAGGCGCACTCCTCGCCGTCCGAGGCGATGAAGACCCCGTCGATGCCCGCCTCGAACGCGTGCAGGATCCAGCTGGGCTTGAGCCCGCTGGAGCACGGCACGGCGATCGTCGAAGCGGTCGCCGGGTAGTGCATGTGCCTGCTTCCGGCGAGATCGATGCCGGGGTCCGAGATGTTGTGGGTGGAGAACACCAGGATCCGCGGCGTGAAGTCCGCTGCGGGGTCCGCTGCGACGGACACGCGTGCCTACTTCATCTTCTTGAGGAAGAGCCTGAGGTAGCCGGCGTCGTCGAACGCACCGAGGTACTCGTGGCCGAGCTTCTTGCACCATGCCGGAATGTCCTTGAGCGTCCCGGAATCCGTCGCCATGACCTCCATGGTCCCGCCGACCGGCACACCGCCGATGGCCTTCTTCGCCGCCAGGATCGGCCCGGGGCAGGAGGTGCCGCGCGCATCGACGACGAGGTCGACCTTCAGCTCCTTGAGTTCTTCGATGGCCACGGTCATTGGTCGCTCCTTCGCGTCGGGCGCCGGCCCTGTGCTCGGCGCGCATCTGTCGCCCCGTTGAACTCGGAGGGGTGGCTTGACGCCTGCGACGGTACCTCCCGGGGTATCTGCGATTTGGGGGCCAAAGGTCCCGCGGGGGTCCCGAACAGTGTCTGAATGATCACATTGCGCAAGGAGGTGGTACCGGTACCGGTAGGGGTACAATCACGGCTCCACCTAGTGCTGGCTCATGGATGGGTCAGCTGCAGACGCTCAGCTGGTCCAGCTCGGCAACGCCGCCGGATAGGTGGGCCAGCCAGTAGAGCAGCGAACGCCCGCCTACGCCTACGCCTGCGCGAGCCCGGCCGAGGCTGCCCCCTCGGTGAGTCCCGCCAATCCGAAGGCCTGCACCGGGCCGAGCGCGCCGGTGCCCTGCAGGCCATGCTCGACCGCGGTCAGCGCACCCCAGGCCAGGATCCTGAAGGTGAAGTCGTAGGGGTTGGGTCCCTCGAGCTGGATGCGCTGCAGCAGGTCCCCGTTCGCGGCGCGAGCCTCAGCGACGATGGAGCAGCCACCACGTGCCCGGCTCGCCTCGTCGGGGCCTCCGGTGGAGCCCTTGACCTGGCTGTGTGCCAGCGCGGTGACGCCCGGGCGGACCCCGGGCACGCGCATCGCGGCGCTGAGCAGCCCGGTGGCGACCGGCACTGCCTGGATCAACGGCAGCGCCTGCCCGAGGACCACGTTGACCTCGCGCAGCGTGGGGTGCAGCGCGGGCAGCCCGAAGTGCTCGGAGGCACCCGCGCTGACGCCGACCCGGTGCTTGCCGTTGGCCAGGGTGAACCCGGTGACGCGCGCGCCCATGCGCTCGGTTCGCAGCCGCCCACCGCGGTGGGCGAATCCGGGTTCGAGCGCGGCCTGGACCATGCTCGCGCGCGTGCCTCCACTGATCCCGCCCGGACCCCGGGTGAAGTAGCCGATGTCGATGCTGACAGCGTGCGGGCCGGCCGCCGCCAGGGCGAGCGCGCCGGCGAGGTTCCCCGGCACCCAGTCGAAACCGAACGCCGTGACCAGGCCTGTGCCGGCCGCCGCGGCGCGTGGTCCGTACCTCTCGAACACGCGCCGGATGAACGACGGCTCACCGGTCGAGTCCAGGTACCAGGCGCCGCGCTCGATCGCCGCCTCG
The DNA here is from genome assembly GCA_963818445.1 of uncultured Actinomycetes bacterium. GTDB lineage: Bacteria > Actinomycetota > Actinomycetes > S36-B12 > CAIYMF01 > Prado023. The sequence goes on from CAWFSG010000020.1 coordinate 105,023, forward strand.
ATCGCCGGGCCACCCCACTGGGTGAACGGCCCCACCGTGGACAGCAGGACATCGCCCGCGCCGACGAGGTCGGTGACGGACTGCGGCCGTCCGACGTCGGCGACGCGGAACTCGAGCCCGCCGAGGTCGTCGGCGAGTTGTTCGAGTCGCTCAGCCGACCGCCCGGCCAGGACCGGACGGGCGCCGCGCGCCACCAGCTCACGCGCGGTCTGCTCCCCGGTGTACCCGGTTGCTCCGAACACCACGATCCGAGCGCTCACGGCCTCACACCCCTCGACACATGGTGGGGCGACGCCACCACGTCGCACCAGCGGGTCGTCCTGCCTGAAATGTCCGGACCCTGGAGCATCCTGGACGGCGACGACCCGTCGGGCCGTCTGGGGGCAGGCTAGGACATCGTGGCCCACCCGCGCGTCGGGGGCTCCCCGAGTCCTACTCCGTGCGCTGAAAGGGCGCAGATCGACTGCTGGCTCGCGGACTGATCATCTCGCGGACCGGGGGCTCGGGGGAGACCTTCCCCGATCCGCTGCGCCCTCTCGAGGAGGACCTGTGGCTCGACCCGCTGCGATCAGGCATCAGCTCGGCGATCACGGTGGTCGGTGCCTGGCCCCGGCGGACCGTGGCCACCTCGCCGTTGGTGACCACCGTCCGCGGCCGCGTGGCCTGCGACCTCGACCTGCTTGGTGCCTCGCCGTTCCCCCACTCGGGATGGCGGTGGCTGGATCCGAGGGTCCCTGCGCGCAGGCTGGCCAGCGCGTGGCGGGTCGGTCGGCTCCGTGCCGTCCTCCCGGATCTCGCAGACGAGGTGGGCCGTCGGGTGGATGGGGAGCTTGCCGGGCTCGGCCCTCTGTCTGACCTCGGTGACGCCGAGCTCCTCGAGGTCCTGTGCCGGGTGCGTGCCCACCTGGCTGCGGTGCACGGCCACGAGGTCCTCGCCGGGACCCTGCTCCAACGGGAGGCCGCGAGCACCGGTGCCGGCGTCGCGATGTCCGTGGTTCGACGGGGCCGTGCGCTGGGTCTGGCCGACGACGAGATCGTGGCGCGCTGGCCCGTTGCGCTTGCCTTGACCGCGCCGCGGATCGGGGCTCCCGGTTCCCTGCCGCCCACCGTCGACCCGGCCCCTGGCGAACCGGACGCCGCGGTGGCCACATCGTCGCTCGTGGCCGGCCTGCCGCCGCGGGAGGCCCTGCGACTGCGCGCCCGGTGGCTCCAGGAGCTGTCGGCGCGAGTCGCAGCCGTCCTTGCACAGCGGTTGGCCACGGACCTGCGGATCCCCTCGACCGAGTCCCTGGTCCACCTGCACCTGGGCGAGCTCGAGGACGTGGTCTCCGGCTGGCCGGCACCGCCGGACCTCGCGACGCGTTCACTGGCTCCCGGGCCGCCCCTGCCCTCGTGCTTCCGCCTGACCGTCGGAGGGCAGGCCGGTTCGGGTGCAACTGGCCGGAGCGCACCGCCCGGGTGGACGCGGCGCCGCGCAGGGCCGAGCCCAGGGCCGTGTCGTCCACGACGCGGCCGTCGCGGCACCCGGCGATGTCCTGGTGACGCGCACCCTCGACCCGCGCCTTGCGGGATGGTTGCCGCGCCTGGGGGCGGTGGTCTCCGAGACGGGCAGCGTGCTGAGCCACCTGGCGATCCTGGCGCGGGAGTACGGCGTGCCGACCGTGGTCGGCGTGCACGACGCTGTCGAGCGCTTCCCGGTCGGGCAACAGCTCCTCGTCGACGGCACGACGGGCGAGGTGCTGGCCCTCGGCGAGGGCTCGGGGGGTGAACCCGGATGAACCACTCACTGGTGCATCGACTGGGTCGGCTGCTGTCTGGGGCGGTCCTGGTTGCCTCGGGGAGCTACGTCTTCATCTACCTGGTCCGGTGGGAGTGGAACCGAGCGCTGATCGCGGGGCTCTTCTTCCTGGCCGCCGAGCTGGTCCTCATCGCCGACGTGCTCGTCGCCCGGGTCGGGGGCCTCGGCCGCCAGATCGAGCAGGAGCGCGCGCGGGAGCAGACCACGGCGCTGGCCGCCCGCCTGCGGGCCAACCGCCCGGACTCACCGGGTCCGTTCGCCTGGCTGGCCCCGGACCGTGACCGGCTGGACGTGTTCCTGCCGGTCCTGATCGGTGCCGGCGTGGTCCTGTCCGCGGTGGCCTACCTGGTGGAGCAGGTGTCGCGGGTCACGGCGGTCCCCGTGGCCGAGCACGAACTGGCTCGGGGCCTGTCCACGATGGCCCTGCCGATCGAGGGCCTGTCGCCGCTGGGCCGGCTGCCGGAGCTGCCCGCTGGCCCAGTCGCGCCCCCGCGTGCGGGACGGGTGTGGCGGTGGATGACCGCCGGTGGGATGGTCGCGGTCCTCGCCGCGGGCATCCTGGTCATGTTCCAGCTGCTCCTGAGCACGCCCGAGCCTCCCGACCCGGGTCGCAGCGTGATCGTGGACATGGTCGTGATGCGCCGGAACCTCGAACAGCACGAACTCGACGTGGCGCTCGCCCTGTGGTCGGTGTGCCGCGTCAGGATGCCGCAGGAGGTGCAACTGGACTCCCTGGAGCCCACTGACCCGTCCGACCCGGCGAGGCTGCGCCTGACCATGAGCCCCGCGCCCGGGGAGTCCGACACCAAGGAGTTCGTCGGCTGCGTGCAGGACGCGCTCATCGAGCGGGTCCGGACCTACGTCCTTGCCGTCGATGACACCGCCTACTGAGGGCTGGCCCCGGGGGAGATGACCACTTCGTCGCCGACCTCGGTCGCCGAGCGGTCGGAGCCGATCGCCCTGACGACCATGCGGTCGGGGTAGACCCCGATGTCCAGGAAGTGCAGCCACGCGAAGGACTGTTCAGTGAACCAATCCCGGCCGGTGCGCCTGGTCCCGGACCCGGCACCCGAGACGATGTAGGTCACCCCCTTGATGACCTTGGAACGCTGGTAGTCATGGTCGTGACCGGACAGGACGAGCTGGACGCCGTTCTCGATGAAGATCGGCTCGAGAACCCGGCGTATCTCGGTGCTCGAGCCCTGGTATCCGGCCGAGTAGAGGGGGTGGTGCAGGGCGACCACCTTCCACGTGGCATCGCTGGCAGCCAGGGTGCGCTCCAGCCACTGCACCTGCGTGGCATCCAGTGCGTTCGAGTCAAGCCCGACGAGCAGCAGGTCATCGAACGTCCTGGCCCAGTACCGCCCCTCCATCCCCATCGCCGCCATCTGGGCGTCGCCGTGGCCCTCGAGGACGTCATGGTTGCCAAGGATGGCCAGCAGCCCGACGCCGCGGTCCAGGAGCCCGCTGAACGGCCCGAAGACCGTGTCGGGCAGCTTCTCGGGGTCACCGTTCCAGTACACGTTGTCGCCGAGCAGGAGCAGGTCGTCGTAGGGCTGGATCGCGTGGATGCGGGCCATCGTTGCCCCGGTGGTGTCCAGCCGACCTCCGCTGTCGCCCACGTCCCCGGCCACGGCCAGGTGCCATTCGGGAGCCGGTCGGAGGGGCTCGTAGGCGCTCAGCTCGGTCGGGGGGCCGACCCAATGCGTCAGCCGCGACAGGGTCTGCCGCGGGAACACGATGAACGCGCCGGCGACAGCCGCCACCACGACGGCGAGGACGACGAGCCCGGCGACCCGCCACCGTCGTCCCGCCCGGGACGCGGCACCGACCGACCCACGGCCTTCACCCACACCTTGATCATCTCGCCACCCATCGGCGCGAACGAGGGCACAAAGCCCCACGTTCGACGGGGAGGGCCCGAGGGACGTCTGCGCGCAACCTCCTGCCGTTCGGCTCTGGATCTGAACCCACGCCGGGTGTTCTGTGGAAGCCTGCGGGCCATCGTCACTGGCGGGCGAGGGCCACCGACAGTCGCAGTTGCGGGTCGAGCAGGTGGCTGAAGTCGGTGGCTCCGTCGGCGATCTCGAGCAGCACGCTCTCGACGCTGCCCGTGAACGCGCTGTCCTCGGCGCGGTAGTCGTCGCTGACCGGGAGGCCGCTGTCGTGTCCGACGTCGCACGTCTCGTCCAGGGAGAAGACCAGGGGCACCGTTGCCTCGAGCCTGCCTTCGCCGACAGTCGTCCCCGTCCACCTTGAGGGTCACGCTGCCGCCACGGCCCGGTCCGCCACCGTCGTAGTCGAAGACCATGACGACTCGGCGCCGTCCGGGAGCCAGGGGATGGGAACCGACGACCTTGGTGGACTGCATCCCCATCAGGTTGTAGCAGTACGCCGGAGTGCCGTCGCTGCGCAGGTAGAGGCTCCATCCCCCGAAGGCGCCTCCTTGGGACACGATGACCCCGGAAGCGCCGCCCTCGGGGACGTCGACGTCTGCGGCCACGGCATGGGAGACGTTCTTGAGGTTGATCACGGTGGCCTCGGTGAGCCGGGCCATCCCGCCGTACAGGAGCTGGGATCGCCCGGAGATCAGTTCCGGGCGGCCGGAGATCTTGGCGTCGAACCGTTCGACGCGGCGATCGTCCAGGGGCAGCACGTTGTACGTGCGCGCCTCGGACAGGAAGAGCTCCTGGAGCTCGTGGAGCTTGTCGGGCATCTGACCGGCCAGGTCGTTGGCCTGGGTCCAGTCCCCGGGCGCGTACAGCTCCCACACGTCGTCGGTGAAGTCCGGCAGCTCAGCCATCGCGATCCACGGCGTCGCGTGCTTGGTGACCGCGGTCCACCCCTCGTGGTAGATCCCGCGGTTCCCACCGATCTCGAAGTACTGGGTGGTGTGCCGGTCGTCGGCGTGCTGCTCGTCGAAGGAGTAGCGCATGGACACCCCGTGCAGGGGATCCTGCGCGACACCGTTCACCTGGTCCGGGTGGGGCAGCCCGGCGACCTCGAGGATGGTCGGGGCGATGTCGATCACGTGATGGAACTGGTGGCGCAGCTGCCCCGGTTCGCTGATCCCCGCCGGCCAGTGGACGACGGTCGCATTGCGTGTGCCACCCCAGTGGGAGGCCACCTGCTTGGTCCATTGGTAGGGCGTGTCCATGGCATGCGCCCAGCCGACCGAGAAGTGGTTGTACGCATCCGGCGTGCCCAGCTGGTCGATCCGGGAGGCCAGGAACTCCGGGGTCTCCAGGGCGGCGGCACCGTTGAAGAACAGGTACTCGTTGAAGCTGCCGTTGATGTGCCCCTCGGCAGAGGCCCCGTTGTCGCCGAGGATGTAGAACACCAGCGTGTTGTCCAGGGAGTCGAGCGCCTCGAGGGCATCGACCAGGCGACCGATGTGGTGGTCGGTGTGCTCCAGGAATCCGGCGTAGACCTCCATCTGCCGGGCCAGGACCGGCTTGAGGGCGTCGGGCATGTCGTCCCAGGCGGGGATCTCGTCATGTCGGGCAGTGAGTTCCGCGTCCTGGGGCACAATGCCCCGGCGCTGCTGCTCGGCGAACGTGCGCTCGCGCAGGGCGTCCCAGCCGTCGTCGAACTGCCCGCGGTACTTGTCGGCCCACTCGAGCGGGACGTGGTGCGGGGCGTGGGTCGCGCCGGGTGCGAAGTACATGAAGAACGGGTGGTCCGGCTTCAGGGCCGTCAGCTGACGCACCCACGCGATCGCGCGGTCGGTCATGTCCTCGGTGAAGTGGTAGCCCTCGTCGGCGCTGCGGTCCGCCTCGATGGGCGTCGTTCCGTTGTAGAGCGCCGGTGCGTACTGGTTGGTCTCCCCGCCCAGGAACCCGAAGAAGTGCTCGAAGCCGCCACCACCGGTGGGCCACGCGTCGAAGGGGCCGACCGGGCTGGTCTGCCACACTGGGACCTCGTGGCACTTGCCGAACTGCGCGGTCGCGTAGCCGTTGAGGCGCAGGACCTCCGCCAGGGGTGCCGCCGACTGGGGCCGCACCGAGGTGTAGCCCGGGATCGACGTGGCGATCTCGGTGATCGCGCCCATCCCGACCGCATGGTGGTTGCGGCCGGTGAGCAGCGCCTGCCGGGTCGGTGCGCACAGCGCCGCCGTGTGGAACCTGGAGTAGGACAGGCCATTGCGGGCCAGCCGCTCGGCGTTGGGAGTCCGACACGGCCCACCGAAGGCACTGGCTGCACCGAAGCCGACGTCATCGAGCAGGATCACGAGGACGTTCGGCGCACCCTTCGGCGGCTCGACCGGCCGGATCGGCTCATAGACCGCCCGCGGGTCCTTGGCGTCCTCATAGATCGGACCGGCGTAGGGCTTGTCAGGGATGGGCAGAACAGCGCGGTCCACTGCGTCTCTCCTTCAGCCGAGCGGAGGAAGTTCAGGAAGTCCGGCGCTGGAGTGGCGGTGAGGTGTCACGTCGATCGGCTCCCTCGCACCCCGCTGGCACGCCCGTGTGCGGCATTCAACCACGGCTGCATGCATCGCGCGCCCTCTCGCCGTGCGGCTGCTGGCCCGGGTCGTTGGGGCTAGCCGAGGTGCAGTGGCGTCACCCATGCCTCGGTGGCGACGCGCACCGACATCCCGGCGCGTTCGTAGAGTCCAAGAGCCCCTGTCGTGTTCTCGCCATCGACGTCCAGCTTGGCGGTGGCGTAGCCGGCCGCCGCCAGATCGCGGAAGGACCGGCGCAGCAGGGCCGTTGCCGCCCCCCGCCCCCGGCCCCGGCGGCGCACCCCGATCGGCCCGATGTAGCCCTCGCCGTCGCCGAAGTCGGAGTTGACCAAGCCCGCGACCGGCCCGTCGGCGTCCTCCAGCATGTAGCTCGCGTGCGACAGGACGACCTTGTCGGACAGCATGTGGTGCCACTGATCCGGTGGCAGGCCGTCACCGTGGTGGTCGGCGAAGGCGTCGGCCATCACCGCGATCGCGGGCTCCACGACCCCGGTTTCGTCGAATGTCCGCATCGTCATGCCCTCGGGCCATCCGACGTCCGGGAAGGGTCCATCTGTCAGGTCGATGGCCAGCTCGAAGTAGGTGCGCAGCAATGTCCAGCCGAGCCCGCGCACATGGTCGCGCAACCCCGTGTCGCGGGTGGGGACGCCCAATCCGAACACCCTCTCGACATGTGGATCGGCATCCGTGAGGCGGGCGCGCGCGGCGTCCTGGAGGGCCCTGATCAGGGCGTCGATGGCTGCGGATCGGTCGCCCGGGGACAGGCCCAGGTCGACGATGATCGGGCAGACGACCTCGCTCATCGGTGGCCAGGCCTGCAGCATGGCGCCACCAAGGACCCGGTCCCCGGCGACGATGAGCGGGTCGTCCCGCTCGGGATCCCGCTGGGGTCGCGTGAGCCCCATCTCCAGCAGCTCAGCGGTGACGTAGCCGGTCCGGCCGTACAGCGCGGACCACGTCTGATCGCTCAGCGCGACCAGCGCGGGGATGTCGGCAAGGGTCTCCTGGCGCAGGGACATCCCGGACGGCAACTCCATGTCGCGAAGTGTGCGCCGCGACACGATGGCGTGTCGCGCCCGCCGTTCGCCGTCGGGTTGTCCAGCAACGGGCGAGCCGCATCGCGCCGCTGGTCGAGGCCACCTCCTGAGGCCAGACTGTCACCATGGCACCCACCCACGAGAGCGTCTCCGTGGCCAGCGAGGACCGGCTCCTGGCTGGCTCGATCGTCGCCAGCGGTGCTCCGAGCGGGGCGGGCGTGCTCTTCGTCCACGGGTTGGGCAGCAGCCGGACGACCAACCTCGAGCGCGCCGAGGCACTGTGCAGGGCCAGTTCGGCGACGTGCGTGGCGATCGACCTTGGGGGGCATGGGGACAGCACCGGTCGGCTCACGCAGATGACGCCGCGCCAGAACCTCGCCGACGTCGTGGCCGGCTACGACGCGCTCCTGTCGGCTCCGGGTGTCGATCCCGCGCGGATCGGGTTGTGCGCGGCGAGCTATGGGGCGTACTTGGCGGTCCTGCTCACCGCCTTCCGGCCGGTGAGCCGGATGTTGCTGCGCGCCCCGGCCCTCTACGCGGACGACTGCTTCGACCAGGGGCTCGGCCAGCGCAGGCGTGGTGATCGGGCGACGGCCCCGACGCCCCTGGCCCACCTGGCACTGTTCCCCGGCCCCGTCACGATCGTCGAGTCCGAACTGGACGAGATCATCAGCCGGGACACCATCGAGGCCTACCTGGCAGCGCTGCCCAGCGCCGCCCACGTGGTCCAGCCAGGGGCGCGCCACGCCCTGACCGACCCGGCCTGGCGGGCTGACTACCAACGGATGGTCGTGGAGTTCTTCACAGGCCTGTGACCGGAGCAGGTGGCGGTGACCTTCTCCTCTGGCTCTGGCGGTGCGATGGCGTCAGGCTGAAGGTGAGGAGGGAGGGGCGCATGGGGCGAAGGGACTTCGAGACGATGCTTGGCCGCCATCAAGGAAGCCGTGGAGGCGGACGGGGTGTAGACCCCGATCGGGATGTGGACGGATCGCATGGCGGTGATGCAGCCGTTGGCGCAACGCGTCAGTGGCCACTGGTTGCGGTGCTCGTGCTCCTGGCCGCGACCAACCTGCTGAACAACGTGGCAGCCCCTGACCTCTACCTGCTCTGGGCCTGCTTGGCCATCGTCGGCCTCGCGCTGCTCGCCAGCGCGGACGGCCTGCACCGGCGTGACTGGGGGCTGGGAGCCATCGACCGGCGCACTGCCCTGGCAGGGGTGGTCCTCGCCGCAGGCACCGTTGGGGTGATGCTCGTGGGCACCCGGTTGCCCGGCATCTCCTCGGCGTACCTCGACGAGCGGGTGGTCGGCATGAACGCCGGCCAGCTCGCGTTCGCCGCACTGGTGCGCGCGCCGGTGGGCACCGCGTTCTTCGAGGAAGTGGCGTTCCGGGGTGTCCTGCTGGCGATGCTCGCGCGGCGGTTCGGACTGGGGTGGGGGGTGGCCGGCTCGTCACTGGCCTTCGGCGTCTGGCACCTGGCCCCCGCACTGGGCATCGCCGCGGGCAACGCGGCCGTCGGCTCGGTGCTGGGGGACAGCCCCCTGTGGGCCGCAGCCGCCGGAGTGGCCGCAGCCGCCCTCGCGGGGGCTTTCCTGTGCCTGTTGCGGATCCGCTACGACCACCTGATCGCTCCCCTGGCGGTGCATGTGACCGCCAACAGCGTCGGATACCTGCTGGCCTGGCTCATGGTGGCGTCCTGAGGGATCGTCGATGCCCCGAAAGCCCCTCGTCAGCTGCTCCTGTTCGCCGCTGGGTGTCGGCGCGGAGAGCGTGACGGTGCTGTATGGCCGGAAGTGGGCTCGCGGCAGCCCCTGTGTTGCATCGATGGGTGCCGGGGCACTGGACTAGCCATCAGGAGGCGGAAGTGACCAGTACGTCGTCGGCGCAGGGAGGGAGCAGGCACGGCGCACTTCAGCCCCGCGCCCCCCGGGCACCCTCGTCGCGCTGGTGGTGGCCCGTCACCGCCCGACCGGCCGACGGATCGTTCAGTGCAGCGATGAGGAGGCCAGGCCGTGAGGCAGGTGCGGGTCCTGCAGTGGGGGTTGGGTGCCATGGGTTCGGGCATGGCCCGACTCGCGCTCGACAAGCCGGGAATGCAGCTGGTCGCTGCGGTCGACTCCCGCCCCGACCTCGTCGGCCGGGACCTCGGCGAGGTGCTCGGACTGGGCCGTCGTCTCGAGGTCTGCGTCACCGATGACGCTGCGGCGGTGCTGGACCGCACTGCAGTCGACGTCGTGATGATTGCCACGACGTCGTGGGCCCGCGATCAGCTCGCGGACCTGCGCACGATCCTGCGGGCCGGGATCAACGTGGTGTCGATCGCCGAGGAGCTGGCCGACGTCGCGGCGCAGAGCCCTGACATCGCTGCGGAGCTCGACGCGCTGGCAGTCGAGCACGGCGTCTCGGTGGTGGGCGTGGGCGTCAACCCCGGGCTGGTGCTCGACCTGCTGGTCGTGACGCTCACCGCGGGAAGCCACTCGGTCGAGCGCATCGAGGCATCGCGGGTCAACGATCTCAGCCCGTTCGGCCCCACGGTCATGCGCAGCCAGGGCGTCGGGACCAGCCCCGAGGCCTTCCACGCCGGGCTCGCTGATGGCACGATCGTCGGTCATGTCGGGTTCCCCGAGTCGATCCACCTGATCAGCGAGGCGCTCGGGCTGGGCGTGGACCGCGTCGAGCAGGCCCGGGAGCCGATCATCAGCTCGGTGCGCCGGCAGACGCCGTACATCACCGTGGAGCCGGGCATGGTGGCCGGCTGCGCCCACACCGGGATCGGCTACCGCAGAGACACGGAGGTGATCCGGCTCATCCACCCGCAGCAGGTGCACCCGCACCTCGAGCAGCAGGCGACTGGTGACTACATCCACATCCACGGTGTCCCGGAGGTGCACATGTCGATCCAGCCGGAGGTCGCCGGAGGCCTGGCCACGATCGGGATGGCCGTCAACATGGTCCCCCGCATCCTGGCCGCCACGCCGGGGCTCAAGCGCGTCATCGACCTGCCCGCGCCCTCGGCGCTGATGGGCCCGAGCGCCTACGAGCGCCGCGCATGACCCCCGCCGTGCACGAACCCCGCGAGGTCCACATGAGCGTCGTTGCGGCAGGCACGTGGGTCGAGCTGGAGCGGATCGTGCTGGAGGTCGGGGAGCGTGCCCCTGGCCTTCCCGCCGACACCGCTGCCGTGCCCCTGGTGCTGCGGGTCTCCGGATTCCTGCTGGAGCCGGCCGAGGTCGGCGCGCCAGCCCGCGTGCGGACGCTCATCGGACGCGAGCAGGAAGGCCGCCTGCGAGTGGTCAACCCCAGCTACTCCCACAGCTTCGGCGACACCGTGGCCGAGCTGCTGACCATCGGGACCCGGGCGGAGCGATGAGCGCGCCGACCACGCCCAGCAACCGGCCGGGAGCGTCCTATGCCGAGGTGCTGGCGCGACGCAACGAGATCATGAAGGCCTCGCTCGGGATCGACTACGACGCCCTGGTCACCAGCCCGATCGCCTTCGACTACGACACCATGATGGCGCAGACGGACTACACCCTCGAGGACATCGCGCGGATCCAGCGCGAGACCAAGGTCGGGGACACCCCGCTCTACGAGCTGACGAACCTGACCGACGCCGTCCGCAGGACCTGCCAGCCCGGGCGAGGGGCCCGGATCCTGCTCAAGGACGAGGCGGCCAACGCCTCGGGCAGCTTCAAGGCCCGCCGGGCCTCCATCAGCGCCTTCGAGGCCCGCCGCCGGGGCTACGCCGGGATGGTGGTGGCCACGAGTGGGAACTACGGGGCCGCGGCCGCCTCCCAGGCGGCGCAACGCGGGTTGGCCTGCATCGTCGTGCAGGAGGTCTATGACAGCCAGGGAGTCGGGCAGCCCGAGATCGTGGAGAAGGGCCGCGCCTGCGAGGCGTACGGCGCGGAGGTGCTCAAGCTCACCGTGGGGCCCGAGCTGTTCTACGTGCTGCTGACGACCTTGGAGGAGACCGGCTTCTTCAACGCCAGCCTCTACACCCCGTTCGGGATCCGCGGCATCGAGACGCTCGGTCAGGAGGTCGGGGCGGAGGTGACGGCGCGCTTCGGGCGGCAGCCCGACGTCGTGGTCGTCACCCATGCCGGCGGCGGCAACGTGACGGGGACCGCGCGTGGGCTGGCGGCGGCCGGCTGCTCGGCCACCCGGGTCGTGGCATGCTCGGTCGACCTCGCGGGCCTGCACATGGCCTCGGACCACGACTTCAACCGCAAGTCCTTCACCACCGGGCACACCGGGTTCGGCGTCCCGTTCGCCACGTGGCCCGACCGGGTCGACGTGCCGCGCAACGCCGCCCGGTCGTTGCGCTACATGGACGGCTACGAGCTGGTCACCCAGGGCGAGGTGTTCTACGTGACCGAGCTGCTGACCAAGCTGGAGGGCATCGAGCGGGGACCGGCGGGCAACACCAGCCTGACCGCTGCCGTCAGCCTCGCCCGCCAGCTCGACGAGGACCAGATCGTCGTGGTGCAGGAGACTGAGTACACCGGCGCCGGCAAGCACCACAACAGCCAGCTCGCATTCGCCCGGCAGCGGGGCATCGAGGTCCGTCGTGGGGATCCGCGCGAGAACGTGCCGGGCCGGGCCATCGTGATCCCCGAGCGCCTGGACCAGGTGCGCACGACCCCCCAGGACCTGGACCGGCTGCGCCGCTCGTACCTGCGAAACGCCGCAGACCGCCATCCCGTGGCGCAGTGGAGCGAGACTGACGTGGCCTTCCTCGCCGCCGATCTCAAGGTCACCCCGGACTGGGTCCGGGGCCACCTGCCCGAGCTCGAGGAGCCCGCCGGGCCCGCCGGATCCCCGCGCGGGACGGAGCGTCCCGATGACTGACGACGAGCGTCTGGCACGTCTGGAGCTGAGGCTCCGGGCACTCGATGAACTCCCGGACGAGGAGCTCAAGCAGCTGTTCTGGTCGCTGTGCGAGCAGGTGGTGGAGCCGATGGTGGACCTCGCGCGCACCCACACCTCACCGTCCATCGAGCGTTCGGTGCTGCTGCGGATGGGCATCGACAGCGTGTCCAGCCAGGGGGTGGTCAGCACCATCCACGACGCAGGGCTGCTCGGCAAGGGCGCCGGCCATGTACTGCTGCGCCTGGCGCGACGCCAGGGCACCGACGTCCGCGCCGCGGCCGCAGCGGTTCTGGCCGACCCGACGGTGCTGGACGGGCTGTTCGAGGAGGCGTCAGGCCCGCGCGGTGCGGCCACCGCGCCGGGGGAGACCCCACCCGGCCAGGAGAGTGGTCATGCCTGAGCACCCGGCGCTGGACCCCCAGGTCAAGCTCGACATCGACGCCATCCTGACCGACCTGGCCTCCTACCGACCCTCCCGGCGGGGGTGGGTCTGGCGGGCGGTCCCGGAGGGTGGCGTCCGCATGGGCCCGTTCACCTACCGCGACATGTCCGCCCCGCTCGGCCGGGGCATCGGCCTGCCCGCCTCGGAGTACTTCGAGCACGTGGACCCGCAGCCCAGCGCCGTGGTCACGACCGAGATCGCGTCCGGCCGGTTCGAGGACGACCTGCGCCGGATGCGGATGGCGGCCTGGCACGGTGCGGACCACATCATGGTCATCCGCACGACCGGCCAGAGCCACATCGACGGGCTGCTGGAGGGCACGCCCGAGGGCACCGGCGGCGTGCCGATCACCCGCAAGCAGATCCGGGCCAGCCGCAAGGCGCTGGACCTCATCGAGGCCGAGGTCGGCCGCCCGATCAACTTCCACAGCTACGTGTCCGGGGTGGCCGGGCCGGAGGTGGCCGTCCTCTTCGCCGAGGAGGGCGTCAACGGCGCGCACCAGGACCCGCAGTACAACGTGCTGTACCGCAACATCAACATGTACCGGTCGTTCGTCGACGCCGCCGAGGCCAAGCGCGTCATGGTCGGCGCCGGGATCCTGCAGATCGACGGGGCGCACAACGCCAACGCGACCGCGCGGGCCGGCTGGCTGGTCCTGCCCGAGCTCATGGTCCAGCACGGCATCAACTGCGCCTTCTCGCTGGCCTGCGGGATGCCCAAGGAGCTCATCGGCCTGTCCACCGTCCCCCCGAACGCGCCGCCCGCCCCGAAGCTCTGGTACGACCTGCCCTACGCGGTCGCGCTGCGCGACTTCTTCACCGGCTACCGGATCCGGGCCCAGCAGAACACCCGCTACATCGAGTCCGACGTCGAGGAGGCCGTGCGCACGCACACCATCGACACGCTGATCTCGATCCTCACCGGCGCCGACATCCAGAGCACGATCACCCCCGACGAGGGCCGCAACGTCCCCTGGCACTACAACAACATCCGCGCGGTGCAGACCGTCAAGCAGACGTGGGCAGCACTGGACGGCATCGGCGAGCTGGTGACGCTCAACCGCTCCGGACCGCTCGGGACGATGGTCCGCGACATCCAGGCGCGGGCGGTGGTGTTCCTCGAGGAGATCCTCGAGTCCGGCGGCTACTTCGCCGCGGTCGAGGCCGGCTTCTTCGTCGACTCGGCGCAGTACCCCGAGCGCCACGGCGACGGGATCGCCCGGGAGGGTCACGGTGGAGTCGCGGCGGGCACCCTCGTGCCCCGCGACCCGGACTACCTGGCCCCCGTCTGCGACCACTTCGGCGACAACGCCCTGCCGGAGGGCCTGTCACGCGCCTGCGACCCGATCGGTGGCTGCACGCTGTGCGACCCGTCGAAGATCGTCTACATCGACGAGCTGGACCCCGAGGACAGCGTCGAGCGCCGGCTGGCCCAGACGCTGCCGTACCGCACCGGGGAGCTGATCCGACCTGAGGCGGAGTGGGCCGGCGACGGCGTCGTGCTCCTGCAGCTGATGATCCCCGACGACGAGGACCACGCCCGCGCGGCGGCGCTGCAGATCGCCCGGCGGATGGGGCTGGCCGATCCCGAGGTGGTCAACCTCGGGGTCCTGCACCCGGCCGAGGGATGCTTCGTCGAGGTGAAGGGCACGGTCACGACCGACATCCGGCGCTCCGACCTGGTGATCCCCCCGAAGGAGGTCCTGCTCTCCGAGGACGAGCTGCGGGCTGCGGTCAGGGCCACCGGCCTCACCGTGGTGGCCGGCACCGTGGGCGAGGACGAGCACAGCGTCGGCCTGCGCGAGATCCTCGACATCAAGCACGGCGGGATCGAGAAGTACGGGGTCAAGTACCACTACCTGGGTACGTCTGTGCCGTTGGGAAAGCTGGTCGATGCCGCGATCGAGACCGGCGCCCACGCGATCCTGATGTCGACGATCATCAGCCACAACGACGTGCATCGCACGATGATGCGCAGGCTGGCCGAGCTGTGCCAGGAGCGGGGGATCCGCGACCGGATGATCCTCGTCGCCGGGGGAACGCAGGTCAGCCCCGACATGGCCGCCGAGACCGGCATGGACGCAACCTTCGGTCGCGGCACCAAGGGCATCGACGTGGTGAACGCCCTCGTGAAGGCCCTGCGCGCACGGGGCGTCGACACGGGGACCGGGATCGGATGACGATCGACGCGCTGGTCCTCGAGGTGGGCTCCACGATCACCAAGGCCAACGGCTTCCGCAGGAGCACCGACGGGTGCCTGGACCATGTCGCCCAGGGCTTCGCCCCGACCAGCGTCGAGGCGGGGGACGTCGGGGTCGGGGTGGATGCGGCGGTGGCCCATCTGCAGGACTCCAGCGGGCTGTCGGCAGCGGACGCGGAGGTCTTCGTCAACAGCTCGGCGGCCGGGGGGCTGCGGATGACCGTCCACGGCCTCACGATGGGCATGACCGCCCGGGCTGCCCGCGAGGCGGCTCTCGGGGCGGGGGCGATCGTGTCACTGGTCACCGCCGGACGGCTGGGCCGCGACGACATCGAGCAGATCCGCGCGCTCGACCCGAGCATGGTCCTGCTGGCCGGGGGAGTCGACCACGGCGACCGGGAGGTCGTCCTGGCCAACGCGCGGGCCCTGGCCGGCTCCGGGGTGCGCGGGCCGGTCCTGTACGCGGGGAACGTCGCCGTCCAGCGGGCGGTGCGCAGCATCTTCGAGGACTCCGGCATCGAGCTGGTGGTCACGGACAACGTGTTCCCCGACATCGATGAGCTGGCCGTGGAGCCAGTCCGTGCACTGGTGCACGAGGAGTTCAACCGGCACATCGTGCACGCGCCCGGGATGGCCCGGCTGGCGGCCCTCTCCGAGTGGCGGATCCTGCCCACGCCCGGTGCGGTCCTGCTCGGTGCGGAGCTGTTCGCCGACGAGGTCGGGGACTGCCTCGTCGTCGACGTCGGTGGGGCCACGACCGACGTCCACAGCGTCACCGACGGCAGCCCGGAGTGGACCGCCCGGGCCATCGACCCGGAGCCGCGCGCCAAGCGCACCGTCGAGGGCGACCTCGGCGTGTTCGTCAATGCGCACAACATCGCCGAGCTCGCCGGGGGTGCGGACTGGTCGGCTGACCTGGCGGACCTGGCTGCCGTGCCGATCACCGAGCGCCAGCGCCAGCTGACCCGTGAGCTGTGCGCATTCGCGGTCACCACCGCTACCCAGCGCCATGCCGGCGTGGTGAGCGAGCACTACACCCCCAGCGGCCGGAGGCAGGTCGTCCGCGGGCGGGACCTGACGGCCGTGCGGTGGGTGGTCGGCACCGGCGGAGCCCTGACCCGGGTGCCCGGCGGCCGGGAGATCCTGCGCTCCATCTGCCGTGGCCCCGGGAAGCACCTGCTCCCCCCGCCGGAGGCCCGGATCCTCATCGACCGGGACTACCGCTTCTCCGCCCTGGGCACCCTGGCCCAGGCGCACCCGGACGAGGTCCGGGCCACCTTCCGGCGGTGGGTGGCCGATGAACGGTCGCGCCAGCCGGATGACCCGATCCCATCCTGACCACGAAACGAGCCAGCCATGTTCATCCGCACGCCGCGACTGGAGATCTACGTCGACCGGATCGAGGCCAATGCCCGCAGCATCATCGAGCTGTGCCGCCAGCATGGGGTCCAGGTCGCGTGCGTCACCAAGGTGATGGGCTCGCACCCGGCCCTGCTGCACGCATTGGAGAACGCGGGAGCCGACATGATCGGCGACTCCCGCGTGTCGAACCTCGAGTCGATCAGCAACACCGGCCTGGCCGTCCCGACGATGATGCTGCGACCGCCGGCTCCCAGCCATGTCGCCGACGTGGTCCGCTGCGCCGACTACTCCCTGAACTCCTCGGCGCGGACCGTGGAGCTGCTCAGCGAGGCGGCGCAGTTGACCGGTCGCGAGCACAAGGTCGTCATCATGGTGGACGTCGGGGACCTGCGGGAGGGGATCTGGCCGGACCGCGTGGTGTCCGTCGTCCGGCAGGTGGCCCGGCTGCCGCGCATCGAGGTGGTCGGGCTCGGGACCAACCTCGCGTGCTTCGGTGGGGTGATCCCGGACACCGAGCACATGCAGCAGCTCATCGACCTCCGAGATGAGTGCCGCGAGGCGACCGACCTGCCGCTGGACCTGCTCTCGGGGGGCAACAGCGCGAACCTGCCCCTGCTGGCCGACGGTGGCCTGCCCCCGGAGATCAACCACCTGCGCATCGGCGAGTCGATCACGCTGGGCCGCAACGTCATCGACCGGACGCCGTGGCCCGGGACGCGGCAGGACACCTTCCGGGTCGTGGCCGAGGTCATCGAGGTGGAGCGCAAGCCGTCGATCCCGATCGGCCGGCGAAGCCAGGACGCCTTCGGTGGTCAGGCCACCTTCGTGGACCGGGGGGTCCGCACGCGCGCGATCTGCAACATCGGGCGCCAGGACGTCGTCGTGGATGGTGTCACGCCCGTGGACCCGGGGATGATCGTGCTCGGCGGGAGCAGCGATCACCTCATCATCGACGTCGAGCAGGCCGCGGAGGAGGTGCGGACCGGGTCGGAGATCGCGTTCATCCCCAGCTACGGATCCCTGCTGGCGGCCACCACCTCGCCCTACGTGCAGAAGGTGGTGCTGCGCGGCTGAGGCCACGACCCCGCCATGACGACGACCTCGGTCCCGCTCCCACGCCAGCCCCGGGGCACTCGGCCGGGGTACGGCCGAAAGGCCCCCACGCCGATCTCAGCCCAGTGCCAGCGCCGTCGCGGGGTCGGACATGAAGTCGGCCACCTCCCGCAGGACCCGTGACCCCATCGCCCCATCCACCACCCGGTGGTCGAACGACAGCGCGAGGGTCACGACGTCGCGCACCTCGACGCGGCCGTCCACAGCCCACGGCCGGGGCAGGACCCGACCCAGGGCCAGGATCGCCACCTCGCCGGTGTTCAGGATCGGGGTGCCCCCGTCCACGCCGAACACGCCCACGTTGGTGATCGTGATGGTGGAGCCACGCAGGTCCTCGGGCCGTGATCGGCCCGCCCGGGCGGTCTCGATCAGGCGGGCCAGGGCATCGCCCATGCCCCGCAGGTCCAGGTCCTGGGCGTCGGCGATCCGCGGGACGATCAGCCCGCGGGGGGAGTCGACGGCGATCCCCAGGTGCACGCTGCGGTGCACGAGCAGGTTCTCGCCGCTCTCGTCCAGGCTGGAGTTCACGGTCGGATGGTCCCGAGCGGCGCGGACCAGGCCCAGCGCCGCGAAGGTCAGCGGCGTGATGGACAGGCCAGCCAGGTCCTCGCGGGCGCGGGCGGCCCGGATGAGGGCGGTCATCGCCGTCACGTCGACATCGACCCACTCGGTGACGTGCACCGCGGTGAAGGCCGACGACGTCATCGCGTGCGCCATCATCCGACCGACGTGGGTCAGCGGCACGACCTCGCTCCCACCACCGTCGGCGGCACGCACCACCGGGGGCGTCGGCACGACCCGTCCCGGCGTCACGGGCCCTCGCGCTGACGCGGCTGCCCGCGCCACGTCGTCATGCGTGATCGTCCCGTCGGGCCCCGTGGGAACGACCTGGGCCAGGTCGACGTCGAGGTCGCGGGCCAGGCGTCGGACGGGCGGCTTGGCCCGGACCGGGGTGCTGCCCAGCCGGGTCTCCAGCGCCCGACCGAGCTCCAGGCCTCCCTGGCGGACGGGTCGGGCCCGCTCACCGGGCGGCCCGGGCTCGACGTGGTCAGCCCCGTGCGGGGTCCGGCGCGGCCGGCGCAGGGGCGTCTGCTCCGCCTTGACCCCATAGCCCACGAGCACGGCCGTGCGCTGGCCCTCCGGGCTGCTCCCCGCCGTACCGTCGGCAGCGCCCGCGAGTGCAGCCTCCGGTGCCGGCGCAGCCCCGGCCGGGGTGACCCCGGCCCCCGCACCGGCCCCCGCATCGGCCCCCGCACCGGCCTGACCCGGGACCCCGTCCTCGATCCGGATGATCGGCTGCCCGACGGGCACCACGTCACCGGGTGCCGCCAGCACCTCCACCACGACCCCGGCGTACGGGCTGGGCAGCTCGACGGCGGCCTTGGCAGTCTCGACCTCGAGCAGGATCTCGTTGACGACCACGGTGTCCCCGACGGCCACGCGCCAACCGAGCACCTCGGCCTCGGTCAGGCCCTCGCCGGCGTCGGGCATCCGGAACTCGTGCAGCACGGCTCCTCCTCAGTAGGCCATGGACCGGTCGACGGCCTCAAGGACGCGGTCCAGGTCGGGCAGGTAGATCTCCTCGATCCGCGAGGGTGGATAGGGCGCGTGGAACCCGCCGACCCGCAGCACGGGAGCCTCGAGCTGGTAGAAGCACTCCTGCGTGACCTCCGCGGCGATCTCCGCCCCGACTCCGCCCACCACCGGCGCCTCGTGCACCACGATCAGCCGACCCGTGCGCCCCACCGACTCGATGATCGTCGGCATGTCCAGCGGCGCCAGGCTGCGCGCGTCGATCACCTCGAGGTCGCGGTCGGTATCGGCTTGGGCGGCGTCCATGCAGGTGCGCACCATCGGACCCCAGCACAGCAGGGTCGCGTCGTGGCCCCGCTTGACGACCCGCGCCCGGAACAGCTCGGGCAGGGGCGCCAGGGGTGCCTCGACATCCACCTCGCCCTTGTCCCAGTACCGGCGCTTCGGCTCGAAGAACAGCACCGGGTCGGGGTGGGCGATCGCCTGCCGGATCATCATGAACGCATCCGCGGGTGTGCTGGGGGTCACGATCCGCAGGCCGGGGGAGTGGGCGAAGTAGGCCTCGGGGGATTCGGAATGATGCTCCACCGCACCGATCCCGCCGCCGTTGGGAACGCGGATCACGATCCGCATCGACAGCGTGCCGGCCGATCGCAGGTGCAGGCGGGCCACCTGGGTGGTGATCTGGTCGAACGCGGGGAAGATGAAGCCGTCGAACTGGATCTCGGCCACCGGGGCGTACCCACGCATCGCCAGGCCGACGGCCGTGCCGATGATGCCGCTCTCGGCCAGCGGGGTGTCGATGACCCGGTCCTCGCCGTACTGCGCCTGCAGGCCGTCGGTGATGCGGAACACCCCACCGAGGCGGCCGATGTCCTCGCCCATGAGCAGGACCTTCGGGTCGTCGCGCATCGCCGCGTCGAGCCCGGCGTTCAGGGCCTTGGCCATCGTGAGCACGGCCATGTCAGTGCCCCCGTCCAGAGTCGGCGAAGTCCGCGAGGTAGGCCGAGAGCCAGGCCCGGTCGCGGTCCACGACCGGGTGCTCGGTGGCGTACAGGTGGTCGAACATCGACAGGGGAACGGGATCGGGCATCGCCCGGCAGGCGGCGCGCATGTGCTCCCCGAGCGCATCGGCCCCGGCGTCGACCTCGGCGAGGAACGCCGCGTCGGCGATCCCCGAGCGGGAGATGTGCGCCCGCACCCGTTCGATCGGGTCCTTGAGCTTCCACGCCTCGCCCTCGGCGGTCGTCCGGTACCGGGTGGGGTCATCGGAGGTGGTGTGCGCACCCATGCGGTAGGTGAACGCCTCGACCAGGGTGGGACCGCCGCCCTGTCGTGCCCGATCGAGGGCGGCGCTCACCACGGCCTCGACGGCCAGCACGTCGTTGCCGTCCACGCGGACCCCAGGGAACCCGTATCCGGCGGCCCGCTTGAACAGCGGGATCCGGGTCTGGCGCTCCAACGGCTCGGAGATCGCCCACTGGTTGTTCTGGCAGAAGAACACCACGGGCGCATCGTTCACCGCCGCGTAGACGAACGCCTCGGCCACGTCTCCCTGGGACGACGCCCCGTCGCCGAAGCAGACCACGACGGCATCGTCGGTCGCGTCCCGCTGGATGCCCATGGCGTAGCCGACAGCGTGCAGGGTCTGGTCGCCGATCACGATCGTGTACAGGCTGAACCCATGATCGGCAGGGTCCCATCCACCCAGGGTCGTGCCACGGAACAGTCCCAACAGGGTCACCGGGTCGACACCGCGCACATAGGCCATCCCGTGCTCGCGGTAGGTCGGGAAGATCCGGTCGGTGGGCCGCGTGGCCCGGGCCGCGCCCACCTGTGCGGCCTCCTGGCCCTGGCAGGGCGCCCACAGCCCGAGCTCACCGTGGCGCTGCAGGGCCGTCGCCTCCGCATCGAGCCGTCGGACCATGACGAGGTCCGTGTACCGGTGACGCCAGGCGGAGTCGGTCAGCGACAGCGCATAGTCGGGGTGCTCGACCAGCACCCCCTCGGGGGTGAGCAGCTGGACGAGCTCGGGCCCGCCGTCGATGGACATGCTGCGCTGGCCTCCTCCCGGGTGGTCGCCCCACGCGTTGTGCGGTCCGCGGTGCGCCCCCAGGGGAAGCATCGCAGGCGCGGTGCCGGTGTGGCCCGGTGGAAGGCGGGCCCTGGAGCCCGGGCAGCGGTGCGGCTACGAGGGGGGGCCGTCCACCTCACGGGGCATCGCCTTCTGGGCGTAGGTCGCCCAGTTGGTCTCCAGCGCCTCGATCAGCTGGGTCACCATCAACGGGGACAGGTTCACCCGGGCCACGACGACGCCCTGCATGTCCGGCGCGGTCGCGAAGTCGATCCGGGCGAAGTCCAGTGTGAACTCGTACGGGCTGTGCGAGACCCGGGCGAAGTTGGCCCAGACCCCGCCCTTGTGCGCATCGGGCATCTCGAGGGACACATGGACCTGCTGCGGGTCGTTCGGGTGCTCGGACATGACAGCCAGTCTGGCTCAGCCGGCCGACGGCAGCCAGTCCACCCGGCCCTCGAGCACGGCGTACCCGACGAAGGCCACGATGTCGATCAGCGCGTGGGCGACGATCAGGGGCAGCACCCGACCCCAGCGCACGAACAGCCAGCCGAAGAACGCGCCCATGGCCATGTTGCCCAGCAGACCGCCGATGCCCTGGTAGAGGTGGTAGCTGCCGCGCACCACCGCGCTCGTCGAGATGGTGGCCCAGGGCGCCCACCCGAGTTGTGTGAGGCGGCGCATCACGAACCCGATGACGATGACCTCCTCGACGACGGCGTTCTGCAGCGCCGCCCCGATCAGGACCGGCCAGCGCCACCACTGGTCGGGCAGCGCCTGCGCGACGACGGCCAGGTTGACCCCTGACTCGTAGGCCACCAGGTAGCCGACCAGCCCGATGCCACCGACGACCGCGGCCAGCCCCGCGCCGCGCAGGAGGTCCCGGCCCGGCTGCGTGAGGTCCAGGCCGATCGCGCGGACCCCCTCTCCGGAGCGCACCAGCAGGTACCAGACCAGGGCGACCGGAGCCAGCGCGAAGCAGATCCGAAGCACCTGACGGACCAGGTCCAGCAGCGGTCGCCCCGGGGCCAGCGTGTCGTTGAGGACGGCGGACTGCCCGGCCAGCGGCACGCCACTGGTGAGGTCGGCCAGGAAGCTGACGATCGAGTAGATGCCGGACCGGCCCAGCGACAGCGCCAGAACGATCAGGATCTCGGCGACGATCATGCCCCGGGTCAGACCCGGTGGGCGCTCGCCCCGAAGGCCGACGCCAGGGGTCACTGGGGGACGTCCAGGAGCCTGCCCGGCGGGGCGTCGAACTGCGGCGGGACGAGTGCGTTGCGGGCGTCGGCCTGCTGGTGTCGCGGGTCGTCGGGACCGATCCCCAGGGTGTCACGTGCCTGCTCGTAGACCTCGGTGGTCCGGCGCGCGAGGTCACGCCAGCCGTAGTCGGCGATGACCGCCTCCCGGGCGCGCTCGGCCCGCTCGTGCGTGGCCCGAGGATCGGCCAGCGCCGCGCTGACCGCCCGTTCGAGGCTGTCCGCATCGCCCGGCGTGAACGTGAGCGCGAGACGGTCGTCGTCGGCGAACTCCGCCAGGCCACCAGTCCGCGACACCACCAGCGGCGTGCCGATCGCGGCGGCCTCCAGGGCCACCAGCCCGAACGGCTCGTACAGGCTGGGCGCGACCGCGAGGTCTGCGGCCGCGACGATCGCGCGAAGGTCCTCCTCGCTGACCCATCCGAGGAACCGGACGGAGTCGTCGAGTCCGAGGCGTCCGGCGTGGCGCTGCACCTCATCGAGGTAGCTGCCGCGGCCGGCGACCAGGAGCCGGATGCCCGGATGCGCCCGGCGCAGGGCCGGCATGGCCGAGAGCAGCGTCTGGACGCCCTTCTCCCACTCGACCCTGCCCGTGTAGGCGATCAGGGGGTGGGCGTCGGCGTTCTCGGCGCTGATCCGACCGGTCTCGAACTCCGGGCGCTGCCAGTCCGTCGGCTCGATGCCGTTGGGCACCACGTGGGCTGACTCAACACCGAACAGCGTGCGGACCTCGTCGCGCATCGTGCGCGAGCAGGTGATGACCGCGTCCGAGGTGTTGGCCAGCCACCACTCGATCGCGTGGATCGAGGTGGACAGGTCGGTGTGCACCCATCCCCGGTTCCGGCCGGCCTCCGTGGCATGGATGGTGGCCGTGAGCGGTGCGCCGCAGCGCCTGCGCAGGGCGACCGCAGCATGGGCCACCATCCAGTCGTGGGCGTGGATGACGTCCGGCTGCCAGTCGACCAGCAGCGCGTTGCCGTGGCCGGTGAACTCGCACTCCATCTCCGCGACGTGGGCCAGGAGGTCGCGGGGATCGTGCGTGGACGGGTCGATGGTGGCCCGCAGGACCCGGACCGGGCCGGTGGAGCCCCAGGGCACCCGGGCGGGGGCGGCGGAGTTCGGCGCCTGCGTGATGACCACCACGTCGTGGCCGTTGGCGGCCTGCGCGTTGGCCAGGGCGTGGACATGGCGACCGAGCCCCCCGTACATCACGGGCGGGTACTCCCAGGTCAGGTGAAGGATGCGCATCGCGCACGAAGCGTACGCCCTCACCGGCCCCGGGACCTTCGGCCTGCACTTGGGGGTCGGGGGGCTGCACGGGGCGCTGGACACCCCACCTACGATTGACCCGATCAGCAGCATTTGTTACCCGTGGGTAATATGTGCCTGCGGGCGGCGGATTCGCCCAGCGGATCGAAGGAACTGGCCACCGGCGCGCCTCTCGGGTGCTCCGGGCGATGAGAGAGGTCGACGACGCGACCATGAAGATCGTTGTCTGTGTGAAGCAGGTCCCGGACAGTTGGGCGGAGAAGTCGCTCAGCCCCGCCGACAACACGTTGGACCGCGGCTCGGTGGACGCCGTGATGAATGAGATCGACGAGTACGCGATCGAGGAGGCCCTGCGGCTGATCGAGGCGCACGGCGGCGAGGTGGTCGTGCTGTCCATGGGTCCTGCCCAGGCCACCGACACCATCCGCAAGGCGCTGTCGATGGGTGCGGACTCCGGCGTGCACATCGTCGACGATGGCCTGCACGGCTCGGATGCCGTGGCGACGTCCCTGGCCCTGGCCACGGCCATCAAGGGCCGCGGACGCCGACCTGGTGATCCTCGGCTGCGAGTCGACCGACGCCCGGATGTCCGTGGTGCCGGCGATGGTCGCCGAGCGACTGGGCCTGCCGCAGCTCACCTTCTGCAACTCCGTCGCGGTGGACGGCACGACCGTCACCACGAACCGCGTGACCGAGTACGGCTATGACGTCGTCGAGGCGTCCATGCCCGCCGTGGTCAGCGTCGTCGAGAAGATCAACGAGCCCCGCTACCCGTCCTTCAAGGGCATCATGGCCGCCAAGAAGAAGCCGGTGGAGACCCTCGACCTGGCCGGGCTGGGCATCGCCCCCAGCGAGGTCGGACTTGCCGCCGCATGGTCGGTCGTCGAGGAGGCCGCTGCCCGTCCGCCGAAGGCCAAGGGCACGATCGTCACCGATGAAGGCTCCGGTGGCGTGGCCATCGCCGATTTCCTGTCCGCGCAGAAGTTCATCTGAGGAGCCCAGCAATGGCTGAAGTACTTGTGCTCGTCGAGCACGTCGACGGCAATGTGAAGAAGGTCACCTACGAGCTGCTGGCCCTGGCCAAGCGCATCGGCGAGCCCGCCGCCGTGCTGGTGGGCGCTGGCGCGGACGCGGCGATCCCGGGTCTGGCAGAGCACGGTGCGGCGACGGTCTATGTCGCCGATGCCGCTGACCTGACCGCCCACCCGGTGGCGCCCAAGGCAGAGGTCCTGGCCAAGCTCGTGGCCGAGAGGTCGCCAGCGGCGGTCCTCGTGGCCAGCACCGCCGAGGGCAAGGAGGTGGCCGCACGCCTGGCCATCAAGTCCGGCTCCGGCATCATCACCGACGCCGTCGATGTGGCCGCAGACGGCACCGCGACGCAGTCGGTCTTCGGCGGCGCCACGGTCGTGAAGTCCAAGGTCGCGGTCGGCACGCCGATCATCACCGTGCGTCCCAACAGCACGTCCCCCGAGGTCTCCCCGGCTGCCGGCGCACGCGTCGACGTGTCCGTCGAGCTCTCGGATGCCGCGAAGTCGGCGCGCATCACCGACAGGGTCGTGCAGGCCAAGGGCGGTCGTCCCGACCTCGCTGAGGCCGCCGTCGTGGTCTCTGGCGGGCGTGGCGTCGGCGGGGCCGAGGGCTTCGCTGTTGTCGAGGCGCTGGCCGACTCCCTTGGTGCTGCGGTCGGCGCCTCGCGTGCCGCCACCGACGCGGGCTGGTACCCCCACCAGTTCCAGGTCGGCCAGACCGGCAAGACCGTCGCCCCGCAGCTCTACATCGCCAACGGGATCTCCGGTGCCATCCAGCACCGGGCCGGCATGCAGACGTCCAAGACCGTCATCGTGGTCAACAAGGACCCGGAGGCGCCGATCTTCGAGCTCGCCGACTTCGGTGTCGTCGGAGACCTGTTCGCGGTCGTCCCGCAGCTGACCGACGAGGTCGCCAAGCGCAAGGGCTGATCGACTCAGCACGCTCAATCGCGGGGTCCGGCCGGACATGGCCGGACCCCGCGATGCTGTTCTCGCGGCGACCCGAGCCACGTCCAGCGCGTGAGCCGGTTCGGCCCCGCTCGCCTACGATTGGCAGACCATGGCCACCTATCTCGACCACGCGGCGACCACGCCGCTGCTGGACTGCGCCCGCGAGGCGATGATCGGTGCCCTGTCGGCCACGGGGAACGCCTCGTCGCTGCACGCCGCCGGACGCGCTGCGCGCCGCCGGGTCGAGGAGTCCCGCGAGACGATCGCCAGCGCGCTCGGGGTGACGCCCAGCGAGGTGATCTTCACCGCGGGTGGCACGGAGGCCGACAACCTGGCCGTCAAGGGGCTCTGGTGGTCCCGCACCGCGCAGGACCCCGTGCGACGCCGGGTGCTGGCCTCGCGGATCGAGCACCACGCCGTCCTCGACCCGGTCCACTGGCTGGGCGAGCACGAGGGCGCCGATGTGGTCTGGCTCGACGTCGACGCCGAGGGCCGGGTCGATCCGGACCAGGTGCGTGCCGAGCTGGCCGCGTACCCGGGCCAGACGGCGCTCGTGGCCGTCATGTGGGCCAACAACGAGGTCGGGACCGTCCAGCCCATCGCTGAGATCGCCGGCCTGTGCGCCGAGGCCGGCGTGCCGCTGCATGTGGACGCCGTCCAGGCGGTCGGGTCCATCCCGGTGGACGCGACGCTCCCGGACACGATGGCCATCTCGGCGCACAAGCTGGGCGGGCCGCTGGGAGTCGGTGCCCTGATCGCCCGTCGCGGGCTCGAGCTCACGCCGTTGACGCACGGCGGGGGCCAGGAGCGCCAGGTCCGTTCCGGAACGCTCGATGTGCCCGCGCTGGTGGGGTTCGCGGCTGCGGTCGAGCACACGGTCGGCGACGCGGCGCAACGGTCGGCGCGGATGCAGGCGTTGCGCGACGACCTGTTCGCCCGGGTGCTCGAGGTGGCGCCGGACTCGATCGTGAACGGCGCGGTCGGCGGACTGGACGCCCGGCTCCCCGGCAACGCCCACGTGTCGTTCCCCGGGTGCGAGAGCGACGCGCTGCTGATGCTCCTGGACGCGGCAGGCGTCGAGGTGTCGATGGGGTCCGCGTGCAGCGCGGGCGTGCCCGAGCCGAGCCACGTCCTGCTGGCCATGGGCATCGACCCAGTGCGCGCCCGGTCGTCGTTGCGCTTCAGCCTCGGGCACACCTCGACCACCGACGACGTCGACGCGCTCGTGGCGGCACTGCCGGCCGCCCTGGCCCGCGCCGGGCGTGCGGGTCAGGTGCGGATCAGCGCCCAGATGGCCGCCGCAGCGCGCAGCGGGGGCTGAGGTGAAGGTCCTTGCCGCCATGTCCGGCGGGGTCGACTCGGCCGTGGCCGCGGCCCGGGCGGTGGCCGCCGGCCACGACGTCACGGGCGTGCACCTGGCGTTGTCGCGCAACCCGGAGTCCTACCGATCCGGTGCGCGCGGGTGCTGCACGATCGAGGACTCCCGCGACGCCTGGCGTGCGGCCGACCTGCTGGGCATCCCGTTCTACGTGTGGGACATGTCCGCGGAGTTCGCAGCCGACGTCGTGGACGACTTCCTGGCCGAGTACGCCGCCGGTCGGACGCCGAACCCGTGCCTGCGGTGCAACGAGCGGATCAAGTTCGCCGCCGTCCTGGACCGCGCCCGCGCCCTCGGGTTCGACGCCGTCTGCACCGGGCACTACGCGCAGCTGGTCGAGGGGCCCACTGGGCGTGAGCTGCACCGGGCCGTCGACCCGGGCAAGGACCAGTCCTACGTCCTCGGTGTCCTCGACGCCGAGCAGCTCGCCGGCTGCATGTTCCCGCTGGGCGGCTCGCTGAAGTCCGATGTTCGCGCCGAGGCCACGGCGCTGGGCCTGGCGGTGGCGGCCAAGCCCGACAGCCATGACATCTGCTTCATCCCCACCGGCGACACCGCCGGGTT
Organism: uncultured Actinomycetes bacterium; assembly: GCA_963818445.1. Lineage (GTDB taxonomy): Bacteria > Actinomycetota > Actinomycetes > S36-B12 > CAIYMF01 > Prado023. The sequence goes on from CAWFSG010000020.1 coordinate 132,366, forward strand.
CCTGCAGGCGCGCCTGGGCGCCGCACCCGGGGAGATCGTCGACGCTGAGACCGGTGTGGTGGTGGGCGCGCACGAGGGTGCGTATGCGTTCACGGTCGGCCAGCGGCGCGGTGTCGGCCTGGGCAATCCCGCACCGGACGGGGCTCGGCGGTACGTGGTGGACGTGGACATCGCGAGCCGTCGGGTGTCCGTCGGGCCGGTGGCCATGCTCGACGTGCATCGGATCTCAGCGATCCGGCCCCGGTGGTGCGGGCCCGCGTTGGCGGGGTCTGCGCCCCTGGGCGTGCAGGTGCGGGCGCACGGCGAGGAGATCCCGGCTGTCGTGACGCCCGACGACTCAGGCTTCGTGGCCGACCTGGCCAGCCCGCTGCGGGGCGTGGCCCCCGGCCAGGCCGCCGTGCTCTACGAGGGCACGCGGGTGGTGGGCTCGGGCACGATCGCGCGAGGGGCCGCGTGAAGGGCGATCCGTCGGCTGCCACGGGGGAACCTGGAGTTGTCCCGGACGTGGCCACAGCCCCGGCGTCCTTGTCCGTCCCGGCGGAGGCTGCCGTTCCCGCTGGGGCAGACGTCCCCGCGGAGGCCGGTGTGCCCGCCGCCGACCCAGCGGGCATCAACGCCCGGGCGCTGTCGATCGGGATCGCCGTGGGCGCGTACGCGATCAGCTTCGGGGCGGTGAGCGTCGCCGCGGGACTGAACGTGCTGCAGGCGCAGGCGCTGTCCGCCCTGATGTTCACGGGCGCCTCACAGTTCGCGTTCGTCGGCGTCGTCGCGGCCGGTGGTGGCCTGGTGGCTGCGGTGGTCACCGCGTGGCTGCTCGGGCTGCGCAACGGCCTGTACGCGCTGCACCTGGCGACCGTCCTGAGTCCCGCCGGCCGGCCCTCGGAACGGCTGCGGGGCTGGCGGCGGATCGGAGCGGCGCAGTTCACGATCGACGAGTCGACGGCGATGGCGCTGGCCTACGAGGGCGATCCCGAGGCCACCCGGAAGGCGTTCTGGGCCACGGGATGGTCGGTGTTCGTCCTGTGGAACCTGGGCACGCTGCTGGGCGCTGTGGGAGCCGCGTCGCTGAGCGACCCGAAGGTGCTCGGGCTCGACGCGGCCATCCCCGCCGGGTTCCTCGCGCTGCTCTGGCCGAGGTTGGTCGACCGGTCGGCCTGGGCGCTGGCCGTGGCGTCGGGGGTGCTCGCCCTGGCCCTGGCCCCCGTGCTCCGACCGGGGATGCCGGTGCTGGCCGGAGCGGGCCTGGCCGTGGCCGGCGCGCTGTGGCTGACGCGGGAGCGTGCGTGATGTGGCCGGCGGTGCTGGTCGCCTCCCTGGCCTCCTTCGTCACGAAGTGGGCGGGTCACCTGCTCCCGGAGTCGCTGCTCGAGCGGCCGTTGGTGAGCAGGGCAGCGGCGCTGCTCCCGATCGGCCTGCTGGCCGCCCTCCTGGCGATCCAGACGTTCTGGTCGCCGGCGGGGTTCGTTCTCGACGCCCGCGTGGCCGGGGTGGCTGTGGCCGCCGTGGCACTCATGCTCCGGGCGCCGTTCCTGGTGGTCGTGCTGTCCGCGGCAGCCACGGCCGCACTGTTGCGGGCGCTGGGGATGGGCTGACCCGCTTGGTGTGCTCACCCGTCCGCGGGGAAGCGGACGCCCACCTGTGCACGGGCCTGGTCGAGGATCCGTGCGACGGCCAGGGACTTCGTGACCGGCCAGGTGGGGGACTGCGCGCCGGCGCGCACGCACGCCAGGAAGTGCTGGACCTCGTAGCGCATGTGGTGCGGGGACTGCTCGCGCGTGAGGTCGCGGGAGGTCCCGTCGCGAAGGTCCAGGCGGACCGCCGTGGGCACGCTGCAGTCGTCGAAGTGCAGGACGCCCAACTCCCCGGTGATCGCCGAGCCGACCCCGCCGGGCGCGATCTTGGAGTGCAGGCAGGCGACCTCGAACCCGTCGTACCCGAGCAGGATCGTGCCCTGCCCGTCGACGCCGCTGGGTAGCAGGTGTCCGGTCGCGTGGACCTCGGTGGGGTCCCCGAACAACAGCAGCGACAGGGCGACCGTGTAGATGCCGAGGTCCATCAGCGACCCTGCGGCGAACGCCGGGTTGAACGCGTTGGGCAGCTCGCCGGCCTTGACCTTGTCGTAGCGCGAGGAGTACTGGTCCTTGGCGAGGACGACCCGTCGCAGCGTGCCGACCTCGGGCAGGGCGTCGCGGATGGCCTGCACGTTCGGCTCCCACGGGGAGGTGTAGGCCTCCATGAGGACACGGTCGGTCTCGACCGCAGTGGCGGCCATCGCCTCGACCTCGCGGGCGTTGGCGCCCAGCGGCTTCTCGGTCAGGACGTGCTTTCCGGCCTGCAGCATCGCGATCGACTGCTCGGCGTGCAGCGAGTTGGGGCTGGCGATGTAGACCGCGTCCACGTCCGGATCGTTCGCGATGTCGGTCACGGACGTGTGCACACGTGCGATCCCGTATCGATCGGCGAAGGTGCGGCCGGACTCAGGCGAGCGCGAGCACACGGCTGCCACCTCGAACCCGTCGACCGTCCGGCCGGCGTCGATGAGTGCCCCGGTGATCCAGCTGGTGCCGATGACGGCGAAGCGCACGTTGTCCACGGGCACAGGGTGTCAGGTTGACGTGGGAATGGTGCTCCTGGGTTCGGGTACGGGGAGAATGGGCCCGTGGAGACCCGTGAGGACGCATCGACGATCGCAGTCACCGGGATCGGCTCGATGCCGGGGACGGACTCGGCCGAGGCGGCGCGCATCGTTGCCGGTGAGCTGGACATCCCGCACCTGGTCGAGCTCCCGGCGCGAGGCCCGGGCGGGGACATGCTGGGCCGGACCCTGGCACTGGTCTCCTCAGCCACCGGGGAGTTCGCGGCCGAGACGACGCCCGACGGATGGCGGCTGGCCGGCGGGCGCTCGGGCGGGGACCTCGGGCGCCAGATGCGTCGAGGGATCTCCTGGCTGGCTGAGGACGTCGACCGGATGGAGCTCGAGCTCGCCGGGTTCACCGGTCGGGTGAAGGTCCAGGTGACGGGTCCGTGGACGCTGGCCGCGGGCGTCGAGGCGGTGCGCGGAACGCGGCTCGTGGCGGATGCCGGGGCGTGCGCGGACCTGGCTGCGGCACTCGCGGAGTCCGTGGCCGAGCATGTGGCCATGGTGGGGCGGCGCATCCCCGGGGCCGAGGTGGTGGTCCAGGTCGACGAGCCGGCGCTCCCGATCGTCCTGGCCGGACATATCCGGACCCCCAGCGGCCGTGGGGCGCTGCGGGTTCCGGAGGTCCCCGAGCTGGTGTCCGGGCTGGCGGCGGTCGTGGACGCGGCGACGAGTGCCGGCGCTGTGCTCACCGTGGCGCACTGCTGCGACCGTGACGTGCCGTTCGACGTGCTGCGCCGCGCCGGGTTCGGGGCCGTGTCCGTGGACACCGAGCTCCTCGGGCAGTCCGCGGACGAGGCCCTGGGCGCCTGGTGGGACGGTGGGGGAGTTGTCGTCCTGGGGGCCGTCCCCGCGCTGGACGCCCCGCGTCTGACCTCCGAGGCGGTTGCCCGTCGGGTGGCCGGGGTGTGGAGCCGGATCGGGTTCGGGATCGCCGACGTCGGGGACCGGACGTGGTTGAGCCCCGCGTGCGGCCTGGCCGGCGCATCCCCGACCTGGGCTCGCGAGGTCGGTGCCCTGATGCGCGGCGCGGCCAGGATGCTGGAGTCCTCGGAGTAGCCCCGCCTAACCCACGCACCCCACCGCCACCGCCCCGCGCACGCCCCCCACGCCCCCCGCGCCTGGAGGGGTTGCGCTGCACTTGCGACGATTCAGCGACGCAGACGCAGCGCAACTCCGTGTCGGGCGACGCAGACGCAGCGCAACTGCACGGCGCCCGTCGGGGGCCGCCGGTGTCGGGGGGCACCGGTAACCTGCGGGCGTGACGCAGATCGAGGATGCCCGCGCCCGCTGGGTGCATCTGGTGGAGCTGGTGGAGGCTGCCCGGGCGGCGTACTACCAGCGGGACGCACCCACGCTCTCCGACGCGGAGTACGACGCCCTGTTCGCCGAGCTGGTGGCCCTGGAGGCCGAGCATCCGGAGCTGGTGAGCCAGGACTCGCCGACCCAGTCGGTGGGCGGGGCACGGGCGGAGATGTTCGATCCGGTCGAGCACCTGGAGCGCCTGTACTCGCTGGACAATGCGTTCACCGACGAGGAGCTCGTGGCGTGGGCTGAGCGGGTCGAGGGGGCGGTCGACCGGTTCCCGCCGGTGCTGTGCGAGTTGAAGATCGACGGGCTGGCCGTCGACATCGTGTACCGCTCGGGGCGACTGGTGTCGGTGGCCACCCGGGGTGATGGTCGCGTGGGGGAGGACGTCACCTACAACGCGCAGTTCATCCCGGCGATCCCCGCGAGGCTGGCCCCAACCGGCGATGCGGCCGTGCCTGCGCTCGTCGAGGTGCGCGGCGAGGTGTTCTTCCCGGTGGCCGACTTCGAGCGGATCAACGACGAGCAGTTGGCGCTGGGGCGCTCGCCGTTCGCCAACCCGCGCAACACCGCGGCCGGGACGCTGCGCCAGCGGATCGACCGCCGCGAGGAGGAGCTCGCCAAGGCGACCGCCGCGCTCGAGGCGGCCCGGGCCCGATCGGCGACCGCGGGCGCGCTCGAGCGGGCTGAGGGGCGGGTGGCCCGGATGGCTGCGGAGGTCGAGCGGGTCCGGTCGAACATGGGACGCCTGCGCCTGACGGTCCACGGGGTGGGTGCCCGCGAGGGGTTCGCGATCGAGACCCAGTCGCACGGGTACGAGGTGCTGCGCGAGCTGGGTCTGCCGACCTCGGACCGGGCGAGGGTGGTGGCCGACCTCGATGCCGTGCGCGAGTTCATCGCCTACTACGCCGAGCACCGCCACGACGTGGAGCACGAGATCGACGGCGTGGTCGTCAAGGTCGACGACCTCGAGCTGCAGGGTCAGCTCGGCGCCACATCACGTGCGCCGCGGTGGGCGATCGCCTTCAAGTACCCGCCCGAGGTGGTTCGCACGCGACTGCGCGACATCCGGGTCAACGTCGGGCGCACCGGTCGGGTCACCCCGTACGCGGTGATGGAGCCGGCGAAGGTGGCCGGCTCGACCGTGGAGATGGCCACCCTGCACAACGCCAGCGAGGTCGCGCGCAAGGGGGTGCTGATCGGCGACATGGTGTTCCTGCGCAAGGCCGGGGACGTGATCCCCGAGGTGATCGGTCCCGTTGTCGAGGAGCGCACCGGCGCCGAGCGCGCGTTCGTGATGCCGACCCACTGCCCGGAGTGCGGCACACCGCTGGCGCCGGCGAAGGAGGGCGATGTCGACATCCGCTGCCCGAACACGCGCTCCTGCCCCGCCCAGCTGCGGGAGCGGGTGTTCCACGTCGCCTCACGCGGGGCGTTCGACATCGAGGGCCTGGGCTGGAAGGCGGGCGTCGCGCTGCTCGAGTCCGGGGTCGTGACTGACGAGGGCGACCTGTTCGCCCTCGATGCAGCGACGCTGCGCACCGTCCCGTTCTTCACGAGGGCCGCGAAGGCAGGGGAGGTCGGTCCGCAGCTCTCGGCCAACGCCGAGGTCCTGCTGGCCCAGCTGGAGAAGGCGAAGGCCCAGCCCCTGTGGCGGGTCCTGGTCGCACTTTCCATCCGACACGTGGGCCCGACCGCAGCCCAGGCGCTGGCCCGCGAGTTCAGCTCCGTGGACGCCGTCGTGGCGCGTCGGTGGAGCAGCTGGCAACGACCGAGGGAGTGGGCCCGATCATCGCCGAGGCCGTCGTCGAGTGGTTCGCCGTGGACTGGCACCGCGAGGTGGTCGAGAAGTGGCGTTCGGCCGGGGTCCGGATGGCCGACGAGGTCGTGGAGACCGGCCCCCAGCCGCTGGCAGGGCTCACGGTGGTGATCACCGGGTCGTTGCCCGGATTCACGCGGGACAGCGCGGCCGAGGCGGTCACGTCGCGCGGCGGGAAGGTCGCGTCCTCAGTGTCGAAGAAGACGGACTTCGTGGTGGTCGGGGAGAACGCCGGCTCCAAGGCCGACAAGGCGATCGCCCTGGCCCGCCCGATGCTCGACGCCGACGGCTTCGCGGTGCTGCTCGAGCAGGGACCAGAAGCCGCTTCCACGGTGTCGAAGGTGGGCGGGTAGCCCGGCTGCGCATCCGCTCGGTTCGGGAGCAGCGACGGGAGCACGACGGGTCCTGCTCGCGAGGCTCGTTCGTCACTGAGGGCGCCGCCCGGCGCGGGCCATCGGGCTGGTTCCGAGCATCCAACGGGCGGGTTTGGCTCAGGTGGTCTGGCTCACTGCGGGCGCGTCCCGGGAGTCCAGGTTGCGGCGTCGCCAGGCCGCAACCTGTGGACAACTGGTTGCCGGATCCGGGAGTCGGTGCGAACGTACGCATGCGCCGCGGGGGAGGCGCTGGGCGTGGAGGGGGAGCCACGCGTGTAAGGCAGGTCACCGCCAGCCTGCCGGCCTGGCGGAGCTGGCTGCGACGGTGGCCTGCCGCGTAGGCGTCAGGCGACGATTTCGGGCGGTGCCGGCGCGGCCGACCTAGGATGTGCCCCATGCCTGAGAACCCATCGGCGATCACGCGCGAGCAGGTGGCCCACCTCGGTCGCCTGGCCCGGCTGTCGCTCACTGAGGACGAACTCGACCACTACAGCGCCCAGCTCGCCGACATCCTCGGTGCGGTCGCCCGCGTGACTGAGGTCGCCACCCCGGACGTGCCGGCCACCTCGCACCCGATGCCCCTGGAGAACGTCTTCCGTGAGGACGTACCCCGTCCGAGCCTGACTCAGGCCGAGGCTCTGTCCGGTGCGCCCGCCGCCGAGGACGATCGCTTCCGCGTCCCGCGCATCCTGGATGAGGAGTGAGCGAGATGGCCCACGATCTCGACCTGACCCGCCTCACCGCGTCGCAGCACTCCGAGCTGCTGCGCAGCCGCGCCGTCTCCGCCCGCGAGCTTGCCACCGCGCACCTCGATCGGATCGCCGCTGTCGACGGCGACATCCACGCGTTCCTGCACGTCGACTCCGAGGGCGCCCTTGCCGCCGCGGATGCGATCGACACCGCTCGGGCCGCCGGCGAGGAGCTCGGCCCGCTGGCCGGTGTCCCCCTGGCGCTCAAGGACGTCCTGACGATGAAGGGCGCCCCCACCACATGCGGCTCGCGGATCCTCGAGGGATGGCACCCGCCGTACGACGCCACCGTCACCCGGCGCCTGCGCGAGGCCGGGATCGTCATCCTCGGCAAGACCAACATGGACGAGTTCGCGATGGGCTCCTCGACCGAGCACTCCGCCTACGGCCCGACCCACAACCCGTGGGACCTCGAGCGCATCCCGGGCGGATCCGGCGGCGGGAGCGCCGCAGCGCTGGCGGCTTTCGAGGCCCCTCTGGCCATCGGCACCGACACCGGCGGCTCGATCCGCCAGCCGGCCGCCGTCACCGGCACGGTCGGCGTCAAGCCCACCTACGGGGCGGTGTCGCGCTACGGACTCGTTGCCCTGGCCTCGTCCCTGGACCAGGCCGGGCCCTGCGCCCGCACAGTGCTCGACACCGCACTGCTCCACGAGGTCATCGCCGGCCACGACCCCATGGACTCCACTTCGCTGCAGCAGCCCGTTCCCGACGTGGTGGCCGCGGCCAAGCGCGCCGACGTCGCCGGCATGCGGATCGGACTGGTCAAGGAGCTCGGCGGCGAGGGCTACCAGGCCGGCGTGCGCCAGCGCTTCGCCGAGGCGGTCGCCATCCTCGAGAAGCTGGGCGCCGAGGTCGTCGAGGTGTCCTGCCCGAGCTTCGACTACGCGCTGGCGGCGTACTACCTGATCCTTCCCAGCGAGGCGTCGAGCAACCTGGCCAAGTTCGACGGCATGCGCTACGGCCAGCGCGTCGGCGACGACGGCTCACGCTCGGTCGAGGAGGTCATGAGCCTCACCCGCGAGGCCGGCTTCGGTGCCGAGGTCAAGCGCCGGATCATGCTGGGCACCTACGCCCTGTCGAGCGGCTACTACGACGCGTACTACGGGTCAGCACAGAAGGTCCGCACCCTGATCCAGCGCGACTTCGCGGCCGCGTTCGCGAAGGCAGACGTGCTCATCTCACCCACCGCGCCCACGACGGCGTTCAAGCTCGGCGAGAAGCTCGACGACCCGCTGGCCATGTACCTCAACGACGTGGCGACCATCCCGGTGAACCTGGCGGGCAACGCCGCGATGAGCCTGCCCGTCGGGCTGGCCCCGGAGGACGGCCTGCCCGTCGGCCTGCAGATCATCGCCCCGGCGATGGCCGACGACCGGCTCTACCGGGTGGGCGGCGCGCTGGAACAGGCGCTGTTCAACCGATGGGGCGGCCTGCTGATCGAGGAGGTGCCGGCGCGATGACCCAGCCGACGACGCAGCTGATGGATTTCGACACCGCCCTGGAGCGGTTCGACCCGGTGATGGGCCTGGAGGTCCACGTCGAGCTGAACACCGCGACCAAGATGTTCTGCGGCTGCTCCACGGTGTTCGGCGCCGAGCCCAACACCCAGGTGTGCCCCGTCTGCCTGGGCCTGCCCGGAGCACTCCCGGCGCTGAACCGGGTCGGCGTCGAGTCGGCGATGCGGATCGGCCTGGCGTTGAACTGCCAGGTCGCCGAGTGGTGCCGGTTCGCGCGGAAGAACTACTTCTACCCGGACATGCCGAAGAACTTCCAGACCTCCCAGTACGACGAGCCCATCTGCTTCGACGGGTACCTCGACGTCGACTACGAGACCCCCGAGGGCCGCCAGACGTTCCGGGTGGGCATCGAGCGTGCCCACATGGAGGAGGACACCGGCAAGAACAGCCACGTCGGCGGGGCCACCGGCCGCATCCACGGGGCCGACTACTCGCTGGTCGACTACAACCGGGCCGGCATCCCGCTGATCGAGATCGTCACCAAGCCGATCGAGGGCGCGGGCGCTACGCCCCCGAGGTCGCCAAGGCCTACGTCGCCGCACTGCGCGAGCTGCTGCGGGCGCTGGGCGTCTCGGACGTCCGGATGGAACAGGGGTCCCTGCGCTGCGACGTGAACGTCTCGCTCCGCCCGGACCCGGCCGGCCCCTTCGGGACCAGGTCGGAGACCAAGAACGTCAACTCGCTGCGCTCGGTCGAGCGGTCGGTGCGCTACGAGATCGGCCGACAGGCCGCGCTGCTCACCGAGGGCGGGAAGGTCGTCCAGGAGACCCGGCACTGGCACGAGGACACCGGCCTGACCACCTCGGGGCGCATCAAGGAGGAGTCGGAGGACTACCGCTACTTCCCCGAGCCGGACCTCGTCCCGATCGCGCCGTCGCGTGAGTGGGTCGAGGCGCTGCGCGCGACCCTGCCGGAGAATCCGGCCGTGCGCCGGACCCGGATCGCCGCTGAGTGGGGCATCACCGATCACGACATGGCCACGGTGATCAACGCCGGGGCGCTGGACCTCGTGGAGGCGACCATCGCCGCGGGCTGCGACCAGGCCTCGGCGCGCAAGTGGTGGACCGGTGAGCTGTCGCGGATCGCCAGGGATCAGGGCGTCGAGCTCGCGGAGCTGCCGATCAGCCCGGCCCAGGTCGCCGAGCTCGAGTCGCTCGTGGTGGCAGGCACGGTCAACGACAAGTTGGCCCGGCAGGTCATCGAGGGCGTGCTTGCGGGCGAGGGTTCCCCGGCCGAGGTGGTCGCGGGTCGCGGGCTGGCCGTGGTCTCCGACGACGGACCGCTGCTGGCCGCGATCGACGACGCCCTGGCCGCTCAGCCCGACGTCGCGGACAAGATCCGTGGTGGGAAGGTCCAGGCCGCGGGCGCGATCGTGGGTGCGGTCATGAAGGCCACCCGCGGCCAGGCCGACGCAGGGCGCGTCCGTTCGCTGATCTTCGAACGCCTCGGCGTCGAGGAGTAGCCCTTACGGCCGACCGCTGGTCGACCCCACCCGCAATCGGTCCGCTTTCCAGTGGCCCGATTCCGGGTTGGTTCGGATTTCTGAGCGGATTCGCTCGGAGACCCGGACGAACTGCAATCGCGACGACCCGGCTCGGACAGCAGAGCGCCCCGGCCGATCCGACCGGGGCGCTGCGCTGTACCAGGGGACGCCTACTCCGCGGTGAACTTCTCCACGGCGCGCCACGCCAGCGGGAACAGCCCGGCCGCGAGCGCCACCTTGAGGGCGTCGCCGAGCAGGAACGGGGTCACGCCCAGTGAGATCGCCTTGGACAGCGACACGTCGATCGCGGCGGCCAACCAGATGGCTCCGATGGCGTAGATGACGACGTTGCCCAGGACCATCAGGCCCGCGGTGCGGGGGGCGGTGCGGGTGGCGCCGCGCTCGGCCAGCCAGCCCACGAGTGCCGCCGCGGCGATGAAGCCCAGGACGTAGCCGAAGCTGACGGTGAGGGCCCCGGCCCTGAAGGCGCTCGACCCCTCAGCGAACCACGGCACTCCCGCGAGGCCCGCGACTGCATAGAGGCTCATCGAGGCGACGCCGCGCCACATGCCCAAGGAGGCGGCGGTGAGCAGCACGGCGAAGGTCTGGCCCGTGAGCGGGACCGGCGTGAACGGCAGCGGGATCGCGACCTGCGCGGCCAGGCCGACGAAGGCCGCCCCGGCGATGACGAGGACGGCGTTGCGGATGGCGCTGCGCCCGAAGGCGTCGGCGAGGACGCCGGGGGCGGGGGTGGCGAGGGACATGGGCACTCTCCTGATCGAACGGCCGACGACTGCCCGCCGGCTGGGACGGGGCGAGCCTATCGGGAGCGGCGGGGCGCATGGGCGGGGACCCGGGTCGGCAATGAACGGGAAACCGTCAGGCGACGACGTAACCTTGCCACGTGCGCAAGCTCCCGGTGGTGTCGTTCGCGGTGGCCCTCTCCGGGCTGGCCCTGGTCGTGGGATCGCTTGGCGGTGCCGCAACAGCCACGGACGCGGTCCCGGCTGAGGTGACGGGCGCCCAGGGACCGGGGGTCCACGTCGTCGCGGTCGGTGACATCGCCAATCCCGGCGGTGCCTACGCCCAGACGGCCGCGCTCACCCGGACCCTCAATCCCGAACGGGTGCTCCTCGCGGGTGACATCGCCTACCCGAACGGGGCGCTCGCCGAGCTGCAGAAGACCTTCAGCCCGGACTGGGGTGGATTCCGTCCCACGTGGCTCCCGGTGCCGGGCAATCACGAGTACCGCACCGCTGGAGCGGCCGGGTACCGCGAGTTCTTCGACGAGACCGGTGGTCTGTACTGGTCGAAGAAGGTCGGCTCGTGGCGGGTGATCGGCCTGGACTCGGAGAAGGTCGCCAGCTCCACGCAGCGCAAGTGGCTCAAGGCCACGCTGAAGAAGTACAACGGGAAGCCGACCCTGGTCATGTGGCACCGGCCGCGCTACTCCCGTGGTGAGCACTCCGACCAGGCCAATACGGCCGGGCTGTACAACCTGGTCCGCCGGGACAAGGACGTGAAGCTGCTCGTCTGGGGTCACGACCACGACTACGAGCGGATGAGCATCCCGGTGTCGGGCCGCAGCGCACCGCTGCCAGCCTTCGTCGTGGGCACGGGTGGCGCCGAGCAGCGGACCGAAACCACAAATGACACCAGGACGTGGAGCGAGTTCTTCGACAACACGCACTACGGCGTGCTGGACCTCCGGTTGGCCGAGCGGTCCTTCAGCTGGGCCTTCGTGACCATTGATGGCACGTCCCTGGACAGCGGCTCCCAGACCTGGTGACCCGCAGCGCACAGGCGGGTACCGCCCGTGCGGGCTAGGCTTCCGGGGTGCCGCGGCGACTGGTGATCATGGGCTCGGGAGAGACGACAACCGGGATGCTCGGCGTCCATCGGGAGGTGTTCTCCGGCCTGCCGGACCCGACAGACGCCCGGCTCATGGACAGCCCGTTCGCGTTCCAGGAGAACGCTGACGAGCTGGTCGAGAAGATCAACCAGTACTTCACGGAGTCGCTGGGACATCCGTTGCGTGCGATCAACCTGCCCGCCTCGGCCGATGCCCTGACGGTCGAGCGCGCGCTGGCCGACATCCGGGCCGCCGACTGGGTCTTCGCCGGACCCGGTTCGCCGAGCTACGCCCGGCGGTGCTGGGAGGCTACGGGGGTCCCCGAGGCGCTCGCCGGTGTCGTGGCGCCCGGCCGGTCGGGTTCCCTCGTGTTCGCGTCCGCGGCCGTGGTCACCCTCGGGGACTGGGCGCTTCCGGTGTACGAGATCTACAAGGTCGGCGAGGATCCCCGCTGGGAGCCGGGAATCGGTCTCATGAGCCAGATCCTGGGCTGGCGCTGCGCGGTCATCCCGCACTACGACAATCGCGAGGGCGGAACGCACGACACCCGGTTCTGCTACGTCGGCGGCAGGCGCCTTGGGCAGATCGAGGCCGACCTGGGTGATGGCTTCATCCTCGGGGTCGATGAGCACACAGCGTTGGTTCTGGACCTCGACGCCGGCACGGCGTGGGTGGCCGGACGCAGCGCTGTGACATTGCGGGTGGCCGGGGTCGAGGACGTGGTGCCGAACGGCTCACGGCTGACGATCGCCGAGCTCGAGGACCGGATCGCCGCGCTCGGGGCGGCAGCGGCCGTGGGGCATGTGGTCGACGGGTCGGGCAACGTGGGGGGCGGCGAGGCTGCCGCGGCCGGAAGCGTGGGCGCACTCGATCAGCCTGGCGGGAACGGCCCCCCCGTGGTCCCGGCAACGGATCTGGATCCGCCTGCGGAACCCGCCACGGACCCGGGCGCCAACCCCGCTGCCGGCGCGGCTGACCTCGCCCGCTCGATCCTCGCCGGCCTCCCGGCGTCCGCAACCGACGAGCGCGCCGCTGTGGTGGCACTCGTGCACCAGGCGGAGGCCGCATCCGCCACGCACGACCGGGAGCTCGCGGGCCGGGCGGTCCAGGCGTTGGTCGACCTGCGTGCGGACAGCCGCGCAGCAGGGGACTGGGCGGCCAGCGACCGCCTGCGCGACGTCCTGGCCGGAGTCGGCGTCGAGGTGCGGGACAGCCGCGAGGGGTCGACGTGGCAGTGGACGTGACACCCGGGCCCATCGCGCTGGTCGGGTCGGGGGAGTACCTGCCGGTCATGCTCGAGATCGAGCGGCACCTGATCGAAGGTCGCCCGCCGAAGTACGTGCAGATCCCCACCGCTGCCGCACCCGAGGGTCCTGCCGTCCTGGCCAAGTGGACCCGTCTGGGTGCCGAGCAGGCAGAACGACTGGGAGTCGAGGCGGTCCCGCTCGTCGTGCACGACCGCGCGGAAGCTGATGACCCGTCGGTCGCCGAGCAGGTGCGCGGGGCTGGCCTGGTCTACATGTCGGGGGGGAACCCGGCGCACCTGGCCGGGGCGCTGCGCGACTCCGCCCTGTGGGCCGAGGTGCTGGCCGCCTGGCGCGGCGGGGCAGCCCTTGCGGGATGCAGCGCGGGGGCGATGGCGATGACCAGCTGGGTGCCCCACGTCAGGGCCATGCACCGGCCCGCGGAACAGGGGCTCGGCCTCCTGCCGCACCTGCGGGTGATCCCGCACTTCGACAAGATGCTGGGCTGGGCGCCGGACCTGGTCACCCGCGTGCTGCTGCACGCCCCCGACGGGATCACCGTGCTGGGCATCGACGAGGACACCGCCCTGGTCGGCGGCCCCGACGAGTGGACTGTCATGGGCCGGCAGTCCGTGTGGACGCTCGGGCATGGGTCGCGTGTGGAGCATCCCGCCGGCTCCACGATCCTCACGCCGGGCGCCCAGGCGTCCGGGGTGCTGGGCGCGTGACCACGCTGCTCCCCGGCTACATCCTCGAGGGCATGCCCGCGGATCTCGCCGTCGGTGCGGTCGCATGGGACTCCGGCGACCCCGATCCTGGGAGCCTTGCCGACGTCGAGGTGTTCGTGCCGCCGTACACCGCCACTTCGGAGGACTTGGTGATGATGGCCAGGATGCCGAACCTGCGGGTCGTGCAGACGCTCACCGCGGGTGTCGACAACGTGCTTGCCGCCCTGCCGGAGGGCGTCATGCTGTGCAATGCCGCCGGCGTGCACGACGCCTCCACGGCTGAACTGGCCGTGGGCCTGACGATCGCCAGCCTGCGTCATCTCGACGACTTCGCCCGCGACATGCCCGAGGGCCGCTGGTTGTACGACCGGCACGAGTCCCTGGCCGACAAGCGCGTGCTGATCGTCGGGTTCGGGTCGATCGGGCGCGCGATCGCTCGCCGCCTGGACGGCTTCGAGTGTGAGGTGCGCGCGGTGGCCCGGACCGCGCGGATGGTGGATGGGATCGACGTCCGCTCGATCGGGGAGCTGCCCGGTCTGCTGCCGGACACCGATGTCGTGATCCTGATCGTGCCGCTGACCCCGGACACCCGCGCCATGGTCGACGCGGCGTTCCTTGCCCGGATGCGCGACGGCGCCCTGGTAGTGAACGTCTCGCGCGGACCGGTCGTGGACACCGACGCGCTGCTGGCCGAGTGCGCCTCCGGCCGCCTGCGCGCCGCTCTGGACGTCACCGACCCCGAGCCGCTGCCGGCCGACCACGCGCTCTGGCGGACCCCCGGAGTCCTGATCAGCCCGCACGTGGGCGGCAACACGTCGGCATTCCTGCCCCGTGCCCGTCGGCTGGTGGCCGAACAACTGCAGCGCTGGGCCGACGGTGAGCCCCTGCTGAACGTGATCGAGCAGGGATCGCGTCAGCCGGCCGGTGCAGGTGGCGAGACATAGTCCGGACACCGGGCACTCTCCGGCACCGGCTTCCTGGTCAAGGTGGTGAACAGGTCCCCGAGCTCGCTGCACCGGTCCGCGAAGTAGGGATGGACCACGGGCTCATCCGTGAGCGCCCACGCGATGGTGGAGGCGGCGAGCTCCACGCCACGGTCCTTCCACTCGTAGGCGGTGTCCGCCCACGTGGGCAGGCCAGCCTGCTCGGTGAATCGTTCGGTCACCTCCGGGGGAACCGGCCCACCTCGCCCCCGCGCGGACATCCAGACGTCGCCCAGCTCGTGGAGCGTCGTGGCCTTCGCCAGCGTCCAGTCGGTGTACTCCGAGGAATTGCCGATGGTCGACCCCTCGACGAAGCACAGGCTCAGGGTCGTGCCGAGGGTGAAGCCGTTGATGC
>CAWFSG010000021.1:0-217488 GCA_963818445.1 uncultured Actinomycetes bacterium
GTTTTGGTCCACAGGCTGCGCAGGCCGTAGACTTGGCCAGCGTTGCGTCTGCGCGTCCCCGTCACTCGGCCCTCACGGGCTGCCTGCGGAGCGCCGCGGACACAGCGAGCAACAAGCGAGCAACAAGCACAGCACGGAACTCGATCGACCGAACCGCGGCCGCCCGAGCCCAAGCCCGACGACAGAATGGTGTGGATCAGCAGCTTATGGCCAAGAAAGAGGGTGCCATCGAACTCGAGGGCACGATCCGCGAGTCGCTCCCGAACGCCATGTTCCGGGTCGAGCTCGACAACGGCCACAAGGTCCTGGCCCACATCTCGGGCAAGATGCGTCAGCACTACATCCGCATCCTGCCCGACGACCGAGTGGTCGTGGAGCTCTCGCCCTACGACCTGACCCGCGGACGGATCGTCTACCGGTACAAGTGACAGATGCCCTCCGGGTTCCACCGGTGGTGAAGGCTGCGAGGAAAGAGCGATGAAGGTCAAGCCCAGCGTCAAGAAGATCTGCGACAACTGCAAGGTGATCCGCCGTCACGGTCGCGTGATGGTGATCTGCGAGAACCCCCGGCACAAGCAGCGCCAGGGCTGACCGCACGCCGGTCCTCCGGCACCGCGCACAGCAGCAGAGCAGCACGACAGGCAGCGCGCCACCCGGCGCGTCCCACCCGGGAGACCGGTGTGGGGGCCACAACAGAACACGCGTGATCCCGTCATCCCGACTCCGGGCCCCTGCCAGGGCCCTCGGGGACGTCACCCCCGGCTCGGAGGCTGGGGACCCACCACAAAGGGCGGTGGGACCGGTCACGCACCGAAACCTCTGAGATGAAACAGGAAGAAGGTTCCGCCCGATGGCACGTCTCGTCGGCGTCGACCTCCCGCGCGACAAGCGCGTCGAGGTGGCGCTCACCTATATCTATGGCATTGGCCGTTCCCGTGCCGCTGAGATCCTCGCCGCGACCGGGGTCAACCCCGACACCCGCGTCAAGGACCTCACGGACAACGAACTGGTCCCCCTTCGCGACTACATCGAGGGCAACCTCAAGGTCGAGGGTGACCTGCGTCGTGAGGTGGCCGCTGACATCCGCCGCAAGGTGGAGATCGGCTGCTACCAGGGCATCCGGCATCGCCGGGGTCTGCCGGTCCGCGGGCAGCGCACGCACACCAACGCACGTACCCGCAAGGGTCCGCGCAAGACGGTCGCCGGCAAGAAGAAGGCCGGCAAGTAGTAGTCCGACTGGTCCGGGTGGGCACCTGCCCACCGCGGCGACCCAGCCCCCTTCGGGGCAGGCACGCCGACCAGCGGACCGATGACCTCACGTAAAGGAACGCAATGCCTCCCAAGACTCGTCCGAGCGCGGCCAAGAAGGTCCGTCGCAAGGAGAAGAAGAACGTGGCCCACGGCCACGCGCACATCAAGTCGACGTTCAACAACACGATCGTGTCGATCACGGACCCCTCGGGTGCAGTGATCGCCTGGGCCTCGAGCGGCCAGGTCGGGTTCAAGGGGTCGCGCAAGTCGACCCCGTACGCCGCGCAGATGGTGGCTGAGGCCGCCGCGCGTCGCGCCATGGACCACGGCATGAAGAAGGTCGACGTCTTCGTCAAGGGTCCCGGCTCCGGCCGGGAGACCGCGATCCGGTCGCTGCAGGCGACCGGCCTGGAGGTCGGCTCGATCTCCGACGTCACCCCCATGGCCCACAACGGCTGCCGTCCGCCCAAGCGCCGCCGCGTCTGACCCGAAGGATTTGAGATCATGGCTCGATACACAGGGGCAGACTGCAAGCGCTGCCGCCGAGAGAAGACCAAGCTGTTCCTCAAGGGCAGCAAGTGCGATGGGCCCAAGTGCCCCATCGAGTTGCGCCCCTTCCCGCCCGGCCAGCACGGCCGTGGCCGGACCAAGGACAGCGAGTACCTGCTGCAGATGCGCGAGAAGCAGAAGTGCGCACGCATCTACGGGGTCCTGGAGAAGCAGTTCCGCGGCTACTACGAGGAGGCCCAGCGCAAGCAGGGCAAGACGGGTGAGAACCTGCTCAAGATCCTCGAGACCCGCCTGGACAACGTCGTGTACCGCGGCGGCTTCGCCAAGAGCCGCGACATGGCCCGCCAGCTCGTGGGCCACGGCCACATCATGGTCAACGGCAAGAAGGTCGACATCCCCTCCTACCGCGTGTCCCCCTCGGACATCGTCGAGGTCCGCCCCTCCTCGCGTGAGCTGACCCCGTTCGTGGTCGCCCACGCGGAGGCCGGCGAGCGCACGGTGCCGGCGTGGCTCGAGGTCTCCCCGAACCAGATGCGCATCCTCGTGCACGCGGTTCCGGAGCGCGGGGCCATCGACACGGCCGTCCAGGAGCAGCTGATCGTCGAGCTCTACTCGAAGTGACCCTTGTCGGATGGCGGCTCCTGCCGCCGTCCGACCCAGCCTTGCAGCACGTGGCGTCAAATGGTGGTCGCCACGGAAAGGAACGGTAACCCGTGCTTATTGCCCAGCGTCCGACCCTCACCGAGGAGCGCGTCAGCGACCACCGTTCGCGGTTCGTCCTGGAGCCCCTCGAGCCGGGCTTCGGCTACACCCTGGGGAACTCGCTGCGCCGGACGCTCCTGTCGAGCATCCCCGGCGCGGCCGTCACCAGCATCCGGATCGAGGACGTCCTCCACGAGTTCACCACGATCCCGGGTGTCAAGGAGGACGTCACCGAGATCATCCTCAACCTCAAGGAGCTCGTCGTCTCCTCGGAGCATGACGAGCCGGTCGTGATGTACCTGCGCAAGCAGGGTCCCGGTGCGGTCACCGCGGCCGACATCGCCCCGCCGGCCGGGGTCGAGGTCCACAACCCCGACCTGCACCTGGCCACGGTCAACGCGAAGGGCAAGCTCGAGATCGAGCTCGTCGTGGAGCGCGGCCGCGGCTACGTCACCTCGGCAGCCAACAAGCTGCCCGGCCAGGAGATCGGCCGGATCCCGGTCGACTCGATCTACTCGCCGGTGCTCAAGGTGACCTACAAGGTCGAGGCGACCCGTGTCGAGCAGCGGACGGACTTCGACAAGCTGATCCTGGACGTCGAGACCAAGCCGTGCATGACCCCGGCCGATGCGGTTGCCTCTGCGGGCAAGACGCTGGTCGAGCTGTTCGGCCTGGCCCACGAGCTCAACGTCAATGCCGAGGGGATCGACATCGGTCCCTCGCCGGCCGATGAGTTGGTCGCCGAGCAGCTCTCGACGCCGATCGAGTCCCTGGACCTCACCGTGCGCAGCTTCAACTGCCTCAAGCGTGAGGGCATCCACACCGTGGGTGAGCTCATCAGCCGCAGCGAGGCGGACCTGATGGACATCCGCAACTTCGGTAGCAAGTCCATCGAAGAGGTCAAGGACAAGTTGCTCTCCCTGGGCCTGGCGCTCAAGGACAGCCCCGCCGGGTTCGTGCCGGCATATGTCGACGAAGAGGACGGGGACTTCGCCGAGGACGAGCAGCTCTAACCAGCCACCGCCCTCGAACGAACCTTTGGAAAAGTAGGAGTCAGCAACTATGCCCACGCCCAGCAAGGGCCCCCGTCTGGCCAGCACCCCCGCCCACGAGCGGCACATGCTTGCCAACCTGGCCACAGCGCTCTTCGAGCACGGAGCGATCACCACGACCGAGGCGCGTGCCAAGCGCGTCCGGCCACTGGCCGAGCGGATGATCACATTCGCCAAGCGCGGCGACCTGCACGCCCGTCGTCAGGTCATGACCGTCATCCGCGACAAGTCCGTCGTGCATGTGCTGTTCGAGGAGATCGGGCCGCGCTACGCGACCCGCCCGGGCGGCTACACGCGCATCACCAAGATCGGGCCGCGCAAGGGCGACAACGCCCCCATGGCCGTGATCGAGCTGTGCGAGCCGCTGGCTGAGCGCACGGTCTCCGAGGCCACGGCCGCGACCAAGCGTGCCGCCAAGGAGGCCGCTGCCCCGGCCGCTGCCGCCCCGGTCGTTTCTGAGGTCGTCGAGACCGACGTGGTCGAGACCCCTGCGGTCGAGGCTGACGTTGTTGGGGCTGAGGTGGCCGCAGCCGCCGAGACCGAGGCTACCGACGCCGTGGAGGCCGTGGAGGCCGGTGCCGCCGACACGGAGGTCGCAGACGCTGTCGAGGCTGCTGCTGAGGACGACACCAAGGCGTGACCACGCCGGACATCGAGCCCGCTGGGACTCCGGAGGAATCCGGTCCCGGCGGGCTCGTCGGCGTCCCGGGCTCTGCGGAGTCGGTCATCCGGCTGCGCCTGGAGATCGCCTACGACGGCGAGCAGTTCTGCGGCTGGGCCCGCCAACCGGGTCTGCGCTCGGTTCAGGCCGAGCTCGAGTCCGCCCTGCGAGCGGTCCTGCGCGTCGGGGCGGGGATCCCGGTGCGGGTCGCCGTTGCCGGGCGCACGGATGCGGGTGTGCACGCCGTTGGGCAGGTCTGCCACAGCGACGTCCCTGCCGCCAGTTGGGCGGCATCCCCCGGACGGCGCAACGCGAGACCCACGGCTGTGCGGGAGCCGGGCGCTGAGCGCGACCCGTCGCTGGCGGAAGACGGGCCGGACGCCGAACCCGACCGGTCGTCGCCCAGGACCGGGCCAGGTGCCGTCCCTGACCCATCCCTCGTGGTTCGCCGGCGACTGAACGGGCTGCTGCCCCCGGACCTGCGCGTCCGGCAGGTCGGCGTCGCGCCTGTGGGGTTCGACGCACGGTGGTCGGCCTCATGGCGGCGCTACTCCTACCTCGTTGCCGACGACCCCGCCGGCCAGGACCCCCGTACGCGGGGCCATGTCCTGTGGCACCCCCGAGCCCTGGACGTCGAGGCGATGGACGCCGCAGCGGCGCCGTTCCTCGGGGAGCACGACTTTGCGGCGTTCTGCCGCGCCCGGGAGGGTGCGTCGAGTGTGCGCACCATCCACGACATCGGCTGGCGACGGGTCGGACGCAGCGCCGGTGCCGCGTCCCCGGTGGAGTTCTCGGTACGGGCTGACGCGTTCTGTCACTCGATGGTCCGCGCGCTGGTCGGGGCATTCATCGCAGTGGGGGACGGGCGCTGGCCCATCGAGCGCCCCGCGGAGCTGCTCGCTGCCGCCGAGCGGGTGCCCGTCATCGCGACGGCGCCCGCCCATCCTCTGACCCTGGTCGAGGTCGGCTACCCCCCGGATTCCGATCTTGCGGCCCAGGCCGAGCGGGCTCGGCGCTGGCGCGGTCGCTGAGGACCCCTGCTTCCCGCTGGCCTCCAGGTCGTCTCCGTGGAGTCCGGGCCGCGGTGGGCGCCAGCCCGAGGGTGCGTCGTCGGTTCGCGATGTGGGCCGCGGTCGTCGTGGCCTCCGTCGGCTCAGCCCTGGGCGCACTCGCGGGCATCGCGCCCGCGTGGGCGGCACTGCGATCGGCCAACCTCCTCCCGGATCCGGCCAGCTGCCTGTGGTCACCGGTGGGCGGCGGTCCGGCCGACTCGCCATGGCGCGAACAGGCGTCGGTGTACTGCGACGTCCCGCTGTCCATCCCCCTCGACATCCCGTGGGCGTGGCTGGCCGTCGTGGTCATCGGGATACCGCTGGCCGCAGGGCTGCTGTTCCTTGCACTCACCCCCTCGCGGGTGCCGCTCCCCAGGCGCTGAGGGGGCAGGCGGCGATCCCGCGGGGAGGTCGCGGGCAGCCCTCGGTTTGGCCGATCAGGCCCGCGCCCACGACGATGGGCCGATGGGCCACCTCGACATCGCGCGCGTCACCTTCGCGCTGCCCGACGGGCGGGTGCTGCTCGACGAGGTGTCCTTCAAGGTTGCTGAGGGCAAGGTCACGGCCCTGGTCGGGGCCAACGGGTCGGGCAAGTCCACGCTCATGCGGATGATCGCCGGCGATGAGCCGAGCCAGTCCGGGGCGATCACCCGGGTCGGCTCTCTCGGGATCATGCGCCAGTTCGTGGGGCACATGGCGACCGGGTCCCTGCGCGACCTCCTGCTGGCCGTGGCTCCGCCATCCCTGGTCGCCGCGGCCGCTGAGCTCGACGCTGCCGAGCTGGCGATGATGGATGCCGACGACGAGGCCACGCAGATGCGCTATGCGCACGCGATCGCCGAGTGGGCCGAGGCTGGTGGGTACGACCAGGAGGTCGTCTGGGACGTGGTGGCCGTCTCAGCGCTGGGCGTGCCGTTCGCCCAGGCGCAGTACCGGGAGCTGGCCACGCTGTCCGGCGGGGAGCAGAAGCGGATCGTCCTCGAGGCGCTGTTCCGAGGCCCGGACGACGTGCTGCTCCTCGATGAGCCCGACAACTACCTCGATGTGCCGGGCAAGCTCTGGCTGGAGGAGAGGCTCCGGGAGACGCCCAAGACGGTCCTGCTCATCAGCCACGACCGCGAGCTGCTGGCCAACGCGGCGGATGTCATCGTCACGATCGAGCTGGGCGGGGCCGGCAACACCGCGTGGACCCATCCGGGAAGCTTCACGACCTACCACGAAGCCCGCGCCGCGCGGTTCGACCGGCTCGACGAGCTGACCCGGCGCTGGGACGAGGAGCACGCGAAGCTCAAGGCGCTCGTGCAGTACTACAAGACCAAAGCTGCGTACAACGACGGCCTGGCCTCACGACTGCAGGCGGCGCGGACCCGCCTGGCGAAGTTCGAGGAGGCCGGCCCGCCCGAGGCCCAGCCGATCAAGCAGGCGGTGACGATGCGCCTGCGCGGTGGGCGCACGGGCAAGCGGGCCGTGGTGTGCGAGGCGCTCTCGCTGTCCACGCCGGCCGGTGAGCAACTCGTGGCGCCGTTCGACCTGGAGGTGTGGTTCGGCGACCGCGTGGCGGTGTTGGGCGCCAACGGCTCGGGCAAGTCGCACTTCCTGCGCCTTCTGGCCGCCGGTGGCTCCGAGCCTGACCTGGAGCATGAGCCGGTCTCGGACGTGGTCATCGAGCCGGTCGCGCACTCGGGAAGGGCCCGCCTGGGAGCGCGCGTCCGTCCCGGCTGGTTCGCCCAGACCCATGCCCATCCCGAGTGGATGGGCCGGACACTGCTCGAGATCCTGCACCGGGGGGACGAGCACCGCGACGGGCTGGGACGTGAGGCCGCCGCCCGGGTCCTGGACCGCTACGAGCTGGCACGGGCCGGTGAGCAGGCCTTCGAGCTGTTGTCGGGGGGCCAGCAGGCGCGGTTCCAGGTCCTGCTGCTCGAGCTCTCCGGGGCCACGATGCTGCTGCTCGACGAGCCGACCGACAACCTCGACATGGCCTCCGCCGAGGCGCTGGAGGAGGGGCTCGACGCCTTCTCGGGGACGGTCCTGGCAGTCACCCACGACCGCTGGTTCACCCGTGGATTCGACCGGTTCCTGGTGTTCGGCGCCGACGGCCGGGTGCGCGAGACCGACGCCCCGGTCTGGGACGAGGCCCGCGCGGTGCGCTGAGCCGGTGTGGGACGAGACGCCGGCCACCCGGTGCCCCGGTGACCTCGCGGCAACTGCCCACCGGGTGCGCCATCCGCCCCTCCCCATGATCCTGGAAGTGTGTTGCACCTAGAACGGCAACAACCTTCCAGGATCACCGAGGGGGGCTGGCGGCTGGGGGCCGGCGGGTGAGGGGTCGGCGGTCAGTCGGTGGACGCCCAGCGGTGCTGGTCGAGGTCCACCCGCGGGCCGCGTGCGCTGGGCAGCACCGCCACCCCCTCGGCGAGCAGGTGCTCGGTGGCCGACACCTCGTGGCCCGGCGCAAGGAGGCCACCGGCGCGCACGACCCGCCACCACGGCACGCCGCCGCCGAACCGGGCCAGGGTCGTGCCCACTGCCCGAGGCGCACGGGACCCCAACCGCTGGGCGACATCCCCGTACGTGAGCACGCGACCCGCAGGGATCGTGGCGACCAGGTCGAGCACGCGCTCGGCGAACGGGGTGGGCAGCACCCGTCGAGTCTGCCCCAGGATCCCGGTGTGTTCCAGGCCGGCTCGGTCCCACCCCTGACTCCCGGCGCCTGCGGGCATGCCTGAACCCGCTGGGACCCCGCACGACTGCGATTTGGCGCCCCCGCCTCGCCCCGGTACCCTAGGCAGAGCATTGCGTGGGCTCCGCCTGCGCGTGACGAACGTCCTCGGATCGCGACCACGCGGTCGTGCCAGCGGCCACCGCCGGCACCCGAGCCGTTCGACCATCACACGGACACGAACGAAGGCTCTGATGCGCACGTACAGCCCCAAGGCTGGCGAGATCACCCGCCAGTGGCACGTCATCGACGCGACCGACGTCGTCCTCGGCCGGTTGGCCTCGCAGGCCGCCGTTCTCCTGCGCGGCAAGCACAAGCCGACGTTCGCCCCGCACGTGGACACCGGTGACTTCGTCATCATCATCAACGCCGAGAAGGTGGCCCTCTCGGGCGCCAAGCGCGAGCAGAAGATGGACTACCGGCACTCCGGCTTCCCGGGCGGCCTGCGCGCCACCTCGTACGCCGACCTGCTGGAGACCAACCCGCGCCGCGCCGTGGAGAAGGCCGTGAAGGGCATGCTCCCGCACAACAAGCTCGGCCGCGCCCAGTCCGCGAAGCTCAAGGTCTACGCCGGCCCCGAGCACCCCCACGCGGCGCAGCAGCCCGTGCCGTTCACGATCTCCCAGGTCGCGCAGTAAGCGCCACGGCGACCCCGTCAAACGAAAGGAACCCGTGGCTGTGAGCACCGAGACCACGCAGGCCGTCGATGAGGTCATCGAGGGCGACTACTCCACCGAGACCCCCGAGACTCCCGAGACGAAGGCCCCGCGCCCCGTCATGACCGCCCCCGGCGCTGCCACTGGTCGGCGCAAGGAGGCCGTTGCCCGGGTGCGCATCGTGCCCGGCACCGGTGTCTGGACGATCAATGGCCGGACCCTGGAGAACTACTTCCCGAACAAGGTCCACCAGCAGTTGGTGAACGAGCCCTTCCGCACGCTCGAGCTCGATGGCGCCTATGACGTCATCGCGCGCATCGACGGCGGCGGGATCACTGGCCAGGCCGGCGCCCTGCGCCTGGGCATCGCCCGCTGCCTCAACGAGATCGACGAGGAAGCCAACCGCCCCGCCCTGAAGAAGGCCGGCTTCCTGACCCGGGACGCCCGGATCAAGGAGCGCAAGAAGTACGGCCTGAAGAAGGCCCGCAAGGCTCCCCAGTACAGCAAGCGATGAGAGAGGGTGGACGCGCGCGCGTGTCCACCTGAACGAAGAGCGCAGCTGCATCCCGCGCCGCGGGATGACAGCAAGCGCTGAGCGTCCGAACGCCGCTGCCCCGACCCTCCGGTCCGGGCGGCGGCGTTCGCGCGTGGTGGCCGACCGGGGCTCACCGGCCGGGCCGTGCGCGGTCGATTCCTGAACCGGCCACGATCGCGGCCGGTCAATGGTCGAAAGGCCCAGGGTCGCCGTCGTCCCAGGTTCGTCCGCGGCCGCCGCGCTGCCGACGGGTAGAGTCGCCGAGGGACATCCGACCGGGAGGTACGTCGTGGGATCGCTGTTCGGGACCGATGGGGTACGGGGGCTGGCCAACCGGGACCTGACGGCCGACCTCGCGCTGGACCTGGCGGGCGCAGCTGCGCACGTCCTGGGCGAGCTGGGTGAGCTGCACGCCGGGCGCCCCGGGGCGCGCCCGCGGGCGGTCGTGGGCCGCGATCCACGGGCCAGTGGTGAGTTCCTCGAGGCCGCCACGGTCGCCGGACTGGCCAGCGCCGGCCTCGACGTGCTGGTCCTTGGCGTCCTGCCCACCCCCGCCGTCGCCCACCTGACCGCGGAGCTCGGCGTCGACCTCGGCGTGATGATCTCGGCCTCGCACAACCCGATGCCCGACAACGGGATCAAGTTCTTCGCCCGCGGCGGGCACAAGCTCGACGACGAGGTGGAGGAGCAGATCGAGGCCCGCCTCTATGAGGGCTGGCAGCGACCGATCGGTGCCGGCGTGGGACGGGTCGTGCACTACGACGACGCCCTGGGTGACTACGTCGAGCACCTGCTCTCGTGCACGCCGAACCGACTGAACGGCCTGCGCGTGGTGGTCGACACCGGCAATGGCGCCGCGGCTGGGGCGTCCCCGCGTGCGCTGCGGCGGATGGGTGCCGAGGTCCTGGCGATCCACTCCAGCCCGGACGGCTACAACATCAACGAGGGCTGTGGCTCCACGCACATGGCCGACCTGCGCGCGGCGGTCGTCGAGCACGGCTACGACGTGGGGATCGCCCATGACGGGGACGCGGACCGCTGCCTCGCGGTGGACGCCCAGGGCAACGTCGTCGATGGTGACGAGATCATGGCGATCCTCGCCCTGGCGATGCGCGACCAGGGAAAGCTCGCCCAGGACACGGTCGTGGCCACGGTGATGAGCAACCTGGGCTTCAAGCTGGCGATGCGCGACGCGGGGATCACCATGGTCGAGACCGGCGTGGGTGACCGGTACGTGCTGGAGGCCATGCGCGCCCACAACTACACGCTCGGCGGCGAGCAGAGCGGGCACGTCGTGCTGCTGGACTACGGGACCACCGGGGACGGGACGCTCACGGCCCTGCACCTGCTGGCCCGCATGGCCGACACCCACACTCCGCTGTCCGAGCTCGCCTCGGTCATGACCAAGCTGCCCCAGGTGCTCATCAACGTCCGAGGAGTGGACCGGTCGGCGGTGGGTTCCACTCCCGGCCTGGCATCTGCCGTGGCGGCAGCCGAGGCCCGCCTCGGCGACACCGGCCGGGTGCTGCTGCGCCCGAGCGGGACCGAGCCACTGGTGCGGGTCATGGTCGAGGCGCCCACGGATGCCGAGGCCCGCAGCGTGGCAGAGGAGCTCGCCGGCGCCGTGGCCCGGGAGATCCCCCTGCCGTAGGCGCGCCCGGACCGGCGTCCGGGATGCGCCGACTACCCTTGGGCCCATGTGCGGAATCGTGGGCTATGCGGGTCATCAGCAGGCAGTGGACGTCGTGGTGGCGGGTCTCAAGCGACTGGAGTACCGCGGGTACGACTCCGCGGGAGTGGCTGTCGTGGCCGACGGTGCCCTTGACGTGCGCAAGAAGGCAGGCAAGCTGGAGAACCTCCGGTCGCTGCTCGCCGCTGACCCGATGGCACCCTCGACCACTGGGATCGGGCACACGCGCTGGGCCACTCATGGTGGGCCCACCGACATCAACGCCCATCCGCACGTGTCCAGCGGCGGCCGCGTCGCGGTCATCCACAACGGCATCATCGAGAACTTCGCCGAGCTCACCAAGGAGCTGGCCGAGCGCGGGGTCGTGATGACCTCGGAGACCGACACCGAGGTGGTGGCGCACCTGCTGGAGTCCACGCTGGCCGACACCGGGGACCTCGCCGATGCCATGCGCGCGGCGTGCCAGCGGCTGTCGGGTGCGTTCACGCTGGTGGCGGTCAGCGCCGACGACCCCGGTCGGCTGGTGGCCGCGCGGCGCAACTCCCCGCTGGTCGTGGGGATCGGCCAGGGTGAGAACTTCCTGGCCTCCGACGTCTCGGCATTCATCGAGTTCACCCGCGACGCCATCGAGCTCGGGCAGGACCAGGTCGTCGACCTGCGCGCCGACGAGGTGATCGTCACCGACTTCGCCGGTGCGGCGGTCGAGGTCACCCCGTTCACCGTCACCTGGGATGCTGCGGCCGCGGAGAAGGGCGGCTACGACCTGTTCATGCTCAAGGAGATC
Source organism: uncultured Actinomycetes bacterium (assembly GCA_963818445.1). Taxonomy (GTDB): domain Bacteria; phylum Actinomycetota; class Actinomycetes; order S36-B12; family CAIYMF01; genus Prado023. The sequence continues at coordinate 11,616 of CAWFSG010000021.1, forward strand.
GCCGAGCAGCCCAAGGCCGTCGCCGACACGCTGCTGGGCAGGATCGCCCCCGACGGGCTGCTGCGCCTCGACGAGATCCGCCTGCCCATTGCTGAGCTGCGCGAGATCGACAAGATCGTCATCGTCGCCTGCGGGACGGCCTACCACGCAGGGCTGGTCGCCAAGTACGCGATCGAGCACTGGTGCCGGATCCCCACCGAGGTCGAGCTGGCCAGTGAGTTCCGCTACCGGGATCCGATCCTGACGCGGCGGATCCTGGTCATCGCGATCAGCCAGTCGGGCGAGACGATGGACACGCTGATGGCGGTGCGCCACGCCCGCGAGCAGGGCGCCCGCGTCCTGGCCATCTGCAACACGAACGGCTCGACGATCCCGCGCGAGTCCGACGCGGTGCTCTACACCCAGGCCGGCCCGGAGATCGCGGTCGCCTCCACCAAGGCCTTCCTCACCCAGATCGTGGCCGTCTACCTGGTGGCGCTCTACCTGGCGCAGGTGCGCGGCAACAAGTTCGGCGACGAGGTCGCTGCGATCGTGGGCCAGCTGGCGACGATGCCGCAGAAGGTCGACCTCGTCCTGGACACCGTCGAGGGGGTGCGCGCGCTGGCGCAACAGTTCGCCAACTCCAGCTCGGTGCTGTTCATCGGTCGGCACGTGGGCTACCCGGTGGCCCTCGAGGGGGCGCTGAAGCTCAAGGAGCTGGCCTACATGCACGCCGAGGGGTTCGCCGCCGGCGAGCTCAAGCACGGCCCGATCGCCCTGATCGAGCCAGGCGTGCCGGTCATCGTCGTCGTCCCGTCACCGAAGGGTCGCGGCGTGCTGCACGAGAAGATCATCTCCAACATCCAGGAGGTCCGGGCCCGCGGCGCGGTCACGATCGTGATCGCTGAGGAGGGCGATGACGTCGTCACGCCCTACGCCGACCACATCATCCGGATCCCGGCCTGCCCCACGCTGATGCAGCCGCTGGTCTCCACCGTGCCGCTGCAGGTGTTCGCCTGCGAGCTGGCCACGGCCAAGGGCCACGACGTGGACCAGCCGCGCAACCTGGCCAAGTCCGTCACGGTCGAGTAGGCCACTGCCTGCCGTCGCGATCCCGGAGCGGCGGGGCGGTTCGGGTCAGCCGATCCGGACGGCGGCGACGAAGCGGTCGCGGTACCACGGCTCGTGCAGGGTGCGAATCCGGACCCCGCGGCGCGGGTTGGCGGCCTCGACCACCAGCCCGTTGCCGGCGTACATCGAGATATGGCCCCGGCGCGGGGACGAACCGTCCTGGTAGTACAGCAGGTCGCCGGCGAGCAGCTGGTCGATCTCGACCCTGGTTCCGGCGAAGCGCTGCTGGGAGGCCAACCGGGGCAGCTTCACGCCGGCGGTCAGGTAGGCCTGCTGGATCAGGCCCGAGCAGTCGAAGACCGCCGGTCCGTTCCCGCCGAGGACGTAGGGCTTGCCCACCTGCGCCAGGGCGAACACGACGGCCCTGTCGGCCACCGTCGGGTTCTCCGGCAGCGTGTAGGTGGGCGTGGGAATGGTCGGGGCCGCCGGCTTCGGGGGCGTGGGGGTCGTCGGGGGGGTGACAGGGGTCACTTGGCGCCCGGTGAGGATGGCCTCCCAGGTGGCTGCGTCCACCGTGCCCGTGACGGGGATCGGCAGGCCCGCCTGGTAGGCCGTGACCGCACTGGTGGTCAGCTTGCCGAAGAACCCGGTGGCGGGCGACACCCGCAGGTACTGCTGGACGTAGATCACGGCGGGGTCTCTGGGTCCCATCCCGGGTGTGAGCAGCGGGCGGGTGGCCGCGGCCTGATCGGGGGTGAGCGCGGGGGGTGCCGCAGGAGTGGGGGTCGCCGGGGCTGGCGGTGCAGCAGGGTCGGCATCGACGGAGGGCTGGGCGGCCGGCGGCTGAGGCGCGGCGTCCAGGGGTAGTTCGATGACGCCCTCGGCGGTGAGCAGGACCTTCCAGGTGGCCTGACCCACCTTGCCGGTGACCTTGAGGTCGTTGATGTCCTGCAACGTGCTCACGGCAGCCCTGGTCAGGGGGCCGAAGTACCCGGTCGCGGGAGCGATCCCCAGCTTCTCCTGGACGAACACGACCGCCGGGCCGCGGGATCCCGGACCGAGGGACGGCTTCTTCTGGGCGGCCGCGTCAGGGCTCGGCGCCGGCGTGGCGACCTGCTCTGGCGGCTCGGGCGCTGGGTCCACGGCCGGGGCCGAGGTCGATGCCGAGCGGAGCAGCACCTTCCACGTGCTTGCGGTGATCCTCCCGGTGACCTTGAGGCCATGGCTGCGCTGAACCGCCCGGACCGCCTTGGCCGTGAGCGGGCCGTAGTAGCCGCTGGCGGGCTTCACCCCGAGCGTGGTCTGGATGTAGACGACTGCGGGGCTGCGCGAGCCGAGCCGCAGGGACGGCCGGAGCTGTGCTGCCGCAGCAGGCGTCGGGGCGACGGCCAGCACCTGCACCGTGCCGCCCTGGGTCCCCTCCGCGGGATCGGACCCGGGAAGGCCGAGTGCCTGCGCCGGCACTCCGAGCCCGCTCACGAGCGCGGCCGAGAGGATCGTGGCACCCACAGTCTTCTTCATCGCGTATCCCTCATCGCCTGCGAGGTGAGCTGTCGGGTCCCGTGCGCGCACTCGTGCGCGCGCAGCAGCCCCCGGCCGGTCGTGCGCCGGGTACTGCCGGGACCCCGAGGGTTCCTACGGGCTGGTGGCCCGTGGGATACCCAGTGGTACCTGGGTCCCCCGCTCCCGCCCTGGTTGGGGAAGTATCGGAGGGGGCGGGATTCGGCGACCTCCGACGCGGTCCCGGGTGGGACCGTGGCGCACGTTACCAATGTGACGGGTGGTATGGATAGTCCGGGTTGTCCGTCGGCGCGTTTCGGGCCGGTGTGGTAGGCAGGAGCCCGGGAGGTGCAGATGCGTCCGATCTGTTCGGTCGAGGTGGTCCGTCGGGCTGAGGCGGGGGCCGGAGTGCCCGAGCCGGTGCTCATGGCGCGGGCCTCAACAGCCCTCGCGGGCGTGTGCCTGGACCTCCTGCGCAGCGGCCGCCGCGCTGTGCGTGGGTCGCACGTGGTGGCGCTCGTCGGCTCCGGGAACAACGGAGGTGATGCCCTCTGGGCCCTGGCGTCCCTGGCCCAGCGGGGGGTGGCCACCGTGGCAATCGGTGACCCGGGGCGCATGCACGCGCAGGGCGCCGCGGCGGCCAGGTCGGCAGGCGCTCGCATCGTCGCCTGGGACGACCCGTCGGTCGAGGCAGTGGTCGCCCGCGCGGACCTGGTCCTCGACGGGATCCTGGGCATCGGTGGCTCGGGAGCGGTTCGTGAGCCGGCGGCGGGCGTGGTTCGTGCGGTGCTCGCATCCGGTGTCCCGGTCGTGGCGGTGGACATCCCCAGTGGGGTCGACACCGATACCGGGGCCGTTGCCGGGCTGGCCGTGGCCGCGAACGTGACTGTGTGCTTCGGCGTGCTCAAGCCCGCACTGGTGGTGCCGCCCGGGCGGTCCCTGGCCGGTTCCGTCACGGTTGTCGACATCGGCCTTCAGGCACCCGATCTTGAACCGGCGGCATACGCGCTGTCCCTGGCCGACCTGGCGGTGGCCAGCCCGGCCCCGGACGCCCACAAGTACTCCCGGGGCCTCGTCGGGGTCACCGCAGGGAGCCTGTCCTACCCCGGGGCGGCACTGCTGGCAGTCGGCGGTGCGCGCATGTCCGGGGTGGGGATGGTGGCCTTCAGCCCGGGGACCGGGGCAGCCCACCTCGACCGGGCGCCCGTGCCCCGCGACGCCGACACCCCCGGTCACGCGGGCCTGCTCGATCCGGTCGCCGCCCTCGTGGTCGCCGACATACCCCGACGTCGTCCTCGCGCCTGGCCGTGCGGTGGATGCCCGCTGCATCGGCCCGGGCCTGGGCGCGGGGCGGGACGCGATGGACTGCGTCCTGCGCGCCATGGCCGACCCCGCCCCCGTGGTGGTCGATGCCTCGGCCCTGGCGGTCCTGGCCCGCCAGGACGGCCGGCGAGCCCTCGCCGAGCGTTCCGAGTGGGGGTGGGTCACCGTCCTGACCCCGCATGCAGGCGAGTTCGCCAGGATGGGACTGGACCCCTCTGGCGGGCCGCTGGCAGCCGCCCGGCGTGCGGCGCAGGAGACCGGGGCGGTCGTGGTCCTCAAGGGCCCCGGGACCGTCGTGGCAGCGCCGGGCGCCACCTACGTGGACACCTTCGGTGACGCGTCCCTGGCCACGGCAGGCTCCGGTGATGTCCTGGCCGGACTCATCGCCGGGATGCTTGCGGGGGCCGCCCGGGCCGGGGAGCTGCACCCTGGTGCCGCCGCCCTGATCGCCGCCCGCGCCGTGGGCCTGCACGGCCTGGCCGGCCGGCTGGCGGCCGCCGACGACGCCCCGGTGACCGCTCTGGAGGTCCTGGCCGCCCTGCCGCAGGCGCGCGCCGCGGCTGCCTCAGTCACCGCCTGACACGCACCCGGTCACGGCGTGCGGCAGGATGGGACCGTGGTTGCGCGAGCCGTGTGCGAGGTCGATCTGGATGCGATCTCGGCCAATGTCGAGGTGCTGCGCTCGCTCGCGCCCTCAGCGGCACTCCTGGCCGTCGTCAAGGCTGATGCGTACGGCCACGGCCTGGTGCCCTCGGCGCGTGCGGCCCTCAACGGGGGCGCCGACTGGCTGGGCACCGCCCTGCTGTCGGAGGCCGCCGAGCTGCGTCAGCAGGGGATCACCGTGCCCGTCCTGGCCTGGCTCTGGTCCCCGGGCGACGACGACCTGGTCGCGTGCGTGCGCGACGAGATCGACGTCACGGCCAGCTCCCTGTGGCAGCTGGAGGCGCTCACCGCGGCCTCGCACGCCACGGGGGTGCGGGCCCGAGTCCAGCTGAAGGTCGACACCGGGCTGGCCCGCAACGGCGCGACGGCGGCGGACTGGCCGGCACTCGTGGAGCGTGCGGCCCAGCTCGAGGCCAACGGGACGATGCAGGTGACCGGCGTGTGGTCGCACTTCGCTGTCGCCGACGCCCCGAGCAGCGCGACCAACGCAGCCCAGCTGGTGGCCTTCGACTCGGCACTCGAGGTCGTGGCCGCTGCCGGGTTGACCCCGCGGGTTCGTCATATCGCCAACTCCGCGGCGACCCTGGTGTCCCCGCAGGCGCACTACGACCTGGTCCGCCCCGGGATCGCCGTCTACGGGGTCTCCCCGGGAGGTGAGCTGGGCCCACCCGAGCAGTACGGGCTCGCCGCGGCGATGACCCTGCGGGCCCGTCTTGCCGGGGTCAAGCGAGTCGGGGCCGGACAGGGGGTCTCCTACGGGCACGAGTACGTGACGACGGCACCGACCACGCTCGGGCTGGTACCCCTGGGCTACGCCGACGGGATCCCGCGGGCTGCTGGTGGGCGCGGGCCGGTACTGGCGGCCGGGAAGGTGCGCACGATCGCTGGTCGGGTGTGCATGGACCAGTTCGTGCTCGACCTCGGGGATGACCCCGCCGAGCCCGGCGACGAGGTCGTGCTGTTCGGCAGCGCGGTCCGCGGCGAGCCGACGGCCGAGGACTGGGCGGGTGCCGCGGGGACCATCGGCTACGAGATCATCACGCGGCTCGGTCCCCGGATCCAGCGCACGACACGGGGGGCCGGCGCGTGAACCAGCCGGGCTTCGGCAAGGTGGCCAGTGCGGTCGGCGTGGCCGCGGGACTGCTCGTGGTGGGTGCGGCCGCCGGTGTCGTGGCTGAGAGAGCCGTCGTGGCGAAGGCCGGACGTGCGGACCGGGAGGGTGACGAGCCCTTCGGCCACCTGAGGGGGACACCCGTCACCGTCACCGACTCCAACGGGATGGCGCTCCATGCCGAGATCGAGAGGTGCACCAGGGACAACCCGGAGCAGCTCACGATCGTGTTCTGCCATGGGTACGCCCTGAACGAGGACTGCTGGCACTACCAGCGCCGGGACCTGCGCGCCCTCGGGGATCTCGTCTTCTGGGATCAGCGCAGCCACGGCCGCTCGACCCGCTCGGGGGCCGAGACCAACACGATCGAGCAACTGGGCAGGGACCTCAAGTCGGTCCTGGACCAGGTGGTCCCCGAGGGGCCGATCGTGCTGGTCGGGCACTCCATGGGTGGCATGACCATCATGCAGCTCGCCCTGGACCACCCGGAGCTGTTCGGCACCCGGATCCGGGGTGTGGCCCTGCTCTCGACCTCACCGGGTGGGTTGCGCGACGTCTCGCTCGGGCTTCCCGCGATCGCCGCCCGGCCACTGCACCGGATGCTGCCGGTGACCGCTGCCCTGCTGGTCCGCAACGCCGACCTCGTCGAGATGGGCCGCTCGCGGGTCAATGACCTGAGCCTGCTGTTCACCCGGCTCTACTCGTTCGGGTCCACGGCCTCGCCGGCCGTGGCTGACTTCACGCACCGGATGCTCGGTGAGACCTCCATCGACGTGGTCGCGGAGTTCCTCCCGACGTTGCAGCGCCATCAGCGCCATGCAGCGCTGCACACGCTGGCCGCCGTTCCGTCCCTGGTGATGGTCGGGCAGGGCGACCGGATGACCCCGGCGGAGCACTCGCTGGACATGGCCCGCCGCCTGCCGCGCTCGGAGTTGGAGATCATGCCCGACTCCGGGCACATGATGATCCTCGAGCACTACCCGCAGGTGAACCACCAGCTGCGGCGACTGGTCGGACGAGTGCGCGACGAGCTGGCCGCCGAGGTCGTGCAGGGGGGCGACCCGGCGCCGGGCGGCGCTCCTGCCGGGAGTCGCCGGTGACCGGGTGGCACCGCGACGGCCAGGCGTGGTGCGCCACCGCGCGCGACGCCGAGGACATGCGGGCCCTGGGAGCCGACCTGGTGGCCCACCTCACCGCCGGTGACGTCCTGATCCTCGACGGTCCCCTCGGTGCCGGGAAGACGACATTCACCCAGGGCATCGGAACCGCGCTCTCGGTGCGCGGGTCGGTGACCAGCCCGACCTTCGTGATCGCCCGCAGCCACCCCGGACCCGGGCCCTCGCTGGTGCATGTCGACGCCTATCGGCTCCACGGCTCGGTCGAGGTGGAGGACCTCGACCTCGATGCCGACCTCGAGCGTGCGGTCACGGTGGTCGAGTGGGGTGCGGGCAAGGTCGAGGGCCTGGCCACCGACCGGTTGGAGGTGCTGATCCGGCGGGACGTCGGGGCGCCGGTGGACCCCGACGATCCGTCGGGGGGTGTCCGCACCGTGCTGGTGCGCGGGGTGGGTCCGCGGTGGGCGAACCTGAGCCTCGACCCGAAGTAGGTTGTTGCCGTGCTCATCCTCGCCCTGGACACCGCCACGGAGGCGGTCGGTGCCGCCGTGGTCGACACCGCGAGCGATGTCGTGCTGGGCAGCGCAGGATTCCTCGGACCGGCCGCGCACGGCGAGCAGCTCGCGCCGCTCGTCGCCCAGGCGCTGGAGCTGGCCGGGGTGCTGCCCCGCGAGCTCGATGCCCTCGGCGTCGGTCGGGGCCCCGGCCCGTTCACCGGCCTGCGGGTGGGACTCGTGCACGCCGCGGTCATGGGGTGGGCCCTGGGGATCCCGGTGCAGGGCGTGTGCACCTTGGACGTGCTGGCGGCGCAGGCCCGGGCTTGCGGTGTCCAGGGTCCCTTCCTGGTCGCCACGGACGCCCGCCGCCGCGAGGTCTACTGGGCCCGGTACGACGCTGCCGGGATGCGGGTGGACGGGCCGCACGTCGGCCCGGCTGCGGACATCCCCGATCGGAGCGTGCCCGCGGTCGGCGCCGGAGCGGTCAGGTACCCCGACGATCTTCCCGGGCACCGCGCGCCGCTGCACCCGGACCCCGCCACCCTCGCCCGGATCGCCGCCGAGCTCGTCCTGGCCGGGGTCCCCGCCGACCTGACGCCCATGTACCTGCGCCGCCCGGACGCGACGGTCGGCGCCACGCGCAAGCGGGTGACCCAGCCATGAGCGGCCAGGGCACCCAGCAGGCTCCCGCGCCCACCTCGTGCGGGGACCTGGTCGTGGAGCGCATGCGCTGGTGGGACCTCGACGAGGTGCAGGACCTCGAGCGCCAGCTGTTCGACGGGGACCCGTGGACCGCCTGGCAGTTCTGGTCCGAGCTCGCGCGCGTCCCCGAGTCGCGCTGGTACGTCGTCGCACGACGGGGCCGGCGGATCGTCGGGTACGCCGGTGTGTTCGTCGTCGTCCCCGAGGCCGACGTGCAGACCGTCGCCGTCGCCCGGGAGGAACAGGGCCGCGGCACGGGACGGGTCCTGCTCAGCGCGCTGGTCGACCGCTCCCGGGCGTGCGGCGCCACCCTCGTGCATCTGGAGGTGCGCGCCGACAACGCCGCGGCGATCGGTCTCTACCAGGCGATGGGCTTCGCGGCCGACGGCCGGCGCCGCGACTACTACGGACGCGGCCACGATGCGCTGCTGATGTCCCTGCGCCTGTCGGGCGGGCCGGGCGAGCCCGCAGGGGCCGGCGCAGTCGACGTCGCGGGAGGCGGGGCGTGATGGCTGACGAGCCACTGGTCCTGGGGATCGAGACCTCGTGCGACGAGACCGGGGTCGGCATCGTGCGCGGGATGACCCTGCTCGCCGACGTCGTGGCCTCCAGCGTCGAGGAGCACGCGCGGTTCGGCGGCGTGGTGCCCGAGGTGGCCAGCCGGGCGCACCTCGAGGCGATGGTCCCCACGTTGGAGGCCGCCTGCCGGCGGGCGGGCGTCCGGCTGGCCGACATCGACGCCGTCGCGGTCACGGCCGGTCCCGGCCTGGCCGGTGCGCTGCTGGTGGGGGTCTCGGCTGCCAAGGCGCTGTCGCTGTCTCTGGGGGTCCCGCTGCACGGGGTGAACCACCTCGCCGCGCATGTCGCGGTCGATGCCCTCGAGCACGGCCCGCTGGCCGAGCCCACGATGGCGCTGCTTGTCTCGGGTGGGCACTCGTCGTTGCTGCTGGTCCCGGACATCACCTGCGACGTGCAACCGCTGGGGTCGACCATCGACGACGCCGCCGGAGAGGCGTTCGACAAGGTCGCGCGGGTCCTCGGCCTGCCATTCCCGGGTGGCCCGCACATCGATCGGATCGCGACCGGGGGCGACCGGGCGTTCGTGACCTTCCCGCGCGGGCTGACGGCCGGCAAGGACATGGCCCGGCACCGCTTCGACTTCTCGTTCTCCGGGCTCAAGACCGCGGTCGCGCGCTGGGTCGAGGCACGGGAGGCCGAGGGCGATCCGGTGCCCGTCGCGGATGTCGCGGCGGCCTTCCAGGAGGCTGTGGTCGACGTGCTGACCCGCAAGGCGATCGACGCCTGCCGGGAGCACGGAGTCACCGACCTGCAGATCGGCGGCGGGGTGGCTGCCAACTCCCGGCTGCGTGCGCTGGCGGCCGCGCGCTGCGAGTCCGCCGGGATCCGGCTGCGGATCCCCAGTCCCGGGCTGTGCACCGACAACGGGGCGATGGTGGCCGCGCTGGGCGCCCAGGTGGTCGCCCGCGGGCTGCCCGCCTCACAGTTGGACCTGGCAGCGGACTCCTCGCTTCCCGTGGACGTGGTGCGGGTGTGACCGCGACCCAGGCGCCACCGGATGCGCTGGCACCGGAGTCCCCGGAGCGAACGCTGGCCACCATCGCGTCCGACGGGGTGTCGTTCCTCGTGTACTGGCTCGTGATCCTCCTGCTGCTGGGCCAGGCGGTCACCTCCGTGCTGCGACCGCCCGACGGGGTCGTGGCCGTGGGCCTGGTCGCCGGCCTGGTGTGCCTCGTGTGGGCAACGTTCTGCCTGACCATGGGCGTCCTGCGGGGCACGGGTCCCGATGGGGCCGACGTCCCTCCGCCGGGGTGGCTCGTCGTGGTGTCCAGCGCCGGATGCCTGATCAGCCTGGTGATCGTGCGCAGCGCCGCCGACATGTCCGGCCCCTGGCCGGCGGAGATCGCGGCGGCAGGCCTGCTCGTGGCTTCGGTCACGGTCTGGCGCGGTCCTCGCGTCGGTGGCGTCGCCGCGGTCGTCCTGGCCACGGTCCTGTTCATCGCTCCCCTTCAGGGCCCGGGGGACGATCCGCTGCTGCGTGCGTCCATCGCCGGTGCGGTGCCCGCGATCTCGATCCTCGCCGCCGGCTTCTCCGTCGCCCTGGCGCTCTGGGCGCTCGGACGCACTGCCCGGGCACTGCAGCACTCCCTGGACCAGCGGGACCACGCCATGGTCCAGGAACGGGCCGTGCGCGCCTCGGCCCAGGTCGCCGCGGAGGTGGAGCGGTCCCTGCACGACACCGCGTTGAACACGCTCGAGACGATCGCCGCCCATGGCGACCACCTCGATCCCGTGGCCGTGGCTGCAGCGCTGTCGGTCGGACTTCGACCAGCTCGCCTCGTGGCGCGCGGAGGCGGCCATCGCCGACCTTCCCGAGGTGCTGCGGCGGCTCGAGGATCGGGGCCGCCGACTCGGTCTGGGAGTCGAGGTCGCGCTCGTCGGTGCCGACGAGGGGGACCGTGGGCCCCTGGGACCGCTGCCCGTGGCGGTCCCGCAGCCGGTCCTCGGTGCCATCGCCGGTGCCGGGGCCGAGGCGCTGACCAATGTGGCCAAGCACGCCGGGGTCGAGCGTGCCACGGTCCTCGCACGCCGGGATCCAGCCGGGGTCCAGGTGTTCATCGCCGACGAGGGGGTCGGTCCAGGGCCGGCGCCGGGTGGGTTCGGAGTATCGGCGTCGATCCGGGAGCGGATGCAGGCAGTGGGGGGAAGCGCGCTGATCGGGCCCGGACCACGGGACCGAGGGACGGTCGTGCTCCTCGAGTGGCATCCCGTCCCGCCCCCGGAGCAGGAGCAGATCGGAAGCGACCTGCTCCTGCGCACGGCGGGCATCGTGTTGATGATCGCCACGTTCGTGGCCGGCGTCGCCAGTGCCCTGGTGGTGCTCGGGTGGGCCGCGTACTCCGTGCCCTGGCTGGCCCTGGGCGGGGCCGTGGTCCCGGTGCTCGTCGGCGCCTGGATCCTCGGCGAGGCGCGGGAGGGCAGGCGGATCGGGGCCAGCCACGTCGTCGCGGCGTGCGCCACCTACGTCCTGGTGGGTGCGGCGGCGCTGATGGCCGATCCGTTCTGCTCGTCCCTGCTCGGAGAGGGTGCCCTGCTCGACGCCCGGATACCGATGATGGCGATCGTCCTGCTGCTCGCGCCACGCCCGGGAGTCCTGGCGGCGGTCGTTGCCACAGTGGGCCTTGCCCACCTCGGTGGGTCGCTGGCGTGGAATGAGCGATGGCTGCTCTGCGGACCGAGCACGGCCACGGCGGGTGTCTATGTCGTGGCTGGACTTGCGGCCGCCTGGCTGTTCGTGGAGCGCATCGACCGCGCCAGCTCGCAGCTGGCTGGTGCGCGCGAGCAGGCCATGTCGGCGCAGGTGCGCATGGGCACCGAGCTCAGCGTCCGAGCAGATGAGGAGCTCTGGGTGGCTGACACGTTGACCTCTGCCCAGGAGCTCCTCGATGACATCGCCACGGGTCGTCGGGATCCGGGCGACCAGCGAACCCGGTCGGCATGCGCCGCCCAGGCGGAGTTCCTGCGCGCCCTGCTTGCCGTCGGCCGGGCGCCCATGTCCGTTCGCCGGCCGGCCCGCATCTGGCTGCGCCTGCTGCATGCCGCGACGTGCCCGATCAGCGTCCGAGGATCCTTCGAGGGCTGCCACGTGCCACCGGAGGTCGTCGGCGAGGTCGGGGGTGTGATCGACGTCGTCTGCGCACTCGCCCCGGGAGCATCGGTCACGCTCTCGTCGTGGTCGGACCCCGACCCGGCAATCCTGCTGTCCGTGGCCGGTCCGCGGGTGGGCGATGCAGGCCCGGCCCTGGTCGAGCGGATCGACTGGGTCGCGGGCTCTGCGTGGTGTGACGTGACCCCTGATGCACTCACGCTGGAATGGCGCTGGACGGGGGGGATGCCAGCGCAGGGCGGCCTTCGGCGATAGATTCGCCCCATGGAGGCAGCGATCCGGGTCGTCATCCTCGATGACCACGCCCTGTTCCACCAGGCGCTCATGGCCTGGTTGCAGTCGCAGGGACCGAGCATCGAGGTCGCATATGCGGGGGCGGACGTCGGATCCGCCCTGGATGCGGCGCCCGGCTGCGACGTGGTCCTGCTCGACCTGGATCTGGGCGCCGATGCCCCACCCCTGCCCGAGCTCGTGGGCAACTTCCAGGATGCTGGGTGCCGCGTCCTGATCGTCAGTGCGCTCGGTAGCCCACGGGTCGTCCGCCAGGGCCTGGCCGCCGGCGCACTGGGCTACATGTCCAAGCGGGAGGATCCCGCCGAGCTCCTGGAGGCGATCCGCATCGTGGCCTCGGGCGAGGGCTTCCTCACCCCGGACATGGCAGCAATCCTGGCCGAGTCCCCACAGGACGTGCCCAACCTGAGCATCCAGGAGCTGTCTGCCCTGCGGCTCTACGCGTCCGGGATGAAGCTGGACTCGGTTGCCCGGCGGATGAACGTCAGCCCGGCGACCGCCAAGGAGTACCTGGACCGCGTGCGGGCCAAGTACGCACATGCGCATCGGGAGGTCCGCACCAAGTCCGACATGCGCCGGGCTGCGGTGGAGGACGGGTTCCTCACGGCTGAACCGGGCTCGGAGGCTCCCTCCCGGTGAACCGAGCGCTGGCTGCCGCTGTGGTGCTCACCCTGGCCGCCACCGGAGCCGTCGGGCTGGTCGTCCGGGGGTGGACTGGACCGGCGCCAGTACCGACGACCGGTGAGGTCTGCGCGGCGGCCGCTGAGGTCCTCGACGCCCTGGGCGAGTCCGTCAGCGACCAGGTCGTGCTCCGGACCCGGGCCGCTCACCTGGCCGACGTCCTCATCGATCGATCGGTGCAGGACCCGGACGCCGGGTCGCTGGCGACTGCGCGTCGCATCGTGGCGGTCCTCGATGACCCGGATGCGACCGTCTCCGACCTGAGGCGAGTGGTCCGGCCCGTCGCCGAGCAGTGCCCGGACGTGCGTTCGACCCGGTGAGGCCCCGGCCGCTTGCCTGCTTGTTCCGCCCGGCGCAAGATGGAGGGGTCCCAGCCTGTCAGGGGGTTCCCATGCGCGCTGCGCGCGAGCCCGTCGCCCTCCCACACGCAGCCCTGGTGGCACTGCTGGTGACGATCCTGTCGATCGTGGGGCTGGCGACCCCAGCCTCGGCAGAGCCCGTGGGCTCGGTGTCGGGCACCGTTCGATCGGCGGGTGTGCCCGTGGCCAACGCATGGGTATCCCTGATGCCCGTGACACCCACCGGGGACTGGGCCGGGAAGCCGGTCCTGACCACCACCGACCGGGACGGCCGCTACGAGTTCAGCGACCTGTATGCCTCCCACGTGAAGATCCAGGTCCGCGCACCGTCGTTCAGCGGCCTGGCCAGTGCGTACTGGCCCGACGCCTACTCGTTCGCCACTGCCGGGACGCTGCGCGTGGCCTCGTCGGGCTCACTGGCCGACGTTGACCTGCCGGCCAGCGGATCCGTGAGCGGGCGCGTGGTCGACGCGGACACGGGGGCCCCGGTCCTCGGTGCCCGGGTCCTGGCCCACGTGGACGCCCCGCCCGGGTGGGAGCCGGTCGGGTCGGTCGGGCTCGCCCCCGGTCCGGGGCAGTTCGTGGTCGACGGGTTGCCGCCAGTCCTGGTGACCCTGCAGGTGCGCCCGCCGGCGGGCAGCAACCACCTCGGGCAGTGGTACGACGGTGCCGGCTTCTACGGCGAGGCCGACTCCGTGCAGCCGGGGACGACGGGAATCGTCATCCGGCTGCGCGAGGGCGGACAGGTCGGCGGAGTCGTCCGCGACGATCAGGGTGTCGCGGTCGCAGGCGCTGCCGTGACGATCGTGGGGTGCCCGGCACTGTGCCCGATGTCCGCGGTGACCGACGACTCGGGGGCCTATCGGGTCACCGGGGTTCCCCCCGGACCGGGCCTGCGCGCGTATGCCGAGGCGGCTGAGGCCGGGCTGTTGAGCCGGTGGTACACCGACCCCGGGCAGGGGCGCGACAGCTTCGACCTCGCCCGCGGCCAGGTGCGCGACGACCTGGACTTCGTCCTCACCGCAGGCGCGGTCGCGATCGGCCGGGTCCTGGACGGGCAGACCGGCGATCCCATCCCGGGGGTCTCGGTCGACCTGGTCGATGTCGACAACCCGCTGAACTCCTACGTCTCACGGGTCGTCGAGGCTCCGGGGGCCGTCTCGGGCGCTCGAGGGCTGCCGGGCCCGGTCGGGGATCCGTCGCCGACCCCGAGCACGTCTGGACCCGGGCCGGCACAGGCGAGTCCCAGGCAGGCATCGGAGTTCGTGATCGGTCCGGTCCCGCCGGGGGAGTACTCGCTGATCGTGTACCCGGGCATCGAGAACGGCGACTACCTGCCCGTGGAGCTCGTCGCGAGCACCGGCCTCGATGGTGCCGGCCTGATCGACCTCGGCCGGGGGGAGCGCGCCGAGTTCACCGTGAGCCTGGCCCGCCAACGGGCCCCCGCCGGGGGTGGCGCCGGGGACGCCGGCGCACAGGTGGACGCCGCGGCGCCGCGAGGGTCGCGGGGCGTGCCGCCCGGTCCCGGGGGCTCAGCGGGGTGGCCGGGGTTGTTCGCCGGCTTCCTCGGGGCTGATGGCGCGGGGTTCCTGAGGCTGGGCGCCTGACGTCGGCCCTGAGACCGGCCCTGAGACCGGCGGGGTGCGTTCGACCAGCAGGGCGAGGGGTCCGGCATCGGTGCGGGTGAGCACGAGGGTCGCGGTCGGGCCGTCCCCGGTGAGGCGCAGGGCTGTGCGCAGGTCCTCAGGGACGACATTGATGCCGCGCTTCTTCACGACCACGTCACCGTAATCGCGGGCGCGCAGCCAGGCCCGCATCGGCTTGCGCCCGAACGGCACCTCGTCGAGGACCGCGAAGGTCGCACCGAGGCTGCCCGGGTGGGGCTCGCAGTCGCAGGCGACGTAGGCGATCCGGGGGTCCAGCAGGTGGCCGTCCAGGTGAGCAGCCAGGACGGAGACCAGTCCTGCGCGGATCACTGCCGGGTCGGGCTCGACCAGCCACGCCGACACCGGTCCGATCGGTGGTGCGGGGATCCCGTCGGTGTCGTCGAGGGATTCCTCGGCGGGTGTGTCGGGGCGGGTCCAGTCCGCGCCCTTCCCGGCCGCGAGGACCGTGGCCCGGCGAGTCGCGGGACCCTCGCGCAGCGGCCCCCACCAGACCCCGGCCTCGACGACGTCCCCACCCACGCTGATCCACTCCGTCTGGGTGCCCGCCGGCAGGGCGCCGTGGTCGATCCCCGGTGCCACCTTCGCCCCCGTCGCAGGAACGCGTTGGGCCACCGAACGCACCCACGACCACGGGGGGGACCACGACTCGGGTGACAGGGTGCGACTCCCGCCGCTGCGCCGGGCAGGGTCCACGAAGCATCCCAGGCCCGCAGCGGGCGCGGGGTCGTTCCAGGGTCCGTGTGCCGTGCGGACGTCGCGACACGAGGTCGTGAGGTCCAGCTCGAGGTCAGCGGCAGTCGCAGCCAGCGCCCACAGGGCCTCGGGGTCAAGGTCCACGGCAAGCACCTGCAGGCCGGCGGCGGCCATCGCCAAGGAGTCGCTCCCGGCCCCGCACCCGAGGTCGGCCACCGCCTGCACCCCGGCCCGCACGAACCGCCCCGCGTGCCGGGCGGCGACCACCGGTCGGGTCGCCTGCTCCAGGCCGTCCGGGGTCCACCAGCGCGGCGGCCCGGGGAACCGAGCGGTGGCCCGGGTGCGAAGCCGCGCCTGAGTCGCCGCAGCCGCGACGACCTCCGCCCGATCCGACCAGCGCGGGTCGCTTCGGGCCCTGCTGAGCATGGACATGGCCGTGGTCGGGTCGTAGGGCATCAATGCCTCGACCAGCGCCCGGCCTTCGGGCGTGAGCAGCGCCTGCATCACCGGGTTGCCCGGGTTGCCCGGTGCGCGCTCCACCTCGCCATTGTGCGCCCCAGCGGCCCTGACGGTGGCGGGCGACGGGCGCACCGCGCGACGGGTCCCGGCTGCACTGGCACTCGTGTGCACCGAGTGCCAAAGGGTGTTAGTGTTCCGTCTGGCACTCACGCAAAGAGAGTGCCAGCAGCGACGCAGGTCGTCCCGGCACCGCGACGACGGAACGTACCGGCCCGCAGCACACATCCGTTCCTGCGAACCCCCTCAAGGGAGGTCAGACCGTGGCACAGATCAAGCCACTCGAGGACCGCATCCTCGTTCAGCCCCTCGACGCCGAGCAGACCACCGCGTCGGGTCTTGTCATCCCGGACACAGCCAAGGAGAAGCCCCAGGAGGGCAAGGTCCTGGCCGTGGGCCCGGGCCGCTTCGACGATGCCGGCGCCAGCCGCATCCCGCTGGACGTGAAGGTCGATGACGTCGTCATCTACTCGAAGTACGGCGGCACCGAGATCAAGTACAACGGCGAGGAGTACCTGCTCCTGTCGGCCCGCGATGTCCTCGCGGTAGTCGAGAAGTAGCCGATCTATCCCCAGCGCATCGAGCCCCGGTTCCGGAACGTCGGGGCCGGGGCTCGACGCATCGCACTGAAACGAAAAGAGCAGAGAAGCACACATGGCCAAGATCCTGGACTTCGACGAGGGCGCCCGGCGCAGCCTCGAGCGCGGCGTCAATGCCCTGGCGGACACCGTCAAGGTGACGCTCGGCCCCAAGGGGCGCAACGTCGTCATCGACAAGAAGTGGGGCGCGCCGACCATCACCAACGATGGCGTGACGATCGCCCGCGAGATCGAGCTCGAGGACCCGTACGAGAACCTCGGCGCGCAGCTGGCCAAGGAGGTCGCCACCAAGACCAATGACATCGCTGGCGACGGGACCACCACGGCCACCGTGCTGGCCCAGGCCCTGGTCCGCGAGGGCCTGAAGGTCGTCACCGCCGGCGCCGCTCCCGTTCTGGTCAAGCGCGGGATGAGCGCCGCAGTCGATGCCGTGACCGAGGCGTTGGCCGGGATGGCCCGCGACGTGGAGGGCCGCGACGAGATCGCCCAGGTGGCGACCATCTCCTCGCAGGATCCGGTCATCGGCGGACTCATCGCCGACGCCTTCGACCGCGTGGGCAAGGACGGCGTCATCTCCGTCGAGGAGTCCTCCACCACCTCGCTGGAGATGGAGTTCACCGAGGGCATGCAGTTCGACAAGGGCTACCTGTCGCCCTACTTCGTCACCGACCCCGAGCGGATGGAGGCCGTCCTCGAGGACTGCCTGATCCTGCTCGTGCAGGGCAAGATCGGCGCGATCGCCGAGATCCTTCCGCTGCTCGAGAAGGTCATGGCGGCCTCCAAGCCGCTGCTGATCATCGCCGAGGACGTCGAGGGTGAGGCCCTGAGCACGCTGGTCGTGAACAAGATCCGCGGGACGTTCAACTCCGCTGCGGTCAAGGCCCCGGCCTTCGGCGACCGGCGCAAGGCGATCCTGGCCGACATCGCGATCCTCACCGGTGCCCAGGTCGTGGCCGCCGAGGTCGGGCTCAAGCTCGACCAGGTCGGTCTCGAGGTCCTCGGGTCCGCGCGGCGCGTGGTGATCACCAAGGACGACACCACCATCGTCGATGGCGGCGGCGATACCTCGGCCGTCTCCGACCGGGTCGCGCAGATCCGTCGCGAGATCGAGGAGTCCGACTCCGACTGGGACCGCGAGAAGCTCCAGGAGCGCCTGGCCAAGCTGGCCGGCGGCGTGTCGGTCATCAAGGTCGGGGCGCACACCGAGGTCGAGCTCAAGGAGAAGAAGCACCGCATCGAGGACGCTGTCTCGGCTACTCGCGCGGCCATCGAGGAGGGCATCGTCGCCGGTGGCGGGGCCGCCCTCGTCCATGCGGCCTCAGCGCTCTCCGACGGTCTCGGTCGCTCCGGTGACGAGCTGATCGGGGTCAACGTGGTGCGCAAGGCCCTCGATGAGCCGTTGCGCTGGATCGCCGAGAACGCCGGCGAGCAGGGCTACGTCGTGGTCTCGAAGGTGCGCGAGCACGGTCCGGGGATGGGCCTGAACGCAGCCACGGGCGAGTACGTCGACCTGGTCGCCGCCGGGATCATCGACCCCGTGAAGGTGACCCGCTCGGCCCTGGAGAACGCGGTGTCCATCGCGGGGATGCTGCTCACGACCGATGTGCTGGTCGTCGAGAAGCCGGCTGAGATGGAGGACGACGGCCACGGTCACGGCCATGGGCACAGCCACGGACCCGGAGGGCACACGCACTGAGGCCCCGCAACGACCTCGGCCCCACTCCGACCAGGTGTCCCTGGTCAGGGTGGGGCCGAGTGGCGTCTCGCGGCGCGTCGGCGCGGCAGGAGGACGGGACCGAGCCGACCGCGAGGAGACGGTCCGTCAGGCGGTGACGCGCTGTCCGGCGCGGCCTTCCGACTGGTAGATCACCGCACGCTCGGACTCGGTGAGGCCACCCCACACGCCGAAGGGCTCGCGCACCTTCAGGGCGTGCGCTCGGCACTGCATCATCACCGGGCAGCTCGCGCACAGGGCCTTCGCCTCGCGCTCGCGGGCCTCCTTCGCGCCGCCGCGCTCGCCCTCGGGATGGAAGAACATCTCGGAGTCGACACCGCGGCAGGCCGCGTGCATCTGCCAGTCCCAGAAGTCCGCATTCGGTCCGGGGAGTCTCGACACGTCCGCCATGGCTGGTCCTCTCATCGTCGTCTTCACTCCATCCTAGAACTTGTGCGAATCCTGTGCAAGTGTCTCGGCACTCAATTTCGAGGCGCTGCCTGTACTGGTGACAACACGGGGGGTGTCCCCCATGTTCCCGTTCCCCGCGGTGATCCGGCCACGTCCGGAGGCGGAATTTGCAAAGGTCTTGCACAATATCGCCGTGATCTCTCATGGAGCGCGACCCCTGGCCGCGCCACAGCCCGCAGGCGCACCCGCATCGGCGGGCGTTGAGGCGCCGGAGGTGACCGACGGCGCAGCGATGGGGGACGTCCCCGGAGGCCCCGGTGAGGATGAGGCCGCAGATCGCGAGCCGAGCGTCGCGCTCAGCGTCGCGGGAGCCGCCCGCGGCTTGGGTGTGGCGCCCGGCACCCTGCGCAGCTGGGAGCGGCGCTACGGCCTGGCGCCCAGCCTGCACACCCCAGGCGGACACCGCCGGTACGGGCCGACCGACCTGGCGCGCCTCGGGGTCATGCACCGCCTGGTCCAGCAGGGAGTGCCCCCGGCGGAGGCGGCGAGGGCAGCCATCAACACCCAGATCGGGGCCGAGGCCGTCGATGCCTCCAACCCGTACGCCGCGCTGCTGGGTGCTGCGCCCGGCGAGGGCCTGCAGCCGCCTGTCGCGCAGGGCCACGATCCGGCCCCCGAGTCGGGCGCAGCGTCGCACGGAGGCGGTCGGGTGCTGCCCATGCCCCGCAGCCCCCGATCCGCCCGCGGGCTGGCCCGCGCTGCGATGTCCCTGGACTCCCATGCCTGCCAGCGCACCGTGACCACGTCCCTGGCGGATCGGGGAGCCATCGCGACCTGGGAGGAGCTGATCCGCCCGGTCCTGGTGGCCGTCGGCGAGCGCTGGGCGCAGACCAGCCGGGGGGTTGAGATCGAGCACTCCTTCTCCATGGTGGTCGTCGGGGCCCTGGCTGCCCATTCCGCACGCCTCGAGCGTCCCCGGAACGGCCGCCCGGCCCTCCTGGCCAGCGCGCCCGAGGAGCTCCACGACCTGCCCCTGATGGTCCTGCAGGCTGCCCTGTCCGATGTCGGGATCCGCAGCCACGTGATCGGCGCGCGGACCCCGGATGAGGCCCTGCGTGACGCGGTCCTGCGCCTGGGTCCTCCGGTCGTGTTCCTCTGGGCTCAGATGCCCGGCGCGCGGGTCCCCGAACTGGCCGTCCAGCGTCCGGCGGCCACCGTCCTGGTGGGCGGACCCGGCTGGGTCGGGACCGTGGTGGGCGTGGAGCACGTGGCCGATCTCGAACATGCAGTCGGCGCGGTGCGCACAGCGATGGGGTTGTGACCTCTTAGGGTGAGCCTCGTGGTCGACGAGGAGCTGATTGGTCTTCTCGCGGCTGGGGAACGGGCCGTGTTCCGCGGTGTCCCCGGGCAGGGCATGGTGCCGTTGGAGCGCGCCGAGGCCCTGGCCGGCGAGCGGGGGGACATCGCCCGGCGAACCCGTGCCGCGTGGCTCCTCGGCGTGTGCCGTTCGGCCACCGGGAACTACGGTCCCGCACTGGCCGGGCTGACCGCCGCTGCCAGCGATCCCGAGGTCCCGGCGGAGCTGCGTTCGCTGCCCGCATCGGCGGTCGGCGCGATCCAGCGCCAGCTCGGTCGGCACGCCGAGGGCCGCGACTGGGACCAGAGCGCCCTCGAGTCCGCCTCGGGAGATCCGGAGGCCGAGTGTGAGGCGCTGCTCGGACTCGCCTCGGACGCCGTCGGTCTCGGCGAGTCCGACGTGGCCCAGGACGCCGTGAACCGCGTCGATCTCCTGCTGCGCGAGCGGCCACTCTGGTGGCGGCACCGAATCCGGCTCGACTGGGTGCGCGCCGAGGTGGCCCTGCTCGCCGGCGACCCGGCCCAGGCACGGGCTGCAGCCGAGCGCGCCCTCGACGCTGCCGAGGCAGCCAGTGCTCCGCGCCACGTGGCCAAGTCGCTGCTGTTCGCCGGCGTGGCGGCCACATCCTTCCGACAGCAGGGGGCCGCCGTGGACCTCCTTGCCCGTGCGGCGGTCCTGGCTGAGGGCCTCGGGGCCCGCCCGTTGGTCTGGCCCAGCCGCGGGCTCCTCGGCGCACTTCTGGCGGCCACCTCCCCGGAGGAGTCCGAGCGCAGCCTGGAGGCGGCCCGCGCGGTGATCCGGGCCATCTCGGCCGACCTCCCACCGCTCCTGGCCGCCGAATGGCTCGCCCGCCGCGACATCCGCGCGCTCCTGGGCTGAGCTGACCCGTCCGGTCATCGGCCGCGCCACCTGAGGGCCCGCGCGGGTCCGCCGTCTCCTCGTCCGCGGCTCAAGTGCGCAGCCCCACGTGTCGAACAGATCGGGGAAGGAGGTACCCCGATGACCACGGTCCTGGTGTGCGACGACGCTCCCCTGGCGCGGGAGGCGGTCCGTCGTGCCGTCGCCTCGGTGCCGGGTGTCGACCGCGTCAGCGCGGCAGGATCGGGCGAGGAGGTCCTGGCCCGCTACCCGTTGGAGCGCCCGAGCGTCGTGCTGATGGACGTCCGGATGCCGGGGATGGGCGGCGTCGAGGCCACCCGCCGCCTGATGGCGGCCTACCCGGGCGCCGTGGTCGTGATGCTCACCATGGGTGAGGACATCGAGGGAGTTGCCGCCGCGGTGGCCGTCGGTGCACGGGGCTACATGGTCAAGGATGCCTCCCGCGAGGAGACCGCGACGATGCTGAGCCTGGCAGCCACGGCCCCGGTCCACCGGACGGGCAATGTCGTGTCCCTGCCGGTGCGCCCGATGGCCGGCGGTCCCGCGCTCAGCGGCCGCGAGGTCGAGGTCCTCGAGGGCATGTCGCGGGGCAAGTCGAACGCCCAGATCGGGCGCGAGCTCTACCTCTCCGAGGACACCGTGAAGACGCACGCACGTCGGATGTTCCGCAAGATGGGCGCCGCCGATCGGGCCCAGGCCGTCGCGCTGGGCTTCCGCTGGGGCCTGCTGAGCTGACCGGCGGCTGCGCGTCGACGCGGGCAGGCCGCCCGGGCCGATACCCTGATCCCGAATGGGAGAGGGGCACCACGTGATCGATCCAGCAGACCGCGCCGCAGCCGAGGAGATGTTCGGGTACACCGGCCTGACCTACGACGACGTCCTGCTGCTGCCCGACCATTCCGACGTCGTCCCGTCCGAGGTGGACACCGCCACGCGCCTGACCCGCGGGATCACCCTGGCCGTGCCGCTGGTCTCGGCGGCGATGGACACCGTGACCGAGTCCCGGATGGCGATCGCCATGGCCCGCCAGGGCGGCATCGGGGTCCTGCACCGCAACCTGTCGATCGCCGACCAGGCCGCGGAGGTCGACACCGTCAAGCGCAGCGAGTCCGGGATGATCCACGACCCGGTGACGGTCAGCCCCGATGCCACCGTCCTCGAGCTCGACGAGCTGTGCGGGCGCTACCGGGTCTCCGGGCTCCCGGTGATCGACGCCGATCGCACCCTCCTGGGCATCGTGACCAACCGCGACATCCTGTTCCTGCCCGCCGAGCGCTTCGCCACGACGCTGGTGCGCGACGTGATGACCCCCATGCCCCTGGTGACCGGCCCGGAGGGGATCCGTCGTGAGGACGCGGCCGCGCTGCTCGCCAAGCACCGGATCGAGAAGCTTCCCCTCGTCGACGCCGCCGGGCGGCTCACCGGGCTGATCACCGTCAAGGACTTCGTCAAGACCGAGAAGTACCCGATGGCCACCAAGGATCCCGAGGGTCGCCTGCGGGTCGGCGCCGCGATCGGCTTCTACGGCGACGCCTGGGAGCGCGCGACCGCGCTGGTGGAGGCCGGCGTGGACGTGCTGGTCGCCGACACCGCCAACGGCCAGGCCCGGCTCCTGCTGGACATGGTCAGCCGGATCAAGGCCGACCCCGCCATGGCGCACGTCCAGGTCATCGGCGGGAACGTCGCGACCAAGGCTGGTGCCCAGGCCCTGGTCGAGGCTGGGGCGGACGCGGTCAAGGTGGGGGTCGGCCCGGGCTCGATCTGCACCACCCGGGTCGTGGCCGGTGTGGGCGTCCCGCAGGTCACGGCCATCTTCGAGGCCGCCCGGGTGTGCCGGCCCGCGGGCGTTCCCGTGATCGGCGACGGCGGGCTGCAGTACTCCGGGGACATCGCCAAGGCCCTGGTCGCCGGCGCTGAGACCGTCATGCTCGGCTCGCTGCTCGCCGGCTGCGAGGAGAGCCCGGGGGACCTCGTGTTCGTCAACGGCAAGCAGTTCAAGCACTACCGCGGCATGGGGTCGCTCGGGGCGATGGCCTCCCGCGGGCGGGTGTCCTACTCCAAGGACCGCTACTTCCAGGCCGATGTCGCCACCGACGAGAAGATCGTCCCGGAGGGGATCGAGGGCCAGGTGCCCTACCGCGGCCCGCTGTCCGCGGTCGCCCACCAACTGGTCGGGGGGCTGCACCAGTCGATGTTCTACGTGGGCGCGCGCACGATCCCCGAGCTGCAGTCCCGCGGACGCTTCATCCGGATCACGCCGGCGGGGCTCAAGGAGTCCCACCCGCACGACATCCAGATGACGGTCGAGGCACCCAACTACCAGGGCCGCTGAGGCGCGGGCCGGACGTCGAGGAGGAGCACATGAACGACATCGAGATCGGCCTGGGCAAGCGGGGCCGTGCCGCGCTGTCCTTCGACGACATCGCCATCGCTCCCAGCCGGCGCACCCGGGCCCCGGAGCTGGTCAACACCGGCTGGCAGATCGACGCCTACCGCTTCGACAACCCGATCATCGGGGCGCCCATGGACTCGATCATCTCCCCGGAGACCGCGATCCGCATGGGCCAGCTCGGCGGCCTGGGCGTTCTCAACCTCGAGGGGCTCTGGACCCGCTACGAGGATCCGGCCGCCGCCTACGAGGAGATCGGCCAGCTGCCCGAGCTGCAGGCGAACGCCCGCATGCAGCAGCTCTACTCCGAGCCGGTCCAGCCCGACCTCATCGCCGAGCGCATCGCGGAGATCCGGGCCGCCGGTGTGGCCGTGGCCGGGGCGCTCTCGCCCAACCGGGTCACTGAGCTGGCGCCGATCGTCACGAAGGCCGGCGTCGACCTGTTCGTGATCCGCGGCACCACGGTCTCCGCGGAGCACGTCAGCGCCGAGGACGATGCGCTGAACCTCAAGGACTTCATCTACACCCTCGACGCGCCCGTGATCGTCGGCGGCGTGGCCACCTATCGCGCTGCCCTGCACCTGATGCGTGCCGGGGCCGCCGGCGTGCTGGTCGGGTTCGGCGGGGGTGCCTCGCACACCACCGCTGACGTGCTCGGTGTGCGGGTGCCGATGGCCACCTCGGTCGCTGACGTCTCCGCGGCCCGCCGGGACTACATGGACGAGTCCGGCGGCCGATACGTGCACGTGATCGCCGACGGGGCGATGGGTCGCAGCGGCGACATCGTCAAGGCGATCGCCTGCGGCGCGGACGCCGTGATGGTCGGCTCGCCCCTGGCCCGGGCCGCCGAGGCGCCCGGTCGGGGCTGGCACTGGGGGATGGAGGCCGTGCACGCCGAGCTGCCCCGCGGGGAGCGGCACTGGACGGGCACGGTGGGCTCCCTGGAGCAGGTCATGCACGGCCCGAGCCGGGTCCCCGACGGCACGATGAACCTCGTGGGCGCCCTGCGCCGGGCGATGGCGACCTCGGGCTACTCGGAGCTCAAGGAGTTCCAGCGGGTGGACGTGACGGTCTCCCCCGGGCGCTGATATCCACACGCGGAGGCGAGTTATCCACAGGGTGGGATCGGTCTCCTCCCGCACGGATACGGGGCTTCGTCCACACTTGCGCAGGAGTCGTCCACAAGGTGGCGAATCGCGAGAATGCCGATGGCATCGGCAGAATGGCTCGTCGCCCACGTGACGCAACGCATGCAGACGGTTACTCCCAGGCTCCTACCGCTGCCCCACCCGGACCAGGGGCAGGCCTCGTTCACCTCATCCCGATGGGGAGCAGCCGGTGAACCAGCCGGATCAGGTGCCGTTCCTCGATGGGTGGGCCCCGGGAGCCCCCGTCCGGATGCGACCCCGCGCGGTAGCCTGCATCGCATGAGCGTCGATGCCAGCACCCCCCGCACCGGGTTCGACCGGGACCTCATCGAGGCCCTGCTGACGATCCCGGTGGTCCACCCGGGCGCCCCGCGGCACACCACGCTCGCGCCGTTCGACGGCCAGCCGTTGGCCGAGATCCCGTTCTCCACCGTGGAGGACGTGGACATGGCCTTCGACACCGCGCGCGCCGCCCAGCCCAGGTGGGCGGCCACGCCCGTCGTCGAGCGCAAGCGAGCGATCCTGCGGTTCCACGACCTGCTCCTGTCGCACCGTGACGAGGGCCTGGACCTCATCCAGTGGGAGACCGGCAAGACCCGGATGGACGCCCTCAAGGAGCTCCTCGGGGTGTGCACCGTCGCCCGGCACTACGCCCGCGATGCGCGCCGGCTGCTGGGTCCCGACCGCACGCTCGGCCTCTTCCCGCTGCTCACCAAGGTCTCGGTGGAGCACCACCCGGTCGGGGTGGTCGGGAACATCGCGCCCTGGAACTACCCACTGTTCCTCGCAGCCGCCGATGCGATCCCCGCGCTGATGGCCGGGAACGCCGTCGTGCTCAAGCCGGACCACCAGACCTCGCTGACCGCGCTGTGGGCGGTCGACCTCATGCACCGTGCCGGCATCCCGCGCCGGGTCATGCAGGTCGTGCTCGGGCACGGTCCCGAGCTGGGTCCGGAGATCACCGAGCGCGCTGACTACATGATGTTCACCGGGTCCAGCGCCGTGGGCGCGCAGATCGCCGGCCGGTGCGGGGAGCGGCTCATCGGCTGCTCGATGGAGCTGGGCGGCAAGAACCCCATGATCGTGCTCGACGATGCCGATCCCGGACGGTCCAGCGAGATCGCCGTCCGGGCGTGCTTCGACAACGCCGGGCAGCTGTGCGTCGGGATCGAGCGGATCTACGTCCTCGCCGGGGCGTACGACGCCTTCATGGACCGATTCCTCGCGCGGATCGGCGGGTTGCGCATGCACGCGTCGGTTGGCTGGGGGACGGACTTCGGCTCGCTGATCAGTGCCGAGCAGCTCGCGCGCACCTCCGCAGCCGTCGACGACGCGGTCGCCAAGGGCGCAACGGTCGTGACCGGAGGCCACCCGCTGCCCGAGATCGGCCCGTTCTACTACGCGCCGACGGTGCTGACCGGGGTCACCGAGGACATGGTGTGCTTCGCGTCCGAGACGTTCGGGCCGGTCGTGGCGGTCCAGCGCGTGGACTCCGAGCAGGAGGCGATCAGCCTGGCCAACGACTCCGCCTACGGGCTCAACGCCTCGGTGCTCACTGAGGACGACGATCGCGGGGAGCGCATCGCCCGCCAGCTGCGCACCGGCTCGGTGAACGTCAACGAGGCCTACGAGGCGACGTTCGGCTCCACCCGGGCGCCCATGGGCGGTCGTGGCCTGTCCGGGTTGGGCCGGCGCAACGGTGACCACGGCCTGACCCGCTTCACCGAGGAGCAGACCATCGCGATCCAGCGCGGGATCGGCATGGGCACCCCGTTCGGGATGGAGCACGACGACTGGGGGGACATGATCATCCGTGGCTTCAAGGCACTGAAGGCGGTCGGCTTCAAGTAGCCCACGGCCCGCCCACCCCGTCCCCGGCGCCTCTGGGGCGGATTATCCGCAATGTGCTGGAATCTCCCGGACCTGCCGGAGACTCGGGCAGGTCCGGGAGGATCCCTGTTGGGGCGGCGGTGCGCCCGGTGCGGCGGACCCGCCCGGACGGGGATATCGTCGATCACATGGGCGACTTCGACAGCACCACGGGCAGCGGACCCGATACCCCCGCCACTGACTACGACGTCCTGGTGATCGGCTCAGGCTTCGGCGGCTCCGTGACCGCACTGCGCCTGACGGAGAAGGGCTACCGGGTCGGCGTGCTCGAGGCCGGGCGTCGCTTCGCCGACGAGGACTTCGCCAAGACCTCGTGGCGGGTCAAGGACTACCTGTGGGCACCGGAGCTGGGCTGCACCGGCATCCAGCGCATCCACCGGCTCAACGACGTCATCGTCCTGGCCGGCGCCGGTGTCGGCGGCGGCTCGCTGGTCTACGCGAACACCCTGTACGTCCCCGGCGAGGGGTACTTCAAGGACCCGCACTGGGCGCACATCACCGACTGGTCCGACGAGCTGCTGCCGTTCTACGACCAGGCCCAACGGATGCTCGGCGTGGTGACCAACCCGACCATGACCTCGGCCGACGTGGCGTTCAAGGCCGTCGCCGATGAGATGGGCGTCGGCGACACGTTCAAACTGACCCCGGTGGGCGTGTACTTCGGCGACGCGCCGGGTGCCACCTCCCCGGATCCCTACTTCGGTGGCGTCGGGCCGGAGCGCACCGGCTGCATCGAGTGCGGTGAGTGCATGACCGGCTGTCGGCACAACGCCAAGAACACCCTGGTGAAGAACTACCTGGGCCTGGCCGAGGGCGCCGGTGCGGTGGTCCACCCGCTGACGACCGTGACCGACGTGCGCCCCCTGCCGGATGGGCGGTGGGCTGTCGACACCCGGGCGACGGCATCGCTGGCCACCAAGGCAGTCGGCAAGGTGCGCGGCAAGGTGGCGACGCGCCAGGGCGGTGCCGACACCGGATCCGAGCAGACCCCGGACGGTCCTGTGCGCACGTTCACCGCCGAGCACGTGGTCTTCTCGGCTGGCACGTGGGGGACCCAGAGCCTGCTGCACCGGCTGCGGGCCGATGGCGAGCTCCCCGGCCTGTCGCCCCGGTTGGGCGCATTGACCCGGACCAACTCCGAGTCATTGGTCGGCGTCGTGAACGCCACACCTCCGGGCGAGGGCGACTTCACCCAGGGCGTGGCCATCACCTCGTCGTTCTTCCCCGACCCGACCACGCACATCGAGCCATGCCGCTACGGCAAGGGCTCGAACGCCATGCTGCTGCTCGGGACCGTCATGAGCGACGGGCAGGAGGGGACGCCGCGGTACAAGCAGTGGGCCAAGGTGGCGCTGCGGAACCCCAAGGACGTGCTGTCCTCGATGTGGGTCAAGGGCGCTTCGCAGCGCGACATCATCGCCCTGGTCATGCAGAACGTGAACAACTCCGTGACTGTGTTCGGCGAGCGCACGCGGTCCGGGCGGTTCCGCCTGCGCAGCAAGCAGGGTGAGGGTGCGCCCAACCCGACGTGGATCCCGGTGGCCAACGACGCGATGCGTCGCCTGGCCCGGATCGTCAAGGGCCGCCCCATGGGCAACTGGGGCGAGGTCATCGACGCCCCCATGACCGCGCACTTCATCGGGGGTGCCGTCATCGGCCTGACCCCCGACGAGGGTGTCATCGACCCGTACCACCGGGTGCACGGCTACAAGGGCCTGCACATCGTCGACGGCTCGACGATCACCGCGAACGTCGGGGTCAACCCGTCGCTGACCATCACCGCGATGGCCGAGCGTGCGATGTCGCTGTGGCCCAACGCCGGCGAGGAGGATCCCCGCCCGGAGCAGGGCCGCGGGTACGTGCGCGTCGCCGCGGTGCAGCCGAAGAACCCGGTGGTCCCCGACCATGCCCCCGGCGCCCTTCGCCTCCCGGTCGACCTCGGCATACCAGCGATCCGTTCGGAGCAGTAGGCCCGCCCCCCGCGCCCGCCCCTGATCCCTGAGTCGGTCCGGGGGCGTCCCACGCATGCGCGCCGCACTGCGATCGGTCCGCGGGCGTCGCGCTGCCCTCAGGCATGGGCGAGCAGCGCGACGAGGGCGCCGGCGGGACCTCGGACCCCCGGATGCGCACCGGAGGTCGCCCGACACTCGCGGTACCTCGGACCCCCGGGTGCGCGCCGGAGGTCGCCGCACACGAGACCGCCCGTTACGGGGCCATCGTCGCGGGCGCGCGCGGTGGCGCACCTCGAACCGCCCGTCTGGCCCTGCTGGGGGCAGCCTTCGGGCGGTTCTGTGTGCTCAGCAGGTGGGACGACGCGCAGTGCCCCCTCAGACGGGCGGTTTCATGTGCGTGCGTCCGGTCGTGGTGGGCCGGTCCGCACAGCATCCCCGGCGGGAGGGCCCGATGGTCACCGTCCGAATACCTGCGGGTCGTCCGTGGCTGCGAGCCCTGACCCGCGGCCGCGTCGGTCGTGGCCGCGTACGCTTCCCTCCGTGAGCAACCCCAGGCCTGTCCTCGTCGTCGACTTCGGTGCCCAGTACGCCCAGCTGATCGCGCGACGCGTGCGCGAGGCGCGGGTGTTCTCCGAGATCGTCCCCTCGACCATGCCGGTCGCCGAGATGCTGGCCAGGGACCCGGTCGCCGTGGTCCTCTCCGGAGGGCCCGAGCAGCGTGTACGCGCCGGGGGCGCCGTCGATCGATGCCGCGCTGTTCGACGCCGGGATCCCGGTGTTCGGGATCTGCTACGGCTTCCAGGCGATGGCGCGCGCCCTGGGCGGCGAGGTGGCGCAGACGGGCCTGAGCGAGTTCGGCCGCACGCCGCTGGAGGTCGCGGAGCCCGGTGCCCTGTTCGCTGGGTTGCCCGCGGAGCTCTCGGTCTGGATGTCGCACGGCGACTCGGTGTCCGCAGCGCCCGCCGGCTACACGGTCACGGCCTCGAGCGCGGGGGCACCGATCGCTGCCTTCGAGAACCCCACCACTCGCTGCGCCGGCGTCCAGTTCCACCCCGAGGTGCTGCACACCGAGCACGGACAGGCGATCCTCGAGCACTTCCTGCACGACCTGGCCGGGCTCGCCCCGGACTGGACCACGGCCTCGATCGTCGACGAGCAGGTGGCGGCGATCCGCGCCCAGGTGGGCGACCACCAGGTCATCTGCGGGCTCTCCGGCGGCGTGGACTCAGCCGTGGCCGCCGCCCTGGTGCACGAGGCCGTCGGCGACCAGCTCACCTGCGTGTTCGTGGACCACGGACTGCTGCGCAAGGGCGAGCGGGAGCAGGTGGAGCGCGACTACGTGGCCGCCACGGGGATCCGCCTGGTCGTGGTTGATGCCGCCGAGCGGTTCCTCTCCGAGCTCGACGGCGTGACCGACCCGGAGGAGAAGCGCAAGACGATCGGCCGGCTGTTCATCCGGGTGTTCGAGGACGCCGCCGCGCAGGTCGTGGCCGAGCGCGGCGAGCACGGCGGGACGGTCGACTTCCTCGTGCAGGGCACGCTCTACCCGGACGTCGTGGAGTCCGGCGGTGGCACGGGGACCGCCAACATCAAGAGCCACCACAACGTCGGTGGCCTGCCCGACGACCTGCAGTTCCAGCTCGTCGAGCCCCTGCGCACGCTGTTCAAGGACGAGGTGCGCCACGTCGGCGAGCAGCTCGGGCTGCCCGCAGCGATGGTCTGGCGCCACCCGTTCCCCGGCCCGGGGCTGGCGATCCGGATCATCGGCGCGGTCAACCGCAAGCGGCTGGACATCCTGCGCGAGGCCGACGCGATCGCCCGCGAGGAGCTCACCGCGGCCGGCCTGGACCGCGACGTCTGGCAGTTCCCGGTGGTGCTGCTCGCGGACGTGCGTTCCGTGGGCGTCCAGGGCGACGGTCGGACCTACGGCCACCCCGTGGTGCTCAGGCCGGTGTCGAGCGAGGACGCCATGACCGCCGACTGGTCGCGGCTGCCCTACGACCTGCTGGCGCGGATCTCGACGCGCATCACCAACGAGGTCCGCGACATCAACCGCGTCGTCCTCGACGTCACGAGCAAGCCCCCCGGCACCATCGAGTGGGAGTAGCGCCCCACCCTTCGCGCGATTCGATCCACGTCTCGGACCCCGAAGTGCGACTTGCTCCAACTCCGAGGCGTTGGATCGGCCTCGGAGTTGGAGCAAGTCCTCGGGGGTGGGGGTCAGGCGAACGGGTCCGTGGGCCAGGAGTCCTTCGACTCAGTGGCGGCCAGGGCCTCGGCGTCGCGCTGCTGGCGCTTGGACGCGGCCAGCGAGGCGGCCACCCCGCCGGCGCCCAGGGCGATCAGGACGGTGGGGGCGATCCAGCGCCCATCGATCTGCCAGCCGGTCGCCGCACTGACTGCGAACAGCACGCCCAGGACGGTGAACAGCAGGCCAGCGGCCAGGGAGAAGTAGTCGGTCTCATGCTGCCTCACGGCGCACCTCCAGGTTTCCGGCGCCGATCGCGGCGTCGATGGTGACGATGTAGGCCGGCTGGCCCTCGGCCAGTGGCGTGACGGTGGTGTCGACGTCGAGGTCGTCACCTTCGGTCGGGGTGGATCCGGGGAGATCGATCTGTCCGATGTCCACCGTCCCGGTCAGGTCCAGCTGCATGTCGGCGGGGACCAGGATGATCAGCTCGCCGACTCCCACGCCGGCGTCGATCTCGACGCGCTGCTTGGGCTTGCCCGGCTCCGAGTCACCGATGGCGGTGAGCCCGGTGAGGTCGAGCACGGCGGTGCCGGCGGAGAGCTGGAACTCCAGCGGTGACTTGGCGGCGTCCGTGGGCGTGACCTCCCAGGTGCGGTCACCGATGGTCAGCCCGCCCCACTGGCCGTCGCCGTTCGTGGTGGCGGTCCAGCGGTCCCAGTTCGGGTTCGACGCGACGAAGTTGCTCGCGGTGACCGTGGCGAAGGTGATGAACGCCAGCGGGATCGCCAGCCAGAGCAGCCAGCGGGCACGGCCGTACTTCGTCCCGACCAGCAGACCGACGCCCAGGATCGCCAGGCAGATGCCCAGGATCACGCCCCAGATGCCCACGCTCGCGGGGACCAGGAACCCGATCAGGGCCAGGACCCCGGCGGCCAGGATCGCCGCGGAGAGGACCAGCCAGCCGAGGTAGGAGCGCTCCCGGGGGGCCGGGGGGATGTACTCGGCGCGGGAGTCGGCGTAGCCGGGGTTGCCCCCTGCGGCGTAGCCGACCTGGTCGTCGCCCGTGGCCGTAGTGGGACCCATCGGCTCGTCGGGGATCGCGATCCAGGCGATCAGGTAGCCGACGAGGAAGGCGCCGCCGGTGGCCAACGTCAGGACGACGGTGAGGATGCGCAGCAGGGTGGGGTCGGTGTTCCAGTAGCGGGCCAGGCCCCCGCACACGCCGCCGATGACCCGCTGGCTGCGGCTGCGGGTGAGGCGACGGGCGGGGCCTGCAGGCGGGTACGCCGCGGGCGGTCCGTAGCCTGCCGTCGCCTCGTAGCTCCCTGGTGCCTGGTAGGCGCCGGGGGGCGGGTAGGCACCCGCCTGCTGGTAGGAGCCCTGCTGGTAGGAGCCCTGGGGGTAGCCAGCCGGGGGCGGGTAGGACCCGGGCGGAGGGTAGGCCGCGGCCGGGGGGACCGGGCTCACGGTCGGTTGCTCGCCGAGCACCGTGGTGGGCTGCTCGTCGGGCTGGTCGTCGGGGACGGGGGGCGGGGTGTTGCCTGTTTCGTTCATGGCTCCAGCATCTGCCCGCGCAACCCCGGCCGGTAGCCGGTTTCCCCCTGATCCGACCCTGAACGGACCCTGAGACGGCTCTCAGGGTGCGTCCCTGAGGACAGCCCGTGGGTGTGCGGGCGATCATGGGCTCATGACCCAGTCCGTGGAGACCCGCCGCGTCGTTCGCAGCGTGTCCGACCGCTGGATCGGAGGTGTGGCCGGCGGGCTCGCGGAGCACTTCTCCGCCCCCGCGTGGATCTTCCGGTTGGCCTTCGTCCTGACCGCCCTGGTCGGCGTGGGAGTCGTGGCGTACGCGTTGATGTGGGTGTTCCTACCGCTGGGCTCCGAGCAGTCCGAGCCGCCGGCGGGAGCGGCCGGTCCGACCAGCGGATGGGACCTCACCGGCGTGCTCGGGATCCTCGCCCTCGGGCTGGGCGTCCTGCTGGGGCTGGCCGCGCTGGGCGTGCCCATCCGGGTGTCCCTGTGGGGTCCGGTGCTGATCGTGGGGGCCGGAGTGGCCCTGCTGTGGCGGCAGAGTGACGACCTGCAGCGCGCCACGATCCGCAGCCACGCCGAGTCCGGCGTGCAGGCCACCGCCGCGCTCTCGGACCGCCAGGGCTGGATCCGGGTCCTCGTCGGGCTCGGGCTGGTCCTGCTGGGACTGGTGGCGGTCATCGGCCCGCAACTCGACCTGGCCACGACCGGGCAGTCGATCGGCGCTGCCGGGGCCGTCCTGGCGGGGCTCGTCCTGATCGCCCTGCCGTGGATCTCGACCTGGATCAAGGGCCTGGAGGCCGAGCGGTACGCGGCGGTTCGCGCCGAGGAGCGTGCCGCGATGGCGGCCCGCGTCCACGACTCCGTGCTCCAGACGCTGACCCTGATCCAGCGCCGCGCCGACGACCCGGCAGAGGTGACGCGCCTGGCCCGCGCCGAGGAACGCGCCCTGCGCTCGTGGCTGTACGCGCCTGTGGGGGCATCCGGCACGCTGGGTGCTGCCCTGGCCGAGGTGGTGGCCACCACCGAGGCCGACTACGACGCGCGGATCGACCTCGTGACCGTGGGCGACGCTGTGGTGGATGATCGGCTCGCAGCCCTCGTCGCAGCCACCCGCGAGGCTGTCGTGAACGCCGCCAAGCACGCCGGCGCCCCAGCGACCGTGTACGCCGAGGTGGATGAGGACCAGGTGGAGGTCAACGTGCGTGATCGAGGACGCGGGTTCCAGCCCGATGCCGTGGATCCGGACCGCCACGGCGTGCGCCAGTCGATCGTGGCCCGGATGGCCGCCGTCGGGGGCTCGGCCACCGTGCGCAGCGCCCCGGGTGAGGGCACTGAGGTGCGCCTCGTACTCCCGATCAGGAGTGCCGCACGTGCCTGAGAGCCCGGGCGGGCAGCCCGCGACCGCAGCGCCCTCGACCCCCCTGCCCCGCGTCGTCCTCGTCGATGACCACGGGTTGTTCCGTGCCGGCGTCGCCCATGAGCTGGATGGGAGCGTGGACCTGGTGGGTGAGGCCGGTGACGTGGAGAAGGCCATCATCGTGATCCGCGCCACCCGCCCGGACGTGGTGCTGCTCGACGTCCACCTGCCGGGGGGTGGCGGACGCGCGATCCTGGACGCCTGCGTCCCGGAGCTGCCGGCGACCCGGTTCCTCGCCCTGAGCGTCAGTGATGCCGCCGATGACGTGATCGGGGTGGTCCGGGGTGGCGCACGGGGCTACGTCACCAAGGGTGTCACCGCCGAGGAGCTGCTCGATGCGATCCACCGGGTGGCCGCCGGCGAGGCGGTGTTCTCGCCGAGGCTTGCGGGCTTCGTGCTCGACGCGTTCTCAGGCAACGCAGCCCCCGCCTCCGACGAGCTCGACCAGCTGTCCCCGCGCGAGCGCGAGGTGATGCGCTTCATCGCCCGGGGCTACACCTACCGTGAGGTCGCCAAGGAGCTGGTGCTCTCGGTCAAGACCGTCGAGACCCACGTGTCGGCGGTCCTGCGCAAGCTCCAGCTGTCCAACCGCCACGAGCTGGCTCGTTGGGCCCAGGCCCGCGGCGTGGTCTGAGGCACCGCGGGAGCGGTGTGAACGGAATCGACCATCTGATCGTCGATTTCGTTCACATGGCTGCGAACAGGTGGGGCTCAGACGAAGACGGCGATGATGATGTTGACGATGGTCAGGCCGCCGATGGCGCCCCACACGCCGACCGGCACGGACTCCTTCTTGCGGTTGACCCACGCCAGGACCGTGATCACCAGCAGGATCAGCAGCTTGATGCCGACCTTCATGTGGTTGACGTCCTCGTCATCTGCAAGGACGGTCTCGGCCAGGCCGACCATCGCCAGGCCGGTGGCCAGCTGGGTGAACGCTCCGTCGAGCATGGCACGGTTGACGACCTTGGTGGGCGACGACAGCTGGACCAGCCAGCCTCCCAGCAGGGCGGCGAGGCCGATGAAGTGCAGGACGACGAGGGACTCGAAGACGAAGGACATGTCCCCAAGGGTAGGCCAGTCGGGCGAATCGGTCGAAACGCCTGCCTGCGAGGTTCAGCCCAGCGTGACGGCGTGGAACATCTCCGCCAGGCGCCCCTCGGGCAGCCCGCCCAGCTGCGCGGTCTGCGTCATCCAGCCGCGAATCATTCCCTCGAGGTCCTCCATGTGCTCGGTCTGGCTCACGTGCGCGCGCAGGGCGGCGAGCTTCAGGTCGAACTTGTCGGTCACGTCGACGAACGTGTTGGGCGTCGGCGATCCCGACATCCACAGCTCCTTGACATGCCACTCCTCCAGGCCCTCGTCGGTCATCAGGGTCGGATGGGCGAACTGGTTGCGCGCGTCGGGGTAGATGGCCTGGACGGTTGCCTCGCCGGCGGCCATGTGATCCGGGTGCGATGCGGCGATCCGCTCCCAGTTGCGCACGGGGGACATCGTCATCACGCGGTGCGGCTGCACCTGGCGGATCACCCGGGAGATGTCGCGGCGCAGGTCATGGCTGACGGTCAGCTCCCCGTCGCGGTAGCCCAGGAACCGGACGTCGGTGACCCCCACGACCGCAGCCGCAGCCACCTGCTCCGCTCGCCGGATCCGGGGGATCTCCGAGCGCGGGACGGCGGGGTCGAATCCGCCTGCGTCGCCGTCGGTCACGATGCAGTAGGTGACCGACACCCCGGCCGCCACGAGGGTCGCCACTGTGCCCGCGGACCCGAAGTCGACGTCGTCGGGGTGCGCGGTGACGACCAGGACGCGAGTGAGCTCAGGGGGGATCTCCACGCCGGACATCGTAGGCGGATTCGCCCAGGAGGGCGTGAATCGTGCGGAGGGCCCGAGATCAGGGGCTGTCCTTAGGGTTGCGAAATCACTGGATTTGACAGGAGTGCGTCGTAGGTTGGGTCAAGCCCGGGGGCGCAGGTGTCGAGGGGAGGGGTATGGCAGTCATGCGCGCGCTCGTCGCTGCGACCTCGGCTGCGCTGGTCGTGGCCCTCGTCGGCGCGCCCGCCCACGCGCTCGCGCCGGTCCCGGCTGCGGCGGTCCCCCTGCCCCTTGAGCTCGACAGCGCCGCCTTCTACGAGGCCCAGACCATCTGCGACCCCACCCCGCGCCCGGGGCCAACGGCCCTGCAGAACCTGCTTCTGGCGACGTACGGCCCGGCGACCATCTACATCCCGCGCACCTGCACCTCGAGCACCAGCGAGCACTTCGACGGCCGGGCGGTGGACTGGATGCGTTCAGTGCGCGTGCCGGCTGAGAAGGAGATGGCCGACGGATTCGTGGCCTGGCTGCTCGCCCCGGCCGCAGACGGCACCCCACACGCCATGGCCCGGCGCCTGGGGATCATGTACATCATCTGGGACAGCCGGATGATCCGGATGTACGACCCGGGCCGTGGCTGGACGGAGTACAACAACTGCCTCGACCCGGCCAGGTCCGGTACGAGCCTGGACACCACGTGCCACCGCAACCACGTGCACATGTCGATGTCCTGGGACGGCGCCGCGGGGCTCACCAGCTGGTGGACAGGTTCGGCGCAGACCCAGCCGTACTGCCCGACGATGTCGTCCCGGGCCACGCCGGGCACTGGGGACGGGCTGGTCGTGCCCGACCTCAGCGCCGTCCCGGGAGCAGTCCCAGTCACCCCGACGGTGATCCTCGACACCGCGGCCGGCGTCGGCGCCGGGCTCACCGGTCGGTGCCGGAGCCTCGCGGGCCGCTCCCTGTACCCGAGCGCAGCTGTCGCCGGGCTGGTGCCCGCGGGGGTCGGTGCGGTCGTGCTGCAGGTCACCTCGTCGAGCAATGCCCCGGCCACGCTGGCCGTATGGTCCTCGGGCGCCCCTCGGCCTCCCGGCCAGGTGTCGACGCCCATCGGAACGACGACGGCCACGGTGGTCGTCCCGCTGGGATCGGACGGGTCGGTCGCGCTGGGCACGTCGCTGGGAGCAGCGAACCTCGCGGCCACCGTCATCGGGTACGCACCGGGCAGCAGCAGCTTCTCCGTGGCCGCACCAGCTCAGCCGACCCAGGCCATCGCGCGGCCGACCAAGCCGCGTTCGGTCACGGTCAAGTCCGCTCGTCGCGCGGTCACGACGCGGTGGAAGGCGCCGAGCCGGCCGGGCGGAGCGGAGGTGACCGGGTACCGCGTCGAGGCGCTCATGAGCGCCAAGCGCGGGGCCGCCGTGGCCGGGTCCTGCTCAGCGGCTCCCACGGCACGCGCGTGCACCATCAAGGGCCTGAAGAAGGGCCGCAAGTACTGGATGTCGGTCTCCGTGGCCAACCCGGGCGGGGCCACGTGGGCGCCGCGCAAGAAGGTCCGCGTTCGCTGAGGCGAAGGTCACCTGCCGCTGCGGTGTCGGCCCGGGAACGTAGACTCCTCAGGTGCTCGCGGACGACCTGCTGCCCCGTCTCCCGCGGACGACCATGCCCGCTGAGGCCGTTGACCGGGAGGCCGATCGCGAGGCGGACGAAGGGGCCCTGTTCGCCGCTGGCCCGACGCTGGCCCCGCTGACCAGCCCTGCCCAGGACGGCCCCCGCGCAGCCGAGGCCGGACGGGCTGCGGACATGGTCCGCGCCGCGGTCGCTGCGGCGAAGGGGGGCGCCGACGCCCAGGTGGCGGACCGACGGGTCCAGCGGGAGGCCCAGCGGGCTGCGGAGATGGTGGACCTCGTCTCCGACCTCAACCCGCCGCAGCGCGAGGCCGTCGAGCACCGCGGGGGGCCACTGCTGATCGTCGCCGGCGCCGGGTCGGGCAAGACCCGCGTGCTCACGCGGCGGATCGCCCACCTGCTGGCCACCGGGGACGCCCGGCCCGGTGAGATCCTGGCCATCACGTTCACGAACAAGGCCGCCGCCGAGATGCGCGAGCGCGTCGAGGTCGCAGTCGGGCCCAGGGCGCGGGCGATGTGGGTCTCGACGTTCCACTCGGCCTGCGTGCGGATCCTGCGCCGGGAGGCCGAGCGGCTCGGGATGAAGTCGAGCTTCTCGATCTACGACCAGGCAGACAGCCTGCGCCTGGTCACCCTCGTGTCCCGCGACCTGGACCTCGACCCCAAGCGGATGCCGCCCCGCGGCCTGCTGAACAAGATCTCCGGGCTGAAGAACGAGCTGATCGACCCCGACGCATTCCGCTCCCAGGCCACCAACGACACCGAGACGACGCTGGCCGACGTCTACTCGGCCTACCAGACCCGGCTGGCCCGGGCCCAGGCCATGGACTTCGACGACCTGATCGGGCATACGGTCGCCCTGATGGTCGGCTTCCCCGATGTGGCCGAGCACTACCGCCGTCGGTTCCGGCACATCCTCGTCGACGAGTACCAGGACACCAACCACGCCCAGTACCGGCTGGTCTCGGAGCTGGTGGGCCGGCCCGAAGGCGAGATCCCGCCCGGGGAGCTGGTCGTGGTCGGCGACTCCGACCAGTCGATCTACGCGTTCCGCGGCGCCACCGTGCGCAACATCGTGGAGTTCAGCACCGACTTCCCCAACGCCCGCCAGATCGTGCTCGACCAGAACTACCGCTCGACCCAGACGATCCTCTCGGCAGCCAACGCGGTGATCGCGCGCAACTCCGACCGCCAGGCCAAGAAGCTCTGGACCGACGCCGGCGCCGGTGAGCAGATCGTCGGCTACGTCGCGGACTCCGAGCACGACGAGGCCGCGTTCGTCGGCAACGAGATCGACCGGCTCTCGGACAAGGGCCTGGCCAGGCCCGGAGACGTGGCGGTGTTCTACCGGACGAATGCCCAGTCCCGGGCGCTGGAGGAGGTGTTCATCCGCACCGGCCTGCCCTACAAGGTCGTCGGTGGCACGCGCTTCTACGAGC
This sequence comes from uncultured Actinomycetes bacterium, assembly GCA_963818445.1. Classification (GTDB taxonomy): domain Bacteria; phylum Actinomycetota; class Actinomycetes; order S36-B12; family CAIYMF01; genus Prado023. The sequence continues at coordinate 49,831 of CAWFSG010000021.1, forward strand.
GTCGGGAGATCCGCGACGTCCTTGCCTACCTGCGGGTCGTGGCCAACCCGGCCGACGACGTCAGCCTGCGCCGGATCCTCAACGTGCCCAAGCGGGGCATCGGCGACCGCGCCGAGGCCTACGTGTCCGGGTTCGCGGAGGCGCAGCGCATCACCTTCGGCGAGGCCCTACGCCGGGCTGGCGAGATCCCCGGGATGGCCGGTCGCAGCGCCACGGTCGTGGCCGCGTTCGTCGCGATCCTCGACGACCTCGCGGCCGTCGTGGACTCCGGCGCAGGTCCGGCCGACATCATGCGCGCGGTGCTGGAGCGCTCCGGATACCTCGCCGAGCTGCAGGCCTCCACCGATCCGCAGGACGAGGTCCGGGTGGAGAACGTCGCAGAGTTCGAGGCGGTGGCCGCGGAGTTCACCCGGGACGCCGAGCAGGCTGGCGACGGGTCGGGCACCCTGGGCGACTTCCTCGAGCGGGTGGCGCTGGTGGCCGACGCCGACGAGATCCCCGAGGGCGAGGACCACGAGGGCGTGGTCACCCTGATGACCCTGCACACCGCCAAGGGCCTGGAGTTCCCTGTGGTGTTCCTCAGCGGGATGGAGGACGGCGTGTTCCCGCACATGCGGGCGATGGCTGACCCCTTCGAGCTGTCCGAGGAGCGGCGCCTTGCCTACGTGGGCATCACCCGGGCCAGGGAGCGCCTCTATGTCACCCGGGCCATCAGCCGATCGGCCTGGGGGGCGCCGAGCTACAACCCGGAGTCCCGGTTCCTGGCTGACATCCCCACCGAGCTGATCCGCTGGGAGCGCGAGGAGCCCGCGCGGTACACCGGACCATCCTCCGGCGGCTACGGCTCGGCGCCGGCACTGTCGGCTGCCGCAGACCGCTACGAGCGCAGCCCGGCTGCCCGGGCCGTGATCTCCCTGTCCGCCGGGGACCGGGTCCTGCACCCCAAGTTCGGCATGGGCACCGTGGTCAGCACCCTGGGCAGTGGAGACAAGGCGGAGGCCTCGGTCGACTTCGGCTCCGAGGGCGTCAAGCGCCTGCTGCTGCGCTACGCCCCGGTCGAGAAGCTGTAGCGCCGGCTCTCAGCGGTGGGTGCGCGGGGGGTTGCCCTGGCGGCTCGGGGCGCTGGCGATCGAGGTCGCCCCCTCAGCCACCGTCGAGCCGTCGCTGGTCCACGTGGGCCAGCGTCGTGCAGATCTCGTGGACGACCCGGCCGTCGACGGGCAGTGAGTTGTGGCCCACGCAGGGCACGAACACGTTGCGGGCGTTGAGGTCCGCGTGCTCGATGCGCGCGTTGGACTTCGGGATGATCATCTGGTCGAGGTCCGACCAGATGGCCACGAACCGGGTGCGGCACCCCGGTGAGGGGGCGGCCAGCTCGGTCATGATGTCCGAGCCGGGGCGCATCTGCCGGGCGACGGGGTGCGGCACGAAGTTCGCCGGGGCAGTTCCCTGGTGTGGTGTGCCGAGGGTCACCAGCGTGTGCACGCGGGAGTCCCCGCCCATCCGCTGGACGAAGTAGCGCGCGACGAGTCCGCCCATCGAATGCCCGATGACGTGCACACGCTCGTAGCCGGTCTCGATGCACAGCGCCTCGACCAGGGCCTCGAGACGACCGGCGACCACCCGCACGTCGTCGGTCAGGGGCGAGTAGTTCAGGGTGATGATGCGGCCGAACCCGCGCCGGCGCAGCCCGCGCTTGAGCATCGCGAAGACCGAGCGGTTGTCCACGACTCCGTGGATCAGGATGATCGGGGTGCCGGCGTTCTCGACGTCTCCGATGATCAGGCCGCGCTTGATCGGGTCGAGGCCGTCGAGGTTGAGCCGCTCCTCGGGTTGGCGCACCTGCTCCTCGAGCACTCCGAGCGGGTACGTCACGATGTGGGTGGCGGTCCACGCGACCTCGATGGCCGAACCGCGGATCACCGAGGGGTTCGTGGCCCTGCGCAGGCCGCGGCCCGTGGCGCGACTGGCGCGGCGGATCCGACCCCCGGAGGCCCGCACATCACCTGGACCGCTGGGGTCCTGGGCGCGGGGGGCCTGGTTGCTGCTCGGCACCCGGGCACGGTAGCGCATCCTGACGCGGCCTGCGCCCACCGGGCAGGGCTACGATTTGCCCATGAGCACACCGAACGCCGAGCACATCAGGGTCATCGTGGGCAAGCCGGGACTGGACGGTCACGACCGGGGCGCGAAGGTGGTGGCGCGCGCGCTGCGCGACGCCGGGATCGAGGTCATCTACACCGGCCTGCACCAGACCCCGGAGCAGATCGTGGCCACCGCGATCGCGGAGGACGCCGACGGGATCGGCCTGAGCATCCTGTCCGGTGCGCACATGACGCTGTTCAAGTCGGTCATCGAGATGCTGCGCGAGCGCGGCGCCGGTGACATCCGCGTCTTCGGCGGCGGGATCATCCCCGAGGCCGACATCCCGATGCTCTACGAGATGGGCGTGGCCCACGTCTTCACCCCCGGGACCCGCACCGACGAGATCGTCGACTGGGTCAGGGAAAACGTCGCCCACGCCGCCTGACGCACCTTCTGCGCCGCTCGTCGCAGAAGTGGGGACCGGCCGTCGGGTCGGGCGTGGGACCCAACTAGTGTGGTCCGCGTCCCTTCGTCGGTGAGGAGTCCCGCGTGGATCTGTACGAGTACCAGGCCAAGCACCTGTTCGGCAAGCATGGCGTCCCCGTCGTGCCCGGAGCGGTCTGCGAGACCCCCGATGCTGCCCGCCTGGCCGCGCGCCGCATCGGCGGCACCGTGGTGGTCAAGGCGCAGGTGAAGGTGGGCGGTCGCGGCAAGGCCGGTGGTGTCAAGCTCGCCGACGGCGAGGACGAGGCCAGCGCGCGCGCCGCTGACATCCTCGGGATGGACATCAAGGGTCACACCGTGCACAAGGTCCTGGTCACCGAGGCCGCGGAGATCGCCGAGGAGTACTACGTCTCGTTCCTGCTCGACCGGGCCAACCGGACCTTCCTGGCCATGGCCTCCGTCGAGGGCGGCGTGGAGATCGAGCAGGTCGCCAAGGACAACCCCGAGGCGCTGGCGATGATCCGCGTCGACGCCCTCGAGGGCTGCCCGCCGGAGAAGGCCCGCGAGATCGTCGCGGCAGCGAAGTTCCCGGCTGACGTCGCCGACGCCGTTGCCGACGTCCTGGTGAAGCTGTGGGTCGTCCTGGTCGAGGAGGACGCGACCCTCGTCGAGGTGAACCCGCTCGTGAAGACCACCGACGGCCGCGTGCTCGCCCTCGACGGCAAGGTCTCCCTCGACGAGAGCGCGCACTACCGGCACGCCTCGCACGCCGACCTGGTGGACACCGCGATGACGGATCCGATCGAGCTGCGGGCGAAGGCCTTCGACCTCAACTACGTCAAGCTCGACGGTGAGGTCGGGATCATCGGCAACGGTGCCGGGCTGGTCATGTCCACCCTGGACGTCGTGGCCTACGCCGGCGAGGAGTTCGGCGGGGTGCTCCCGGCCAACTTCCTGGACATCGGCGGTGGGGCGAGCGCCGAGGTCATGAGCAACGGCCTGGACATCGTGCTCACCGACCCGTCGGTCAAGTCGGTGTTCGTCAACGTGTTCGGCGGCATCACCTCCTGCGTGGAGGTCGCCAACGGCGTGAAGCTCGCGCTGGCAATGCTGGCCGACGCCGGCAAGCCGGTCGACAAGCCCCTGGTCTGCCGGATCGACGGCAACCGGGCTGAGGAGGGCCGGGCGATCCTGCGCGACGCGCAGATCCCGGGTGTGGAACTGGTCGAGACGATGGACGAGGCCGCCCGCCGGGCGGCGCAGCTCGCGGCAGGGAAGTGAGGTAGGACCATGGCGATCTTCCTTGATGGCGACTCGCGCCTGATCGTGCAGGGGATGACCGGCTCCGAGGGCATGAAGCACACCACGCTGATGCTCGCAGCCGGCTCCACCGTCGTCGGTGGGGTGAACCCGAAGAAGGCCGGCCAGACCGTGGCCTTCCCGAACGCGGAGCTCCCGGTGTTCGGCACTGTGGCCGAGGCGATGGCCGCCACGGGCGCCAACGTCTCGGTGGTGTTCGTGCCCCCGGGCGGCACGAAGGGGGCGGTGACCGAGGCCATCGACGCCGGGATGCCGCTCGTCGTGGTCATCACCGAGGGGGTCCCGGTGCACGACACGGCTGCCTTCTTCCAGGATGCGGTGAACCGCGGCACGACCCGGATCATCGGACCCAACTGCCCCGGCATCATCTCCCCGGGCGTGAGCAACGCGGGGATCATCCCGGCCTCGATCGCGGGTGCTGGGCCGATCGGACTGGTCAGCAAGTCCGGAACCCTGACCTACCAGATGATGTACGAGCTGCGCGACATCGGGTTCTCGAGCGCCATCGGCATCGGTGGGGACCCGATCATCGGCACGACCCACATCGACGCCCTCGCCGCCTTCGAGGCCGACCCGCAGACCGAGGCGATCGTGATGATCGGCGAGATCGGCGGCGACGCCGAGGAGCGCGCGGCGACCTTCATCGCCGAGCACGTCACCAAGCCGGTGGTCGGGTACGTCGCCGGGTTCACTGCCCCCGAGGGCAAGACGATGGGCCACGCGGGCGCCATCGTCTCCGGCTCCTCGGGCACAGCCCAGGCCAAGAAGGAGGCCCTCGAGGCCGTGGGCGTCCGGGTGGGCAAGACCCCCTCGGAGACCGCGCGCCTGATGCGTGAGGTGCTCGGTCGCTGACCCTGCGTGAGTGCCCCGGCCGCTCGTGGTCGGGGCACCGCCATGTTCACCCGCCCGGGGCCGCGACACGCGGGTGGTCGGTGCCGGCCACGACCCCGGGTGGGGGAGAATCCCGGGGTGAGCGTGCACGATCCAGAGTTGCTCGACGTCGAGGTCGACGCCGCTGAGCAGTCCCGGCGACCCGTCGTTGCGGGCGTCGCGGCCGGGCTCTGGGCGTTGCTCGTCGGTGTCGCCCTCGTGACGTGCCTGGTGATGCTCGCGTGGGCCGTCTCGCCCAACTCGGCGGGCGACTCGGCCGCCGCGTGGCGTGCGGCGGGATCGGTCTGGTTGGGCGCCCATCAGGTTCCCCTGGAGATCGGCGACCGCACGCTGACACTCCTGCCCCTCGGGGCCCTCCTGCTCGGGCTCCTGCTCACCAGGCGCGGTGGCCGATGGGCGGGCCGCCTGCTCGCCGGGACCACGCCTCGTGAGGCCGTCGCAGTCGTCGTCTCCTGCGCCCTCGTCTACGGCGCCGGCGGGGCTGGTGTCGCGTGGCTTGCCGCCGGCCCCGGCACGGGCGCGAGCCCGCCGGCCGCGTTCGTCTGGACCGGCGCGGTCGCCCTTGTCGGAGCCACGTGGGGGATCGCGCGGGAGGCGGAGCTGGTGGCCTGGGCGAGGTCCCAGGTCTCGGACTCGGCGTGGCGGACCGCGTTGGGCGGCCTGGTCGCGGTGGTCGGGCTGTTCGCCGCGGGGGGGCTGCTCGTCACGGTGAGCCTGGTCCGGCACGTCGGGCAGATCGCCGGGACCATGGCTGACCTGGACGCCGGGCCGGTCGGCGAGTTGGCGCTGACAGTGCTGGGTGCCCTCTGCCTTCCGACCCTGGACATCTGGGCGATGTCCCTGATCGTCGGGCCGGGCTTCGACCTGGGCTCGGCGGGAGCGCTCAACGCCTTCGGCGGGCAGGTCGAGACCCTTCCCGCCCTGCCCATCCTGGCAGCGATCCCGACCACAGTGCCGGTCTGGGGACCGGCGCTGATGCTGGTGCCGGTTGCTCTCGGTGTACTTGCCGGGCGGATCCGGTGGGGCCGGGACCTGCCCACGCTGACGGGTGCGGCCATCTCCGGTGCGGGCCTGGCCGGTGTGGTCGCCGCGCTCGTGGGCGGGTTGGTCCTGCTGTCCTCCGGTTCGCTCGGTGGTGGTCGGCTGGCCGAGGTTGGCCCCCGCCTGCTGCCCGCGTCCGCGGCGGCTGCGGGCCTGGTCCTGCTGGGATTCCTCGCTGAGGCGGCGTTCCAGTCCCTTCGGCTGACCTGGGAGCTGCACCAGGCCGAGCGGCGAGCCGAGACCCGCCGACTTCGGCTGGCCGCGCGTGGCGTGGCGGAACCGGCTGAGGTGACGGATCCCGCCGAGGTGACGGACCCCGCCCCCACGTCGGCCGAGGCCGAGGTCACCGCGACCGGCGTGGAGCGGGCCGCGGGGCGGCAACCTGCTCCGGCCACTCGACGCACCCCCCGGCCGGTCCGGGAGTCGCTCGCGATCCCCGTCGTGGTGGCACCGGCCGAGCCGGCGTCGGCGTCCACAGAGAAGGCATCGGCGTCCGGGGGGTCCGACCCTGTGACGGTGGACCGCCAGGCCGGACGCAGACCCGACCGACCGGCGACCGTCGAGGCAGACTCCGAGCACGATGGGCGAGGCGCGGGAAGGTGCCGGCGACCCGGTGGCGGATGGCGATTCCACGGTGGACCTCATCGTGGACCCCGCCGACCTCGCTGAGATCCGAGCCGCTCAGCGGGTCGGGGCGATCGGCGAGGCCACATCGGCGGGTCCCGCCTGAGGGCAACGACCGCCGAATCGGTCAGTCGTCGGACTCGGTCAGTCGTCGGACGTCGGGCTCGTCAGACTCGTTCGCGGACTTCTCTGCGCTCTCGGCTTCCTCGGCGTCCTTCTCCGAATCGTCGCTGTTCTCGGCGGAGTCGTCCTCGCGCTCGGCGGTGGCCCGGGGCTTGGGCCGCGGGGTCGTCGTCCTGGCGGGTGCGGGTGGGGAGGTCCGGGGCGCCGTCACCTGGACGGCCTCCTCCTGGACCACGACCTGCTCCTCGACGGTCACGGTGGGAGTCGGTTCCACGACCGTGCGGACCTCGGTCCGGTACAGGGTCGGCCCCGGGCTGGGGTCGCGGCTGATCGTCTCCACGGTGGCAGTCGGGTCCAGCTCTGGCAGGGGCTTGGCCAGGACGGTCTGGTAGACCGCGGCACCCAGCAGGGCGCTGGCGAACATGGCCGCCATCCATCCGATCACGCTGCGCATCCGATTCCCCCTCATGGGTCGTTGGCTGGCCTCATTCTGCCCTGCACCCCGGTCCGCGCGGGGGAATCCCTGCGTCAAGGCTGCGGTCCCTGGGCCTTGACGCAGCCTTGACAGATGTGGCCCTGATGGCTTGCCGGACCGTGGCCGACCATGGATGACATGAGTCGAAAGCAGTCAGTCAAGCGGGGTGTGGCCGTCGTCAGCAGCGGTGCGCTCGTAGTCGGGGCAGGAGCGGCGGTCGGGGTCCTTGCTGCCGACATGTCCGACCAGTGGTCGCAGCAGGCGGCGTTGGAGGCCGCGGCGCAGGTTGTCGCGGACCCGGCCAGCGACGTCACGGTGCCCCGGCCCGTGGTGGTCACGCTCATCGAGGAGCGCCACGTCACGCCCAAGCCCGTGGTCGTGCACCGCAAGGTCTACGTCCGGGTCCCGGCGGCGCAGGGTAGCGCCCCTCGTGCCCCTCGTGCCAAGGCCGCCCCCCAGCGCCCGACCGTCCGGTCGGCACCCAAGCCCCGGCCCTCCCGGACGGTCGTCGCACCGGCTCCCGCTCCCGCTGCGCCCAAGGCCGCCCCGAAGGCCACGTCGAAGACCTCATGAGCGTCGTCGAGATCGTGGAGCAGCGCTGGCGCACCACGCTGGCTGTGACCCTGCCGGGATCAGCTGACATGGCCAGTGTCCGCCGCGCCGAGCGGATCCTCATGGCTGAGGTCACCCGGCTCGAGCAGGTGGCCAGCAGGTTCCGGGCGGACTCCGAGATCTCGCGCGTCAACCGGGCCGCCGGGCAGTGGGTCCCTGCCAGCGCGCTGCTCGTGGAGCTCGTCGAGGTGGCCCTGGCCGCCGCGGACTCCACGGGTGGCATGGTCGACCCGTGCCTCGGCCGGCAGGTGGATGCCGCCGGGTACCGCTCCTGGGCCGCTGGCGACGTCGCCGTCCTGGAGACGGAACTCCCAGCTGCCTTCCACGCAGGGTCGTGGCGCGAGGTGGAGGTGTCACACGGGCGGGTGCGCATCCCCGTGGGGGTCGCACTCGATCTCGGCGCGACGGCCAAGGCCTGGTTGGCAGACGAGGTTGCCGAGCGGATCGCCGACGAACTCGGCCTCGACGTGATCGCGAACATGGGTGGTGACCTGCGCGTCGTCGCCGAGGCCCCGGGCTGGGTCGTCAGCGCCGACCACGAGGTCCCGGGCCTGCCAGAGCGGGCGATCCAGATGACCGACGGGGGGCTGGCGACGAGCGGCCAGGGCCGCCGCCGCTGGCTCACGACGGCTGGCCCGGCCCACCACCTCATCGATCCCCGGACGGGGCGCAGCGCGGACACCGGTTGGTGGGCTGTCTCGGCGCTGGCCGCCAGCGCGACTGCGGCCAACGTCGCTGCCACCGCCGGGATGCTGCTGGACGGTGACGCGCCTGCGTGGTTCGCGGACCGCGGGCTGCACGGGCTGTTCACACGATGGTCGGGCTCAGGCGGGGCAACCGCCCGCACGGTGGGCCAGTGGCCCGAGATGGAGGGGGCAGCGTGAGCGAGGTGCCGTGGACATGGTTCGTCATGCGCTCCAGCGGGCTGGTCGCTGTGGGCCTGCTGACAGTGTCGGTCCTACTCGGGTTGGTCGGGCCGCGATTGCGTCCCACAGCGCGGCTGTCGAGCATCAGCGTGCACCGGGCGGCTTCCGTCGCCGGGACGCTGCTCATCGCCGCGCACATCGTCCTGGCGCTGCTGGACAGGTGGATCACCCTTGACTGGCCAGCCGCCCTGTTGCCCGGAGTCGCCGGCTGGCAGCGATGGGGGGTCGCCCTCGGCACGCTGGCCGTCGACCTCCTGATCGTCGTCCTTGTCACGACGGCGACGCGGATGCGGACCCCGCGGCTCTGGCGCCGGGCCCATCTGCTGGCCTACCCCGTGTGGGCACTGGCCGTGGGTCACGGGCTCCTGGTCGGCACTGATGGGGCGGTCATGCAGGCCGTCGCATTGGTCAGCGTGGCGGTCGTCCTGTTCGGCCTGTCGATCCGAGTCCTCGTACGGCCGCGGAGCGTTCCGGCCGTGCGCGCCGATCTGGTCGGGGCGGGGGTCGTGCGATGACTGACCACCTGACAGGTGCGCCCCAGGGGGCCGCGAACTGGCCGCTGCCCACGCCGGGTTCCCGACGTGCCCCGGGCCTGCCCGGACTCGCCCTCCCGGGCCGGCTGCCCGGTCAGCTCCCCAGGGAGCTGCTCGCCCCGGGAACTCTGCTCCTGGCCGGTGTCGAGCCCGGACGTCCCGTGAACGGGCGGGAGCACCAGCGGCGCTGGGGGTCCGCCCCGGCCCCCGGCATCGAGGAGCTCATCGCCCGCGTGGCTGCCAACGAGGTGGTCGGGGCCGGTGGCGCAGCCTTCCCCACCGACCGGAAGCTTGCCTCACTGGCGGGCACTCGGGTCTCGCACGTGATCGTCAACGGTGCCGAGGGGGAGACGGCCAGCGGCAAGGATGGCGTCCTGCTCGGCCATGTCCCGCACCTGGTCCTCGATGGTGCCGTCACCGCGGCCCGCGCCCTGGGGGCTTCCCGGATCATCGTGCGGATCAGTGCCGACCGACCGGACCTCGCGACCTCCCTGGCGGTCGTCCTCGCCGAGCGCCGGGACGGCCTGCCGATCGAGCTGTCGATCGGCCCGGCATCGTTCGTCGCCGGCGAGGCGACGGCTGTGATCCGGGCGGTCACTGGCGGACCGGCCCTGCCGGCCGACCTCGGCCGTCCCCCTCGATCCGCACCGGCGTGGCGCGCAGGCATTCCCACGTGCTGCTCAGCAACGCCGAGACCTTCGCCCGGATGGCACTGGCCGCACGTGACATCACGGGTCGCTCCGCGCTGGCCAGCGCGTCCGGTGCCGTGCGCGACCCCGGGGTGGTCGAGCTGCCCGACACCAGCACGCTGGCCGACCTGGCTGAGGCCGCCGGGGGGCTCGTCGGTGCTCCCGAGGTCCTGATCACCGGGGGCTGGCACGGGCGCTGGGTGCCGTGGGACGGGCTCACCGCCGGGATGGAGCTCACCCGGGACGCGCTTGCGGAACTGGGCGGGCGCTGGGGAGCCGGTGCGTTCGTGTGGATCCCCGAGGACCTGCCGGCCTGGGACGCCCTGGCCGGCGTCGCCCGCGAGCTCGCCGAGGGCACCGCGGGCCAGTGCGGACCCTGCTGGCGGGGACTCCCGGCCCTGGCCGGCGCGATCGCCGACGTGGGTGGCGGGATGAGCCGTCGCGCCGAGGTCGAGGGCCTGATGGCGCAGGTGGACGGCCGGGGGATCTGCGCGCACCCGTCTGCCGCTGTTGCGGCGGTGCGCAGCGCCCTGGACCTGATCGGCGAGGACCGATGACCGCGACCCACCCCAGCGGCCCCACTGGCACCGGCAGGCACGTCCTGGCCGTCGACTGGGAGAGGTGCGCCGGCCACGGGGTGTGCGCCGCCGCGATCGGCGAGCGCATCGACCTCGACACCTGGGGCTACCCGATCGGGGTCACCACCCGCGGGGAGGTCATCCCCGACTCGTTGGTGCGCCCCGCCAGGCTGGCGGTGGCGATGTGCCCCGCGGCCGCCCTGCGACTCGAGCGCCTGACGAGGACCTAGGCTCGCCCTGTGGCCCATGTTCTGCTCATCGAGGACGACGCGGGGATCCGCACGGCTGTCGTGCGCGCCCTGCACAGCCGCGGCCACGCGGTGGATTCCGCCGGTACCGGGCTGGACGGCCTGCAGTCCATGCTCACCGGGTCCCCCGATGCGGTCGTGCTCGACCTCGGCCTGCCCGACGTGGACGGGGAGCGGCTGCTCGGGATGATCCGCTCGGTGAGCGAGGTCCCGGTGATCGTGGCCACGGCGCGCGACGACGAGGGGCTGATCGTCCGCCTGCTCGACGCCGGCGCCGACGACTACGTGATCAAGCCCTACGACCCGGCACATCTCGAGGCGCGCATCCGGGCCGTGCTTCGCCGGGTCTCCGCGGGCAGCGACCAGGTCATCGAGCCGCCCCTGCGGGTCGGGGGCCTGCGGGTCGACCGGTCCCGCCGGACCGCCGAGGTGGATGGCCGGCCGGTGGAGCTGACCAAGCTGGAGTTCGACCTCCTGGCCTACCTCGCCGAGAACCCCGGCCGGGTGGTCAGCCGCAGCGAGCTGCTGCGCGAGGTCTGGCAGCGCACTGACGCTGCCCGGACCGTCGATGTGCACCTGTCATGGTTGCGTCGCAAGCTCGGCGACACCCCGGCTGATCCGCGGTTCATCCACGTGAACCGAGGGGTCGGCGTGATGCTCGAGGACCGGTCCGCCGCCGCCCCAGCCGAGGACTGATGTACCGCCGCCTGGTCACGTTCGCGCTGCTGGTGGTCACCGTCGCGGCCACGGTCCTCGTGATCCCGCTGGCCCTGTCCGCCCGCGACCTCGTGCGCGGGGCCAACCTGTCAGCGCTCGCCGACCAGGCGCGCGTCCTGGCCGACGGCTGGGAGTCGGCCGCCACGGGTGGCACTGCCGACGACAACAGCTCGGCACCGGTCATCAAGCTCCCCGGGGACCCTGGCGAGGTGATCCTGGTCTACCCCAACGGCACCGTGGTCGGCGGTCCGGTGCCGGCCGAGGCGGCCGGGGTGGTGGCCTCGGCGAAGGGTGGGAATGCGGCATCGATCGACACCGGGAGCAGCGGATACGCGGCGGCTCCGGCCGTGTTCGACGAGAAGGCCGGTGTGGTGCTCGCAGTGGCCAGTCCCGAGCAGATGCACGAGGGGATCGAACCCCGCCTGCTTGCGCTGGCCGGGCTGTGCGCGCTGCTCCTGGTCGGTGCGGGGCTGGCCGCCTGGCAGCTGGCCCGGCGCACGGCCGCGCCGATCCGCAGGCTCGCGGGGACGGCCGACGTGATGGCGGCCGGGGACCTCACCGCCCGGGCCGAGCCGTCGACGATCCGCGAGGTCGACGACGTCGGGGTGGCCCTGAACCGGCTGGCCGCCCGGGTCCAGGAGCTTCTCGAGGAGGAGCGGGCGGCAGCCGCCGAGCTCGCCCACCAGCTGCGCACGCCGCTCACCGTCCTGGCCGCCGACGTCGACGCGGTGGCCGATCCGGTCGTGCGCCAGCGACTCAACGATGATGTCCTGACCCTGCAGCGGACCACGGACGAGATCATCACCAGCGCCCGGCGCACCAGCCGGGAGGGACTGCGCGCATCGTGCGATGCCGCTGCCGTGGTCGCTGACCGTGCGGCCTTCTGGGCGGTCCTCGCCGAGTACCAGGGCCGCGACATGGCGGTGGAGGGCACCGATGCCGGCCCGCTCCCGGTCCGGTTGACCGAGTACGACCTCACGACGGCGGTGGACATCCTGCTGCAGAACGTGTTCGTGCACACCGACGAGGGCGTCGCCCTGCGGCTGGCCGTGCGGGCGGACGCCGGGGGCCTTGTCGCGGTCAGCGTCGAGGATGCCGGCCCCGGTCTCGACCCGCAGGGTGCGCCCGGGGAGCGCACGGGGTCCACGAGCCTCGGGCTGGCGATCGCCGAGCGACTGGCTGATGCCTCCGGTGGCCGGCTGGAGCGTGGCACCGGTGCGCTCGGGGGGGCGCGGGTGGTGCTCGTCCTGGGCCCCGGCTGACCGCCGCTCCACCTGGATCTTCCTCCTGGTCGGCGAACCCCGGCCGCCAGTCCTAGGCTGTCGGGATGGCCGACCTCGTCTATCCGCCCGTCCTGCTCGTGGGCTACGGAGCCTTTGCCGCCCTCGGGCTCAAGGTGCGGGTCCACGGGGGCGAGCACCTGCCCCGCACGGGCGGTGCCGTCCTGGCCAGCAGCCACGTCAGCTACCTGGACTTCATCTTCGCCGGCTACGCGGCCCGTCCCTCGGACCGGCTGGTCCGGTTCATGGCCAAGGAATCGGTGTTCCGCCACCGGGTGGCCGGCCCGATCATGCGCAGCATGCATCACATCCCGGTCGACCGGAATGCCGGAGCCGCCAGCTACTCCCATGCGGTGGAGTCCCTGCAGTCCGGGGAGGTGGTCGGCGTGTTCCCCGAGGCCACGATGAGCCGGTCCTTCGAGCCGAAGGCGTTCAAGACCGGTGCGGTGCGGATGGCCGACGAGGCGGGTGTGCCGTTGGTCCCGATGGCGCTGTGGGGCACTCAACGGCTCTGGTGCTACGACCGGCGGTCGAGCATGAAGCAGTACGGCATCCCGGTCGAGATCCACGTGGGTGAGCCGGTGGATCCCTCCGGGGACCCGGAGCAGGCCACCGCACGGCTGCGGGAATCCATCATCGACCTGGTCGGCCGGGCCCAGGAGAGCTACCCCGCCGACGGCACCGGGCAGTGGTGGCACCCGGCGCGCCTGGGCGGGACGGCCCCCGAGCCCGGCAGCGACGACTGACCCGGCGGGCGATCCCGATCTGATCCAAGTACCGGGCCGAACTCGCGCCCGAGACTTGGAGCGAACCGCGTGACGCGCCCGAGACCTGGAGCAACTCGTGATCTTGGCCTGGCCGGTCAGCGGGTGTAGAGGGCCTCGATGTCTTCGGCGTGATCGCTGGCTACCACTGCGCGCTTGAGCTTGAGCGTGGGGGTCATGTGGCCTGACTCCTCCGTGAACTGCGCGTCGAGCAGCCGCCATGCCCGGATGGACTCCGCCTTGGACACCGCGGCGTTCGCGTCGTCGACGGCGGCCTGGATCTCCGCGCGCAGGTCCGGGTCGTCATGGAGCTCGGCTGCCGTGCGGCCCACCTTGTGGTGCGCTGTGGCCCAGGCGGTCAGCGCGTCGGGGTCGAGGGTCACCAGGGCGCCGATGAACGGCTTGCCCTCGCCGACGACCATCGCCTGGCTGATCAGGTTGTGCGCGCCCATGCGGTCCTCGAGGACCGCCGGTGCCACGTTCTTGCCCCCGGCGGTGACGATGATCTCCTTCTTGCGCCCGGTGATGCGCAGGTAGCCCTCAGCGTCCAGGCTGCCGAGGTCGCCGGTCTGGAACCACCCGTCGGCGTTGATCACCTCGGCCGTCGCGTCAGGGTTGTTGTGGTACCCGGCCATCACGTAGGGCCCACGCAGCCAGATCTCGCCGTCGTCGGCGATCCGGACGCTCGTGCCGGCCATCGGCTGGCCGACGGATCCGATCTGCGGGGCCTCGGCGCGGTTGAAGGTGCCCGAGGCGGTCGTCTCCGTCAGGCCGTAGCCCTCCATGACTGTCAGCCCGATGCCGGCGTAGAAGTTGCCGAGCCGCGCACCGAGGCTGGCCCCGCCGGTGATCGCGTAGCGCAGCTCCCCGCCCATCGCGGCGCGCAGCTTGCTGTAGACCAGCCGGTCGAACAGGGCGTGCTGGACCTTCAGCCAGAGTGTGGGCCCGCCGGCCCACTTGGCGTGCCCGTAGTCGATGGCCACGGCCGTCGCCCGGTCGAAGATGCGCGCCTTGCCCCCCTCGTAGGCCTTCTGCTGGGAGCCGTTGAAGATCTTCTCGAAGATCCGCGGGACCCCCACCAGGTAGGTCGGGCGGAAGCTCAGCATGTCGCCGGCCAGGAGTTTGACGTTCGGGCAGTGGGCGACCTGCATCCCGCCCTCGGCGCTGTAGACCTGGGCGCCCCGACCCAGGACGTGGGCCAGGGGCAGGAACAGCACGGTGCGGGCACCGGGCGTGGTCACGACCGGACCGGTGCCCACCACGAGCGTGCGTGCGATGAACAACAGGTTCTCGTGGGTGATCACGCAGCCCTTGGGCCGCCCGGTCGTCCCGGAGGTGTAGACGATGGTGGCCGGGTCCTGGGGCGTGACGGCCGCGGTGCGGGTGATCAGGACCTCGTCGGCGATGCCGGTGCCCTCGGCGACCAGGGCGTCGAGCAGCCCGTCGTCCATCACCCAGATCGGCGGCGGGTCGGACAGCGTCGCGCCGCGGACCCGGTCGGCGGAGAGGGCCGAGTCGGTGATGACGGCCACGGCGTCGCTGTCCTGCAGGATCCACTCGATCTGCTCGGCCGAGGAGGAGTCGTAGATCGGCACCGCGAACGCCCCGGCGGTCCACAGCGCGAAGTCCAGGACGGTCCACTCGTAGCGGGTGGGCGAGAGGATCGCCACGGGCTGACCGACCTCGATGCCGCGCGCAACGAGGCCCCGGGCCACGGACCGGACGAGGTCGTTGAACTCCGCGGCCGTGACATCGGTCCAGCCCTCGCCGGCGCGCAGGGCGTACATGGGCCTGTTCGGCGACTCGGCGGCACGCCTGGCCGGGATCGAGGCGAGGGTGTCGGTGATCGGCAGCGTGATCGCGGCCGGGAAGGACAACTCGTGCATGGTGACTGCCTCCTGCCCACCACGATGGTGGCTAGGTCAGCCACGTTACCGTCGCAGCAACCTCAAGGCGGAGCGGGTGAGCCGTCTGGCGGGCGATGCGGCGTGGGTGGCCCACATCAGGTCCAGCTGCTGTGCCCCGTGTGGGGAGAGCCCGAGGGCGGGCGCGTACGAGCCGCGCCACGGCAGCTCCGGGACGGCGGCCTCGAGGGCGGCCACCGGGATCGGCCGGTCCAGGGGCAGCAGGGTGTCCCACTCGACGAGGTGCACTCCGACGAACGCCGGAAATGCCTATGGTGTGGGCGTTCTCGCGTGTTCTCAGTCACGTCCCAGATGTCGTGCGGCGGGACGTCGCAGAAGGGCCCCGCTGGCTGAGCTGAAGGGCACCGAGCCACCCCCGTGGGTTCGGTGCCCTTCAACTCCGCCCCCGAGCTCGCACGGCATGCCGGCGCCACGGGGGTGTCGGAGCAGGCAAAGGCTAACTGGGAATTGAATAGAACTCAAAATCACAACTGCAATGTGCAACTGGAGTTGTGATTGGCAGGTCGAGGCGGATACCGTGCCTCCCGTGGGGACCTATCTCAAGCTGGCCGAGCGCCGAGCCCTCGTGCGGGCTGCGGCACGCGAGATGCTGGCCGCGGGGACGGCGTTCCAGGACCTCACCCTGCGTGACGTCGCCGACCACCTGGGCTGGTCGCTGGGCACCCTGCACCGTGCCTACTCGATCACCGCGACCCTGCTCAACGACCTTCTGCTGGAGTTCGAGGACGCCACGTACACCGCCGTCTTCCTCGTCGGCGACGGCGGGCTGCGCCATGAGCTCACCAACTCGGCCACCCGGATGTACGAGCACATGGGCGATGCCGCCAACGTGCAGCTGATGCGCTATCAGATGACGCTCGGCTGCCGCTCGGAGGATCCCCACGAGCTGCAGCTGCGTCACACGCGGGACTCGTCGTGGGAGTTCACCCGCGACGGCCTGGTGCAGATCTCGGTGGCGGCCGACGAGGAGTACAGCGACCTCAACGCCCTGGCCACGATCCTCACCGCCTTCCGCGATGGGTTGGCCTACCAGTTCTTCTCCCACGGCGAGCGCGATCGCTGGCTGGTCGACTCGCTGCGGGCGATCGACATCGCCGTGGAGTTCGCCGCGCCGCACAAGGTCAGCACCCGGGCGTCGTTGGGGGACCAGCGGTGGACCGCCGACCAGATGCCAGCGCGGCGTCGGGCGCTGATCGAGGGCCAGCGGGCGTAGCCGTCAGTCGCCCGCGGCCCGCTCGGGGGACCCTGCTGAGTTGTGCGTCTGCGCCTGGTCCTGATGGGGGCCCGTCAGGGGCGCCCGCATCGTGACCATGCCCTCCTCGACCTTCGAGGTCCACTCCAGGCCCATCCTGTTCAGCAGGCGCAGCATCCCGGTGTTGTCGGCCAGGACGACCGCGACGGCCTCGCCGAACTCCAGCCGCTCGGCCAGGCGCACCAGCCGGCGCAGCAGGGCGGTGCCCACGCCGCCGCCCTGGTGGGCGTCCTCGACGAGCACGGCGATCTCGGCGCTGTGCTCGTCCCCCGACCGTTCGGGGAACACGTTGCCCAAGCCGATGACCGTCCCCTCATCGCCCACGGCCACCAACGTGGCGCCGCTGTGCCCGCCGGACAGCCGGCGCATCTGGATCTCCTGCCAGTCGCCGGAGGAGACGTAGCGCTGGTAGAGGGTCCGCTGCGAGCAGCGCTTGTGCATCGCCGCCACGGCGTGGGCGTCCTCGGGGTGGGCCAGGCGGATCCACACGGTGCCCGACTTGACCGGCTCGATCCACCCCTGGGCATCCGTGTCGCCGGCGGCGGAGGCAATCGCCGCGAACAGGCGCAGCAGCGCCGAGGCACGGGTCTGCTCAGCGCGGGCGAAAGGAGCCCAGCTGCGGCTGAGCAGCACGTGGCGATCCTGGGTCCATTGAAGGCGCAGCACGTTGGTCCTGT
Organism: uncultured Actinomycetes bacterium; assembly: GCA_963818445.1. Lineage (GTDB taxonomy): Bacteria > Actinomycetota > Actinomycetes > S36-B12 > CAIYMF01 > Prado023. The sequence goes on from CAWFSG010000021.1 coordinate 67,035, forward strand.
CGTCCTCTCCCTCCGTCGCATCGACCACACGGACGTGGTCCGCCTCGATCAGCTCCTCTGCGGCGAACGGGGCCCAGCCCGGGTTCGCGACCAGTTCCGTGGCGCCGTCCATGATCCGTGTCGGCAGGTCCAACGCGTCATCGGGGGAGCCGGGCCGGACGTAGGCGTTGGTGCCGGCCGACAGCGCCGCGGCGCGCAGCGTCTCCACGGTGACGGACTCGGGAGCGGTCACGGCCAGGTCGACCGTCCGGGTGCCGTCCTGGGCGCCGATCATGGACATCGCCAGGGAGTAGGTGTTCAGGGCGCCCACGGCGCGGATCAGCTGCGACACCCCACCGGCGCGGTCCGGGATGTCCACGCGGATGCGCCAGTACGCGCGTGGGCTGTCATCGGGAGCCAGCAGCATGTCCGCGGGGGCCACCGCCACCCCGATCCGGGCCATCAGGGCGTCCCAGTCCTCCCGTCGGGGGCGGCCCGCGAGGGCGGGGTCCACCATCGCCAGGCCCGCGGAGAGGGCGAGCGAGAAGCGCGCCAGCACGTCGGTATCCACGCTGTCGTCGATGCCGCCGTCAGCCCGCACGCGTTGGACCAGGGCCTTGATGTTGTCCAGGCGGCGCTGCATCCGCGCGGACTCGATCACGCGCAGCTGCGGGTCACGGTGCGCACGCGTGAGGGCCTCGAGCTCCAGGAGGTCCCAGCTGCGCGCGGGGTTGGCGAAGACCTCCCCGGCCGCCTCGATGATCACCGCAAGGGGTGGCATGGACTCCAGCGATGCCGGTCCCTGCGCGGCCCTCGCGATCTGGTCCGCAGCGTCGGAGACGACCTTCTCCGCCATGACCGCGGCGAACAGCTCCGCCCGACCGCCGGTCAGCTTGCGCACGCGGTACTGGGAGACCCCGACCTCCTGGGCGACCTGGCGCACCCCGACGCCCTCGTAGCCGTGCTGGGCGAAGAGCTCGGCAGCCACGTCGATGATGCGCCGGCGGACCTGCTCGTCGGTCGTCACCATGAGGACGCTAGCAGCGCGGGGGGCCGGATGTCCGTGAGATCGGGGGGCGGGGCCGTCCGGCTGCCCGGCGATGCGCTGGCAGGTGGTCCGCCCTGTCGACCGCGCCGCGCTCGCCCGGGTGCACCCCTTGTCGTCTGAGGCCCCGCGCGCGATGATTCGGGCAATGGCCATGCACGAGGTTCGCCCCGCCACCGTCTCCGCCGTGCCCACACGCGCCGAGGCGGAGACGATCGCCCGCGACCTCCTCGGTGACGAGGGCACCCGCTTGGCGCACGTGTGCACCGCCGGCTCGATGGCCGTCCGACTGGGCGTCCTGTTCGACGCGGACGAGGCGGCGCTGCTCGTGGCCGCGGCGACGCTGCACGACGTGGGCTACGCCCCGCGCATCGCGCAGACCGGCTTCCATCCCCTGGACGGAGCGCTGTACCTGCGCTCGATCGGCCTGCCCGAGCGGTTGTGCAGCCTGGTGGCGCACCACTCCGAGGCGGACATGCTGGCCACCCAGCACGGGGTGCTCGACCTCGACGCGCAGTTCCCGAGGGAGCGGTCGCTGCTGGCCGATGCGCTGGTCTACGCCGACATGCACTCCGCGCCCGATGGCCAGATGATCCGCGCGGAGCATCGGCTGGCCGACATCTCCCGCCGGCGCCCGGACCCGGTGGAGGCGGTGCGGGCGGCCAGGCTACGGACGGCGATGGCCCGCGTCGGCGCGGCGCTTCAGGCCCACGCGGAGCAGGTGGCGGCCGGAACCCCAGTCGTCATCCCGGGCCCGCGCGACTGGCAGGGTGACGACTGGTGGCGGGCCGAGGACCGGTACGGCCCCGCACTCGACGGGTAGCCTCACTCCTCCGGGGCGACGGCCAGCGGTGGGCGGCTGCGCAGGGCCCAGGTGACCGAACCGATCACCACGAGTGCCGCCGCGACCGTCCCCACGGTCACGACCTCCCCGAGCAGCAGTGCCGACCAGATCAGGGTCAGCAGCGGCTGCAGCTGCTGGGTCTGGCTCGCGCGGGCGATCCCGGCTGTGGCCAGTCCCCGGTACCAGGCGAAGAACGCCAGGTAGATCGACGACAGGCCGAGCATGATCAGGCTGGCCCACTGCGCCGTCGTCGTGTCGTAGTCGCTGCTGGTGGTCACCCACAGGACGATGCTGGCCGGGACGGTCACCGGCAGGGCGAGGACGACGACCCACGAGATCACCTGCCAGCCGGGGAACACCCGGGTCACCACCGCGCCCTCGACGTAGCACCAGGACGACGAGAGCACCGCTCCGACCACGAGCAGGTCAGCCACGGGATCACCCCCGCTGGCGCCGCCGCGGCTGAGGCCGAAGAGGACCAGCGCAGCGGTGCCAGTCAGCGCCGCGACCCAGAACTGGCGGCTCACGTGCTCCTGCGCGCGACGCACGGCGATCGCCGCGGTCGTCAGGGGCATGAAGGCCGCGATCACCGCGGCGTGCGCCGAGGTCGTGCGCTGCAGGGCCAGGGCGAGCAGGATCGCCCATCCGAAGACCGCGCCCAGCATCGTGAAGAACAGCGGCCGGAAGTACTGCCGCGGCGGGACCGGGACCCGTCGCACCAGCAGCACGACCGTGGCCAACGACCCGGCGATGACGGCCCTGCCCGTTGCAGTCAGGAAGGGGTTGAAGCCACCGACTGCCACCTTCGTCAGGGGCAGGGAGAACGAGAACAGCAGGACCCCGAGCATCGCCCACATCAGCCCCGCACGGACCGTGCGCGACGAGGCCTCTCGTGCGTCCGCGGTGGTCACCTGCCGAACCGTACCGGGGAGGCGCTGCCCGGACGTCGTTCGATGGCCGCGAGGGCGCTGCGCATGCGGGAGAATCGTGCGACGACCCCGAGTCTTCGGCACCCCTCGGGCGACACTGCACGGTCGGTTCACAGCGGCGAGGAGGTGGGTCATGCGCGGAGATGGCCGGCGGCTGCTCGTCTTCGGGTCCTACGACTCCGCGCTGCACCCCCGTGTTGCTGTGCTGCGCGACGGGCTCGCCGCCCGGGGGTGGCAGGTCCGGGAGCTCAACGAGCCCCTGGGGGCGGCAACCGCGGACAAGGTCGCGGCGGCGGGGTCACCTGCGGCGGCCCTGCGGCTGGTCGGGCGCCAGGTGCGCTCGTGGGCCGGCCTGGTCCGGGGATCGCGTAGGGCGCCGGCCCCCGACGTCGTGCTGGTCGGGTACATGGGCCACGCCGACGTGCACCTGGCCCGCCTGCGCTACCGGCGGTCAGTGATCGCCCTCGACCACCTCGTGGGACTGGCCGACACGGTCCGCGATCGCAACCTGGGCGGTGGGCTGAAGCTGCGCATCCTCGATCTCGTCGACCGGAGCGCCCTGCGGGCCGCTGACGTGGTGGTCGTCGACACCGCGCTCCAGGCGCAGATGCTGCCCGAGGCGGCGCGCGAGCGGGCGGTGGTCGTACCGGTCGGTGCGGGCCGGGAGTGGTTCGCGGCGGCAGATCGCGCGGCGTCGGTGCCGGCCCCCGAGTCAGTGCCGGCCCCCGCCACGGTGCCGGCCCTCGTGTCGACCGAGCCCGCCCTCCGGGTGGTCTTCTTCGGCCTGTTCACCCCGTTGCAGGGCGCCCCGACGATCGGACGGGCGATCGACCTGCTTCGCGACGAACCCATCGAGTTCACCATGGTCGGGCACGGGCAGGACCTCGCGGAGACCCGCGAGCTGACCCGCGGCAGCGCCCGCGTGCGCTGGCTGGACTGGGTCGATTCCCACGACCTGCCGGACCTGGTCGCCGCCCACGACGTGAGCCTGGGCATCTTCGGCACCGGGCCCAAGGCCCAGCGCGTCGTCCCCACCAAGGTCTACCAGGGGCTGGCCGCTGGCTGTGCGGTCGTGACCGCGCGGACACCGGCAGCAGGTACCCTCGGGGACGCAGTCGTGTCCGTGCCGCCGGGTGATCCGCATGCCCTCGCCGACGCGCTGCGACACCTCGCCCTCGACAAGGAGTCGCTCACCGTGGCCCGTGACCGTGCCCGCGCTGCCGCCGAGCAGTTCTCGCCGGAGTCGTCCACGGCGGGACTCGACGCCCGCCTCGCGGCTGCCCCCGGTCGCCGTGTCGCGCTGCCGCCCCTGACCTTCAACGCCCACTTGCGCTGGGACGTCATCACTCGCGAGCTCGCGGGTCGCGACGTGACCAGCGTGCTGGAGATCGGGCCGGGCGAGGGTGCGGTGGCCTGCCGGCTCGCGCCGGGCCGCGCGTACACCGGCGTGGAGCTGTCCGACCGCACGCGGGCGATCACCGAGCAGCGCCTGGTGCAGCTGGGCGCTCCGGGCCGGCTGGTCGCGTCCTTGGAGGACCTCCCAGCCGACGAGCGCTTCGACCTGGTGTGCGCGTTCGAGGTCATCGAGCACATCGACGCCGACCAGGAGGCGCTGGCCACGTGGGCGGCCCGCCTGCGCCCCGGGGGCACCCTGCTGATCTCGACGCCGTCCGGGCCCGACCGCATGGGCGCCGCCGACGAGATCGCGGGGCACTTCCGGCGGTACTCGGCCGAGGGGCTCGCGGCGATGGCCGGCGACTGCGGGCTGGTCGACGTCCGGGTCACCCACGTGGGCTACCCGGTCGGCTACCTGTCTGGAGCGGGTGCGCAACACGGTCGCCGCGCGACGGCTGGCCAGGGCGGACCGGGAGGCCGGCAGTGACGCGGTGGCCGCGGCCACCGAGCAGAGCAGCTCGTTCCTGCAGCCCCCGTCGTGGTCGGGCAGGGCCACTGAGCTGGCCTCCGCACCCGGGATCTGGATGCAGCGCCGCCGCCCCGACACCGGGACCGGGCTGGTCCTGGTCGCCCGCGCCCCGCAGTGACCGACCCCACCCCCGGCCCCGGCCCGGACCCCACCCCGGGCCTGGCGCCCGACCCACCGCAGCCTCCTGCCGGCTGGCGGGGGCGGACCGTGTCGCTGGTCCTGGTGGTGGCCGTCGCCGTGTTCCTCGGGGTGGCGCTCGTGCGCAACTGGCAGGCAGTGCGCAGCGACCTGCAGGAGCTGTCGTGGGTCGACCTCCTCGCCTCCGGGATCGCCGGGGCCCTGGCGGTGACCTGCTCCGGGATGGGATGGCGCGTCGTCCTGACGGGCCTTGGCCAGCGCGTGCCCGTGCACCCCGCGCTGACGATCTTCTTCGCCGGGCAGCTGGGCAAGTACGTCCCGGGGTCGGTGTGGACCGCGGCCATCCAGGCCGATCTCGGCCGGCGGCGGAGCATCGCCCGCTCGACCATGCTCGTCAGCTACGTGATCGCGCTCATGATCGCGGTGGCCACCGGCGGCCTGGTCGGGCTCCTGGTCCTGTTCGGGGCCGGGGCGCCTCGGGCCATGGCGCTGTGGATCCTGCTGCTGGCCGCCATCGTGGGTGCGGCACTCCTGCGCCCGGGCTGGATGAACCGGATCCTGAGGTGGGCCTTCACCCGAGCGGGCCGAACCCCGCCACCGGTCGAGCTCCCCGGACGGGCCCTGGCTGCGTCCGTCGCCTGGTTGATCGCCTGCTGGGGTTTGTTCGGACTGCACGCCTGGTTGCTTGCCCGCCCGCTCGGCGCCGGAGCAGCGGACCTCGCGCCGACCGTGGGCGCCTTCGCGCTGGCCTTCGTCGCCGGGGTGCTCGTGGTGCCCCTTCCCGCCGGTGCCGGTGTGCGCGAGGGAGTCCTCGTGGCGACGCTCGCCGGCTCCATCGGGGCGCCGGCCGCCCTGACTGTCAGCCTCGTCTCGCGCCTGGTCCTGCTCGGCGTGGACCTGGTGATGGCGGCCCTGTTCGGCGTCGGCAGGGCAGCCCGCGCGGTCCGGTCCCGGGGCGAGCGCCCCTCGACGGAGTAGGGCAGAGCGGCAGCGGCAGTTATCCTCGATGCTGAGCCCTGCCGCGGGGCGCGCCCGTCACTGCGAGGTTGTCGTGAAGCTGATCATCCAGATCCCCTGCCTGAACGAGGCCGACCACCTGCCCGCGACCCTGAGCACCCTGCCCCGAGAGGTCCCGGGCTTCGACGTCGTGGAGTGGCTGGTCATCGACGATGGGTCAACCGATGACACCCGGCAGGTCGCCCTGGCCTGCGGCGTCGACCACGTGATCGGCTTCCCGCGCAACCGTGGCCTTGCGGCCGCGTTCTCCTACGGGATCGAGGAGTCGCTGCGCCGGGGTGCGGACGTCATCGTGAACACCGACGCCGACAACCAGTACGACTCCTCCTGCATCCCCGCGCTGGTCGCGCCGGTTCTGGCCGGCGAGGCCGACATCGTGGTGGGGGATCGACAGACAGGGCGCGTCGCGGAGTTCAGCGTCGTCAAGCGGGCGCTGCAGACCGCCGGGACGAGCGTGGTGCGGTCCCTGTCCGGGCTGTCCGTCGGGGACGCCACGAGCGGGTTCCGTGCCTACTCGCGCGCGGCCGCGCTGTCCCTGGTCATCACCACGCCCTACACCTACACGCTGGAATCGCTGATCCAGGCCGGCAACAGCCGCCTCGCCCTGGCGAACGTCCCGGTGACCCGCAACGACTCGGTGCGGCCCAGCCGGCTGTTCGGGTCGATGTGGGGGTACGTGCGCCGCAACAGCCTGGCGCTGTTCCGTGTGCTGTCGTACTACACCCCGCTGAAGTTCTTCTGGACGTTGGCCGCGGTGCTGGCGGTCGGGGCGCTCGTGGCGTGGCTGCCGTGGACCCTCGACTGGCTCCAGGACGGCAATGCCAGCGGCCACATGCAGTCGATCATCCTGGGTGCGGTGCTGGCGATCTCCTGCGTGCAGATGTTCGCCCTCGGGGTCATCGCCGACCAGATCTCCAGCCTCCGCGCGATCGGGATCCGAACCCTGCGCGAGACCCGGGAGCTGCACTACGGGACCCTCTACGCCGACGCCCGGGTCGCGCCGTCAGCGCCGGTGCCGCAGGTCACGCCCCCGGCCACGCCCGACGCCCGGGTCGCGCCTGCGGCCGCCGTGCCGCAGGTGGGCGCTGACCTCCCGCCCGCCGTGGCCCTGGACACACAGCCCGGTGCCGGGGATCCCGCGGGGCGCCTCGACGTGCAGCCCCAGGTGCGGTGAGCGTTCCCTCGGCCAGCGCCACCCAGGCCGACGGTCGGTCCGAGGCGTCGGGGACCCCGGATGCGGGGGCCGACGCGCCAGTCCCGGCCGGGGTGGCCCTCGCGGGTCGTCACTGCCCTGCCCTCGCGTCTGCCGGTCGTCTTCTTCTGGTTCGCGCTGGTGGCGTGCCTGACGGTCATGACCGGGACGTTCCGCCCGATCGTCGTGCTGCCGGCCATCGCGCTCGTGGTGGCGCTGACCTGGCGGATGCTGCCCGAGCCGGTGCCGGTCACCCGGGATTTCCGCCGCGGGGCAGCCTGGGCGCTGGGACTCGTGGTGGCGTGGGTCGGGCTCAACATCGCATTCGTCGGCGAGATCCTCCTGGTCCAACGCGACCCCGGGTTCCTGGCCCTCGAGGGCATCTGGCTCACCACCCACGCCGACCCGAGCATCCCGATCCGGTCGGCCGCCGAGCTCTCCGCGCAGGTCCCCGACGTGCAGGTGATCTCGGATGCCTTCTGGCGATTCGGCGACGAGATCCACGCCCAGGGAGCCAAGACCTTCCCCGGACTGCTGGCGATGGTCGGGTGGGTCCTCGGCCTGCGGGGTGTGCTGGTCGGCAACCTGCTGATCGGGGCGGTCGGGCTGCTCGCCGTCTACGACGTGGCGCGCCGGCTCATCGGCCCCCGGTGGGGCCTCGTGCCGGTCGCGACGTTGGCCCTGAGCACCCCGATGATCTACTTCAGCCGATCCACGTTCACCGAGCCGACGAACATCGTGCTCACGTTCGGCGGCCTGGCCGTCCTGTGGAGCGCGTTCCGTGACCCACGGCTGTCACGCTTCGCCCTCGGCGGGGCGATGGTCGGCGCCACCGCCCTGAGCCGCATCGACGGGGCCGCTGTCTCCGCCGGCCTGATCCTCGGCCTCGGGGTGGTCGCGGCCGTGAGTGCCCCGGACGACCGCCGGCGCCGGATCTGGGGGCTGCTCGTGGCCACGGCTGCAGCCCTGGCGATGGTCGGGCTCGGATACCTCGACCTCGCGCTGCACAGCGCCGGCTACCTCGAGGACCACCGCAGCCTGTACGTGCAGCTGCTGGCGCTGCTCGGGGCCTGCCTGGTGGCGGTCGGCGCCCTGGTCGTGGTGCTGCGCTGGGGACGGCTGCGCTCCTGGTTGGCCGCCCGCCGGGGCATGCTGGGCACCGTCGCGGCCTGGTTGGTCGTGGCCGCCGCCGTCGTGCTGGCGAGCCGCCCGTTGTGGATGCAGCGGAACCTGATCGAGCCCGGCTCCGGGCAGGCGTGGTTCATTGCGGCAGCCCAGCGCTCGGCGGGAGTGGCCGTCGACGGGACCCGCAGCTACGACGAGATGACCGTGACGTGGCTCGGCTGGTACCTCGGGCCGCTCACGCTGGTGCTCGCGGTGGCCGGCACGGCACTGCTGATGCGGCGCTCCATCGTCGGGTGGCGCCCCGAGATCCTGGTGCTGCTGGCCACGCTCGGGATCCCTGCCCTGCTCTACCTGATCCGCCCGGCGATCACCCCGGACCACATCTGGGCGATGCGGCGCTTCCTGCCCGCCGTGATCCCCGCTGCGCTGCTGATGGCCGGCTGGACATTGCCCGGGATCCATCGGGCGGCCCGGTCGCGCTGGCAGCGCGTCGGCGCCTGGGTGCTCGTGGCGGGAGTCCTGCTGCCACCGCTTGCGACCTGGGGCACGCTGATCGTCACCACCGAGTACGGCGGCCGTGCCGAGCAGGTCGCGCAGGTGTGCGACGCCGTGACCGGCACGCGGGTCGTGGTGGTGCGCGACGGGGGGCCGCCCTGGCTGCCGACCCTGCGGATCGTGTGCGACGTCGACGTGGTCGAGGTGGGCCCCCGACCCACCGCCGAGGAGCTGGCCGGGATCCGCGACGCGTGGGGCGGTGACGTGCTCGTGATGACCGACGCCCGCCAGCTCGTGCCCTGGTCCGCCGCCTGGCCGGACCCCTGGCTGCGCACGCCCCTGGCCCGCTGGCCGCACAGCCTGTACCCGTCGTTCTCGCCGATCCGGTTCACCAGCGACGTGTGGCTCGGGACGATCGAGGACGACGGCTCGGTCACGCCCCTGGCCCCGCCCGGGTAGGTCGGCGATCGGCTAGCCGACGATGTTCGCCGCCGCCTGGTCGATCAGGGCGTCGGTCCAGGCCGGGTCGAGCGCGGTGTCGGGGTTCTTCTCGGACTCCCCGGGCTCGGACTCCACGGCGTACAGCTCGCGGAAGCGCATGTAGTGGACGGTGTCACCCGAGCGCATGACCGTGCTGACCACGTCGTCCGATGGCCGGAACACAGCGGTCACTCGGAATCCGTCGACCGTGCCGGGGACCTCGCCGATCGTGGTGGTCGGGGGCTCACCCGTGAACTCCGGGTTGGTGGTGAATGCCTCATCACAGGACTGTGCCTGGGTGCGGGCCCTCGTCACGGCCTCCGTGGCCGCGGATTCGTCGGCGTACACGATCGCGTACTGGTCCACCTGGGCCGCGCCAGCCGTCCCGAAGGTCCACGCGGCGGCCACCGCTCCGGGTTCGACGACGCTCGGCGGCCCCTCATCGGCCTTCCCGACCGTGGAACAGATCATGAACTGCGCCCACGGCGCGCTGATCTCGTCGGCCTCTGCTGTGTAGGCCGCTGTGGCATCGCTGACCGTGCCGGGTGCCACAGGCTCGATCTCCTCGGCGGGAACGAGGGCAGCCTGGGCCCGATCGAGCACCGTCAATGTCGATGTCGGCGCGGGTGAGGCGCCGGGATCCGACTCCCCCGACGCGCAGCCTGTGATCACGATGGCGGCTGCAACCAGCCATGCCAGTCGTTCACCACGCATCGTGTCCACCCCCTTCGGGGATCGGGTCCGTCTTCGAGCGGGTCGCCCTCCAAGTCCACGGTTCCACCGCCGTGGCGCCCCCGGTAGGGAAGGAGGTCCCGCGCGCGATCCAGGCAGGGTGTTGTCGTTCCAGGGGCACCAATCTGCCTGGATCGTGGTCGGGCCCGGGGAGGCCCGGTTCCCAGCGGGCGGCGCACCCGGCAGGATGGGCATCCAACCCGGAAGGAGGCCCCGTGCGCCGTCGATTCGTCACCTGCGATGTCTTCACCGACACCCGCTTCGGTGGCAACCCCCTGGCCGTCGTGCTCGATGCCGAGGGGCTCAGCGACGCCCAGATGCAGCAGGTCGCCCGGGAGTTCAACTACTCCGAGACGACCTTCGTGCTGCCCGCCGAGCACGGTCATGACCGACGAGTGCGGATCTTCACGCCGAGCCGGGAGGTCCCGTTCGCGGGTCATCCGAACGTCGGCACGGCGTTCGTCCTGGCCTCATTGGGCGAGTTCGGGCGCGTCGACGATCCGCTCGTGGTGACGTTCGAGGAGGTCGCCGGGCTGGTGCCCGTGTCGGTGCAGCGACTCGAGGGCGGCCGGATCCGGTGCGAGCTGAAGGCCCCCGAGGCCCTGTCCCTCGGCGCGGAGCTGCCGGTCGCGGCGGTCGCTGAGGCGGTGGGACTGGTGCCGCGGGACATCGTCCTCGAACGGCACGCCCCCCGCGTGGCCTCGGTCGGACTCGAGTTCATCGTCGCTGAGCTCGCGGACCGCTCGGCGCTCGAGCGGGCACGCCCCGACGAGGCCGCTCTCAAGCGACTGGTCGCATCTCGGCGCGTCCACCCCGGACATCCACCTGTACGTGACCGACGGGACCGACGGGTTCGACCTGCGGGCGCGCATGTTCGCGCCATTCGACGGCGTGACTGAGGACCCGGCCACAGGAAGCGCGAACTGCGCCCTGGTCGGACTGCTCGCCAGCCTCGACGACACCGATGGCGATCGGTCGTGGCGGATCGCCCAAGGGGTGGAGATGGGCCGCCCGAGTGTCCTGGAGGCGAGGGTCCAGCGGGTCGGCGGCGAGGTGGCCGGCGTGTGGATCGGCGGCAGCTCGGTGCTGGTCAGCGAGGGCACCATCGAGGTCTGAGGTTCCGAGGACCTTGGGCTCTGGCCGTGCCCGGCGGCCGGGCAGGAGACTGGGGCTGAGGGAGCCCGGGCGGGTACGCCGCAGGTGCACGGGGCCGCAGGCAGCGGTCGGGTGGGTCTCAGCCGGAAGGAGGCCCAGGGCCATGACCTCGGTTACGCACAAGCGCAGCGAGCACATCGACGCCCCGGTGGAGACGGTATTCGAGTACGTGAAGGATCCGCGAAACTTCTTCGGGGCCTTCCCCGAGAAGGATCGGAGCCACACGGCGCTGACCGATGTGAACCTCACCCCCGAAGGGGTCGGGTCGACCTACAAGATGATGGGCCGGATGCTCCTGCTGTTCCACATGGAGTGGGTCCTGACCCGGGAGCAGTACGTCCCCAACGAGCTGATCGTGGACCGGGCATCCACGGGTGGGGTGTTCACCTACACCTTCGAGCCGGGCGATCCGACGGGTACCACTCTGTCCCTGTCCTTCGGGTGGTTCGCGGTGCCGATCGTGGGCGGCATGCTCGATCGCGTCTCCTGGGACGGCGACCGTGACCTCGACGTCGTCCTGGCCAACATCAAGAAGGCCATCGAGTCCTGACAGCGGGACGGTACCGGGCCGGCGGCGAGCACGATCCGCGCCCGCCGTCGCGAGGTTCTACGGCACGGCTTGGGCTCAGATCGCAGCTGCGACCCGGGTGCCCTGGTCGATCGCGCGCTTGGCGTCGAGCTCGGCAGCCTCGTGTGCCCCGCCGATCACGTGCACCGGGATGCCCGCGGCGACCAGCGCCGACTCGAGCTCGCGCAGCGGCTCCTGCCCGGCGCACAGCACGATCGTGTCCGCCTCCACGAGGTGCTCGCGCTCGTGTCCATCGCCGAACGACACGACCAATCCCTCCGGTGTGATCCGCTCGTAGTTGACCCCGGGCAGCATCGTCACGCCCTTGGCGACCAGCGACGAGCGGTGGATCCAGCCGGTGGTCTTGCCCAGCCCGGCGCCGAGCTTGCCGCGCTTGCGCTGCAGCAGGGTGACCTTGCGGGTGGCGGGCACCGGCTGGGCCGCCACCAGCCCGCCGCGCGACTCGCCCGGGTCGCCGACCCCCCACTCCCGGCGCCACTCGGCGAGGTCCATCGTGGGGGACTCGCCCGGTGCGACGACGAGGAACTCGGCGACGTCGAAGCCGATCCCGCCGGCCCCGACGATCGCTACCCGGTCACCCACCTGGGCACCGCCGGACAGCACGTCGATGTAGCTGACCACGTGGGGCGCGTCCTGGCCGGGGATGTGCGGGTCGCGCGGCGTGACCCCGGTCGCCAGGACCACCTCGTCGACACCCAGGGCCGTCAGGTCGTCGGCGGAGACTCGCGTCGACAGGTGGAGTCGGACGCCGGTGTCCTCGATGCGGTGGGTGAAGTAGCGCAGCGTCTCGACGAACTCCTCCTTGCCGGGGATCCGCTTGGCGAGGTTGAACTGCCCGCCGATCTCGTCCGCGCCGTCGAAGAGGTCCACCTCGTGGCCGCGCTCGGCCAGGGTGGTGGCGGCCGCCAGCCCGGCCGGTCCTGCGCCCACCACCGCGATCCGCTTGCGTTGCGTGGTCGGGGTGATCACGAGGTCGCGCTCGTGGCCGGCGCGAGGGTTCACCAGGCACGAGACCGTCTCGTTCTTGAACGCGTGGTCCAGGCATGCCTGGTTGCACGCGATGCAGGTGTTGATCCGCTCGGGCTGGCCGGCCTGCGCCTTCGTGACGAAGAAGGCGTCGGCCAGCAGCGGGCGGGCCATGCTGACCATGTCCGCGGCGCCCTCGGCCAGGACCCGCTCGGCGACGTCCGGGGTGTTGATCCGGTTGGTCGTGACCAGCGGGATGTCGATGCCGTCGGCGCGCAGCTCGTCGCGCATCTTCTGGGTGACCCAGGTGAATGCCGCCCGGGGCACGCTGGTGGCGATCGTCGGGACGCGCGCCTCGTGCCAGCCGATCCCAGTGTTGATGATCGTCGCGCCGGCCTCGGCGATGGCCTTGGCCAGGGTGACGGCCTCCTCCCAGGTGCTGCCGTCCGGGATCAGGTCGAGCATCGACAGGCGGTAGATGATGATGAAGTCCGAGCCGACGGCCTCGCGAGTGCGTCGCACGATCTCGACCGGCAGGCGCATCCGGTTGGCGTAGGAGCCGCCCCAGCCGTCGGTGCGCTGGTTGGTGTGGGTGACCAGGAACTGGTTGATGAAGTAGCCCTCGGAGCCCATGATCTCCACCCCGTCGTAGCCCGCCTCGCGAGCAAGGGCGGCGCAGGTCACGAAGGCCTCGATCTGGCTCTCGATCCCGCGCTCGCTCAGCTCACGAGGGGTGAACGGGGTGATCGGGCTCTGGATCGGCGACGGCGCCACGATCTGCGGGTGGTACCCGTAGCGGCCGGTGTGCAGGATCTGCAGGGCGATGTGCCCGCCCTCGGCGTGCACCGCCTGCGTGATCGGCGTGTGCTGGCGGGCCGCGTCACTCGTGGACAGTGTGCCGGCGCCGAACTTGGTCCACCCCTCTTCGTTCGGCGCGAAGCCGCCGGTCACGATCAGGCCGACCCCTCCGCGGGCCCGTTCGGCGAAGTAGTCGGTGAGGTCGGCGAACCGGTTGGAGTCGTCCTCGAGCCCGGTGTGCATCGAGCCCATCAGCACCCGGTTGCGCAGGGTCGTGAACCCCAGGTCGAGGGGGGCGAGCAGGTGCGGGTAGGCCGTGGGGGCATCCGGGATCGTCACGGTCCCAGTGTGGACCGCCCACCCCATCGGCGATCGCCCGGGTCGGGGGCCACCGGTGAGGTCAGTCGCGCAGGTCCGTTCCTCGCCCTGTTCGACCTCCCGGCCCGTGTTCTGCGCCCGCCTCATCACGGCGTTGTCCGTAGGGTGGGCGACCATGATCGACTTCGATGAGGTCCGCGCCGCCAACAGCCGCCGGTTCCGTGAGGTCCTGGCGGATGTCCCGGGCACGGCACGGGTGCCCTCGTGCCCGGACTGGTCGGCCGCCGACCTGCTGTGGCACCTCACGGAGGTGCAGAACTTCTGGGCCACGATCGTCGAGGAGCGGCTGCAGGTCGACGAGCAGGTCGAGGCGGTTGCCGCGCCACCGAGACCGGCCGTGGGCGCCGCTGCACTGGCCCAGTTCGATTCCGTGTCGCAGCGGCTGGGCTCCGGCCTGGCGGCCGCTCGTGACGACGAGCCGGTGTGGACGTGGACGCCGGACCACACGGTCGGGTGGGTCCGTCGCCGCCAGGCCCAGGAGGCGCTGGTCCATCGCGTGGATGCCGAGCTCACGGCCGGGATGCCCAGCGAGATCGACCCCGAGGCCGCCGAGGACGGCGTCGACGAGCTGCTCACGCAGTTCGGCGCCCAACCGCCGGCGTGGGGTGCGTTCGACCCCTGCGGGATGCTCGTCGAGGTTCGCAGCCGGCCGTCCCTGCGCTCCTGGCGGGTGCGCCTCGGACGCTTCCGTGGGGTCGACCCGACCGGCCAGCGCCACGATGAGCCCGACTACCAGCCGGTGATCGAGCCGGGCGACCCTGCCGATGCGCTCGGCCCCGGAGCGTGGACATCACCTGATGTGGTCCTCGAGGGCCCTGCCGCCGAGCTGCTGCTCTGGCTGTGGGGTCGGGCCGAGGGCGCAGGGATCACCACGACGGGCGAGGCCTCCGCGCGGGCGGCGCTGCGCGAGGCGATCGTGGCGAACACCCAGTGAGCCACCGAGGACCGGACTCCCGTCGCCGAGCCTCCGCCCTGCCCGGCCCCGACCGGCACCCGCGCGGGCCGGCTCATCGGGCGCGCCGGGCGTCTCGCACCCCCGCCATTAGGATGACCGCGTGCCGCGCACCCGTCTCGTCGTCCTGATCTCCGGTTCGGGGACGCTCCTGCAGGCCCTGCTCGACGCCACCGCAGACCCGCACTACCCGGCCGAGGTCGTCGGCGTCCTGGCTGACTCGGCGGATGCCGCCGGGCTGGCCCGTGCCCGGGACGCCGGCGTCCCCGCGATCCCCGTGGCGATCGCCGCGTACCCCGATCGGGCGGCCTGGGACCGCGCCCTGCGCGACACCCTGGAGTCCTTCGAGCCCGAATGGGTCGTGTCGGCCGGCTTCATGCGGATCCTCGGTCCGGACGTCCTCTCGGCGTTCCCGATGCGGGTCGTGAACACCCACCCCGCGCTGCTGCCCAGCTTCCCCGGCGCCCACGCCGTCCGCGACGCCCTGGCCCACGGCGTGCGCGTGACCGGGTCCACGATCCACCTCGTCGACGAGGGCGTGGACACCGGCCCGATCATCGCCCAGCGCGCAGTGCCGGTCGAGGACGACGATGACGAGGCCTCACTGCACGAGCGGATCAAGGTCGTCGAGCGCGAGCTGCTGGTCGACGTCGTCCGCCGGCTGGCCACCCACAACGTGCACATCTCCGGCAGGAAGGTGACCCTGACATGAGCAACCCCGACGGGACCGTACGGATCCGCCGTGCGCTGGTCAGCGTGTACGACAAGACCGGGCTCGACGAGCTTGCGGCCGCGCTGCACGACGCTGGGGTCCAGATCGTCTCGACCGGATCGACGGCTGCGCGCATCGCCGCCGCTGGCGTCCCGGTGGTCGAGGTCTCGGAGCTGACCGGCTTCCCCGAGTGCCTGGACGGACGGGTGAAGACGCTGCACCCGAAGGTGCACGCCGGGATCCTCGCGGACCTTCGCCTCGACGACCACCACTCCCAGCTGGAGGCCCTGGGAATCGAGCCGTTCGGCCTCGTGGTCGTGAACCTCTACCCGTTCACCGCGACGGTGGCCTCCGGGGCCAGTCCCGACGAGTGCATCGAGCAGATCGACATCGGCGGGCCGTCGATGGTCCGGGGTGCGGCGAAGAACCACGCGAGCGTCGCGGTCGTCACCTCACCGGAGGCGTATGGGGAGGTCATCGACGCGGTGAGGGGCGAGGGGTTCACGCTGGCCCAGCGGGCTCGGCTGGCCGCAGAGGCGTTCGTCCACACAGCCACCTACGACATCGCGGTGGCGTCGTGGATGGGCAACGTGGTGGCCCCGACCGACGAGGGCTCCGGCTTCCCCGCATGGGTCGGGGGGGCCTGGGAGCGTGCCGAGGTCCTGCGCTACGGCGAGAACCCGCACCAGGGGGCGGCGCTCTACACCTCGGCGCACTTCCCCGGCGGGCTGGCCTCGGCCGAGCAGCTGCACGGCAAGGAGATGTCGTACAACAACTACGTCGACGCCGACGCCGCGTACCGAGCGGCCTACGACTTCGCCGAGCCGGCCGTGGCGATCATCAAGCACGCCAACCCCTGCGGCATCGCGATCGGGGCCGACATCGCCCAGGCGCACGCCCGCGCACATGAGACCGACCCGGTGTCGGCGTTCGGCGGGGTCATCGCAGCCAACCGGCAAGTGACCGCCGCGATGGCTGCCCAGGTCGCCGAGGTGTTCACCGAGGTGATCGTCGCCCCCGGGTATGACCCCGACGCCCTCGCGCTGCTCACTGCGAAGAAGAACCTGCGAATCCTCGTCGCGCCCCCGGTCCCTGCTGGTGCCGGCGCTGAGATCCGCCCGATCAGCGGTGGGCTGCTCATGCAGACCCGTGACCGGATCGACGCACCCGGCGACGACCCCACGACGTGGACGCTCGCGTGCGGTGAGCCCGCGGATGCCGCGACCCTGGCGGACCTCGAGTTCGCGTGGCGGGCCTGCCGGTCGGCGAAGTCCAACGCGATCCTGCTGGCCAGCGACGGTGCGGCGGTCGGCATCGGCATGGGCCAGGTCAACCGTGTGGACTCCGCCCGGCTTGCGGTTGCGCGCGCCGGCGAGGAGCGGGCGCGGGGCGCGGTCGCGGCTTCCGACGCGTTCTTCCCGTTCCCCGATGGGCTCGAGGTGCTTCTCGAGGGTGGGGTGCGCGCCGTGGTGCAGCCCGGCGGCTCGGTGCGTGACGCTGAGGTGATCGCCGCGGCGGAGGCCGCCGGCGTCACGATGTACCTGACAGGCACCCGGCACTTCTTCCACTGAGCCCACCCCACGTCGTCGGCACGACGTGGGCGGCCGAGTCCGGGTGCGGTGGGGCGCGGCTGCGTAGGCTCGGGTGCATCCACTGACGAGCCGGGGAGATCAGGTGCGCAGCATCGAGGCAATCCGGGAGCTGGCCGGGCAGTACGACGCCGTCCTCTGCGACGTGTGGGGGGTCGTCCACGACGGTCGGTCGGTCGTCCCGGGCGCCGCCGACGCCCTGATCGGGTTGCGCGCCGCCGGCGTGAAGGTCGTCCTGCTGACCAACATGCCGCGACCGAGCAGCGAGGTGCCAGCCGCGCTGGGCCGGCTCGGGTTCCCGGATGACGCGTGGGATGCCATCGTCACCAGTGGGGACGCGATCCGCGGGGAGCTCGCCCGACGGGCCCCGGGGCCGGTGCTGCGCCTGGGGCGCGACAGGGATCGCGCACTGTGGGACGGGCTGGGGCTGGAGTTCGTCGACGACCTCGATCACGCCCGGTTCGCCGCGATCGCCGGGCTGCGGACCCCCGAGGAGACCCCGGCCGACTACGCCACCATCCTCAGTGCAGCCAAGGAGCGGGACCTTGAGCTGCTCTGCGCCAACCCCGATGTGCAGATCATGTCCGGAGGGTCCTTGCGCTGGTGCGCCGGCGCGGTGGCTGACTCCTACTCCGCCCAGGGCGGGAGGGTCGTCCAGGCAGGCAAGCCGCACGCCGCCATCTATGACCGCGCTTTCGAGGTCCTCGCCGCAGTGGCCGCCGGGGTCATCCCGCGCGAGCGGGTCCTGACGATCGGGGACGGACCGGCCACCGACCTGCTGGGCGCGAACCGTCAGGGGCTCGACAGCCTGTTCATTGCCAGCGGGATCCACGGGGACTCCCTGCTGGACGGCGACGAGGTCAACATTCCCCGAGCCCTAGCGACTCTGGATGACGCCGGCGTCAGCGCCACGTACGTGCTGCCCCGACTGAGGTGACAAGGAGATCCGATGGCTGCATTCACCGTCAACGTGAACATGGACTGCGTGGACATCGACGAGATGACGCGCTTCTGGTCCGCCGCACTGGGGTACGAGGTCAGCGGCGAGCTCGGGCCGTTCCGCGCCCTGCGTGACCCGGAGGGCGTCGGCCCGAAGGTGGTGCTGCAGCGGGTCTCGAACCCGACGCCCGGCAAGAACCGGCTGCACCTCGACCTGTACGTCGACGCCCCGGACGAGCTCGCCGCCGAGGTGGAACGGCTCGGCGCGCTGGGCGCGCGCCCGGTCGACGGCGGGTGGCACGAGCTCGGCGATGAGTCCTGGCAGGTCATGCGCGACCCGGAGGGCAACGTGTTCTGCGTGTGCCGGCACTGACCTGGCGAACCCACGTTGGCGGCCTGCGACAATGCTCCCTGTGACGGCGACGATCCTGGACGGCAAGGCGACCGCTGCGGCGGTCAAGGGCGACCTCGCGGCCACGGTCGCCGACCTGCGTGCGCGGGGAGTCGTGCCCGGGCTGGGCACGGTGCTCGTCGGCGACGACCCTGGAAGTCGCGCGTACGTTGCCGGCAAGCACCGCGACTGCTCCGAGGTCGGCATCGAGTCGATCCGCGTGGACCTCCCCGATACCGCCAACCAGGCTGACGTGCTGGCCGCCGTGCGCGCGCTCAACGCCGACCCGGCATGCACCGGGTACATCGTGCAGCTGCCCCTGCCCAAGGGTCTGGACGCCAACGCCGTGCTGGAGGTGATGGACCCCGCCAAGGACGCCGATGGACTGCATCCGGTCAACCTCGGGCGGCTCGTGCTCGGGTCGCCGGCGCCCCTGCCCTGCACTCCTCGCGGGATCGTCGAGCTGCTGCGTCGCTACGACGTGGCGATCAACGGCGCCGAGGTCTGCGTGATCGGCCGTGGGGTGACGGTCGGCCGCCCACTCGGGCTGCTGCTGACCCGCAAGTCCGAGAACGCGACCGTCACCCTGTGCCACACCGGGACCCGCGACATCGCGGCCCACGCACGCCGCGCCGACATCATCGTGGCCGCCGCCGGGGTGCCGCACCTGATCACCGCCGACCTCGTGAAGCCCGGCGCGGCCGTCCTGGACGTGGGCATCACCCGCACCGCCGACGGCCTGGTGGGCGACGTCCATCCCGACGTCCGTGAGGTGGCAGGGTTCCTCGCGCCGATGCCCGGTGGGGTGGGTCCGATGACCAGGGCGATGCTGCTGGCCAACGTCGTCGAGGCGGCGGCTCGGTCATGACCGACATGCCTCCCGGCGCCCAGTGGCCACCGGCTGCTGCGGATCCGGCGAGCGCGCCGGGACTGGACTTCACCCGCGACCGCGTCGAGGAGGACGCGGCTGCCTCCGTCGAGGCCGTCCGGGATTCGAGTGGTCCGCGGCTCCAGTGGCCGCTCATGCTCGTGCTCGTGGGCCTGGTCGGCTCCCTGATCGTCGTGGCCGACGACCACTTCCGACGGGGATCGGTGCTGTTCGCCGCATTCGTGGTCCTGGCGTTCTTCCTGCGGCTGTTCCTTCCGGAGAAGGAGGCAGGATGGCTCGCCGTGCGCGGCAAGGGGATCGACCTGCTGTGCCTGGGCTTCCTGGGGATCGGCCTGTCGGTGTTCGCGCTCATCGTCCCGCCGCCCTCGTAGGTCGGGCTATGCGCACCGGGCCCATCGGGTCGGGGACGGGCAGATGAGCGTGCTGGCGTCCAACGCCCTGGTCCTCGCCGCACTGCTCGTGCCGCTCTGGGCCGTGTCGGTACGCATGCGCAACGCCAGCATCATCGACCCGTGGTGGTCGATCCTGTTCCTTCTGGTGGTGGCCAACTCCGTGCGGCTGACTGGGCTCACCCCGGGCAAGGCCCTGCTGCTGGCGGTGGTGGCGCTCTGGGCGATCCGGCTCTGGGCGTACCTGATGCGGCGGAACTGGGGCAGGCCCGAGGACCCGCGGTACGCCGCATTCCGGGCGCACTACGGCCCGCAGCGGTACTGGTGGGTCAGCCTGTTCCAGGTGTTCGCACTGCAGGGCGTGCTGGCCCTGGCAGTGTCGGCCCCGCTTGCCGTCGGTGGCGCAGCATCCCCGCCGGATCCGATCAGTGCGACGGACTGGATCGGGCTGGCCGTGTTCGCCGTCGGGTTCGGGTTCGAGGTGGTCGGCGATGAGCAGCTGCGCCGGTTCCGCGGCGACCCGACCACCCGCGGCCGGGTCCTGGACCACGGGCTCTTCCGGTTCACCCGCCACCCCAACTACTTCGGCGAGGCCGTGCTGCAGTGGGGGTTCTGGGTGATGGTGCTCGATCTCCCCTGGGGGTGGGCCACGGCGTTCGGCCCGGCGCTCATGACGTTCCTGCTCGTCCGGGTGTCCGGGGTGTCGATGCTCGACAGGCACCTGATCACCTCGCGGCCGGGGTACGAGCAGTACATGGCGCGCACGAGCGCGTTCGTGCCGCGTCCGCCCCGGGGGTGAGCGGTGCAGCGGTGTCGCGGGGCGCGCCGGACTCGGGTCGTCCGGCGGTCCGCGCGGGCCGGAAGGCCCATCGGGGCGGCGGAACCCGGGGCAGTAGGCTGGACGGGCACCTGAGAGCGTCGGTGGACCGACGCGCGAGAGAGGAAACCAATGTCCCTGAACGGCAAGGTCACCGTCGTCGGCGCCGGGTTCTACGGCTCCACCACCGCCCAGCGCCTGGCTGAGTACAACGTGTTCGAGACGGTCGTCCTGACTGACATCCTCGAGGGCCGCGCTGAGGGCCTCGCACTGGACCTCAACCAGTCGCGGCCGATCGAGGGCTTCGAGACCACCGTCGTCGGCCAGACGACCGATCCCGCCACCGGTGCGGGCTACGAGGCCACCGCCGGCTCCGACGTCGTCGTGATCACCGCGGGCCTGCCGCGCAAGCCGGGCATGAGCCGGATGGACCTGATCGAGACCAATGCGCGCATCGTGCGCAACGTCGCCGAGAACGTCGTTGCGCACTCGCCGAACGCCGTCATCGTCGTGGTGTCCAACCCGTTGGACGAGATGACCGCACTGACCCAACTGGCCTCCGGGCTGCCCAAGAACCAGGTGATCGGCCAGGCCGGCATGCTCGACACCGCGCGCTTCACCAACTTCGTCGCCGTCGAGCTCGGCGTCCCGGTCGGCTCGGTGAAGACCCTGACCCTCGGCTCGCACGGCGACACGATGGTGCCGGTCCCCTCACGTTGCACGGTCGACGGCACGCCCCTGTCCGAGCTGCTGCCCGCCGAGAAGATCGACGAGCTCGTCGTGCGTACCCGCAATGGCGGCGCGGAGGTCGTGGCGCTGCTCAAGACCGGTTCCGCGTTCTACGCCCCGTCGGCTGCGGCCGCGCGGATGGCCAAGGCCGTGATCGAGGACTCCGGGCTGGTCATGCCGGTGTGTGCCTGGGTCGACGGCGAGTACGGCATCGAGGGCGTGTACCTCGGCGTCGAGGCCGAGATCGGCCGCCAGGGCGTGCGCAAGGTCGTCGAGGGCGACCTCACTGAGACCGAGCTCGCCGGGCTCAAGGAGGCCGCCGAGGCCGTCCGCGCCAAGCAGGCCGACGTCCAGAGCCTGTAGCGCCTCGAGCTGCACGAAGGGGGCGGGACCTCGAGGGGTCCCGCCCCCTTCGCGTGCCCGGGGGTGGGACCTCTGCCGGCTCCTCGCACGTTCACTTCCACGAACTTGGGATCCAGTTGCCGTTCTATCGGCAACTGGATCCCGAATTGATCGGTGGACGGGACGTCCAGGCTGCTTCGCAGATCGCCGACCCGCGGAGCTTGGGCCATGGCGGATCATGGCGTGCGGCGGACTTCACGTCAGGGATTCACTCCTCCGGCGTTGAACGGAGTCCGGTGGTCACCCCTCCGGGGCGTCCTCCTTGGCGAAGTACTCCTGCAGCGCACGGAGGACCCCGTCCCACGCGGGATCGAAGTAGTCGTACGCCACGTCCCATTCGCCGCCGTCGCCCCACCCGAGCTGCGTCAACTCCACCCGGGTGGTGTCGGCATCGTCCGGGCGCAGCCGGAGCAGGACCACCGAGCGCTGGGCGCGCGCTTCGGCCAGGTGCGGCGGGGCGTTCCACGTGAACGTGAGCATGGTCGGGGCCTGGAAGCCGATCACCTGGCAGCCCTCGGAACCGCGTTCACCCGCCTCCGCCTCAGTCAGGAAGTACCACTCGTAGGGCCCACCGACCCGCAGATCGATCCGGGAGTCATCCACCAGCCAGGACCGGATCCCGGCGTCGGTCGTCCAGGCCCACCAGACGTCCTCGACCGGGGCGCTCACGGACACCGCCTTGTGCAGGACGCGCTCGGCGGCGGGCACGAGGTTCACGGTTCCTCCTGGGGCTCGGGCGTCCTCGATTCTGGCACTGGGCGGTTCGCGGTGTCACGCGTGGGAATCGTCCGTGGCCGGTCGGATGTGGCCTGGTCCAGCGGCCACTGCTCGAGGATGCGGTACTCGGGAGCCGGCCCGGTCGCGGACTCGACCAGCGTGACCTGCGTGGGCGTCCATGGCGGTCCGCAGTGCCCGGAGAGCAACGGAACCACCTCCCGGGCCCGCGCGACCCCGTCGTGGCCGCGCACACGGCCCACCGTGACGTGCGCCCGGAACCGCCTGTCGGCCACGTGGAGTGCGCGTTGCAGCCCTCCGGCCAGGTCGGCCAGCCATGGGCTGTGTTCGACGCCGACCCAGATCACGGGGCCGAATGCGCCCGCGCCGGCGAGGTGGATCGGCTCGGGCGCCGGGGCGTCCCCCCGCCGCTCGAAGGTGGAGACCCGTGTGGCGGCCCGCCCGGGGTCCGCGATACCGAGGAACGCCAACGTGATGTGCCACCGCTCGGGCGGCTGCCAGCGCACGTCGGGCGCGGATTGCCGAGCCGTGTCGACGGTGCCGGCCAGTGCATCCCGGGCAGCATCGCCGGGCCAGATCGCGACGAAGAGCCGGGCATCCACCTGCCAATCATCGCCGCACCGTCGGCCCGTGGCGCTGTCGTGGGGTGGGCCTTGCGCCTGATCGCGGGATAGGTTTCAGGTATCACCGACGAGCGGAGCTCCCATGACTGACGAAGCAGCCAGCCACGACGCCGACGCCGAGGTCGCCCCGGACGAGGTCGAGACCGAGGCCGGCGCGGCAGCCGAAGCCGAGGCGGCGGCCAGCGATCCGGACGAGCTGATGAAGCAGAAGTACCGCGACGCGATGGCCCACAAGCACGGTGCCTCGGGCGCCGCGAAGCAGGGCCACGGGGACGCGGGGACCTCCGGACACTCCCAGAGCGCGGGGCCGAGCCAGCGGCTGTTCCGTCGCAAGTCCGGCGGGTAGGACCGGCGACCCGGCGACCCGGGCGAGGCGGCGACCCGGCGACCCGGCGACCACGGTGCGACGCGTCGAACCCGAACGTCACGCCGTGGGCGCACTGCCGGTCAGAGGAAGTACAGCCGCTGCAGGGGAGTGCGCTCGACCGGGCCGAAGCGCATCGGGGCGCCGTCCATGGTGACCTCCGCGGTCCGCGGATCGACCTGGACGTCGGCGAGCCGGGCGTTGCGCACGAGCTGTGACAGCCGAACCGAACGCGTGTCTCGCACGGGGACCCGACGCCGTGCCGTGGGGAACGGCGTCCCGGTCTCGTCCGCCGAGCGGTTGGTGAACAGCACCGACAACTGCGCCGGCGCGGCGCCGTAGCCACCGAACTGCGGGCCCATCCGCAAGGGCTCGACCGTGTCGATCGAGGCGTTCGGATCCCCGGTCGGCCCCCACGCGGGCAGCCCGGACTTCAACACCAGTGCGGGCTTGGCGGCGAAGTGCGACGGGCGCCACAGCACGATGTCGGCCATGCGTCCCAGCTGCAGGGAGCCCACCTCGTGGGAGATCCCGTGCACGAGCGCCGGGTTCACCGTCAGCTTGGCGAGGTAGCGCAGGACGCGGTCGTTGTCGTGGCCGACGGCATCGTCCGCGGCGTCGACGAACGCGCCGTCGGCACCCTTGGTGACCGCGGCCAGGGCGAAGGTGCGCCGCCAGGTCTCGCCCGCCCGACCCATGCCCAGCGCGTCCGAGCTGGTCATGGGGATCACGCCGTGGTCGTGCAGCAGGTTCTCGGCGCCCATCGTGGCCGCGCGCACGCGGTTGCGGGCCAGGTCGAGGTCGCCGGGGATCTCGGGGTGCAGTCCGTGGGACACCATGATCATGGACACGTGCTCGGCCAGGGCGTTGACCCCGAACGGCAGCGTCGGGTTGGTCGAGGAGGCCAGGACGTTGTCCACTCCGGCCAACCGCAGGACGTTCGGCGTGTGCCCGCCACCACAACCCTCGACGTGGAACGCATGCACAGCCCGACCGTCGAGGACGGCCAGGGTGTCCTCGACCGACAGGCCCTCGTTGAGCCCGTCGGTGTGCAGGGCGACCGCGACGTCGTGCTCCTCGGCCACGGCCAGGGCCATGTCGAGGGTGCGCAGGTGGGCGCCGGTGTCCTCGTGCACCTTGAACCCGCACACCCCGGCCTCGAGCGCCTCGAGCAGCGGGCCCGGCTCGGCCGAGGACCCTCGACCCAGGACGCCCACGTTGATGGGCCACGCGTCGAACGCGGCGTAGGCCTGGCGCAGCGCCCAGCCCGAGCCGACGCCCACGCCCCAGAACGGCCCGAACTCCTGCACGAGCAGGCTGGTCACGCCGGACGAGAGGGCTGCCTCCATGACGCGCGGGCTCAACCCGTGCACGTGCGGGTCGACCGCGCCGGGGGTGGCGATGAGTCCCTCGCCCGGGATGATGATCGTGCCGCTGCCGACCACGACGTCCACGCCGTCGGTGGTGTCCGGGTTGCCCGAGCGCCCCAGCGCCACGATCCGACCCTCGCGGATCCCGATGGAGGTCACCCGCACGCCCAGCACGGGGTCGAGCAGCAGCACGTTGGTGACAACCACGTCGCAGGACTCAGTGGTGCGCACGGCCCGGAAGCCGATGCCGTCCCGCCCGGTCTTGGCGAAGCCGAGCAGGAGTTCGTCACCGGCGAGGCGGTCGTCGGCCATGACCTCGAGGGTCAGCCCGGTGTCACCGAGCCGGACGCGGTCGCCCAGGCGCGGGCCGTGCACCGCCATGTCGTTCCCCGGGCCGCGGCTCATGGCGTGACCCCCTCGTGGGCGCGATCGACCCGTTCGGCGAGGTTCCGGACCAGCGCGGGTACGGCGCCCGCGGGGTCTTTGGGGGCGCCTGCACCCTCGGCGGAAGCGCCAGCACCCTCCGCTGCGTCTGCACCCTCCGAGTCTCCCGAGTCCGCGAACCCGCAGGCGCGCGACTTCTCCAGGGCGCGTTCCCTGGCGCCGGGGGCATCCAGGGGGCCGTCGACGAGTCCCGCGAAGCCCACCACGACCCTCGCCCCACCCACCGGCACCAGCGCCACCTCGACCGGCACTCCGGGAGGGAAGGCGACGGTCGATCCCGCGGGCACGTCCAGTCGGCGCCCGTAGCCGGCGGCGCGGTCGAACCGCAGCCGCGGGTTGACCTCGAAGAAGTGGAAGTGCGACGAGACCGAGATGGGCACCTCAGCCTCATTGACGACCGTCACGGTCACGGTGTCCTCGCTCCGGGTGGCCTCGCCCACGTGGGTGCCCTCGTCGTCACGGTGGATTCCGGGGATGAGCGCGCCCGGCGCGTCCTGGCCGAGGTGGCCCCCGCCGATCGGGTCCACGACCGTGACCAGCCGGGACCCGTCGTCGAACACCGCCTCCACGTGCACCTGGGTGAGGATGTCGGCGACTCCGGGAAGGACGTCCTCGGGGCCCAGGATCGAGCGGCCGACCTCGACGGCCTCGGGATGCGTGCGCCCGTCGCGGGCTGCCTCGGCGACGGTGTCGGCAATGATCGCGGTGGCCTCCGGGACGTTGAGCCGCAGACCCCGGTCGCGCCGGGCGCGGGCGAGGCTGGCCGCCAGGTGCAGCAGCAGCCGATCGACTTCCGTCGGGGTGAGGTTCACGGCCGTCACGATAGGCGCTCGACCCCCGCCGGGGCAGGGCCGACGCGGTACCGTCAGGACGATCGCACCACGACCAGGACCACCCAGCCCAGACCACGCCCACGACCGACGAGCCCTTGAGGTGACCCGATGATGCACGCCCTTGCCTCCACCCCGCGCGAGGACGGCTTCCGGATGCCGGCGGAGTGGGAGCCGCACGCCGGGTGCTACCTGGTCTGGCCCGAGCGACCCGACAACTGGCGCCTGGGCGCCAAGCCCGCGCAGCAGGCGTTCGCGCGGGTCGCGGAGGCGATCGCGGAGGCCGAGCCGATGACAGTCCTGGTGTCGGCGTCCCAGTACGTGAACGCCCGCGAGCGGTTGCCGCTGCACGTGCGCGTGGTCGAGATGTCGACCAACGACTCGTGGGTCCGTGACACCGGTCCGTCGTTCGTCGTCGACGATTCCGGCGAGCTGCGCGCCGTCTCGTGGCGGTTCAATGCCTGGGGCGGGCTTCGCGGAGGCCTGTACTTCCCGTGGGACGCCGACGACATGGTCGGCCCGAAGGTGTGCGATCTCGAGCGGGTGCAGCGCTACCTGCCCGAGCTCATCCTCGAGGGCGGCTCGATCGACGTGGACGGTGAGGGCACCGTCCTGACCACCGAGGAGTGCCTGCTCAACCCGAACCGGAACCCGGACCTGAGCCGCGAGGAGATCGAGGAGGTCCTGCGCGCTCACCTCGGCGCATCGACAGTCATCTGGCTGCCGCGCGGGGTGCACCTCGACGAGACCGACGGCCACATCGACAACTTCGCCCGGTTCGCCTCGCCCGGGGTCGTGATGCTGACCTGGACCGACGACGAGGACGACCCGCAGTGGGAGATCTCCCACGAGGCGCTGGCGATCCTCGAGGGCACCGTCGACGCCCAGGGGCGCCCGCTGCAGGTGGTCCGGCTCCACCAGCCGGGGCCGATCACGATCACCGCGCAGGAGGCCGCCGGGGTGGACGCGGTCCCGGGCGTGCAGCGGCGCACCGAGGGCGAGCGGCTGGCAGGCTCGTACGTGAACTCCTACATCGGCAACGGCATCGTCGTGCTGCCGGTCTTCGACGATCCGCATGACGCGGCGGCGATCGCCACGTACGAGCAGCTGTTCCCCGATCGGCGGATCGTCCCCGTGCCCGGCCGGGAGATCCTGCTGGGCGGCGGCAACGTGCACTG
Source organism: uncultured Actinomycetes bacterium (assembly GCA_963818445.1). Taxonomy (GTDB): domain Bacteria; phylum Actinomycetota; class Actinomycetes; order S36-B12; family CAIYMF01; genus Prado023. The sequence goes on from CAWFSG010000021.1 coordinate 94,174, forward strand.
CATCACCCAGCAGGTGCCGGTCGGGACCCCGTCGGTCGATGGTCCGACGTGGGTCGCCGCGCCGTCGACCCGGCAGCGCTGAGCTGCCATGCGGGTCGTGGTGGCCCTGGGTGGCAACGCGCTGCAACGCCGGGGTGAGCCGATGACGGTCGAGCGCGAGCGTGCCAACGTGCGCCTCGCGTGCCAGGCGATGGCGCCCGTGGCGATGGAGCACGAGCTCGTGATCTCGCATGGAAACGGGCCGCAGGTCGGACTCCTGGCCCTGCAGGCCTCGGCCTACGACGAGGAGTCGACCTACCCGTTCGATGTCCTGGGGGCGCAGACCGAGGGGATGATCGGGTACCTGATCGAGCAGGAGCTGGGCAACCTGCTCCCGTTCGACAAGCAGCTGGCCACGATCCTGACGATGACGGAGGTCGATCCCGACGACCCGGCCATGGCCGATCCGACGAAGTTCGTCGGCCCGGTCTACTCGCAGGACGCTGCCCGCCGGCTGGCCGCGGAGAAGGGCTGGACCGTCAAGCCGGACGGCTCCGGGTGGCGCCGCGTGGTGCCCTCGCCCGTTCCGCGACGGATCTTCGAGATCGGGCCGATCCGGACGCTTCTCGACAGCGGTGTCGTGGTCATCTGCACCGGCGGCGGCGGGATCCCCACCATGTACCTGCCTGAGGAGGGGATGTCCGGTCCCAAGGATCGCAACCAGCGCACGCTCGTGGGCGTCGAGGCGGTCATCGACAAGGACCGCGCCTCGGCACTTCTCGCCGCGGATCTCGGCGCCGACCTGCTGATCGTGGCGACGGACACGGACGCGGTGTACCTCGACTGGTGCACCCCGGCGCAGCGGGCGATCCGGGCCGCGTCACCCGCACACCTCAGCGGTTTCGGCTTCCCGGACGGCTCAATGGGACCGAAGGTGGAGGCAGCGGCGGCGTTCGCGGCGTCCGCGCCGGGTCGGGTGGCTGTCATCGGGGCGTTGGGCGACCTGGAGCAGATGCTGGCCGGGACGCGGGGTACCCGCATCAGCCAGGACGTGCCCGAGCTGGTCCTGGCGTAACGGGTCGGCAGGGTCGCCGGTCCAGGGGGGTGTCCTGGCCGCGCTCCGCGGTGGGGGCGGTCCCGGCCGCGTCCGTCGGCCCCGGCGGGCCGGCGGGTCAGCTGCCCACGTAGGCCGCGAGGTGCTCGCCGGTGAGGGTGGAGCGTCCGGCGACGAGGTCGGCGGGCGTGCCCTCGAAGACGATCCGTCCGCCGTCGTGGCCGGCTCCGGGGCCGAGGTCGATGATCCAGTCAGCGTGCGCCATGACCGCCTGGTGGTGCTCGATGACGATCACCGACTTGCCGGAGTCGACGAGCCGGTCGAGCAGGGCGAGCAGGTTCTCGACGTCGGCCAGGTGCAGGCCGCTGGTCGGCTCATCGAGCACGTAGATGCCGCCCTTCTCGCCCAGGTGGGTCGCCAGCTTGAGGCGTTGCCGCTCGCCTCCGGACAGGGTGGTCAGCGGCTGGCCCAGGGTGACGTACCCGAGGCCGACGTCGGCGAGCCGGTCGAGGATGGCGTGCGCGGCCGGAGTCCGGGCCTCGCCGGAGGAGAAGAACTCCTCGGCCTCGCGGACCGGCAGGGCGAGGACCTCGCTGATGTTCCGCCCGCCGAAGGTGTACTCGAGGACCGCGGCCTGGAACCGCTTGCCCTCGCAGTCCTCGCAGATCGTGGTGACGGTGTCCATGAAGCCGAGCTCGGTGTAGATGAGACCGGCCCCGTTGCAGGTCGGGCAGGCGCCCTCGGAGTTGGCGCTGAACAGGGCCGGCTTCACTCCGTTGGCCTTCGCGAACGCCTTGCGGATCGGATCGAGCAGCCCGGTGTAGGTCGCCGGGTTGCTCCGCCGCGAGCCCTTGATCGCGCCCTGGTCGATGGCGACGACGCCGTCCAGGGTGGCGATCGAGCCGTGGATCAGCGAGCTCTTGCCGGATCCGGCCAGGCCCGTCACGACCACCAGGACGCCGAGGGGGACGTCGACGTCGACGTCGCGCAGGTTGTTCGTCGACGCCCCGCGGATGCTCAGGGCGCCGCTCGGCGTGCGTACCGCGGCCTTGAGCTGGGCGCGGTCGTCGAGGTGGCGCCCGGTGATGGTGTCGCTGGCCCGAAGTCCCTGGACCGTGCCCTCGAAGACGATCCGGCCGCCCGCGGTGCCGGCACCTGGGCCGAGGTCGACGACGTGGTCGGCGATCGCGATCGCCTCGGGCTTGTGCTCGACGACGAGCACGGTGTTGCCCTTGTCCCGCAGCCTGAGCAGCAGGTCGTTCATCCGTTGGATGTCGTGCGGGTGCAGGCCGATCGTGGGCTCGTCGAAGACGTAGGTGACGTCGGTCAGCGACGAGCCGAGGTGGCGGATCATCTTCGTGCGCTGGGACTCACCACCGGACAGCGTGCCCGAGGGTCGGTCGAGGGACAGGTAGCCCAACCCGATCTCGACGAAGGAGTCCAGCAGGTGCTGGAGACCGGCGAGCAGCGGGGCCACCGACGGCTCATCCAGATCGCGCACCCACTGCCTGAGGTCGCTGATCTGCATCGCGCAGGCGTCGGCGATGTTGAGGCCCCGGATCCGCGACGAACGGGCCTCGGCCGTGAGCCGGGTCCCCAGGCAGTCGGGGCAGGTGGTGAAGGTGATGGCCCGCTCGACGAAGGCCCGGATGTGCGGCTGCAGGGCCTCGACGTCCTTGGACAGCATCGACTTCTGGATCTTGGGGATCAGCCCCTCGTAGGTGAGGTTGATGCCGTCGACCTTGATCTTGGTGGGCTCCTTGTAGAGCAGGTCGTGCAGCTCCTTCTTCGTGAACTTCTTGATCGGCTTGTCCGGGTCGAAGAAGCCGCTGCCGCGGTAGATGCGGCCGTACCAGCCGTCCATCGTGTAGCCCGGGATGGTCAGCGCCCCCTCGTTCAGGGACCGCTCCTCGTCGTACAGGGCGGTGACGTCGAAGTCGCTGACGGATCCCCTCCCCTCGCATCGGGAGCACATGCCACCGAGCTGGAAGAAGGTCGCCTTCTCAGCCCTCGTCCTGGCGCCGCGCTCGATGGTGATCGCGCCGCTGCCCCGCACCGTGGGGACGTTGAACGAGTAGGCGTTCGGCGAGCCGATGTGCGGGTCGCCGAGCCGGCTGAAGAGCATGCGCAGCATCGCGTTGGCGTCGGTGACCGTGCCGACGGTCGACCGGGGGTTGGCGCCCATCCGCTCCTGGCCGACGATGATCGCCGTCGTGAGCCCGTCGAGCAGGTCGACGTCCGGGCGTGACTGGGTCGGCATGAACCCCTGGACGAACGTGCTGTAGGTCTCGTTGATCATCCGCTGGGACTCGGCGGCGATCGTCGCGAACACCAGCGAGCTCTTGCCCGAGCCCGAGACTCCGGTGAACACGGTCAGCCGGCGCTTGGGCAGCTCGACACTGACGTCCTTGAGGTTGTTCTCGCGCGCGCCGTGCACGCGGATCAGGTCGTGGCTGTCGGCAGCGTGCCGCTCCTGCGGGGTCATGGGCACGACCGTACGCGACAGTGCGGGGTCGGGCGCACCGGTCGATGGGGCCTTCGTGAAGGCGACGCGGCGTGTAACTCCCGGACCGTGGGGATCCCACCTCTGGCATCATTGGGGCCGCCCCGCGACGTTGCTCTCGACGTCGGCGCCGGGCGAGCCTCATGCTGAGGAGGAGTGTCATGCGGGTTGTTCCGGCCTGGTTGCGGTGGGTGAGTGTCCTGTTCGGGTTGGCTTCGGTGCCGTTCCTCTGGATTGCGGTGATCGATGCGCACACCGCGACGCGGATGACCCAACCCAGCGTCCTGGTCGACGAACTCATCCTCAGCGCGATTCAGCGCCTCACGTATGCGGTCATCTGCATCGCGATTGCCGTGCTTCCTGCGATCTGGTCGACGTTCCCGCGCCGCTACGACTCTCACCACCTGCAGGAGAGCCCGGCGGCGGAGCCGATCCGGTAGGCAGCCACGTGCATGCCACCGTCGGACGGGAAACGCCCCCCACGGCGGCGTCAGCCGATCTACTGCAGGGCGTGTGGACTCTCGTGATCTGCCGAAGGTCTGGATGAGGAAGCAGACCCACTCAAGGGTCGACTCGATGGTGGTAAGGGGTGCGGATGGACGCGGAGACGATCAAGGGCTTGGTTGCGGTTGGCTTCCTCGTGTTCGCGGCGCTGTTCGCGTGGTGGTACAACTCGGGCGGCGATCAAGCGAACAACGCAACCAAGACCCGCAACCGTGGCATTTCCGGGGACCGTGGGGATGACTACCGTGACCAGGGCGGACTGTGAAACGGGTCCTTGACGACAGGGCTCAGCCGACACGCGAGGCGGAAGGGCGATGATGGAACGGGCGAGCGCGCACTCCCCACCCCTGGTCTGGCATTCCGTCTGGCATGATGATCCCGCCCGAGCGCGCCGCAAGCGCGGCCGGGCACGACGTACGGGACTTCGGGGCGAACTCATCTCCAGCGTTCTCTCCGCCCACCCCAGGGCCTCTAGCTCAATGGTAGAGCTGCGGACTTTTAATCCGTAGGTTGCGGGTTCGAGCCCCGCGGGGCCCACCATCACCACCTCCGCTGTAATGCCGTGATTCTCACCCGATCGAGTTCCTGCCCGTTCTCGGTACGCGCTGGTGTCGGCCTGGGGGCCAGCCGACTGGGTCTCTCGTCGGCCGTAGTGATTCGTGGCCCGCCGACCTCCACCGAAGAAGGTGCTCGATCAAGGCGATGCGACCTCGCACGGTCCGTCACGGGGCAGCGCGTTGCGAGGTTCAGGCCTCGAGCAGTTCCTTGAGGTTGGCGAGGTTGGTCGACACGCTCCGGGAGTACATGCGGGTCACGATCGGGTCGGCGAGTTTGCCGAAGAACCCACCGATCGTGGGGACGTCCTGGTGGAACGTCACCTTGGTCCCACCCTCGGCGTCGTCAAAGCGATAGCTGTAGGTGAACGCCATCGGCGACTCGACGCTGGCGTAGGTGAACACCACGCCCTCTTCGAGCTCCGTCACCTTCGACGTCCACTCGACGTTGCGGCCCGCGACCCGGGTTACGCCCTTGGCGGTGGTGTCGGATTGAACGGGTCCGGGTGGAGTTGCCTCGTATTCGATGATGTTCGATGACCAATCCAGCAGGTTCGCGGAGTCCGCGGCGAAGGCGTAGACCTCAGCGCGTGGCTTGCTGATGACGATGCTTTCCTCAACGACGGGCATGAGTAGCCTCCTGACTCGAACGGCCCCGGTCCTCGGCGGCCCGCGACCCGAGATGGCGTCCTGACGAAACGGGACGTCTATGAAGTTAGCCTCTCCTAACTCAGACGTCTAGGCCTCATCGTGTGTCCGGCCGATGACCCAAAGTCATCCCGCGAGTCCGCCCCAGTTGACTCAGTCCAAGCGAGGGGCGACAGAGAACGACGGGGAGGCGTACTGCGACCGCAGACCTACGCGGCTCGACTCGACGACATGACATTCAAGGCACTCTCCGGGCCCGGTGGAGCCGAGCAGCTGTGTTGGGCCTGTGAGTACCTGCTTTACTCGCTCGGGTGGATGACCCTGATGATCATCGTCTCGATCCCGGTCACAGCGGCAATGCTGTCCATGGTTCGAGGCGTGGCCCCGTGCTGCCGTTCCGAGCTGCTTTGGAGATAGCCCCGACTCCCACGGCGCGGGCCAACCGGCCCACCATCTGCAGGAGGTCGTGATGCCACTTGATGGCGACGTCACCCTCATCGACGTGCCCACGTGGCTTGACCTGCTCACGATCGTCGTGGCAGCCCTGGGCGGGGCGCTGTTTGCGGCCCGGCGTGGGGTCACGGTCACCGGGGTCCTGCTCATCGCGGTGGCTGCCGGGCTCGGAGGCGGGATGATCCGCGATGTCCTGCTGGACGTCGGGCCCCCCTTGGCCATCTCCGATCCGGCGTATCTCCCAGCGGCGGCCGTGGCGGCGGTGTGCGGGATGCTGCTGGCGCGCTGGTCGGCGCACCTGGCATGGCCGATGCTGCTGCTGGACTCCCTGGCCATCGGGTTGTTCGCGGTCGTGGGCGTGGAGCGCACCCTGGCCGCCGACTACCCACCGGCCTCCGCCGTGCTGATCGGGGTGATCGCCGCCATCGCCGGGGGGATCATCCGCGATCTCCTGGCCGGTGACGCGCCGGCCATCATGCAGGAGGGGCCTTGGGACGCCTCCGCGGCCTTGGTCGGCTCGGTCATCATGGTCGTCCTCGTTGCGGGGTTGGACCTGCCCACGCGGCTCGTCGAGTGGCCGATCATCCTGTTGATCACCACCCTGGCGGTGCTGTCGGTGAAGCTCGGGTGGCGTGCCCCGATGGCACACGACCTGGCTCCGGTGCTGGAGCGCCCGGTGGCCGTCGTGCGCCGGGTCGCGAGGCCCGTCCGGTCCACGGGCGCATCGGGTGAGCCGGGCTCGACCGACCAGGCGGGGGACGAAGGTCGTTGACCGTCTCGGAGTCTGCGCGTCGGAATGCACGGCAAACGGCAGCCGGCATCCCGGCGCTGGACCCGGGACCTTGGCGCCGCGCCACGGTGCAGGCGCCGAGGCGGCGCCAGGGGCAGGATCGGTCTACCGGCTCGCCTCGTCGACCTCGGCGACCAGTGGATCGAGGACAACCTCGGGATGGTCGCGCTGCACCCACTGGACCTGCCAGCGGTCGGTGAACAGGGCCAGGAGCGCGCCGTCGCCGCGTTCGAGCACCTCAGTGCCCCGGCGGGCCTCGATCGCGGCGATGTCCTCGCGGCGGGTCCGCCGGGCGATCGTGTAGGGCAGGGTCTCGAGGTGGATCGGCGCGTGCAGCTCGTGCTCGAGCCGGTGTGCGGCGACCTCGAACTGCATGGGGCCGACGGCGGCGAGCACCGGTGCCTGGTTGCCGCGCCGGTCCGAGCGCAGCACCTGCACCACGCCCTCCTGGTCGAGCTGGTCGATGCCGCGCTGGAACTGCTTGTACCGCGAGGGATCCTTGGCGCGGGCGATCCGGAAGTGCTCGGGGGCGAAGCTCGGGATCGGCGGGAACCGGACGGGGGTCTCGGCGTACAGGGTGTCGCCGGCCCGCAGCGACCCGGCGTTCACCAGCCCGATCACGTCCCCGGGGTAGGCGATCTCCAGGGTCTCGCGGGTCCGGCCGAACACGGCGTGCACGTACTTCGTCGCGAACGAGCGTCCCGTCGGCTCGTGGGTCAGCACGTCGCCTCGGTGGAACACCCCGGAGTTCACCCGTGCGAACGCCAGGCGGTCGCGGTGCGCTGAGTCCATCCCGGCCTGCACCTTGAACACCTGGGCGCTGAACGGTGCCTCGACCGGCCGCGGCGTGCCCGCCTCATCGGGCCGCGGGCCGGCCGGAGGCGCGAGGTCGCACAGCACGTCGAGCAGCTGACCGACGCCGAAGTTCAGCACTGCGGCGGCGAACAGCACCGGCGTGGTCCGCTCGGCCAGGTACTGGGCCTCGTCGTGGTTGTAGCCGTCGGCGTCGAGCAGCTCATGCTCGCCCACCGCCTCCGCCCAGGCGTCACCCTCGCTGGCCAGGGCGGCCTGCGGGTCGAGGAACTGCTGCGGGGCGATCGACGCGCCTCCCGCGGTCCGGGTGAACTTGATGAATCCACCGGTCGTGCGATCCAGCACCCCGCGGAAGTCCCCGGCGATCCCGACCGGCCAGGTCAGGGGCGTGGGGATCAGCCCGGTCCGGGTCTGGATCTCGTCCATCAGCGCCAGTGGGTCCCGGCCGGGACGGTCCCACTTGTTCACCACCGTCAGGATCGGCACGCCGCGGCTGCGGCAGACCTCGAACAGCTTCATCGTCTGGGGCTCCAGACCCTTGGCCGCATCCAGCAGCATGACCGCGCTGTCCACGGCGGTCAGCACCCGGTAGGTGTCCTCGGAGAAGTCCGCGTGGCCGGGGGTGTCCACCAGGTTCAGCACGATGTCGCGGTAGGTGAACTGCAGGGCTGAGGAGCTGATCGAGATGCCGCGCGCCTGCTCCATCTCCATCCAGTCCGACACGGTCGAGCGCCGGCCGGCCTTGCCGTGCACCGCGCCGGCCTGCCCGATCGCCCGCGCGTGCAGCGACAGGGCCTCGGTCAGCGTCGACTTGCCCGCGTCGGGGTGGCTGATGACGGCGAACGTCCGGCGGCGTCCGGCCTCGGCGGACACCGATCCGACGCCCCCCGTCAGGGCGGATCCCGGGCCGGATGACGGCTCGCTCATCGGACTCCCAGGTGCTGTTCGGACGGGCCCACCTGCTCCTCGGAGCCGGGGCGACGGGCGCCGACGACGGCACCCTGTGGACCGGATTCTACGCCTCACCGAGGGCCCGCCCGGTCGTCGTCGTCCGGCGATGGGATCCCCTCCAGGGGGCGAATGTGCGTGCCATCGGTCAAGTTCTGGGGCAGGGTGTGCCGACGACCACCTGCACAGGCCCCAACCCGGGGGCGCGACCGACACCGAGGGGGCACCTGGCGTGTACGCATCCGTGCGCACCGTGGCCGTCGCTGCGGCAGCGGCCATGAGCCTGTTCGCCGGCACCGTGTCGATCGCCCAGGCGAGCGTGCCCCGCTCCGCGCCGGCCGATGACGCGATCCGCGTAGCCACCTACAACGTCATGAAGACGACCCGCCTGGCGAACAAGTGGTCGTGGTCCACGCGTCGGGGCGCCCTGGTGAACACGGTCCGGGATGCCTCGCCCGACGTCCTGGCTGTCCAGGAGGCCAACCTCCAGCGCTGGGGCGGCGCCACGCACCTCGAGGACGTTCGCGGGCTCCTGGGCTCCCTCGGCTACCAGATCGCCTCCACGGACTACTCCCAGTGCACCCTCGGGTGCACGCGCGGGGCGCACATCTTCTTCAAGCCCTCGCGGATGAGCCTGGCGACCCTGCCCACGGGCGCTCCGGCCGCCGGCATGGCGGGGATGTCCACCATCGGGAACGTCGACTTCGGCAGGACCCAGGACCGCAACGCGTCCTACGCCTTCCTGACCCCCCTGGGCAGCAGCCGGACCACCCTGTTCATCTCAGCCCACCTGCCGACCGAGAAGGACGGCGAGGGCGAGCGCCTTCGTGTCGCCGTCGCGTCGGGTCTGCGGCCGTGGGCCAACGCTCTGATCGCGGGCAGTGGGCTCGACGGGGTGAACATCGTGATCGGGGGGGACTTCAACTCCTTCCAGCGTCGCCAGCCCAACGGCGCTCAGCAGGTCCTGGCCAGCTCGGGGCTCATCGATGGGTTCGCTGCCCCGGTCAAGGTCAACGGCAACTACTCGACGGTCAACTACACCCCGAAGACGCGCAAGTACAAGGGCTTCCCGCCCAGGCCCTACTACTACGGCCGGGACACGACCCGGATCGACTACATCTTCTCCACCGCCCCGCCCCTGCGCCACGAGGTGGTCCTGCACCTGACCGCGAACGGGAAGTTCGACAACAACTACCGCGCGTCGGACCACAACATGGTGCTGGTCGACCTCCCCCTGCGCTGAGCCCGCCGCCCGCTCGCGGCGATCCGGTGGGGGTCAGCGCTGGTGGGTGTCGTGGGCGGGGTCGTCGAGGAAGCCCTCCCACTCGTGCATGCTGCCCAGCCCGTAGGCCACCTCGAGGTTGTGCCGGGTGCACACCTGCGCCGGCGGGCCTGAGGCGATCACCCGCCCGCTGACGAGCACCACCCAGTCCGCGGCCCGGGCCTCATCGAGGTCGTGCGTGGTCAGGATGACGGTGCAGCCGTCGGCGAGCTTCTCATGGATGAGGGTGTCGATCGTCGCCGCCGAGGTGATGTCCAGGCCCGTCAGTGGCTCGTCGAGCACGAGGAGCTCGTGCTCCTGCACGATGCCCTGCGCGATGAGGACGCGCTGGCGCTGCCCGCCCGAGAGCTCGTGCATGTGCCGGCGGGCCAGGTGGCTGATCTCCATGCGCTCCAGGGCCTCGTCGATCGCCTGCCGGTCCGAGGCGCGGAACCGACCGAACATGCCCCGCTCGGCGTACCGACCGAGTCCCACGACCTCCCGGACGGTGATGGGCGTGACCCGCGGGACCGGCGTCGCCTGCATGACGTAGCTGACGCGCTCCCGAGCAGACTCCGGATCCACCCCCAGGACCTGCAGGCTGCCGGCCGCCACGGGGACCAGGCCGATCAGCGCGGACAGCAGTGTTGACTTGCCCGATCCGTTCGGGCCGATCACCGAGACCACGCCGACCCGCGGGATCTGGAACGACGAGGTGGAGATGGCCACGTAGCTGCCGTAGCGCAGCTCGAGGTCGCGTGCCTCGACGATGGGATCGCTGCCGCCCGACCCGGTGCCGGGGCTGTGGACGTGCCCACCCTGCGGCGGCGTCGTGGGGTCCATCAGGCCACCGCCCCGACCTCGTCGCCAGGGCGATTGACGGCGTCGTTGTCGCGCAACTGGCGCCGGGAGTGGACCGCCTTGGAGAACGGCAGCACCAGGAAGAAGATCGCCACCGGGATGATGGCCATCGTCGCCGAGGCGGCCGTGCCGAGGTGGTAGCTGATCACCAACCCGAGCCACACCGAGACCACCGACAGCGCAGCCGCACCGACCATCATCCGGGGAACCGTCCGCGAGACCAGGGAGGCGGTCGCCGGGGGCCCGACCAGCAGGGCGAACACCAGCAGGGTGCCGACCGCCTGGAAGCTGCCGATGACCGCGGTGGCGATCAGCACCAGCAGGGCTGCGTGCGCCATCCGCGGGCGCATCCCCAGCAGGTAGGCCTTCTGCTCGTTGAACGACAGCGCCAGCAGCGGCCGGTACAGCAGGATCGACGCGGCGATCACGACGGCACCCAGTGCCAGCTGCCACGCGATGTCCTCCCGGGTCACGCCCAGGGCGTCGCCGAAGAGGATCGAGGTCAGGCTGCCGGTGTAGCTGTCGACCTTGGAGATGATCACCACGCCCAGGCCGAGCATGCCGACGAAGAGCAGGCCGATCGCGGTGTCCTCGCTGAGGCTGCTGTGGCGTCGGACCGTCTCGATCAGCAGCAGCATGACCACCGCCGCGATCGCCGCCCCGAGCAGCGGGGAGAAGTTGAACGCCACCGCGGCAGCGATCCCGGGCACGACGCCGTGGGTGAAGGCGTCGCCGAAGAAGGCCATCCCGCGCAGGACCAGCCACGTGCCGACCACCGAGCACATCAGCCCGGCGAGGATGCCGCCGACGAGCGCGCGCTGCTGGAAGCCCAGCGCGAACGGCTCGGTGAACCACTCGATCAGGGTCACGGGCGCAGCCTAGCCACCGAGCGCAGCGGAGATCCGCTGGGCGTTGGTGGTCACCATGCCCTGGTAGCTGTCCGCACCGGACCCGGGCTCGCCCAGGCTGTCCACGTAGAGCGACACGACCTCGATGTCGCCGACCTCCGATGCCAGGGCGTCGATCAGCGCCTGCGGGTTGGCCGTGTTGGCGAAGATCGCGGGTACGCCAGCCGCCTTGACGGTCGCCGCGAGGGCCGCCAGCTCCGCGGAGCTCGGCTCGGCCAGAGTGGATCCGCCGGGGATGACCGTGCCGGCGACCGTGTAGCCGTACGCGGCGGCGAGGTAGCCCAGGGCATCGTGATCGGTCACGAGGATGCGGCGGTCCTCGGGAACCGTGGCCAGGGTTGCGGCCACCTCGTCGTTCACGGTCATGAGCTCGCCCTGCAGCGTCGTGCCGCACTCGGCGAAGTCGGGGTTCCCCGTTGACTTCGTCAGCTCGCCGCCGATCAGGCCGGAGGCCTTGGCCGCACGCGTGACGTCGTGCCACACGTGGGGGTCCTCACTGGTCGGCTCGTCGGCGTGGGCGGCAGCCGCGGCGTCGCCGAACGGCAGCGGATCGACCTGCGGGGCGACCTCGAACACGCGGGCACCATCGGACTTCGCGGACTCGATGCTCTGGGCGAGTCCCTCCTCGAGCCCCAAGCCGTTGGCGATCACGAGGTCGGCGGACACCATCGCCGCCACATCCTGGGACGAGGGGGAGTAGTCGTGCGGGTCGGTGCCGACCGGCATGAGCGTGGTCACCTCACCGACGCCGGCGCACTCGACGATCTGGCGCGTGAGGTCGCCCCAGATCGTGGTCGTGGCCACGACCCGCGCCCCAGCGCCCCCGGCTCCGGGGGACGCGGGCGACCCGGCATCCGAGCCGCATCCGGCCAGTGCCAGGGCCGCCGCAGCGATGCCGGCCACGGTGCGTGCGATGGGGTGCGCCATCAGTGGTCCTTCCCATGCGAGGCGAGTCTGCAACGAATGAGAATCAGTCTAGATTAGACGAGGGCGACTGCCAAATGGGAGCGATTCCCAGTTGAGGTCCAGTCATCGGGGGAAGCGAGGTCCGGCAGGGTCAACCGCTCACCCGACCCGACCGTTAGTCTTCCGCCATGGCCAGCCCCGCCCAGCCCCGCCAGCGGACCACGCGCCAGCGGGTGGCCGTCGCCGAGCTGCTGGCAGAGTCGGGGGAGTTCCGCAGCGCCCAGGACATCCACGCAGCGCTGCGTGCCCGCGGCGCGTCCGTCGGGCTCGCGACGGTCTACCGGAACCTGGGGCTGATGGCCGAGCTCGGTGAGGTCGACACCCTGGTGCGCGACGACGGCGAGACCCTGTACCGCCAGTGCAGCGACGTGCACCACCACCACCTGGTCTGCCGGCAGTGCGGGCGCACCGTGGAGATCGCCGGCCCGGCCGTGGAGAAGTGGGCGAACGCCGTCGCAGCTGAGCACGGGTTCAGCGACGTGAGCCATCAGTTGGAGCTGTTCGGTCTGTGCGCCACCTGCCGCACCGGCGGCTGAGCCACCGACCCCCTGACGGGCCGGATCAGCCTCGTCGTCCTGCCCGTGCCGTGCACGCTCGCCTGGCACTCCTGCGGCCCTACTCTGGGCGCCATGGACCCGGATCGGCCCTCGGCGGCATCGAGCGCGTCGGATCCGGTGGTTGACGGGTCGGGGCCCGCCTCGACCTGGTTGGTCCCGCGACCCGTCCTGATCGGGGCGTTGAAGATCGCCGCGACCCTCATGGCGCCCCTGGTGATCGCGTACCTGGCCTTCGGGACCGTCGCAGCCCTCGGGGTGGCGATGGGATACACCGGGAGCCTCACTCCCGCACTCAAGCTCCGGTCGGGTCACGCCCTGGCTCTGGTCGTGCCCGCGGCGATGACCGGCGTCGTCGCCGCGGGCATCGGCGGCCAGGCCCTGCCCGCGGCCTGCTTCGTCGCGCTCGCCTGCCTGCTCGTCGCGCCCGCGAACGTCGTGCAGAACGGGCTGCTGGCCGGGATCCCGACCATCGCCGCGGTGTACGCCACGCTGCCCGACCATCAGGATCCGACCCAGGTCGGCGCCTGGATGCTCGTGGGCGGCGCGATCGTCGTTGGGGTCGCGTCCCGCACCGGGCTGCGGGTGCCTGCCGAACCGGTCGGCGTCGAGCCGTGGACGGCGTGGACCCATGCAGTGGCGATGGCTGTCGTCGTCGGCGGGATCGTCCTCGTCCTGGGCGCCGTCGAGATCCCGCACGGCTACTGGATCGCGATGACGATGACCGTCGTGCTGCGGCCCTATGGCACCGAGACGCAGTCCGTGGCCCGTCAACGGGTCGTCGGCACCACGCTGGGCGCCGTCCTGGCACTCGGCCTGGCCCTGGCGCTGCCCGCGTGGGCCGCGCTGGCGGTCGCGGTCGCCCTGCTCGTGCTCATGGTCGCCAACGCCCTCCTGGGCCGCTACGCCCAGCAGGTCACGTTCCTCACGCCGTTCATCGTGCTGATCGGCTCCGGGGGCGGCGACGACGCGGTGGGCGCCGCCCTTGACCGGGTGGTGGCCACATTGGTCGGGGCGGTGCTGGCATCCGTCATCGCGCTGGCGCTCTGGCGGGTCGACAGGCGTCGTCAGCAGACCTGATCGGTCGGGCCGATGGAGGCGCCCCCACCCGCGACCGGGTCCACACCTGGAGCCGGTGCGGTGGCCGGGATGCGGCCGACACCAGCACACGTGGACCCCGCGATGTGGTAGCAGTCGATGCACAGCCACAGGGCGGCGATCTCGAAGTCGGCGTCCCCGCCGCAGCGCGCGCAGGGCAGCGGGGGCGCGCTGACGGTGGGCGGGGCCTCGGGCATGGGCCCATGCTCCCCACCCCATGCGGTGGGCGCAACCCGTGGCGGTCGGGGTGCGGCGGTCCTACGATCGCGACCATGAGGTACTTCGTGACCGGGGCGACCGGCTTCATCGGCGGTGTCGTCGTGCGCAAGCTCGTCCAGCGTGGTGACGACGTGGTCGCCGCTGTCCGGTACCCGGGCAGGGCCCGCCACCTCGCGGACCAGGGGGTCGAAGTGGTCCGCGGCGATGTGTCCGACCGTGGCTCGCTCGTGTCCCCGATGCGTGGCGTGGACGGGGTGTTCCACATCGCGGGCTGGTACAAGGTCGGGGTCGACGACAGCGACGCGGCATGGGCGACCAACGTCGACGGCACCCGCAACGTCCTGGACGTGATGGCCGAGTTGGGGATCAGCAAGGGCGTCTACACCTCGACGCTGGCGGTCAACTCCGACACGCACGGGGTCGAGGTGGACGAGTCCTACCACTTCGTCGGCCGGCACCTGAGCGTCTACGACGCCACCAAGGCCGAGGCCCACCGGATCGCGCAGGCCCGGGTTGCCGGGGGACTGCCGCTGGTCATCGTGATGCCCGGACTGGTCTACGGCCCCGAGGACACCAGCAGCGTCCGCACGTCCCTGCGCAACCTGCTGCGCGGGCGCCTGCCCGCCGTGCCGACCGGCACCGCCTACTGCTGGGCCCACGTCGATGACATCGCCGATGCCCACATCCTCGCGATGGACACCGCGAGCGCCGGGGAGACCTACATCATCGCCGGGCAGCGGGCCACGCTCCTGGAGGGGATGCGCATGGCCGCCGAGGTGGCCGGCAAGCGTGCGCCGGTCGGGATCCCGGCGGGTGGGATGCGGGCGATGGCGCCCGTGACCGGCCTGCTGGGAAGGGTGCTGCCGCTGCCTGCGGAGTACTCAGCCGAGGGCCTGCGGGTCATCGCTGGCCCCACGTACATCGGCTCCAACGCCAAGGCCCGCCGGGAGCTGGGCTACGACCCGCGTCCGCTGGAGGTCGGCTGGGCCGAGACGGTGCGCCACGAGATGGCCACGATGGGCTGAGGCCCGTCGGCAGGTTGGGCGGCGTTCGGGCCCGTCAATGATGGGCGTTGTACACGACCCCACCGGCGGCCACATAGCGTCGCAGCACCGCGAGGCCCTGGTCGCGCATGACACCCGGAACCACCCTGATGCCGCGGTGGGCGAGCTGGTAGGAGTAGTCCGGCGGCGTGGGCCCCTCGTCGAACCCCACTGTCGCGATGACATCCCCGGACGTCGTGGAGTACACGACCTCGCCCACTCCGGACCACACGACCGCACCCAGGCACATCGCGCACATCTGGCTGCTGCTGACCAGCTGGAGTCGTGGCTGTCCAGGGCTCCCGAGGTCGTAGGTCCCCAGGGATGCCTGCGCCAGCCCGATCGCGAGCACCTCCGCGTGAGCCAGGCTCGAGTTCTCGGGCACGACCCGGTTGACGCCCACCGAGACCAGCCGCCCGGACCCCTGCTCGAACACCGCGGCGGCGAACGGCCCGCCCGTGCCCCGGTCGACGTTGCGCAAGGCCAGGTCGAGGACGAACTCCATCCGGTCGGTCACGTGGGCCTGCACGTCTGGGCGATCCACGTCGTTCACCCAGTCCGGCAGGCTGATGGTCAGGGTCGTCGGCAGCACCCGTGGCTCCCCTCTGCGTCGGGTCGACACTACGCCGTCGCGCTCAGCCGCCGATGTCCAGCAGGCCAGCGCTGCCCAGGGCCTGGGCCAGGCCTCCGCGGGAGCGGACCCCCAGCTTCCGGTAGACCTTGCCCAGATGGAACTCCACCGTCTTCACCGACAGGAAGAGAGCGCCGCCGACCTGCGCGTTCGACAGGCCGCGTGCCACCTCGAGGGCGACCCGGAGCTCCTGGGGGGTCAGTTCGGCGTCGACCCCGCCCGACGCGGGATCCTGCGGGGTCGTGCGCTCACCCGACGCGATCAGCTCGCGGTGGGCGCGCGCCGCCCAGGGACGCGCGCCCACGTAGTTGAAGGCCTCGTCCGCGGCCATGAGGTGGGTCCGCGACAGGCGTCGACGGCGGGTCCGGCGCAGGTGCTCGCCGAGGTGCAGGTGCGTGCGCGCCTGCTCGAAGACCTCCGCGGTGCGATCGAACTCCTCCAGTGCATGGGTGAGGAGTTCCTCTGCGTCGGCACGCTGGGTCAATGCGCGGCACCGTGCGACGAGGGCCTTGCCCAGGGGGTCGACGAGCCCCTCGACCCTCGCCTCTACCTCGTCTGTCACTGCTGCGGCCGTCCGTCGGTCGCCCACCTCGACCAATGCTTCCACCAGGTCGACCAGCCCGGCGATCACGGCGTCGCGGCAGCCTCGCCCCAGGAAGGGGACCGCCCGCAGCGCGCCCAGGACGCTGACGGCCTCCTCCGGACGGCCCATCGTCAGGGCGAGCGCGCCGCGTGCCTGCGTGACCCAGAGCTCGAGCCAGGGTGAGGCGCGCCTGGCGAATGCCCGCTGGGCGCCGGAGAGGTGGATCCGGGTGGCCTCCTCGTCCCCGCGGTAGGCGTACAGGCAGGCGAGCCGGGCCTCGTCGACGCCCTCCGGGTACCCCAGCGCGTGGAGGATCGCGATCTCGTGGGTGAGCAGGGAGATCGCACGGTCCCAGCCACCCTCCCGCCGGACGCGCTCGGCGCCGAAGAAGTCCGCGTACACCTGATCGATGGGCCGGTCATGGGCACGGAGCAACTGGTCCATCTGGCGGAACCGGGAACGCGCGGCTGAGTCGTCCTCGCCGAGCCATCCCGGGATGACGGCCCACCCGGTCAGCAGGTCGGTGGACAGGGCGGCCGGGTCGAGGCCTGCGCTGAGCTCCGCGGCGCGGCGTAGCGCCTGGACGGCCGGCTCGTTGCGGCCGAGGAACATCAGGGCGCTGCCCATCGCCGAGAGCAGGACCCAGTCGTCTCCCCTGGAGGCCGGGCCCATCACCGTGATGAGCCGGTCGAGGAGGGTGAGGTCCGCGTTCTCCATGGCGGTCCACGTCAGCCGGCTGAGGAGCTCGGTGGCCAGTTGGGGGTCCACGTGCTCGCGGTCCACCCCGTTGAGCAACCGGAGCAGCGTGGCGGGGTCGGCGCCGTGCAGGTTGTCGGCGATCACGAAGGTCGCGCGAGCCTGCAGGTTCGGGGCGGGCCCAGTGGCAAGCACCTGGGTCGCCAGGCGCACCGCGTTCTCGGAGTCCGCGCTGTTCTCCGCCGCCAGCACGAGCCGGCGCTGGCGGTCGGCCGGGTCCGGTGACAGGTCGGCGCTGAGCTGGGCCACGAGGCCGGCCCGCCCGGGCGCGTCGGGGGCGAGCCAGACGGCGGCCGCCTCAAGCTCTGCGGCGATCTCCTCGTCGGGACCGGCCGACCCCAGCGCCCGGTGCCGCAGCCCGCGAACATCGCGACGCGTGCGCAGCACCTCTCCGAGGGCGGCGTGCGATTCCCTCGTCCATTGGCTCGGGGCCGCCCCATGCACGGCGGCGCGGGCCAACGGGTGCACGAAGCGTGGAACCCGGTCCAGGTGCACGAGTCCGCGACGTTCCGCCGGAAGCAGCGCCCCCAGATCCAGGCCGAGAACCTGCAGCCCGGCCACGATGACGGTCGGGTCTGCGGTGTCGTCGGCGGCCAGGAGGGTCAGGGCCCGCCTGCCCTCGTCGTCCAGGGCCCCCCACCCCGCGGCATAGCGCACCTGAACCGCGTGATCCACCGGAACGGGGGACGGCAGCGGGTGGCGGCCGGCCAGCTCCTGGGGCGAGAGCAGGTCGCGCACGCCGGTCAGCGCGAGGGGCACCCCGGCGAGCTCCCGGGCGACGTGGCCGGCGACGTCGGTCGGCATCTCCGGGGCGGACTGGTACAGCAGCGCGATGGACTGCTCGATCGTGAGGGGTTCGAGGTGGATCCGTGGGAAGTGGTCGAAGGGCGTGTCGCTGGCGCCGCTCGTCCGACAGGCGAGCAGCACGGCGACGGGGTCCGCCAGCAGCCTCCTGCACGCGAAGGCCAGGGCTCCCATCGACTGGTCATCGAGCCACTGGATGTCGTCGACCAGGAGGGCGAGCGGCCTGGAACGGCTCGAGTGGGTGAGCGCCTCGAGGAACGTGGCCGGGGACGTTGACTGGTCGGCCCGCCGACCCAGGAGGCCGAGCATGAGGTCCAGCGCGGAGGAGGGGATACCCGACTCCGACTCGACGGCTGTGAACCGCACGACTGCCATCGCGTGCGCGGTGGCCTGGGTCTCCGCCACGTCGAGGAGGGCGGTCTTGCCGATCCCCGGGTCGCCACTGATGCGCAGCACCGTCGCCCGGTCGTTGCGGGCGCGGCGCAGTGCCTCCCCGATCAGATGGATCTCCCCGTCGCGACCGACGAGCATGCGCCGACCGTAGCAGCGGGGCCCTCCGGATGGCTACGACGGAATCAGTCGCGGGACTAGGGGAACCCCTGATGCGGAGCCGCAGGAACTCGGACGACTCTGTGCCATCAGCCGCACGTTCCACCGTCCTGGAAGGCAAATACATGAACAGAACGCTGAACCGGGTCGCTGTCACCGCGTCCTGCCTGATGCTCGCCGGGTTCGCAGGCGCCTCAACGGTATCCGCAGCGCCAAGCCTGGCCCCGCGCCACCAGGCCTCGTCGAGGGTTGCGCCGGAGCCCGGCCCGGTGGCGACGGCTGACTCAGCCAGCGGGTGCGGTGCGGGGCGGTTCGCCGCCAACTGCGCAGCACCGGCCGGGGTGCCGGTCCCCGCTCAGGGTCCGGCGGCTGCGCGTCGGGCGATGGAGTCCGATGCTCGCGCCGCGGTGGCGGCGGTGGCCCCGGTACCGGCGGTGGCCCCGGTGCCGGTGCAGGTCCCGGCGGCTGCGCGTCGGGCGATGGAGTCCGATGCTCGCGCCGCGGTGGCGGCGGTGGCCCCGGTGACGGTGCAGGTCCCGGCGGCTGCGCGTCGGGCGATGGAGTCCGACGCTCGCGCCCAGATGGCTGCGGCGTCGACTGCGGGCCTCGAGCCCGGCGCCCCGGTGCCGCACGGGGCCAGGGCGGCCCTGGAGGCTGAGATGGGTCAGTAGCGGCCGGAGGCTGCGGGGACGTCTGATCGAACAATCTGGTGGGTTGTTGCTGCAAGAGGAGCAACAACCCACCAGATTGCGCACGACAGGGGCGGATTTGGGAACCTACGCGAGCGTAACTTACGCTGGGATCCTCGATGGTGAGAGGTGCCCGTGGCACCCGGCAGGAGTTCGTGATGACTGGTGGCACCCGGAGCGCCCACACTGGGCGGATGGATCCTGACGCGGCCGCCGCGCCCCACGGCGACGCCCCGACCGTCCACGGGGTTGCGGCGCTGAAGCCCAGGCTGCGCGGATGGCTGCACTTCGGGGCAGCCCCCCTGGCGTTCGTCCTCGGCCTGGTCCTCATGGTGATCACGCCCACGGTCGGACTGCGCGCGGCCGTCGCGGTCTACGTCCTGACCACCGTCCTGCTGTTCGGGGTCAGCGCTGCGTACCACCTGGGTGCCGGTTCGGCGCGGGTCAACGAGTTCCTGCACAAGCTCGACCACGCCAACATCTACCTGTTCATCGCCGGCTCGTACACGCCCTTCGCGGCAGCCCTGCCCTCCGCGACTCTGCGGTGGACGATCCTCGCGCTGGTGTGGGGGATCGCCCTGGTCGGGCTGATCGTCCGAGTCGCCTGGACATCGGCCCCGCGCTGGCTGGTGACCGGTTCCTACCTCGCGCTGGGCTGGGTCGCGATCTTCTTCCTCCCCGCCTTCTACCGGGACCTCGGTGCTGCCACCGTCGCGCTGCTGGCGATCGGCGGCGTCCTGTACTCCATCGGGGGCGTCGTCTACGCCCGGAAGAAGCCCAACCCGCACCCCGAGTGGTTCGGGTTCCACGAGCTCTTCCACGCCTTCACGATCGCGGCGTACCTGGTGCAGTACGTCGCCGTGGCAATGGTCGTCACCTCCTGATGGTCGCCGTGGCGATGGTCGTCACCTCCTGACGGTCGGCGGCGCGCGCTCGCGGTGGCCTAGCATGGCCACGGTCGTGCACACCCCGCCCAGGAGGTCCATCGATGGTTGAGGTCAAGCCCGCATGGACCTTCGTCCGGGAGCGGCGCTACCTCGCGCTGCGCACCGGTGTGGCGACGGCGGTGGCCAGCGTCGGGCCGTCCTTCGCCCGGGGACTGCTGCCCCGCTCCACCACCGACCAGGCGATGGTCACCGGAGCCACGGCGGCCTACGCCCTGGGCTTCTCCGCCCTGGGGCTGTCGACCGCTGAGGCCGTCTCGGAGATCATCGTGATGAACCGGCAGGGCGGGGACCCGGAGAACATCGCGCTGGCGGCCTCGGCGATCGTCGCCGCCGCCGGACTCGCGGTGGTCGCCGCGGTCCCGGATGACCATACCGTCTCCCTGCCGCTGGCCACCGCCCAGTCCGTGGCACGCGTGATGACGGTCGGGGCCGCGGCCGGGTGCGCTCGTCGTGGGCTCGGATCGGATCCTCGACCGTGTCGTCGCCGAGCGTGCCCTGCCCGTGAACCTCGCGATCGCCGGGGCGCTCGGAGCCGCCATGGGCGGGCTGACCATCGCGTTGCGCAACAAGCGCGCGCACAGGCACGGCGAGGGGCGCCCTGCCGAGCGCAAGGCCGTCGCCGTTGAGCGCAACCCGAAACAGCTGGGTCGGTCGGTGGCCATGGGTGGGGCCGTCGCCGGCGGGCTGGTCGCGCTGGCCGGCGTCCAGTTCGGCATCGCCGAGGGAACCCCGCTCCTGGTGTCGAAGCTGATGGGTCGCCCGGCGAACCCGGTGACCCCGCTGGTCGGGCACGTCGCGGCCGCCTCGGTGCTGGCCGTGACGGGGGCCGTGGCCTGCTCAACCGGGTCCGGTGGCACGTGATGCGCACCGACGACATCGTGGAGCCGGCCTACCCCGACGCGCCCACCAACCCGCACGTGACCGCCGGGCCCAACAGCGTCGTGGCGTTCGACGCGATCGGCAAGGAGGGCCGGCGCTTCGTGCTCATGGCCCTGACCCCCGAGCAGATCACGGCGGTGATGGGCGAGCCGGCGAAGTCCCCGGTGCGAGCAGTCGCCGGCTTCGGCAGCGCGTCGACCGCGCAGGAACGGGCGAAGATCGCGCTGGCGGAGCTCGAGCGCCTGGGTGGCTTCGAGCGCTCGTTGATCGTGGTGGCCGCGCCCACGGGGGTCGGCTACGTCAACTACTCGTTCGCTGAGGCCGTCGAGTACCTGACGAGGGGGGACTGCGCGATCGTGGTCCCGCAGTACGCCCTGGTGCCCAGTGCGCTGGCCCTGAAGGAGACGCGCGAGGGCGAGGCACAGCAGGAGCTGATCCTGGCCGGCATCCGCGACCGGGTCGCGGGGATGCCCGAGGGCAGCCGTCCGCGGGTCGTCCAGTTCGGCGAGAGCCTGGGTGCGGAGGTCGCCCTCGATGTGGCGGCTGCTGGGACGCAGCGCTTCGAGGAGCTCGGCGTCGACCGGGGCCTCTACCTCGGCACGCCGTTCCGCACCTCCCTGTGGGTGCGCTGGTTCTCCGAGCGGGCCCTGTCCGATCCGAAGGGCCTGATCGGACTGGTCTCGCAGGCCAGCGAGATCGCCGACCTCCCCGAGTCCGCGCGGCACGTGATGGTCGTGCACCACGACGACCCGATCAACAAGTTCGACTACGCCGCACTGGTGCGCGCCCCCTGGTGGATGGGCCCGCCGGAGACCCGTCCCCCCGGGGTCCCGCGCGAGACCGCCTTCCGGCCGGTCATCACGTTCATCATCACGTTGATCGACCTCAAGAACGGCATGAACTCCAAGCCGGGGCAGTTCGTCCGCCAGGGCCACGACTACCGGATCGAGCTGCGCGAGGCCGTCCAGCGCGCCTACGTCCTGCCCGCCACCGAGGAGCAGGCCGAGGCCATCGAGGCGGCCCTGCGCGACAACGAGCGCGAGTGGGCGACTCGGCGGATGGTCGCCTCCCGCTTCGCGTCAGCCCGGGACGCGGTCAAGGCGCAGTTCGCCCGCTGGGGCCAGGACTCCGACTCCATGGACCTCGACGGGCTGACCGCCGCCGAGCTGGCCCGGGGTGGGGCGGCCCGGGGGGACGCCCCTGCACCGGCTGACTCAGGCGCGCGCCAGGAGTAGCGTCCTGGGGCGAGCTCGAGATCGTCCAGGAGGCTGTTGATGCGCCACTCGCCAGAGCCCAGCTTCGGCCCCGGGGACGGGGTGGACTTCGCCAACCGCTTCGACCGGGAGCTGGCCGGGGTGTTCGATCGCCGCGAGGCGGACTGGCGCAACGGGGCCGTGGTCTACCAGGTCCTCGTCGACCGCTTCGCCCCACCTGCGGATCTCGAGGCCAAGCGGCACCTGTACCCCGCGCCCAAGCGGTTGCGGTCCTGGCACGAGCTTCCGACCCGGGGCGAGTACCTCGAGGACGCGAGGATGTGGAGCCACGAGATCGACTTCTGGGGCGGTGACCTCGCGAGCACGCGCAGCCGGCTGGACCACATCCGCGGCCTTGGCGCGGACGTGCTGTACCTGAACCCGATCCACCTGGCCTTCACCAACCACAGCTACGACGCGTTGGACTACGCGCAGGTGGCGCCCCACTTCGGCACCCGCCAGGACGTCATGGACCTGGCCGACACCCTGCATGCCATGGGCATGAAGCTGGTGCTCGACGGGGTGTTCAACCACATGGGCCGCAACTCCGAGATGTTCCGACGTGCTGCCTGCGACCCGGACAGCCCGTACCGGGACTGGTTCGAGTTCGGTGAGCAGTTCCCCGGCGGCGTGCGCACCTGGTGGCTTGCCGAGAATCTGCCGGAGCTGGTGATGGAGAACCCAGCGGTCCAGGAGTACGTCTACGCAGGGCCGGACTCGATCGTGCGCAGCTACCTGCGCGATGGCATCGACGGGTGGCGCCTGGATGTCGCTGTCGACACCGGGTTCCGCTACCTCGAGGAGCTCACGAACGCCGCGCACGAGGAGAAGCCCGGATCGCTGGTGGTGGGGGAGATCGCGACGTACCCGAAGGAGTGGTTCCCGTCGGTGGACGCGGTGATGAACTTCGCCCTGCGCGAGATCGTGCTGGAGATGGCCAATCACCGGATCGCCCCCCAGCACGCCCTTCGGATGATCGACCGCCTGATCTGCGAGGCCGACTTCGAGCACATGCTCAAGTCGTGGATCTTCCTGGAGAACCATGACACCGCGCGGCTTGCCACGACCGTGGCTGCCCCCGATGCCCGCCGGATGGCCCAGGTGCTCCAGTTCACCCTGCCCGGGGCGCCCAACCTGTACTACGGCTGCGAGGTCGGCATGGCTGGCGGCGACGATCCGGAGATGCGGGCCCCGATGCGCTGGGACCTGGTCACCGAGGACAACCCCACGCTGGCCTGGACGCGCCAGCTGATCGACCTGCACCAGTCGCACCGGGCCCTGCGGGTCGGGCAGTTCCGCGCGCTCACCACCGATCGGCTGATCGGCTTCGAGCGCTACACCGACCGGATCGCCGACTCGGTGTTCGTGCTGGCCAACCCGTCCCCGGAGGCCGTCACCGAGTGGGTCCAGCTGCCGAACTCGAAGCTGATGAACCCCTTCTGGATGCTCGACCTGCTCGGCGATGCCGACGTGCGTCTCACCAACGGGATGGTCCGCGTCACCCTGCCGGCCGATGGGTACCTGGTCCTTGCCCCGGAGATCCACCCCGAGGGCGGCTACTCGTCGTACAAGCGCGTCCAGTAGCCGCCGCGTGCGCCCCTACGTGTGGACGAACTGGCCCGAGGACAGCCGGGTGGCCTCGTCGCGGCACCACAGGGCGACCAGCCCGCGGTAGTGCTCGATGAACGTGTCGTGCTCGTGCGGCGGGAACGTCGCGCGGACGGTGTCGACGATCACCGCGTCCATCTCGGGTCCGCTGAACCACTCGAGGGCGATCTGGTCGAAGTTGCGCAGCCGGGAGTCGCACCAGTCGTAGTACCGGTCGGCCTCGAAGTACTCGTCGGCCAGCTTGCGGTAGCGCGCGAGCTTCTCCTCGTAGGTCAGGTCATCGCGGTCGGCGATCGCGTTGTACCGGGAGGACTGCATGTCCACGGTCGTGGGCCGTTCGGTCACCAGGCAGTAGGCGCTCCACTTGACCAGCGCCTTCATCGCCCACGGGAAGTAGTAGTGCAGCGAGGTGATCGCCACGTCGGGGCACGCGTTGGCGTAGTCGATCGGGTACACCTGATCGGGCTGGCCGTCCGTGCCGCGCTTGACCAGCATCTCGCAGGAGTTGAACTCCCACTTGAAGAAGGCGTTCACGGTCCGGTTGATCGTGATGCACTCCTCACCGGCCTGGGGTGACAGGAAGTCGTGATCGACGGCGTACCGCGCGTGCATCGGCTCGTCGGGCAGGAAGTGCATGACCATCGTCTCGGGCCCGATCGACAGCGCTCGGGCGAACACGTCGTGGGGCTCGGCGGCCTGCAGGTGCATGAGCATCTCGCCGGAGTCGTCGTAGGCGCGGAACAGGTCGGCCTGGGTGTCGATGCGCGAGACCCCTCGCCAGCCACCACCGTCGAAGGGCTTCATGTACATCGGGTACCCGATGGGCTCGGCCAGGGCCGCGAGATCGAAGGGCCGGTTGTACCGCTCGGCGGTGTAGGCGTACTTCGCATGGTCGAGCGGGTTCTTGTAGGGCACCAGGACGGTCTCGGGGATCTTCATCCCGAGGCGCATCATCGCGCAGTAGGCCGAGTGCTTCTCCATCGACTGGAACGTGAACGGGCTGTTGAGCAGGTACACGTCGTCCATCAGGGCGACCTTCTTCAGCCACTCGCGCGGCACGTAGTACCAGTAGGCCAGCCGGTCGATGACCAGCTCCTGGCGGGGCTTGTCGCGAAGGTTGAACGGCTCGATGGTCGTGCGCTCGGTCTCGATCACGTGGTTCGTCCCATGGGCGTCCGGGATCGGGCCCAGGGCGCGCACCAGCGACTCGAAGGCCACCGGCCAGTCGTTCTCGGTGCCCAGGAGCAGCCCCACCAGGTGCGAGCGGGTCGTGGCGTCCATCGTGTCCTCCGGTACTCGGGTGTTGGAAGTCGGGTCTGGGTCGCGTGCGCCCCGTCAGAGTGCCGCGAGGTGCTTGACGGCCATGCGCTGCCACGAGGGCCAGTCGTGTGGCGTGTCGGTGCCCCAGACGTCCAGGTCGCAGGGGATCCCCTTGTCCCACAGGGCATGGGCGAGCGCCCAGGACGACGGCAGTGCCCGGGTCGGGTGCTCCTCGAAGGCCCCCGAGCCGACGACCAGCTGGATGAACACGCGACTGCGCAGCCACTCGAGGTGGTCGCCGTACAGGTTGGGCACGTAGGCCGCGGGGTTGTTGAAGTACAGGGCGTCGCCCATCTCGCCCCAGGCGTGCCAGCTGCCCGGGTCGTAGTTGCCCGACATCCCGATCGCGTGGGGGAACAGGTCCGCCCGGCGCAGTGCCAGGTTCACCGCGTGGAAGGCGCCCATGCTGGCCCCGGCGGTCACGATCGGCACGTACCCACCGCAGTCGTCGTGGATCGCCGCGGCCACCTGGTCGGTGATCCACGCGTGGTAGGCATCGTGGCGCCGGGCCCGCTCCTCGCTGGGGATCGAGGTGTTGGACCAGGATGCGTGGTCGTTGGCGTCGACCGCGTACACCTTGATCCGTCCGGCCTCGATCGCCGGCGCCAGGACATGGATGATCCCGTGATCCTCCATGTCGTAGGCGCTCCCGCCCTCGCAGGGGAAGTGCAGGACGGGGGTGCCCCAGTGGCCGTAGGCCACGACGTGACCCGTGGCCCCGAGCGTGGGGGACCAGACCTGCCACTCATCGCGCCGCATGCGCGCAGTCTGTCGCGTCAGTCGGGGGTGTTGCCTGTCCGGCCCCATGCGGTGCGCAGCAGCAGGCGCAGCCCTGGGTCCAGGCAGTCGCGCCATCCGGTGTAGTTGTGCCCGTCCGGATTCTCGATCAGCTGTGTCGGCACGCCCTGGCGGGTCAACCTGCGGGTCAGCGAGCGGTTGTTGGCCAGGTTCTCCTCACCGGTCCCGCACGTCATCGTCACGCTCAGGTCCGCGAGGCGCTGGGAGTCGGCATCGATGCCGTCGACGAAGCGCACGATGCGGTTGTAGTGGCGGTATCCGCGCTCCATCCCATCGGTCCGCGGCCGGAAGAACGACCCGGACTGGCTGAACACGCCGGCGAACGTGCCCGGGTAGCTGGTCGCTGCATGCAGCATCGCCAGCCCGCCCAGGCTCGCGCCCACCCCCACCGGTCGGCCGGCCGTGGCCACCGCTCCGGTGACCTTGGGCAGCATCCGGGTGACCAGTGCCCGGGCGTAGGCCGGTGAGGCCGAGTAGCTGCGGTCGCGGTCGACCGGCTGCAGCAGCAGGACGCGGCAGCGCAGCGCGGGCTCGATGCGCGCCAGCGTCGTCACGTAGCGCAGAAGCTGGGCGAGGTCGGCGTACTCGGGCCCGTCGTGCACGAGCAGCAGCGGCAGCGGCTCGTCGGGTGTCGAGTCGGCCGGCACGTGGAGCTGCCCGATGACGGCGACGTCGGCCTCCGGGTCGACGACCTCGGCGGTCTCGGGATCGACGACCAGGGCCCCCGCCGGGTGACTCCAGGCTGCCGGGGAGCGACGGATCCGCTCGTCGGTGCCCCGGTAGGGGGCGCGCACGCGCACCGAGGACACGCCCTCACCGAGGGTCGGCCCCGCGGCCCACAGGTCCTCGTCATCCAGGGTCGAGGGCCGTGACACGGCCACCATCGCCGGCGTGCCCGGGCCGGTCGCAACCGATCGGCGGGCGCGCGTAGGGTGCCGCCCGGTCAGCGCGGCGCGCCGGGCTGCGGCGGCCAGCGCCTCGGCGTCCCTGCGCGCCTGGGCGTCCACGGCGTCGGCGACCGACAGCCACCATGGCCGGGCATACCCCGGGAACTCGAGGACGGACTTGTCGCCGAACACCGTGCGGACCCGGTTCGGGTTCGCCGGGTCGATGACCATCGAGTCGCTGCCGTCGGCCCACTGCAGGATGAGCAGGTACTCCAACCGGTCGACGGGGGGCCGGGGGATGCGTGCCACCCACTGGCCGCCCTCGAGGTGGAACTCCGGGTCCGCACCGAAGTCGCGCAGGTGGAACCACACGCGGCGCGGCGTGCAGCGCGCGTCGAGGTCGACGCGGAAGGCCACCTCGTGGGTCACCGGATCCACCGACGGTCCGGGCGGCAGCGCCACGGCGTCCCGGGAGTCCATCCGTCGATGCTACCCACCAGATGTGGGGCGCGTGGGGTGGCTGCGTCCGGGAGGTGCCGCGATTATCACCAGGTGATAGTTCAGGGGGCGATCTTCTGCGTCCATCGGGGCATGGGCGGCCGTTGATGCGGGGACACTTGTTGCATGACGATGACTGCCTCACAGGCGCTGCGCGCGCCGCGCATCCCTGAGGGCTCCGGTGCGCGGGCCGCTGCCTTCTTCGACCTCGACGGCACCCTCATCCCGGGCTCAGCCACCATCCCGCTGGCCAGGGCCGCGTTCCGGGCCGGGATGGTGACCCCGCCGGAGCTGGTGCGGGACCTGCGACATGGTGTGTCCTTCCTGCTGCAGGGCGCCACCGACGAGCGGTCCGAGGCGGTTCGTGACCGGATCCTGGCGGCCGTCACGGGGCGTACCGCCCAGGAGATGGTCGCGCTGTCCGAGGGGTTCATCCCCGACCTCGTGGCATCCATCACCCCGGCGATGGGCCGGGTGCTCGGCGAGCATGCCACGGCCGGACGCGACCGCATCGTGCTCTCGGCCAGCCCGATTGAGATCGTGTCCCGCCTCGCTGACGCGGCGGGGCTCGAGCGGGGCGCCGGCACGGCCTCGGAGCTGGACGCGGACGGTCGCTACACCGGCCGGCTGGACGGCCCGTTCTGCTACGGCCCGGGCAAGGCCGAGATCCTGCGGGCGCTTGCCGCGCGGGAGGGTTACGACCTCTCGGCCAGCTACGCCTACAGCGACTCCCTGAGCGACCTGCCGATGCTGGAGGCGGTCGGGCATCCGGTGGCGGTCAACCCGGAGCCGGAGCTGCGCGACCTCGCCGAGGAGCGGGGCTGGCCCATCGTGGAGACCTCCCGGGTCCCCCGGGTGTCGGTCTCCGACCCGCACAGCTGGGTGCGCATGGGCCAGCGGCTGACGGTCGCATCGATCGGGTCGCTCATCGCCCTGGGGACGCGCCCGATCGAGGCCCTGGGTGGGATCGACGGTGACGGCGAGGATGACGCGCCCGCCGGAGGCGACCCGGACCCCAGTGCGGCCACTGCGGCCTGATCCGGAGGACAGCGCATGGATGGTCGGGAACGTGCCGCGGCAGCGCACGCAGCCGGCGGCGCAGTCGCCCGCGTGACCAGGGCCGTGGCGGGCACGCACGAGGTCCTCACCGACAGGGTTCGCACGGGGCTCACCCCCCTCGGGCCGGTCGGGCGCCTGCCCTTCGAGGCCTCGGCGCTGATGGCACGGTTCAACTTCGCCGCCGTCGAGACGGTGGCGCGCGGCGTCGGCTCGGTGGCTGCCCCGCTGCTCGAGGTCTCGGCCGCACCCGACGCGAGGCCGGCATCCGAGCACCCGCCGGCGGTGGCCTGGCTGGCCGCGCTCGGCGGTGCGTTCGGGGACCGGTTGGTCGACGACCATCGCGTGCGCGCCCTCGCGGTGCCGATGTCCCTGCGTGACCGCGGGGCGCCCGTGGAGATCGATCCCGGCACCACGGCCGGCGGGACCACCCTCCAGCACACCTCCACGGTCGTGGTGTTCGTGCACGGGCTGGGCAACCACGAGTCGATGTGGGGGCGGTCCTACCTCGACCTCGCCCATGCCCACGGCGCCATCCCGCTGACCGTGCGCTACACGACCGGCCAGGCCATCGCCGACTCGGGTGCGGAGCTCGCCGACCTGCTCGACCGGCTCGTCGCCGCCTGGCCGGTGGCCCTCGAGCGGATCGTGCTCGTCGGCCATTCGATGGGCGGACTGGTGATCCGGGAGGCCCTGGCCCCAGGGCGCCACTGGCGCCGGCTGGTCTCCGACGTCATCACCCTGGGAACTCCGCACTCGGGGGCACCGCTGGAGCGGGCCGCCGTGCGGGGCCTGGCGCTGGCCTCGGCCCTGCCGGTCACAGCCCCCATCGCTGCGCTCGGCGATGAGCGCAGCACCGGGATCAAGGACCTCGGGATCGCCGACGTCGCTCCCGCCACGGCGGGTCCGCACTGGCACCTGGTCGCGGCCACGCTGCGCCCACGCGACGCCGTCGGCATGGTCGCTCGCGCCCGCGCCGGCCTCCTCGCGCCCCTGGGTGACGGCATGGTGAGCGTCGACAGCGCGTTCGCCGTGGAGGAGCACCTCACTGCGCGACGCGTGGTGATCGACGACGCCAGTCACATGGCGCTGCTGGACCATCCCGAGGCCGCCGACGTCCTGCGGGCCGTCCTGGCGCCCACGTGAGTCGCCGGCGCTGACGCCACGGGCCGTGGGCCATCATGTGCCCATGGACCCCGCCGAGCTGCCGCCCGCGCCGCGTCCGACCCCACCGGGCTGGCTGGTCTACGCGGCGGTGCTCGCCGGCGGGATGCTCGGGGGCACGACTCGGTACCTGATCGGTCTGGCGATCCCGGCTCAGCCGGATCAGATCCCGTGGGGGATCCTCGGGGTCAACCTGGTCGGCGCATTCGTCATGGCACTGCTCCTGGCCGGATGGGTGCAGCGCGGGCATGTCGCGCATCCGTGGCGCCCCTTCCTGGCCACCGGGATCCTCGGATCGTTCACCACCTGGTCGACGTTCATGGCCGACACCTACCGCCTGTTCGTGGACGGCGCCGAGATCCTCGCTGCGGTGTACGTGGTCGGGGCGAGCGCCCTGGGGATCGGCGCGGCCGGACTCGGTTGGTGGACCGCGCAGCGGGTCGTCCCCCCGGTCGCCGAGGTGCTGGCGGCGTGAGCAGTCTCGTCGAGGAGATCAGCCAGCTGCACCTGGTCGGGGTGGCGCTCGGCGCCGGACTCGGTGCCGTCTGCCGCGCTGGCCTGGATCGAACCGTCACGCATCGGATCGGGCTGACGCGCCTTCCGTGGGCCACGCTGGCGGTCAACGTCGTCGGATCGTTCATCCTCGGGTTCGTCCTGGGATGGTCGGCCCAGGTGACCGCCGGCGCCTCGGTGGCGCAGGCGGAGTCCGCGCGGACGCTCGAACTGATCATCGGGATCGGGTTCGCCGGTGGCCTGACGACCTTCAGCACGTTCTCCTGGGAGTCCTGGAACCTGATCCGGGAGAGCCGGGGTCGCGGGGTTCTGGTCTACGCGGCGCTCACCATCGTGCTCGGGCTGGTGGCCATGGCCCTGGGCACGGCGGCCGGTCGCGCGTTCGGGTGAGTCGTTCGGCCAGGTGAGTCGTTCGAGGTCTCTCCGCTGGCCCGACGGCGCCGCGGCCCACTCGGCAGGAACCCGTGCAGCTAGCGCGTGACCGGCCCGGCGAGCTCCCCGGGCGCCAGGACGAGCACCTCACTGCGGGCTCCATCGGCCAGGGAGACGCGCTCCAGGGCCGTGGACGGATTCGGCGGCTCGGTGTCCTCGACCTCCTCCGTGGGTGGTTGCGGGATCCGCTGCAGGTACAGGAAGCGACCGTCCGCCGAGCATCCGACGACCGAGTCCTGGTCGTCCCAGGTGACGGCCGCGACCTTCTCCGGGCCGACGACTGCGGCCGATGAGTCGGTGCCCTCGGAGGTGAAGCCCAGGACGGAGTCCGCACCCATGGCGCACAGCGGCACCCAGCCGGCCGGTGAGTCGCCCATCGACGTCGTCGTGCCGTCGGCAAGGTCCATCCGCATCACGGTGCTGGCGACGCTGGGAGCCTCGGCGGACTGGGCAGGCGACGTCACGAGCAGCACCTCATCTGCAGCGCCGGTGCCGAGCATGAAGGCCAGGTCGGCGACGGGACCGAACTCGGAGATCGTCGACCCGTCGGCCAACGACGACACCAGGATCGACCCCTCGGAGGGGCCCTCGCCGGTTGTCGGGTCGCGGCCCAGCTCGGTGGTCCGCGCCAGCCGGGTCGCGTCCAGCAGCGTGCACACGTTGTACGACAGGCCCTCACCGCCGCACCAGCGGGGAGCAGCGGCCTCGGCGGTCACCTCGCCGGCGGAGCGCACCTGGACGTCGGTGGTCCAGTAGTCGGTGAAGCTGCCCGTCAGAGTGGACGCGCCGACACCGTCGACCACGCCGGGAAACGTCGTGTCATCGGCCGGTCCGGAGAGCACCTCGGTCGCGGACCCGATCGCGCCGTCCGCGCCGATCGGGTGGCCCGTGATCGTCAACGTCCCGGCGGTGGTGTCCCACTGTGAGGTGTAGAGGGTCCCGTTGCCCTCCAGGGCTCCCGTCGGCTCGGTCGACCCGCTGGGCGAGCTCGAGGGGTCCGATGTCTCAGTCGCCGACGAGCAACCGGCAAGCAGCACCAGACAGAGCCCCACGACGACCGTTCGGTGGACCATGGCAAACCCCTTCGCCGGTAGGACAACCATCCTCCTACGGGCCACCTCTCGTCCAGTGCCGCGACCAGCGCGGTAGTGCTACCGTGGGCGTACCACGACAGGGGAGCGCCACGAGCGCTGAGAGTGCGGCTGGACCGCAGACCCTCGAACCTGATCCGGGTCATGCCGGCGAAGGAAGTCGTACGCCCACCTGGCGTGGCCCCGTCCCACCAGGAGGTTCCCGTGGACCCGTCCGCCGCATCGCGCCGTTGGCGCACCATCGACATCGTCACCGTCGCCGTGCTGGCGGTCGTCTCGGGGGTCGTCTTCTGGGCGTGGAACCTGGTCTGGACCGCCACCGGACCCGCGTTCGCGGCCTTCCCGCCGGCCCAGGCGCTGCTCTATGGGGTCTGGCTGGTGCCGGGTGTCCTCGGGATGCTGGTCGTGCGCCGGCCGGGCGCGGCCCTGGCCACCGCCTTCCTCGCGGCCGCGGTGTCCTGGCTGCTGGGGGCGTGGTGGGGGCTGTCCGTGCTCTGGTACGGGGTGCTCCAGGGCCTGGCACCCGAGCTGGTGTTCGCCGCCCTGCGGTACCACTCGTTCGGACGGGCGACCTCGCTCGCCGCGGGTGCGGCCGCAGGCGCAGTTCCCGGCCTGTTGGACCCGGTCTTCTGGTACCCGGAGTGGACCGCCGGGTGGAAGGCCGCCTACCTGCTGGCGTGCATGGCGTCGTCGGCGCTCATCGCCGGGCTCGGCTCGTGGGCGCTGGCCCGCCGGCTCGCGCGCACCGGTGTGCTCGACGCCTTCCCGCTGGGCCGGGAGCGAGTCGGCGTCTAGGAATCGACCGGCCATGGGCGACGCTGCGGGGGTGCGGATCACCGCGGTCCGGTGGGGATTCCGCTACCCCGGCCGATCCTCGGACGCCCTGTCGGACGTCTCGTTCGCGATCGAGCCCGGGCAGCTGGTGGTCCTGATGGGCGCGTCGGGGTCGGGCAAGTCGACGTTGCTGGCAGCCCTGGCCGGGACGCTGCCCGACGGTGGCGCCTCCGGGAGCCTCCTCGTCGAGGCCCCCGGTCCGTCGTCGGCACGGATCGGGCTGGTCCAGCAGGAGCCTGAGGGCAACATCGTGATGGAGCGCGTGGGCGACGACGTGGCGTTCCCGTTGGAGAGCGCCGCCGTCCCGCCCGGCGAGATCTGGTCGCAGGTTGCCCGATCCCTGGACGCCGTGCGCCTCGACGTACCCCGGGATCGCGACACCTCGCTGCTCAGCGGTGGGCAGCAACAGCTGCTTGCCGTGGCAGCGGCCACCGTCGCGGTTCCGCACCTGCTGCTGCTCGACGAGCCCACGGCCAACCTCGACCCGCCGTCAGCCGCCGCGGTCCTTGCTGCGGTCGACGTGGTGCGGGCGGCGCATGGCAGCACGGTCGTCGTGGTCGAGCACCGGGTCGAGGCGTGGCTGGCACGTGCCGACCGGGTGCTGCTCGCCGAGGGTGGTTCAGTGCTCGACATCGCCCCGACGGACCTCGCGGCGCACCTCGCCGGCCGGCCCGACTCCGCGGCGCGGGTGTGGGTCGACCACACCCATCTGCCCCGCCGTTCCCCGGCCCTGGAGCCCGGTGTGGTCGTGCTGGTGGCCGAGGGAGTCACGGTGTCCGACCGGCTCCCGCCCACGCACGTCACGGCCCGCGCCGGCGAGGTGGTCGCCGTGACCGGCCCCCCGGGATCGGGGAAGTCCACCCTGCTGGCCTGCCTCGCGGGACTGCTCGAGCCTTCCTCGGGGACCGTGCGGATCAGCACAGCGCCGGGCGGGGGCGAGCGCCGTGCTGATCCGTGGCGATGGCCAGCGAGTGACGTCGCGGGAGCCTTCGGCGTGGTGTTCCAGAACCCCGAGCACCAGTTCGTCACCAGTCGGGTCCTCGACGAGGTGCACCACGGCCTGGTGGGCGCCGGAGTCGCGGAGCCGGAGGCAACGGACCGGGCGTCCCGGATGCTCGATCGGCTGCACCTGTCCCATCTGGCGGCTGCCGACCCGTTCACCCTCTCCGGCGGCGAGCAGCGACGGCTCAGCGTCGGCACAGCACTTGCCCTCGACCCGCGGATCCTCCTGCTCGACGAGCCGACGTTCGGCCAGGACCCGGCCACCTGGGCCGAGCTCGTCGACATCATCGCCGACCATCGCGACGCCGGCGGCACCGTCGTGATGGCCACCCACGACCCCGACCTGGTCACCGCCCTGTCCGCCCGCGAGGTGCAGATCGCCGCGCGGGACACCGTCGGCGCCCCACCGACCCTCCCCCCACCCGCGGAACGTGGGATCGACTTGTCGTTCTTGGGGCAACAACCTTCCGAGTTGCTCCCGGCGGTGGAGCAGGCGGCCCTGACGGGAGGGGGTGGTCCTGCGGCCCGCCTGAGTCGGCTCGACCCGCTGGCACTGCTGGGCGCCGCGATGCTGCTGAGCACGGCTGCCCTGGTCTCCTCGTCGGTGGCCTTGAACCTCGTCCTCGTCCTGGCGGCCCTGGTGGCCGCGCTCGTGGGCGGACTGCCGCGGCGGCGGGTGGCACTGTTGGCCGCTCCCGCGCTGCTCGCGGCACTGAGCGTGGCGTTCTCGAACGCCCTCCTGAGCGCCGGTGGAGTTGCCGATCCGTCGTCGTGGGCGGCCGCCGCGCTCCCGGCCAGCCGGGTTCTGGCGGTGGCCTTGCCCGGCCTGGTCGCGGCCGTGGCCATGGACCCGACGGGCCTGGCCGATGCCCTGGTCGCACGACTCCGGGTGCCTGCTCGCCCGGCGTACTCCGCGCTGGCAGGCCTGCGGCTGCTGCCCCTGCTCGCCGACGAGTGGACGGTCCTGGGCCGGGCCAGCCGGGCGCGCGGCCTGGGGGGCTCTGGGATCCGGGCGCGAGCGTGGCAGTTCTCCTCGATGACGTTCCGCCTGCTGGTGGCGGCACTGCGCCGGGGTGGTCGCCTGGCCG
This sequence comes from uncultured Actinomycetes bacterium, assembly GCA_963818445.1. Classification (GTDB taxonomy): domain Bacteria; phylum Actinomycetota; class Actinomycetes; order S36-B12; family CAIYMF01; genus Prado023. The sequence continues at coordinate 128,712 of CAWFSG010000021.1, forward strand.
TCGCCCTCGATGCGCGCGGCTTGAGACCGCAGGCTCCGCGCACGATCGCCCGGCCGGTGCGCTGGTCCTGGGCCAGCACCGCCGCGATGGTCGTGGCGGCGGGGGCGCTCATGGTGGCGCTGTCGACACGGGTCTGATCGGGGTGGGCTGACCCGCACGAGCCGCCCTCGAGGGCCGGTCTCCGCTGGGCGAACTGGGAGGTCGCCCCGAGCGGGAGCACATGGCCCTGTGCCGCGTAGGGTCGGGAGCGTGACCCGCACTGACCGACCGATCGTCGCCGAGGCCCCCGGGGTCCGGATCACCGCGAGCGCCCGGGGCGCGCACCTGATGAGCTGGACCACCCACGGCGTGGACCGGCTGTGGATGAGCCCGCTGTCGCGCCACGGGCAGGCCGAGGCCCTGCGCGGGGGTGTGCCCGTCCTGTTCCCGCAGTTCGGGACCTTCGGCGACCTGCCCAAGCATGGATTCGCCAGGACTGCCGACTGGCAGCCCGTCCGGGCCCCGGCGGAACAGGGACGGGCGACGCTGTCATTCCAGCTCACGGACTCCGAGGAGACGCGCGCGGTCTGGCCGCATCCCTTCAGGGCTCGGCTGGACATCTCGGCCTCGCCGACCGAGTTGACGATGGACCTGATCGTGGAGAACCGGGGGCAGGATGTCGCGCGGTTCACCGGTGGCCTGCACACCTACCTGGCCGTGGCCGACCCGGAGGCATGGATCGAGGGACTCGCGGGATGCCACGCGTGGGACGGCGTGTCGACCGCGTCACCGCACTTCTCGGAGCACCTCGGGGGGCGCATCCGGGCCCTCGACGCCCAGGACCTCGTGATCCACGGGGCGTTCGCGCCCGTGGTGCTCCACGACGCGGTGCTGGGCACCATGCACGTCGCTGCCGAGGGCTTCTCGAACCGGGTGGTCTGGAACCCGGGACCGGGTCACACGTTGCCCGACGTGGCCCCGGGCGACGAGGCGCGCTTCGTGTGCATCGAGCCGACCGCGGTCGTGCCGGTGGTCCTGCCCGCCGGCGGGGTCTGGGAGGCCCGCCAGCGCCTGTACCTGGGCTGACGCGCCTGACGCGCCCCGGCCCGAGGTGACGGGTCGCCGGACGGTGGTTCAGGTCGACCGCACCTGCCACTGCCCGCCGGGCCAGACTGCGCGGGTCACGCCCGACCCGGCGATCATCCGGCGGCAGCCATCGCACGGCTCGTGGGTGACGTAGATGGTGGCCGACTCGGCCCGGCTCCGGTCGGCGTACAGCAGGCAGTTCTGCTCGGCGTGCAGCGCGACGCATGCCCCGGCACCGGTGTCGTAGGAGCTGCCCGGCGCGACCGTGGCGGAATCCAGCAGGCCGCGCGGGCACTCGCCGGCCAGGCACGACGGGCCACCCGAGGGGGCCCCGTTGTACCCGGTTGCCACGATCCGGTGGTTGGACACCAGCACCGCGCCCACCCGTCGTCGGCGGCAGTCAGCCCGGGCAGCCACTGCGGTGGCGATCGCGAGGAAGTAGTCGTCCCAGCCTGGTCGGGTGAACTCCATGGAGCGATTCTCGCTGAGCGACCGGCACGGGAGTGACCCGCCGTGCGCGTGTCGCGGCTCGGAGACGGCGCTGCCCGCCCCCATTGATCCGGGGGCGGGCAGCGCCAGGAGCTGCGACCGTGGTCAGCTGTGAAGCACGTCCTTGATGGCGCCGGCGGACTCGGCCTCCTCCAGCAGGTCCTCGCCCTCCAGCGAGGTGACGCGGGTGAAGGACCAGACCGCAACGGCAAGCGCTGCGCCGACCAGCGGCGCGAGGATGAACAGCCACACCTGCGACAACGCGGTGCCACCCTCGAAGAGCGCGGGGCCGAACGAGCGGGCCGGGTTGACCGACGTGCCGGTCAGGGGGATGCCGACGATGTGCACGGCCGTCAGGGCCAGGCCGATGGCGACTCCGGCGAAGCCCGGGGCGGCGACCTTCTCCGTGACCAGCAGGATGACCAGGACGAACGCGGCGGTCAGCAGGACCTCCAGGACGAACGCGCCCTGCATGTTGATCGCGCCGTTGTCGTAGGAGTTGGTGCCCAGGGCGCCGGTGCGGTCGATGACGCCGAACGAGGTCACGAACAGCTTGAGCATCGCGGCACCGAGCGATCGCGCCGCCGAACTGCGCGGCGGCGTAGCCGGCCCCCTCGCGGCCGGGCATGCGCTTGGTCAGGACCATCGCCAGCGTGACGGCGGGGTTGACGTGGGTGCCGGAGACCGGGCCGAACGCGTAGGCCAGCATCAGGACGACCAGGCCGAACGCGAGGGCGACGCCGACGGTCCCGGAGGCCGGGCCCGCACCATCAGCGCCGACGCCGCCGCCGATGCCGAACACGGCCGCGCCGACGGCGAGGAAGACCAGGAGGAAGGTGCCGACGAACTCGGCACCGAGCTTGCGACTCATGACAGGAAGAACCTTTCGCATGACAAGGGAATGGGCTCCTCGAAGGGGAGCCCACGGGATTCGTTCAGGGGAAGTGGCAGCAGGCTACCCGGTCGCCAGGGGGCCAAACCACATCGACGTATCGGGTCCTGCCGGGTCCGAGGACGGTGACGCCGGGCAGCACGAAGTGGGCGATGGCTGTGACTGGTCTCACACCCGCGAGCGGAGGAGGCGCCCGCGAGGATCAGCCGGGGATCAGCCCGGCGGCCTCGAGGGCGGTGCGAAGCGCCGGATCCGACGGCTCGGTCAGGTGGTGCCCGTCGGGGAACAGGACCACGGGGATGGACTGCCGCCCCCCGTTCATGGACATCATCGTCTCGAGCCCGGCGGCGTCCTCGTCGACGTCGACGTACGTGTAGGGCACCGCGAGGCGGTCGAGGAGTCTCTTGGAACGACGGCAGTCCGGGCACCAGTCGGCCCCGTACACGGTCAGGTCAGCCATGAGCCCATCCTCCCATCCGGGTGGCCGCCCCGCAGCGATCGGAGTGCTCCCCGCTCCTCTCCTCCCTCTCCCCCTCTCCCTCCCTCCCCCCCGATCGGTCCGCCATCGAGTGGCTCGACCTCGGGTCCATCCGGATCTCCGACCGCCGCTGAACGCGAATCCGGATCGATCGCGAGGATCGGTGGCGGGCGGTGGCGGTGGCGGTGGCGTGGAGCGGGGGGCGTGGAGCGGGGTCAGCCCAGGGCGGTCATCCAGCCGATCGCCGCCAGCACGAGAGACTTCGTGCCGAAGGGGATCGCGCTCTCGTCCACGTCGAACGTGGGGCGGTGCAGGTCGAGGCGGTCGGCGCGCTCGGGCCAGTGGGTGCCGAGGCGGGCGTAGCAGCCCGGCACGAGGCCCTGGTACCAGCCGAAGGTGTCGCCGCCCCACGAGTGCGCGGTGTCGCACACGGCGTCGGGACCGCCGGCGACGAGTGCGGCGCTGGCGATCATCCGGGTGGCGGCCGCATCGTTGATCACCGGCGTCACGCCCGGCCGGTGGCGCAGGTACCAGTGCAGCCCGTCGGGCCGCGAGCCCTCGTGGCCCTCGGCATCGGGACGCATGTCGGTGCCCAGAACAGCGGCGATCGCCTGCGGGACGATGGTCATCAGGGCGTCGGACACCGTGGGATCCGGCGTGCGGACCGAACCAGTCAGGTCGGCCTCGGCGGGGATGACGTTGGACGCCGAGCCCGTGTGGATCGTGCCGAAGACGAGCCGGACCTCACCGCGCGCGGGGTCGGCCGCGAGCCCGTCGGCGGCGGCCTGCACCACCCCGGGCAGCTCGCGCACGACCCGGGCCACCTCGTCGGCGAGGTTCACGGTCAACGACGGCCGCGCGGTGTGCCCGCCGGGACCGGTCATCCGGATCGCGACGTGGTGCGAGGCGGAGGTGATCGGCCCGATCCGGCAGCCGAGTTGGCCGGCGTCGATCTTGGGGTCGCAGTGCACCCCGAAGATTCCCTGTACGCCGTCCATCCCGCCGTCGGCGATCACGTCCAGGGCGCCCCCGGGCAGGGACTCCTCGGACGGCTCGAACACCAGCCGTACGCGCCCGCGGATCCGCCCGGAGTCGATCAGCTCGCGCAGCACCAGCCCGGCGCCGAGGACGACGGCCGTGTGCACGTCGTGCCCGCACGCGTGGCAGGCACCGTCGTTCATCGAGCGGTAGGGCACGTCCTTGGCATCGTGCATCACGAGGGCGTCGATGTCGGCGCGCAGGGCCACCAGCGGACCCTCATGCCCGATGTCGCAGATCAGGCCGGTACCCACGCTCAGGACCCGGGGTGCGAGCCCCTCGGCCTGGAGCCGCTCGCGCAGGGCGGCGGTGGTCTCATGCTCGGCCCGGCTCACCTCGGGACGGGCGTGCAGCCAGCGGCGCGTGTAGACCAGCTCGCCGGACTTGTGCTCGACCATCGCCTGCACGACGTGCAGCAGCTCGGGATCGATCGGCATCCCCGTGAGATCGGACCCCAGGTCCTCGATGGGAGGTCCCGGCACAGTGACGCTCACACTCATCCTCCGACACGATCATTGGCGAACTCCCGGCGGAGCAGCTCCACCACGTCGCGCAGGGTGCCGCCCTCGGCGACCACCGCGCGCTGGCGGACGTAGCTGGGCTGGTGGTCAAGGATATCGAGCACCCGGTCGAGGTCCGCCTCGGTGCCCAGTGCGAGCGCCTCGGGCCGGACCCGCTCGACCCATTCGCCGACCTCGTCGGCCAGCTGGGTCACCGAGCCATCGCCGTGCACGAGGGTGGCGTCGACGCCGTACCTGGCGGCACGCCACTTGTTCTCCCGCAGCACCCAGTCGGGCTCCCGGATGAACTGCTCCCCGGCGTCGATGCGCCGGCACAGGTCCGCGACCGCGGCCTGCGCGAGCGCGGCGAGCGCGCACAGCTCGGTCAGGGTCGCCATCCCGTCGCACATGCGCAGCTCGACGGTGCCCCAGCCGGGGCTCGGGCGGATGTCCCACCACAGCTCCTTGACCGTCTCGATCGTGCCGGCCCGGACCAGGATCTCGACGAGCCGCTCGAAGTCGGCCCAGTCGGTCAGCTCGGGGGGCAGGCTGGCCGAGGGCATCGACTCGAAGACCTTCGTGCGCATCGAGGCCAGGCCCGTGTCGTCGCCGAACCAGAAGGGGCTCGAGGCCGACAGCGCGACGAAGTGCGGCAGCAGGGTCGTCAGGGCGTTGGTGACCGCGATCGCATGGTCGCCCGAGGGGACGCCCACGTGGAAGTGCACGCCGTGGATCATCATGCGCCGGGCCGGCCACTGGATCTTGTCCACGAGGCGGGCGTAGCGCTCGTCCTCGGTGAGCCGCAGGCGGTTCCAGCTGGAGAAGGGATGCACGCCGGTCCCGATGAGCGCCAGGTGCCGCCGGCGCAGGATCGGCTGGAGCTCGGCGACCGTGGCCGCGAGGTCGGCATGGGCCTCCGCGGGCGTCGCGCACACCCCGGTGATGAGCTCGATGGTCGACTGGAACAGCTCCTGGTGGATCCTGGGGTGCGCGCCACCGGGGTGACCGGCTCCGGCCTCGGCGAGCACCTCGGGGGCGGCGCACTCGAGCTCGTCGGTCTCGTCGTGCACGAGCCCCATCTCGATCTCCACCCCGAGGGTGTGTGCCGGGGAACCGTTGAACGGGATCAGCATGGTCCTCCTCCGGCGTGGGAACGCGTGATTGGCCTCAGGCTAGGCCCACTACCCTTCTGCTTGTGGTTCCTGATCCCGTCGGCAGCGCAGTGGCGCAGGGCGGTCCCGGGTCTGCCGCCGTCGCGGCGGGCAGTGCGGCGACCGCTAGGGCGGGGGCCGAGGTGCTCGCGGCCGGGGGCAACGCGGTGGACGCCGTGCTGGCCGCGACGTTCGCCGCCTCCGTCGCCGAGCAGGCTGTTGCCTCCCTGGGTGGGGGCGGCTTCCTCATGGTGCGCCGCCCTGATGGCCAGGTCCACGTGCGCGACTCCTTCGTCGACACCCCGGGGCGAGGGCTGCCCGTCGAGGAGCTCGACCTGCACTTCCTCCCGATGGACGTCGTCTACCCCAGCACGGTGCAGACCTTCCACGTGGGCATGGGCTCGGTCGCCGTCCCCGGCCTGCTGGCCGGCATCCTGTCCGCCCACGACGAGTTCGCCCGCCTGCCCATGGCGACCCTCGTCGCCCCGGCCCGCCGGTTCGCCGCCAACGGGGTCGTCATGGAACCGGCCCAGGGCGTCCTCACCGGCCTGATCCGCGAGCTGGTCGGCCTGTCCCCGGAGAGTCGCCGACTCGTGCAGCGAGAGGGGCGCTGGCTGGTCGCCGGGGACCTCATCCGCAACCCGGACCTCGCGCGGTTCCTCGACCTGCTCGCCGACGGGACCGTCTCGTCCATCGAGAGCGCACCGTTCGCCGCCCCCCTGCTCGCCGCGATGCGGGCGGGCGGGCTGGTCACCGCCGCAGACCTGGACAGCTACGAGGTGATCCACCGGGATCCGGTCGTCGCAGAGCGGGCCGGCCACGAGTTCTTCACCAACCCGCCGCCCTCGTTCGGCGGCTCGATCATCGCCGACACGCTCGCCGCCGCGCCGCGGTTCGACCCCGAGGATGCGCGCGGGTGGATCGGGCTCGTCGAGACCCTGGTCGCGGCGACGATCCACCGGCGCGGCGGGGCCACGACGCCGCTGACCGCGACCGGGACCACGCACGTCAGTGCCGTCGATGCCGACGGGATGGTCGCCTCCATGACCACCTCGAACGGGGTGACCTCCGGTTTCGTGGTCCCGGGGACGGGCATCCAGCTGAACAACATGCTGGGGGAGGCCGACCTCAACCCCGACGGGTTCCACGCGACCCCCCCGGGCCAGAGGATGGGCTCGATGATGAGCCCCTCGATCCTGGTCTCGCCCGATGGCGGCGTCCTCGCCCTGGGTACCGGCGGGTCTGAGCGGATCCGCTCGTCGATGGTCGAGGTGCTGATGCGGATCGTGGACGGCGGACAGTCCCTGGCTCAGGCCGTCTCGGCTGCCCGCGTCCACCCCGACGACCGGGGCCTGCAGGTCGAGCCGATGCTCCCGGCCGAGCTGATCGACGGCCTGCGCGCCTGTGCGATCAGCCCGGTCAACGTGTGGCCCGCGCACAACCTGTTCTTCGGTGGGGTCAACGCCGTGCAGCGGATGCCCGACGGGTCCGTTCGGGCCGTCGCCGATGGTCGGCGCGGCGGGGGAGCGCTGGTCGTCCCGGCCTGAGTCCGCGTCGGTGCCTCAGGCCCAGTGCGGCGCCCCGTGCGACAGGACCCGCCACGCATGCCCGGGCACGACCAGGACGTCCGGCTCGTGGGCCGCACCCTCGGACTGGACCTCGATCGTCGGGTCGGGCAACTCGACCGGGAAGGTCTCGGGCTCGTCGGCGATGTTGAGCAGCGTGGTGATCCGCCGGCCATGCCCGACCGGTGGGGCCACCTGCAGCGCCAGCGCCGTGTTGGTCACGTGTGCGATGGTCGCCTGGGAGCGGGTCATCCAGGGGTGCCGCGACCGCATCTCGATCAGCTGGCGGTGCAGGTGGTGGATGGGCCACCCCCACGGGGCCAGTCCGTCGGGGCGGTCCGGGAACATGGGCCGCACGGCTTCGTCGCCGCCGAACCTGTCCTCCTTGATTCCCCGGAACGCCTGCTCGTCGCCGTAGTAGACCGACGGGGATCCGGGCAGCGTGAACAGGGCCGCGATCGCGTGTCCGAAGTGGCGCTGGTCCTCGAGGTTGCTCGCGATCCGCGTCGTGTCGTGGTTGCCGACGAAGGTCAGCGGGGGATGCTCGCTGGCGTACTCGGCCAGCCGCTCGATCTGCCATGTGAGGTCGAAGTAGTTCGCCTCGTTCAGCGAGCGCCACAGCGGGCGCCACAGCCCGTATGCCGTCACCGAGTCGAGGGTGGTCTCGTCGAGGATCTGCGGCGGCTCGCCGTGGATGTACTCGCCGACGAACCAGGCATCGGGGTGCAGGGCGCGCACCCGGGACAGGACCTCGCGCCAGAACGCCGGGGCAACGGCGTAGGCAGCGTCGAGCCGCCAGCCGTCTGCGCCGCGCGTGAGCCAGTGGTCCATCACGTGGACCACGTAGTTGATGACAGCCGGGTCGTTGTGGTTCAGCGTCACCAGGTTTCCGTGGCCCTCGAAGACGTCGTACTCGGGCTCGCCTGCGGGATCCGGCCAGCGCAGGTCGAACCACCGCGCTGCCTTGGCGCCGGCGCCCTGCGGGTCAGGACCGGCCGCCCGGGCCACCTGGAACATGGGATGGCCGTATCCGACGTGGTTGAAGACGCCGTCGAGCAGCAGGCGCATGCCGCGGTCGTGGCAGCCACGCACCAGGGCGTCGAAGTCCCGCTCGTCCCCGAGTCGGTGGTCGATGTGCAGGTGGTCGGTCGTGTCGTAGCCGTGCGTCTCGGAGGCGAAGATCGGTCCGAGCTGGATTCCGCGGCACCCCAGGTCGTGGGCGTAGTCCAGCCAGTTGGTCAGGTGCCGAAGCCGGTGCACCACACCGTGCGCCTGGCCCGACTCGGGCTCGGCGCCGGAGAACCCCAGGGGATAGACGTGCCACCACGTCAGTCCGTCGAGCCACAGGGGTGCCACGGTGTCGAATCTACGCGCTCGACGTTCGGGTGTGCTCCCCGGACTCGCCCGCAGCGCACAATTCGTCACCGAACGTGAGCGGGTTCACGCCCTGGGAGTATCTCTCCAGGCGCCGTGTGCACAGGAATTGCACAAGTTGTGGATAAGTTCACTTGACACTCATGCCGGGGCTCCCGCACACTTGTTCACGTGAATCTGGCCCTGACGGAGATGAAGCGATCGAAGCTGCGCTTCGGCCTGCTGACGGCTGCCGTGGCCCTCCTGGTATTCCTCATCGTCTTCCTGTCGAGCCTCTCCGGTGCCCTGCTGCGGTCCTTCACCGGAGCCATCGAGTCCCTCCCCGCGGATGGCCTGGTGTACTCCGAGACCGCGCGGGCCAACATCCAGGCCAGCCGCCTGGAGCCAACGGTGACCGAGCAGGTGGCGGCCGTCGAGGGCGTCTCGGCAGTCGGCCCACTGGCGGTCCTCTCGGCCAACGCGACGGTCAACGGCGAGCCCGACGAGCTGCAGCTGATCGGGGTCACCCCTGGCAGCCCCAGCCAGCCCGAGGGCCTGCGCCAGGGGCGCTTCCCGCAGTCGCCGACCGAGGTCGCGGTGGATGCCAGCACGGCCACGGTGGCCCTCGGGGACACCATCCGGGTGAATGGGTCCCAGACCGACCTGCTCGTCACCGGGCTCCTGGTCGGGACCCAGTTCGGCACCGACACGGCCTGGATGACCACCGCGGGCTACGAGGCCCTGCTCACCGAGCTGAACCCCGGCCTGCCGGCCGTTCCGATCAACGCGGTGGCCTTCACCGTCGACGACGGTGCCGATGCGGTGGCCGTTGCCGCACAGGTGCAGCAGGCGGTCGAGGGGGTCCAGGCCCTGGATCGCAGTGCAGCCATCGATGCCATCCCCGGTGTCGAGTCGGTCAGCCAGACCTTCGGCCTGCTGGTCGGCATCACCTACGTCATCGGAGTGGTCGTCGTGGGCTTCTTCTTCCTGATCCTCACCGTCCAGAAGCTGCGCACCTTCACGTTGCTCCGGGCATCCGGGGCGTCCACCCGCTCCCTGGCAGGGTCGGTCACCGGGCAGATCACGGCGGTGATCCTGATCGCCTCAGCAATCGCGGTCGTCCTGGCCTGGGGTGCACTGCAGGCCCTGTCCACCGGGCTGCCGGTCGACATCGACCCGATGACCACGGGCGGGGTGGTCGCGGCAGTCCTGCTCGCATCCCTCGGGGCGGGGCTGCTCTCCGTGCGGCGCATCGCGACGATCGACCCGGCGACTGCGGCGGGTGCCCGATGAACCTGGCTGTCGCCGAGTTCCGCCGCGCGAAGGGTCGCTTCGCGTCCATCACGGCCGCCCTGTCGCTGATCGTGTTCCTCGTGCTGATCCTCGGGGCACTGGGTGATGGGTTGTTCTTCGGCGGTACGGGCGCGATCCGGTCCAGCACCGCACAGGCCTACGCATTCGCCGCGGACTCAGAGGGCTCGCTGATCCGCTCCCGGCTCCCACTGGCCGCGGAGTCCGAGCTCGAGGCCATCGCGGGCGTCGAGCAGGCCACCGCGATCGGGGCGTTGATCACGACCACCTCGAGCGTCCCCGGCGGGGCCGACCTCGTGGTCATGGGGTTCGTTCCCGAGACCGACCCCGCGGGAGTCCCGGCGACGGTCCTCGAGGGTCGTCTGCCCAGCCCTGAGGATCCCTCGGGGGTCGCGGTCGACGTCGCCCTGGCCGACGCGGGGCTCGGCCTGGGCACCACCCTCGAGGTCGGCGGGGTCACCCAGTCCGTCGTGGGCGTCGTCGGCGACGCGGGCTACCAGGGCCTGCCCACTGCCTGGACCTCGTTGGACACCTATGCCGAGATGCGCACCGCGGTGCGCCCCGAGTTCGCCGGCCAGCCGGTCGAGCCGTCCGTGTTCGGCCTGGGCCTGGCAGACGGCGTGACCGCGGAGCAGATCGCTGCCCCGCCCGGGATCGGGGTGGCCAGCACCGAGGAGACCTACCTGTCCATCCCGGGCACGAAGGAGCAGAAGTCCAGCCTGAACGCGATCATCTACGCCAGCCTCGCGGTGGCCGGGCTCGTCGTGGCGCTCTTCTTCGCCCTGGTCGTCCTGGAGAAGCGCGAGCTCTTCGCCGCACTCAAGGCCCTGGGTGCCTCGACCAGCAAGCTCGGCAGTGGGGTCGTGCTGCAGGCGATCGGGGCCACCGTGACCGCGGTGGTCATCGGGGCCATCGCCGCGTGGCTCGTGGGCCAGCTGCTCCCGGACAACATCCCCTTCCTCTTCCGCCCCCAGACCCTGGTCTACTCCGCGGTCCTGACCGTGACCGCGGGAGTCGTGGGCGCGCTCCTCTCCCTTCGCCGCATCAGCCGGATCGATCCGGCCACCGCCCTAGGAGGCACCCTGTGATGACCGACGCAACCCCGGAGCCCGTTGGGGTCACCGACGCGGCGCCGCCCATCCTCACGGTCGATGCCGTCACCAAGACCTACGGCGAGGGCCACACCGCCGTGACTGCCGTGCACGAGGCGTCGATGCAGGTCGGCGAGGGGGAGTTCGTCTCCCTGCTGGGCCCCTCAGGTTCGGGCAAGACCACGCTCATCTCGATGATCGGCGGGCTGCTCACGCCGACATCCGGGACGATCCAGGTCGGTGACGTGACGGTCAGCGACCTGGAGTCCAAGGCGCTGACGACCTTCCGCGCAGAGCGTGTGGGCTTCGTCTTCCAGTCCGCCAACCTGGTGCCCTTCCTGACCGCACGTGAGAACCTGCTCTGGGTCGCGGGCCTGCGCAAGGAGAAGGGGCGCTCGGCACGCAGGGCTGCCGGCCAGCGTGCGGACCAGCTGCTCGAGGAGCTGGGTCTGTCAGCCCGCGCCGGCAACGTGCCGGAGAAGCTCTCCGGCGGCGAGCGTCAGCGGGTCGCGATCGGCCGTGCCCTGATGAACGACCCCGACCTGGTCCTGGTCGATGAGCCCACCGCGGCCCTCGACACCGCCATGGGTCGCCAGGTGGTGCAGCTGCTGCGTCGGGAGATCAAGGACCGGGGCAAGACCGGGATCATGGTCACCCACGACCTGCGCATGGTCGAGTACACCGACCGGGTGTTCGAGATCACCGACGGGTTCCTCGAGCTCGGCGGCGACCCGGTTGAGCGCGCGGCAGCAGGGCACGCAGGCGCTCATTGAGGCCTCCGCGGTGCGGACCTGAGCCGTCCATCCGGACCACGCGCCCCGCATTAGCCGGCCGATATCGTCGCGGATACGTCGGAATTGCTTTGGTTCGCCCCTCTCGTGGTCGATGATGCCACTATGCGCGTCCCTGCCCTGCCGTCGAAGGCCGGTGTCCTCGTCGTGGCTGCCAGCCTCGCGGCGACGGCTCTGGGCGTCGTCGCACCCGTGTCGGCCGCGGAGCCCGAGGTGTACCCGGTGCCGGCCGATGGTGTCTTCCGGATGCAGGGGTCCGGCTGGGGCCACGGGCGGGGGATGAGCCAGTGGGGTGCCTACCAGGCCGCCTCAGCTGGCGTGCAGCACCCACAGATCCTGGCCTTCTACTACCCGGGGACCGCGCTGGCGCCGATGCCCGACGCCCTGGTCCGAGTCCTCCTCGCCTCGGACACCGGTCGTGACCTGGTGGTGCGCGCCACCCCGGGCCTCACCGTGACGCAGGCCGGCAGTGACCCGATCCAGCTGCCTGTCACCCCCAGTGGCTGTGCCAGCGAGGCGTCTCGGTGGCGGGTCCGCGCCTCCGGGTCCGGGTTGACCCTCGCTGTGTACTGCGGACGGTGGCGCACAGTCGACAAGGTGGCCGGGAACACGCTGGAGTTCGCTGTCCCCGACGACCTTGTCGGGACCCAGAACGGCTCGGTCCGCCGGGGCTACCGTGGCACTGTGACGGCCATCCGGACCGGCAGTCGCTCGGTCCAGGTCGTGAACACGCTGCCGATGGAGCTCTACCTGCGCCCGGTGGTCGCCGCCGAGGTGTCGCCCTCGTGGCCGGTCGAGGCCCTGCGCGCCCAGGCCGTGGCGGCCCGCAGCTACGCCGCCCACGAGGCTCTCGGGCGCGCGAAGCGGTCCTTCGACGTCTTCGACTCGACACGCTCACAGGCCTACCCCGGTGCCGTCGTCTACGACTCGGCCTGGCGGGTCGTGCGCTCGCGCGAGAATCCCAGCACCGATGCGGCCATCGCCGATACCGCAGGCCTGCAGGTGACGGTGGGCGGCGTTCCGGCCCTCACCCAGTTCAGCTCGTCGAACGGAGGGGCGACGGCGGCCACGCCGCTGCCCTACATGGTGACGCAGGCCGACCCGTGGGACTCCACGGCCGCGAAGAACCCCCGCCTGGCGTGGTCCGACAGCGTCCCCGTCGCACAGCTGCGCGCCCGCTGCCGAGGTGCTGGCGACATCTCAGCGGTGCGGGTGCTCGCCCGTGAGGGCGCTGGCGCCTGGGGCGGACGGATCTCGCAGATGGAGATCGTGGGCACGACGCGCACATGCACTCTCGCCTCGGACTCGGCGATCCGATCGGCGCTCGGGGTGAACAGCAGCTTCCTGACGTTCACGCCCTGACCCCTGAGGGCAGCGACCCTCAGGGAAGTGACCCTCAGGGCAGCGGGCGGTCCTTGGCGTCCGGGCTGGCCGGGGCCTGGTCGCCGCGGTGCGCGTCGTGCTCGTGCTCGTGCTCGTGGTGGTTGACATGCGCGGGGCCCTCGTAGGGGTGCAGGTCGGGGTGCGGCACCGTGTGGTACTGGTGCAGCTCCTCCACGCTGGGCAGCATCTCCTCGATGTCGTCGGCGTTCTCCGCGTGCATCATGAGTCGGCCGGCCCACACGAGCAGGATGGTGACCGCCGAGAGGCTGGCGACCCATCCCCACGGGTCCGGGAAGGTCGTGAGCTTGAAGGCGACGAATCCGACGACGCCGGCGGCAGGGAGGGTGAAGATCCAGGCGACGACCATCTCGCCGATCTTGCGCCCGTTGAGCCCGGTGCCTGCCGCAGCCCCGGCGCCCATGACGGAGGAGGCGGCAGCCTGGGTGGTGGAGATCGGGATGCCCAGCTCGGTGGCGCCGAAGATGGACGTCACGGCGCCGATGTTGGCTGCGACGCCGGAGTTGGCGTTCAGCTTGGTGATCCGCAGGCCCATCGTCTCGATGATCTTCCAGCCGCCCCACATCGTGCCCAGGGCGATCATGGAGTAGGCGCCGAGCTCGACCCACAGCGGGATCCCGGCGTCCTCGCCCAGGTAGCCCCCGGCGACCAGCGCGAACGCGATGAGGCCCATCGTCTTCTGGGCGTCGTTGGCGCCATGGCCGAAGGAGACCGCCGCGGACGAGATGATCTGCAGCCACTTGAACGGCTTGGCATCGTCCTTCCAGTGCGTCAGCCGCTGCAGGAGTCCGACCAGGAACATCGCCACGAACGCCACGGCGAAGGCCACGACAGGGGAGGCGATGATCGCCAGCGCGGTCTTCTCGACGCTGCTCCACTTGATCACATCGGTGCCACCGGCCGACAGCCCGGCCCCGATCAGGCCGCCGATCAGGGCATGGCTCGACGACGACGGCATCCCGATCGACCAGGTGAAGTAGTTCCAGAAGATCGCCCCGAGCAGGGCGCCGAACGCCACGCCGAGGCCGACCGGAACCCCGCCGGACTGCAGGCCGAGCTCCTCGACCTGGACCGTCTTGGCCACCGTGTTCGCCACCGCGGTGCCGACCACGAACAGGGCGGCGAAGTTGAAGAACGCTGCCATGTAGACCGCATGGCGGGGCTTCATTGCGCGGGTGGCCACCACCGTCGAGGTCGAGTTGGCGGCGTCGTGGAAACCGTTGGTGAAGTCGAACAGGAGCGCCAGCAGGACGATGCCGACGACTGCGACCAGGACCATGTCCATGGGGCTCCTCATTCCAGGGCTGGGCGGGCTCAGCCCACTGGTCACAGGCTAGGGCTGGGTTGGCCCTCAATTCACCCGGACGTCACCTTCGGGGTGACGGTCGTGACGTTTGTTCATCCTGCGTTCATCTTTGCGATTCCCGGCGTTCGCCGGAGCGGGTCAGGCAAGCTGTGTGACGGCGTGGATCGCCAGCCCGGCCAGGGCCCCGACGACGGTCCCGTTGATCCGGATGAACTGCAGGTCACGGCCCACCGCCAGCTCGATCCGCTCGGCTGTCTGGGGGCCGTCCCAGCGCTCCACCGTCTCGGTGATGACGCTGGTGAGCTCCACCTTGTAGTCCGAGACGAGCCCGACGATGGTGTCGGTGATCCAGCCGTCGAGCTTGGTCTGGAGGTCCGGATCGGTGGCCAGTGTCTGCCCCAGTTGGGCCAGCGCACCCGAGGTCCGGATGCGCAGCTCACTGGTGGGGTCGTCGGCGGCCTCGAGCACCACGCGCTGGGCGGTCTCCCAGATGCGCCCCACCGAGCGCTGCACGTCGGGGTGGTTGTACATGTCCACCTTGGCCCGCTCCACCCGCTCCCGGGTGCTGGGGTTGGCCCGCAGGTCGTCGGCGAACTGCACCAGCATCCGGTCGATCGCGATCCGGACGTCGTGCTGCGGGTCGTCGCGGATCGCGGCCAGGAAACGGACCAGCTCGAGGTGGATCTTGTCGCCGACCACGCCGTCGACGAACTTGGGCGTCCACGTCGGAGCCTGCTTGGTGACCACCTCGATGATGGAGCGCCGGTTGGCCACGACCCAGGCGTAGGTGCGGTCGGCCAGGACGTCGACGATCCCGGTGTGCGCGCCGTCGGCGACCACCTGCCCGAGCAGGTGGCCCAGGGCGGGCGACACCTCCGTGTGCTCCACGCGATCGGCGATCAGCCGCTCGATCATGGTGCGCATCTGCTCGTCGTCGAGCACCGCGATCAGGCCCCGCAGCGCCCGGCCCAGCTCGCCGGCCACCCGGGTGGCGTGGTCGGGATCGGCCAGCCACTCGCCGCCCCGACGAGTGACCTCGGCGCCGGAGACCTTCTCGCGCACCACGTCGTCGGCGAGGAAGTGCGTGCCCACGAACTCGCCGAGGGCGGCCCCCATCTGGTCCTTGCGGGTGGGGATGATGGCGGTGTGCGGGATGGGCAGGCCCAACGGATGGCGGAACAGGGCGGTGACCGCGAACCAGTCGGCCAGGGCGCCGACCATGGCCGCCTCGGCACCGGCCTGCAGGTAGCCGATCCATCCCTGCGGGCTCGTCCCGACGGTCACGAGGGTGACGGCGTAGACCACGGCGGCGAGCAGGAACAGCCCGGTGGCCAGGGCCTTCATCCGGCGCAGGCCCGAGCGCCGGGCCTCGTCCGACCCGCCCCACGGGCTGACTGGCATGGGCTGGGGCGCGTCGGCCGTCGCGGTTGCCGTGCTCATGGCACCTCCCGGGGTGTGCTCGGCTTGCGAGTCTAATGGGGGTGCGACCCGCTGGACGGGGCCCATTCACCCGCGGTCGTCGGCGCTGGGCGGGTCCCTGAGTGGCACCGGCCAACAGTTCCCGCGAGCCGCGGGTGGACACCTGCGGGGCCGGGTCAGTGAGGTACTGCCGTCGCGCTCACTGACGGGGTGTTGGACGTGACGGCCGTCGAGGAGCCCGCGCCCGGATCGTCGAAGGCGGCCACCACTCCAGCGATGGACCTCGCGACCATCAGGCCGCCGACGATCCACAGCCAGATGGGGATCCGCCGCTTCGGGGGCGACGCGTCGACCGATGGGCGCCGTGCGGTTGAGGTGTCCTTCTCGGCAGGCGGTGAGGTTGGGGCGCCGACGGGTTGGCGCCTGGCCGTCCACGCGCGGCCGTTCCAGTAGCGGTTGGACTCGGGGTCATTCTGGTCGGGGTACCAGCCGGGTTCCCGCGGTTCGCCTGACACGTGCTGCCCCTCTCCGAGGACCGTTGACCGGACGACCGTACTCCAGCCGCCGGCGAATCCCGCGCGGCAGGCGGGACCAAGGCCCTGGTCGGCGGTGCTCATGGGCGCGCGACAGCCCCGACCGGGGCCAGGGGCTGCCCGGTCTACTCGCCGGCCTCGCGGCGCACGACCTCGCCGCGAACCGCAGTGATCCAGGTGTTGATGATGTGGCGTTCGTCCTCGCTCCACGACGCTGAGGGGTCGTCGAGCCGGTGGACCTGGTGGACGAGCTCGTCCTTCAACTCCTGCAGGCTGTACCCCTCGTGGAGGAGCTTCTTGACCTCGGGGGCAGTTGGGTCAGGTGCTGGCATGGTGATCATCCTTTCCGTCGCACGCTCCACGCTATGCCCGCGGCCGAGCGTCCGGACAGGGGCTGAGGTCCCGACCCTGCCCCCGTGTCCCGACCCTGCCCCCGTGCCCCGATGCGGGCCGGCGACGACCCCGGTGCGGGCCGACGACGCCCCCGATCAGGCGTTGCGCTCGAACATGCCTGCGACGGCGGCGATCCCGAGCACCGACCGGGCGGCGTACTCCGAGCGCCAGAGCCCACCGTGGCACGCGCCGTCGACGAACAGCTGCATCGGGTGCGAGATGGGCACCGTCGGGTTGGCCGTGGAGGCTGCGTTGCGCAGGTCGTGGACGAGCAGGGCCGCCATGATGGCATTCGACGTGTCCGGCTCGAAGATCTCCAGGCCGAAGCGCCCGGCGCCGGCGTAGGCCGCGGCCAGCGCCTTGTTCTTGACCACCGACTTGGTCCGCGTGCTCGGGGCCACGTTCAGTGACACCCGGACGCCGTCCTCCCGCGCGGCCATCGCGCGCCAGCGCTGCAGGCGCTTGGCGAGCAGGTAGTTGGGCCCCTGCTGGCCGACCAGGCAGTCGCAGATGCCGTACTCGACGCCGGTGGAGGTGAACACCGTGTCGGGGTAGTTCTTCTCGAACTGCCCGGCGAGGCGCAGGGGGGAGCGGGCATAGCGCCAGACCCCGGCCGAGCGCCAGCGGCGCCGGGACTCCTCGACCGCCTCGATCGGTGCTGCGAACACGTCAGTCGGCGTGGCCAGCCAGGCGAGCATCACGTCGTGGTTGTCGCGGACCAGGTCCATGCTGATCGCATCGATGGCCAGGGACACGCGCACGTGCAGCGGCCCGTCGGCGTAGACGTAGTTGCCCAACGTGAATGGCCGGCCGATGCCCGCCAGCCAGGTCCGGATCTCCGGGGCCTGGGTCAGCAGGTCCGCACCGGCGACCGCGGCGAGCGCCGCCCCCGCCAGCTGGGTCCGGTCCGGCCCGTCGATCGGGACCGGAACGCGCAGCCGCCCGGCCCGACCCTCGGCGTCGGCGATGATCCGCCGCCACAGGTCCGGTCGTGGCAGGTCGACGGCCCACACCGTCGCCCCCCAGTCCAGGAGGCAGGCCAGTGGGCCCATCTCGGCCCCGGCGCCGAGCACCGCGAAGTCCACTCCGGTGAGGTCCAGCCACTCCGGGTGGGCCAGGACCGTCTCGAGGGCGTGGGCGAAGCTCGGCTCCACGATCCCGTTGGCGACCCACACGTCGAGCTGGTGGCGCAGGTCCGGCCCGGACAGCTTTCGCCCGTGGTAGGGGATCACCAGGTCTGCGACGCCGCGGCCCTTGCCCACGACCTCGGCCGTGGCGAACTGCGACTCCGTGTGGGTCGCGAGGGCCTCGCCGACGCTGGTCGCCGTGCCGTCGCGGGTGAACGTGAACTGCCGGTACAGGGAGTCCAGCCCATCACGGCTCATGGTCACGGACCCGCCGCCGGCCCTCAGCCCGGAGACGACCAGGTCGCGCGCGGGCGCCATGTACTCCTTGCGCCAGTTGTCGGTGCCCTCGATGCGGTGGGCGAGCCCGGGGTCGGTGGCACGCGCAGCATCGGCGAACACCGCCCGTCCGGTGCCCATCGACGACTGCTGGCCCTTGGCGATCGGGAAGTCGATCCCGCGTTGGGGGTCGAACTCAGCCATGCGCTGCTCCGGGTCGGATCATCCGCGTCCGTCGATCGCCCTCTGGTAGACGTCGACCGTGATCCGGGCGATCTTGTCCCAGCCGAACTCGTCCACGGCGCGCTGGCGCCCGGCCACGCCCATCGCGGCGGCCCGGGACGGGTCGGACATGACCTTCGGTGAGCGCGTCGGCCACCGACGTCTCGAAGCCGACCGGGTCGGACTCGTCGTAGTGCACGAGGTGACCGGTCCCGCCCTCGACGACGACCTCCGGGATGCCCCCGACGTCGCTGGCCACGACGGCGGTCTCGCATGCCATCGCCTCCAGGTTCACGATGCCCAGGGGCTCGTAGACCGACGGGCAGGCGAACACGCCGGCATGGGTCAGGGCCTGGACCAGGTGCGCCCGGCTGAGGTGCTCATTGACCCAGATCATGTTGGCCTCGCCCTTGCTGGCCCGCAGTGCGGCCACGCCGGCCTCCACCTCGGCCCCGAGCTCGGGGGTGTCCGGAGAGGATGCGATGAGGACCAGGGGGATGTCCGGATCCATCTGCGCGGCTGCCTTCAGCAGGTGCGCGATGCCCTTCTGGCGGGTGATCCGGCCCACGAACAGCACGTACGGGCGGCTCGGGTCGATCCCGACCGATTCGATCAGGTCGGTGTTCCGGTCGGGCTGGTAGAGCTCGGTGTCGATCCCGTTGTGGACCACGTCGACCTTCGCCGGGTCCACGTTCGGGTAGGACTCCAGCACGTCGCCGCGCATCCCGTGGCTGACCGCGATGATCCGGTCCGCGCCCTCGTAGGCGGTCTTCTCCACCCAGGACGACAGCCGGTAGCCGCCGCCGAGCTGCTCGGCCTTCCACGGCCGCTTCGGCTCCAGCGAGTGCGCCGAGATGACGTGCGGCACGTCGAGGAAGATCCCGCCGGCGTGGCCGGCGAAGTTGGCGTACCAGGTGTGCGAGTGCAGCAGGTCCACCCCCTCGCTGGCGGCCACCATGGCCAGCGAGATCCCCATGGTCTGCAATGAGGCGTTTGCCCCAGCCAGGGTCTCGGGCACCTGATGGGCGTTGGCGTCCGTGCGCGGCGCCCCCCAGCACTGCACGTCGACATCGATGAGCTTGCGCAGCTCGCGCGCGAGGTACTCGACGTGAACGCCGGCACCGCCGTAGGCCTCCGGGGGCCATTCCCTTGTCAGCAATCCGATCCTCATGCCCGGCAGCCTAGGACCGGGCGCGGGCCGGATGCGCGCTGCCCGGAGGCCCCCGCCCGGACGCCTGCCCGGCCCCCTCGCCAAGACGCCCCTGCCCGCCGCGCCATGCGGGCGGTCCGGTGACTACCGTGGCTGCCATGCCTAACCCTCGCGTACTCGGAATCGTCCTCGCCGGCGGAGAGGGCAAGCGGCTGATGCCCCTGACCGCCGATCGCGCCAAGCCGGCAGTCCCGTTCGGCGGCTCCTACCGGCTCATCGACTTCGTCCTGAGCAACCTGGTGAACGCCGGGTTCGCCCGGATCGCGGTGCTCACCCAGTACAAGTCGCACTCCCTGGACCGGCACGTCACCCAGACCTGGGCCATGCCCGCGATCCTGGGTGACTACGTGACCGCGGTCCCGGCGCAGCAGCGGCTCGGCCCCCGCTGGTACACGGGCTCGGCTGACGCCATCTACCAGAGCATGAACCTGATCGAGGATGAGGACCCGGACTACCTGCTGGTCTTCGGCGCGGACAACATCTACCGGATGGACCCCCGCCAGATGCTCGAGCAGCACATCGACACCGGTGCGGCCGTGACCGTGGCCGGGATCCGCAAGCCCCGGTCGGAGGCCTCGGAGTTCGGCGTGATCGAGCAGGCGGCGGACTCGACCAAGATCGAGGCGTTCCACGAGAAGCCGGCCGATCCGCCGGCCGTCCCCGGCTCGCCGGACGAGTCGTTCATCTCGATGGGCAACTACATCTTCACCCGCGAATGGCTGGTGGAGACTCTGCGCGCCGATGCCGCGGACGACGCGTCCGTGCACGACATGGGCGGCAACATCATCCCGGCGTTGACCGGGCAGGGGTTGGCCCACGTCTACGACTTCGGCACCAACGAGATCCCCGGGCAGACCGAGCGCGACCGCGGCTACTGGAAGGACGTGGGTTCGATCGACGCCTACCACGAGGCGCACATGGACCTCGTGAGCGTGCACCCGATCTTCAACCTGTACAACCGCGAGTGGCCGATCATCACGTCGTCGCTCGGATCGCCACCGCCGGCGAAGTTCGTCGAGGGTGGCAACGCCCACGAGTCGATCATCGGTGCCGGCTCGGTCATCGCCGGGGGGCATGTCCGCTCGTCGGTGCTGTCCCAGGACGTCCGCGTCCTGCAGGGCGCCTACGTGGAGGGCGCGGTCCTGATGCCCGGTGTGCGGATCGGGCGCGGTGCGGTCGTGCGCAACGCGATCCTGGACAAGAACGTGGTGGTCCCCGATGGTGCCCAGGTGGGCGTGCACCTCGACGCCGACCGCGAGCGGTTCACGGTGTCCGAGGCCGGCATCGTCGCCGTGGGCAAGGGCATCACGATCTAGGGCGAGACCACCGGACGATCCGGATTCGCGCCGTCCGGTCGCAGGAGCGGATCGATCCGGAGGTGAGCCGCGCGATGGCGGACGATCGGACGGGTGAGGGGCGCGCTACTTCTTCTTGAAGGCCTTGCAGCGCTCCTCGAGGTGGGCGGCGGCGTCGTCGCGGGCCTTCTTGCGGGATCGTCGTCCGGGACCGTTCCAGCCGCACTCGCAGCGCGCCTGGGTGAAGTTGCCCTTCTCGACCAGGTGCAAGGGGCTGTCGCCCTTGCCGTCCTTCCCCATGGCCCACCACCTCCGTTGGCCGAACCCTACGCGCCCCGGGTGAAGGAGTACCGTTGGCCCATGTCGACAAGCATCTGGACAGTCACTGGGATGACCTGCGGGCACTGCGTCAAGGCAGTCACCGAGGAGGTGTCGGCCATCGAGGGGGTCGAGTCCGTCGAGGTCGACCTCGAAACGGGCGCAGTGACCGTGGCTGCGGCCGCCGACCCGACCCGCGAGCAGATGGCGGCCGCGGTGGACGAGGCCGGATACGCGCTGGTCTGAGCCGTGTCCGCGATCGAGATCGTCGAGGTCAGCGCGCGTGACGGGCTGCAGAACGACTCCGCCCGGCTGAGCACCGAGCAGAAGGTCGAGCTCATCTCGCGGTGCGCGTCGGCGGGTCTGCGCCGGGCGGAGATCGCCTCGTTCGTCAACCCGAAGCTGGTCCCCCAGATGGCCGACGGGGAGGCCGTCGTGGCCGGCGTGCGGCGGCCGTCGAGGGCCCGGCGTCGTGGATCGGGCTGGTGCTCAACACCCGGGGGTTCCACCGGGCGGCGGCCACCGGCGTCGATGAGGTCAACTGCGTGGTCAGCGTCACCGACGAGTTCTCCCAGGCCAACCAGGGGATGACCTCCGAGCAGGCGATCGCGGTCGTCGCCGAGGTCGTGCCGTTGGCCAGGGCCGCCGGGATCCTGCCCACGGTGACCCTCTCGGTGGCCTTCGGCTGCCCCTTCTCCGGCGAGGTGTCGGTGGATCGGGTCCGCCGGGTGGTCGAGCAGGTGGCCGCGACCGGGGTCGCGGAGGTCGCGATCGCCGACACGATCGGGGTCGCAGTGCCCCGCGACGTGACGACCCGCGTCGCCGCCGTGCGTGATCTCATCGGCGACCTGCCCCTGCGCGCGCACTTCCACAACACCCGCAACACCGGGTACGCCAACGCACTGGCTGCCGCCGATGCCGGGGTCTCCGTCCTGGACGCAAGCCTCGGCGGGATCGGCGGCTGCCCGTTCGCCCCGCGGGCCACGGGCAACATCGCCACCGAGGACCTCGTCTACGCACTGCACCGCAGCGGGTACGACGACGGGCGTGGACCTCGACGGCGCCATCGCGGCGAGCCAGTGGCTCGGGAGCCCAGCTGGGCCGTGACCTGCCCGCGTACCTCCCGCGCGCGGGAGTATTCCCGACCGGTTGAGGCTCCGAGGTGCTGGGAGGCGCGTGCTGCCAGCACCGGAAGCCAGGCGGGTGTGTCCGAAATCACAGGCCAATGTGCGGTGCCATCGCCAATCGCACAGCCCGAGTTCATCATTCGTTCACCGACGCTCCCCCAACCATTCGGGATGTCGCTCTAACGTCACATCCGTCCACCTGACACAACGATCACACTCAGGAGCATCACGGTGAAGAATCGCCGTCTCGTCGCGGGCGCCGCCATCTCGGCGGCCCTCGCTCTCACACTCGCCGGTTGCAGCGACTCCGGCTCCACCAGCGACACCGGCGCCAGCGGCGCCGCGGGCTCCGGAATCTCCGGCAGCATCAAGGCCTCCGGCTCCTCGGCGCAGAAGAACGCCATGGCCGAGTGGGTCAACGCCTTCCAGACCAAGAACCCCGATGTCACGATCGACTACCAGGCCAACGGGTCGGGCGCCGGCATCCAGGACTTCATCAACAACCAGACCTCCTTCGCGGGCTCCGACTCCGCGCTCAAGCCCGAGGAGCAGACCGGCGCTGACGCCCGATGCACCGGCGGCAAGGCCATCAACATCCCGATGGTGGGTGGCGCGATCGCCGTGGCCTACAACGTCGAGGGCGTCGACACGCTGACCCTGACCCCCGAGGTCATCGCGGGGATCTTCAACAGCACGATCACCAAGTGGAACGACCCGAAGATCGCCGACCTCAACTCCGGGGTGACCCTGCCCGACGCCGCGATCGCCCAGTTCCACCGCAGCGACGAGTCCGGCACCACCGCCAACTTCACCAACTACCTGTCGGCCACCGCCCCCGACATCTGGACCTACGAGGTCGGCAAGGCCTGGACGGCTCCGGGTGGCCAGGGCTCCAAGGGCAGCGACGGCGTCGCCTCCTCGCTGACCTCCACGCCCAACTCGGTCGGCTACGTCGAGCTGTCCTTCGTCGACGGCACCTCGCTGAAGGCCGCCCAGGTCGACAACGGCGGCGGTGCGGTCGAGGCGACCTCGGCCAACGCGGCGAAGAGCATCGAGGCGGCGACCGATCGTCGGTGAGGGCGAGGACCTCGCCCTGAAGCTCGACCCGACCATCAGCACGGCCGGCGCCTACCCGATCGTCCTGGTGACCTACGAGATCACCTGCTCGAAGGGCCTGCCGGCCGACCAGCTGGCAGTCGTGAAGCCGTTCCTGCAGTACACGGCCAGCGCCGAGGGCCAGGGCATCCTCGAGGGCCTCGGCTACGTGCCGATCACCGGCGAGCTGCTCACGAAGGTCCAGGCCTCGGTCGAGTCACTGGCCTGACCTGCCGGAGGATCCGAGCGGGCGTGCGCGCCCCAGGCGTCGTGCGCCCGCTCGGATCCTCTAGCCTGACGCTCGAACCGACACGAGACGAGAAGAGACATGGCCGACGCCCCGCCCATCGCTGCCGCCTCACCGATCAGTGGAGCCAGCGTTCGGCGGGGCGATCGTGTGTTCGGTGGCCTGTCGAAGTACGCCGGCATCACCGTGCTGGTCATCATGGCGGCCATTGCGGTGTTCCTTGTCTGGCGCGCGATCCCGTCGCTGACCAACAACACCGGGAACTTCCTCACCGAGCAGTCCTGGAACCCGGATGGGAACCCGCCGGTGTTCGGGATCGCGGCCCTGCTGTTCGGGACCTTGGTGTCGGCCTCGATCGCCATGGTGCTGGCGGTCCCCGTGGGGATCGGGATCGCGCTGTTCATCGTCCTGTACGCGCCGCGACGCCTGGCATCGGCCCTGGCTTTCATCACCGACTTGCTCGCCGCCGTCCCGTCGATCATCTTCGGCCTCTGGGGCCTTCAGGTCCTGATGGCCAGCAGCGAGGGCGTCCAGCGCTGGATGAACGACTACCTCGGGTGGACCGTCGTCTTCAAGAACACGCTCGACCTCTACGGCAAGAGCCTGTTCATCGCCTCATTGGTGTTGGCCATCATGATCCTGCCCACCGTTGCGGCCGTGAGCCGTGAGGTGATCCTGCAGGTCCCGCCCGGGCACAAGGAGGCTGCGCTGGCCTTGGGCGCCACCCGTTGGGAGATGGTGCGCATGGCAGTGTTCCCGTTCGCCAAGCCAGGCATGATCTCAGCGGCGATGCTGGGGCTGGGGCGCGCGCTGGGCGAGACGATTGCGGTCGCCTTGATTCTGTCGGCTGCCTTCACCGTCAACATCCACCTGACTGAACCGGGTGGCAACACCTTCGCGGCCAACATCGCGCTGAAGTGGAACGAGGCCGGCTCCAACGGTCTGTCCGCGCTCATCGCCAGCGGCCTCGTGCTCTTCTTCCTGACCCTCAGCGTCAACATGATCGCCCGGTGGATCATCGCCAGGCGCTCGGAGTTCTCGGGGGCGAACTGACATGACGACCTCCGTGGACACCCGGACGACCGGGCACAGCTCGCTGGTCGGGGGAACCCTTCCGCGCTGGGCACCCGGCGCGGTGGGTGCCGGCTCAGTTGCCGTGGCCATGGCCCTCAACGTGTCCACCGGCCTGGCCGGCTGGTTCGGCACGACCCTCGTCGCGGCGTTGACCTTCATGATCATCCAGAGCGTCTGGAGCTTCGCGGTAGAGGGTCGGCGTCATGCGGTCGATCGGCTGGCCACGACGTTCGTCTACTCCACCTTCGTCATCGCGATCGTCCCGTTGGTCTCCGTGCTCTTCACGGTGATGGTCAAGGGCCTGAAGGTGATGAGTTGGGGGTTCCTCACCAACTCGATGCGCAACGTGAGCCCGCGCAGCCCCGGGGGTGGGGCGGGCCACGCGATCGTGGGCACGCTCGAACAGGTGGCCCTTGCGGCCATGTTCGCCGTGCCCGTGGGAATCCTGGCCGCCATCTTCCTGGTCGAGTACGGCCGCGGGCGACTGGCCCGGGCGATCTCCTTCTTCGTCGACGTGATGACTGGGATCCCCTCGATCGTGTCGGGCCTGTTCATCTTCACGGCGTTCGTGCTGGGCCTGGGGCTGGAGCGTTCCGGGTTCGCGGCGGCCCTGGCGCTGGCGATCCTGATGCTGCCGGTCATCATCCGCACGTCCGAGGAGATGCTGCGGATCGTCCCGAACGACCTGCGGGAGGCGGCCTACGCGCTTGGCGTGCCCAAGTGGCGCACGATCCTCAAGGTGGTGCTGCCCACCTCGTTGGCCGGCATCGTCACCGGGGCCATGCTCGCGGTTGCCCGTGTGGCCGGTGAGACAGCACCCCTGCTGCTCACGACGTTCCTGACCCAGAGCTACAACAACAACCCCTTCTCCGGCCCGCAGGCGGCCCTGCCGACATTCATCTGGGACCAGATCACGAGCGGGACGCAGGCGTCCGTGGACCGGGCGTGGGCGGGCGCCTTGGTCCTGATCACCCTGATCATGTTCTTCTACATCGTCGCGAAGCTGCTCGCCAACCGCTTCGCACCGAAGGGATGACCGAGAGACCATGAGCAAGTCCATCACCATGCAGGACGTGGACATCTTCTACGGCGACTTCAAGGCCGTGGAAGGGGTGTCCCTCAAGGTCCAGCCCAACTCGGTGACCGCCTTCATCGGGCCATCGGGCTGCGGCAAGTCGACCGTGCTCCGGACGATCAACCGGATGCACGAGGTCATCCCACGGGCGTACGTCAAGGGGTCCGTGCTCCTCGATGACGAGGACATCTACGGTTCGGGAGTCGATCCGGTCAACGTCCGGCGGACCATCGGCATGGTGTTCCAGCGACCCAACCCGTTCCCGACCATGTCGATCGCCGAGAACGTGCTGGCTGGGGTGCGCCTGGCCGGCGACCGGCTGAGCAAGTCCGACGCCGAGGCGATCGTCGAGGAGTCCCTGCGCGGGGCCAATCTCTGGGAGGAAGTCAAGGACCGCCTGGCGAAGCCGGGATCCGGGCTCTCTGGTGGCCAGCAGCAGCGGCTGTGCATCGCACGGGCGATCGCCGTGAAGCCACAGGTGCTGCTGATGGACGAGCCGTGCTCGGCGCTGGACCCGATCTCGACGCTGGCGATCGAGGACCTCATCCGTGAGCTCGTCGAGCAGTACACGATCATCATCGTGACCCACAACATGCAGCAGGCCGGACGGGTCTCGGACACGACTGGCTTCTTCAACCTCGCCGGGGTGGGCCAGCCCGGCCGCCTGGTCGAGATGGGCCCCACCTCGGAGATCTTCTCCCGACCCAAGGAGACGGCCACCGAGGACTACATCTCAGGCCGCTTCGGCTGAGCCGCGGGCTCAGGTGCTGCCGCACCCTCAGTTGTGGGTCGGCGGGAGGTCGTGCTGCTCGGCGGCGACCGTGCGCACAGTCTCGTCGGTGGGGCGGTTGACCCAGGTGCGGTGGAACACGAAGAAGCTGCCCGGCGCCACGCGATGCAGGAACTTCGGCCCGCCGGCGGCCGAGCGCAGGGCATCCAGCTGGGCGGGGATCACCGGTCGGTGCGAGCACAGGACGGTCGGCCACGGCTGGTTGAACATCTCGATCGTGCGGCTCAGGCCCGGTCCCGGGTCGGCGAGGAAGTCGTCCTCGCTGATCGTGGGCTCCAGCCGGATCCCGGACCCGAGCGCGGCAGCGGCCGGGCGCAGGGTCGCCAGGCACCGCTCGGCGGCCGAGGAGTGCAGGTGCCGGATTCCGAAGGCCTCGAGCAGCGGGATCAGCCGGGTGGCCTCCCACTCGCCGTGCGCGAGCAGTCCACGGGCCGGGTCCGAACGGTCCCCACCCGTGCGCTGGGCCCAGTCCACCCGCTTCTCCGCGCTGGTGTGTCGCAGCAGGACGAAGGGGATCGTGGGCGGGGTCCGGGTGGCCAGCGCGATCAACTGGCCGTCGCGCGGGTAGGTCATCGCCGCGGCGGCCTCCTTGGGGTGCAGCCAGCGCAGCCGGTCGACCTCCTTGTTCTCGGCGAACTCGCCGCGGACGACGCTCGCCCGCCAGTACTCGACAGTCTTCGGAACGCCGTCGACCCGGTAGTGCTGGGTGGGCAGGGGCACGTCGAGCACCGGCGTGAAGCCGGTCTCCTCGATGGTCTCGCGCACGGCGGTCTCGATCGCGTGCTCCCCGGCCTCGAACTTGCCCTTGGGCAGCGACCAGTCCCGCCGCCGGCGCCGATGGATCACGGCGACCTCGAGGTCCTTGCCCACCCCCCGGGTCAGCACGACCCCGGCGGCGCGAATCACGTCGTGCGATGCGCTGGCCACGTCACTACCCCAGGTGCGTCTGCTTGCGCTGGCCCCGGACCGCCGGCCATTGCTCCTTCATCCGGATGCGCGCAATCAGCTCGCACTCCACCTCGTAGGCATGCAGCAGTCCCAGGGAGAAGCCTGTGGGGCCGTCGAAGTGCTCGGCGAGCTCCCGGCAGGTCTCCTGGGCGATCGATGCGTCCTGGTGCTCGCCGAGCTGCTCGGTCACGTTGCTCAGCGAGGTCGCCAGGCCCTTGGCCGGCGCCCCGAAGACCGGCACGAGCGCCTCGGCGGCGTACCGGGCCCGCTTGGCGGTGATCCGGGTCTCGTGCCACTCGTCCGAGGGGCCGTCGAGCGTCAGCGCCTTGACCTCGCGGGCCAGCTTGCGCCAGGACTTGTCGAAGAGCGGCGGAAGGGCCTCGCGCGCAGGTGCGGCTGCGGCCTCGGTGAGCTGCGGGTGGGCAGCTGCATCGACCAGGGCGTCGAGGAGGGCGAGGTGGCGCTCCGAGCGCATCGCCTCGAGGGCCTCCGCCCGCCCGGCATCGACCTTGGCCTGCATCAACGGGTCGACGTGGGCGTGGATCGTTGCGGCATCCGCGTCGCCGAGCTCGTCGGCGTGGGCGTCGAGCCGGGCGAGCAGCACCTCGGAGTCCCGGCTGAGGCCGAGTTCCGAGGCGGCCCAGCCGAGCTCGTCGCGCAGGTGTCGCGACCAGTCGGGGTCGACCAGCGGGGAGAACACACGCAGGCCGCTGCGCAGGCGCCGGGCCGCCACGCGCATCTGGTGCACCGAGTCGGGGAGGTCGCGCCGGACCCGGATGTCCTGGAGCAGGAAGCGCCGCACGTGCGTGAGCAGGTGGGCGTGGACGGCGTCACCGGCGGGGTCGTCGGGGCTCACGGGGGATGCCTCGAGCACATCGGGCTCGGCCTTCGCTGCCGGGCCCAGCGCGCTGCCGAGCTTGGTGGCAGTCGTGGGGATGGCACCATGGGCCTTGAGCAGGTCGATGACCGGATCCAGGGCCCGCGGGTCCATGCCCAGTGACCGGACCTGCAGCTCGCGGAAGCGCCCGGCCACGACCTCGCCGTCCATGATCGAGACGACATCGTCCACGAGCTCGGCCACGGGCCGGTCGTCGGCGTCGTAGAGGATCTGGGCCGTGCGCTGCGTGTGCAGCGATGCCACCGGGACCAGCGGGTTGCGCCGGGCCAGTGCCGTCACCACGTCGGCCATCGCCGGCGGGACGTCTCCCGGCTCGCCGGCGTCCAGGGGCAGGCGCATCTCGTCGTCGACTCCGGCCTGGGACCCCTCGACGGGAAGGGAGAGGTGCCATCCCTCGTCAGTGCCTCCGGCGCGACGGCGCAGGGTCACGCCCCAGCGGATCAGGCGCAGGTCCTGGGTGTCGTGGTAGACCGCGCGCACCTGGACCGCTGGACGCCGGTCGACCCGCGCGATCCCGGTGTCCACAGTGCTCCCGGCCAGCCCGGGGACCAGCCCCACGAGGTCGGGCATGCGGAACAGGGCGTGGACGCGCAGCTTGCGCTCCACCGCCCGCTCGGGGCTCGGGGACTCGCTCACGTCGGCCTTCCGGTAGTGCGAATCATTGCTCAGCAGGGGGTCAGCATGTCACCCGAAGGTGAACTGGTCTCAGCTCGCCGGTGCGCGTCGGGGTCGGGCCGCCCGGACCTCGATCAGGTGCTCCTGGAGGTCGCGGCACGGCCGGCCGTCGGCATCGGTGATGTGCGGCGTCCAGCTGCCGTCGGGCTGGCCGATCCAGGCCTTGGTGGCATCGTCGAACCCCATGTCGATGAGCGCCGAGACCTGGGTGGCGTGCTCGGCTCCGAGGCGGACCAGGACCTCGACGCGTCGGTCGAGGTTGCGGTGCATGAGGTCCGCGGAGCCGATCCAGGTCTCCGTGTCGCCGCCGTTGGCGAACTCGTAGGCCCGGCTGTGCTCGAGGAACCGACCGAGCACCGAGTGCACCCGGATGTTGTCGCTCAGTCCCGGCACCCCCGGGCGAACCGCGCAGATGCCGCGGACCCAGATATCGACCCCGACCCCCGCCTGCGAGGCCCGGTACAGGGCGTCGATGATGCCCTCGTCGACGATGGAGTTGCACTTGAACCGCACCCGGGCCGGGCGTCCTTCGCGATGGTGTGCGACCTCCCGCTCGATCCGCTCCACGAGGCCGGTGCGGATCGAGTGCGGCGCCACCAGCAGCCGGTTGTACGTGGTGTTCATCGAGTAGCCCGACAGCACGTTGAACACGTTCGAGACGTCCTCGCCGACGGCCGGATCCGTCGTGAGCAGGCCCATGTCCTCGTAGAGCCGCGCGGTCTTCGGGTGGTAGTTGCCGGTGCCGATGTGCACGTAACGGCGCAGCCGCTCGCCGTCGTCGCGGACGACCATGCTCAGCTTGCAGTGCGTCTTGAGGCCCACGAGTCCGTAGACCACATGAACGCCCTGGCGCTCCAGCTTGCGCGCCCAGGAGATGTTGGCCCGCTCGTCGAACCGGGCCTTGATCTCCACGAGCGCCAGGACCTGCTTGCCGGCCTGCGCCGCGTCGATCAGGGCGTCGACGATCGGGGAGTCCCCGGATGTGCGGTACAGCGTCTGCTTGATCGCCAGGACCTTGGGGTCGGCCGCGGCCTGCTCGAGGAAGCGCTGCACGCTGGTGGAGAAGCT
The DNA here is from genome assembly GCA_963818445.1 of uncultured Actinomycetes bacterium. Taxonomy (GTDB): domain Bacteria; phylum Actinomycetota; class Actinomycetes; order S36-B12; family CAIYMF01; genus Prado023. Next base: position 158,933 of record CAWFSG010000021.1, read on the forward strand.
GTCATAGGGGTGGTGCAGCAGCACGTCGTGGTCACGCATCGCCTCGAGGACGTCCGGTGGTGCAGCGGTCTCGACGTCGGAGAGCTGCGGGCTGGTCTTGGGCAGGAACGCGGCCTCCTTGAGGTCCTGGCGATCCAGCCCGATGATCGTCCAGAGCCCGGTGAGGTCCAGGGGTCCGGGGAGCGAGAACACCTCCTCCTCGGAGATCCCCAGCTCGCGGACCAGCAGCTCGAGGACGTACGGGTCGATCGAGCGCTCCACCTCCAGGCGGACGGGCGGCCCGAACCGCCGGCGGTTCAGCTCGCGCTCCAGGGCCTTGAGCAGGTTCTCCGCGTCGTCCTCCTCGACCTCGACGTCCTCGTTGCGCGTCACCCGGAATGAGTGCTGCTGCAGGATGTCCATCCCCGGGAAGAGGTCCGACAGGTTCGCGGCGATGACGTCCTCGAGGGGGACGAACCGTTCGGGCCCGACCTGCAGGAAGCGCGGCAGGCTCTGCGGGACCTTGACCCGGGCGAACAGCTCGGTGCCGGTGCCGGGGTTGCGTACGACGACGGCGAGGTTGAGGCTCAGCCCGGAGATGTAGGGGAACGGGTGCGCCGGGTCCACGGCCAGCGGGGTCAGGACCGGGAACACCTTCTCGGCGAACGTCCGCTGGAGCAGCGCGCGCTCGTCGTCGGTGGCCTGGTGGTAGCGCAGCAGCTGGATCCCCTCGGCGCGGAGCCCCGGCAGGACCGAGTCGCCGAAGCAGGTCGCGTGCCGGTCCATGAGGATCCGGGTGCGGCTCAGGATCAGCTCGAGCAGGTCGCGCGGCATGAGCCCGCTGGCCGCGCGCACGGCGATCCCCGCGTCGATGCGCCGCTTGAGCCCGGCGACGCGGACCATGAAGAACTCGTCGAGGTTCGAGGCGAAGATGGCCAGGAACTTGGCCCGCTCCAGCAGCGGCAGGGACTCGTCCTCGGCGAGTTCGAGCACCCGCTCGTTGAACGACAGCCAGGAGAGCTCGCGATCGGCGAAGCGATCGGCCGGTAGGGGTTCGGTCGCCCGTGAGCTGGAAGGGGGCAGGGATTCGACCGGCTGCGCCGTCGACTCCTCCACGTGCGGCTGCGTCGCGGTGTCGGACACGACAACCTCCTCCCGATGCGCTGTCGAATGAGTCTATCGACGGAACAGCGTGTCGCTGTCCCAGGGAGCGAACCCCAGCGCCCGGTACAGCGAGATCGCGGCCTCGTTGTCGGCATCCACGTAGAGCAGGGCCGCGGACAGGCCCAGGTGGCGCAGGTGGTGCAGGCCAGCCAGCGTCAGGCTCCGACCCAGGCCCTGCCCACGCATGCCCGGGTCGACGCCCACGACGTAGACCTCGCCGATCGGTTCGTGGGCGTGCGCCGCGGGCGCCGGGCCGCCGCCGGCTTGGGCGCCGGCGTGGGCGTGCACGTGGGGGCGGGTGGCGTCCTCGACGTGCGTGTGGGGGTGGGCGTGGGGGGCGTCGTCGAGGTGGGGGTGGCCATGGCCGTGGCTGTGCACCTTGGTCCAGTGGAACCCGACGAGCCGGCCGTCCTCAGCCTCGGCGAGCAGGAACCCGTCCGGGTCGAACCAGGGCTCGGCCATCCGCTGCTCGAGGTCCTCTCGGGTCCAGCTGCCCTGATCCGGGAGGTCGGTGAACGCGGCGGCGTTCAGCGCCAGCCAGTCGTCGACGTCGCGCTCGGCGTCGAAGGAGCGCAGGGTGATGCCGGAGGGCAGCTCCACGGGGTCGAGGGGGGCGAACAGGGAGCGCCGGAGCTGCCACAGGCGGCGCACGCGGTGGAAGCCGTGGGCTGCCGCCAGTTCGTTCGCCGCGGCATCGGCGCCGTGGGCCCACAGCCGCAGGCGCCCCGGATGGGCCGCGGCCTGGCGGACGAGCTCGTCGACCAGCATGCCGCCCAGCCCCCGGCGCCGGGCCGACGGGCTCACAGCGAGTTCGGCAGCCGGCCCTTCGGATGCCTCGCTGAGGTCGAGGTGGGCGTACCCGAGCAGGCCCGGCATGCCCTGCTGCTCGGCCAGCAGGTGCACGGAGTCGCTGCCACCGTGGCGCAGGTGCAGCACGACGTGCTCACTCAAGGGGTAGGCGCCGTCGATGCGCGCGGATTCATCGGCCAGTGCGAGGGCGGCAAGGATCTCGTCGTGCGTGAGGTGCGAGGCGACCCGGACTCGAGCGTCGGGTGCACTCACCGCACGGGTTCGCGCAGGGTCGCGGCGGTCGCCACATCCAGCACGTCGTCCTGGCGCGGCGGCACGAACCGGTAGCCCACATTGCGGACGGTGCCGATCAGTCCCTCATGCTCGGCGCCCAGCTTGGCGCGCAGCCGGCGCACGTGGACATCCACCGTGCGCGTGCCGCCGAAGTAGTCGTAGCCCCAGACCTCCTGCAGCAGCTGCGCCCGGGTGAAGACTCGCCCGCCATGGCTGCCCAGGAACCGCAGCAGCTCGAACTCCTTGAACGTGAGGTCCAGGCTGCGACCCCGGATGCGGGCGCTGTAGGCGCTCTCGTCGATCACGAGGTCACCGAGGCGCATCTCCCCGTCGGAGTCGGCCTCGTCGGCCACGACGACGCGTCCGATCGCCAGGCGCAGGCGGGCCTCGACCTCAGCCGGCCCCGCCGCGTCCAGCAGGACGTCGTCGATGCCCCACTCGGCGTTGACCGCGGCCAGCCCGCCCTCGGTCGTGATCAGGATGACCGGGCAGTCGACGCCCGTCTGGCGGATCAGTCGCGTCAGGGCCCGGATGTGGGCGAGGTCGCGGCGGCCGTCGATGAGCAGGGCGTCGGACTTCGGTGCGTTGAGCAGGGCGCTGGCCTCGGCCGGCAGGACGCGAACGTGGTGGGCGAGCAATCCGAGGGCTGGCAGGACCTCCCCGGAGGGCCCCAGCGAGGCCGTCATCAGCAGCAGCCTGCTCATGGGCGGACTCCGATCCGTCGCGATGTGGGCAATCCCCGGTGCCAAGGATACGGCAGGATGGGAATCCCCACCCGGCCCGGAGGTGTTGTACCGGCCATGACCGGCTTCTACGTGCTCCTCGTCGTGCTCGTCGCTGCCACCCTGTTCGGGCTCTGGCGGCAGCGCACCGATGGGCGGATGCGGACGGTGGGGACCGTCCCGGCGCCGGTTCCGGCGGGTGGTGGGGCAGCTGGTGGAGTGGCCGGAACTGGCGCGGGAACCGCCGGGGCCACGGCCGGGGACGACTCCGAGCCGTTGATCATCGACGGGCATCCCATCGAGGTCGCCGACCACACGGTGATCCCCGCAGCCGATGTCCTTGGACCGGCTGATCTGGGCCAGCCCCTCGGCGAGCAGGCCACCCTCCTGCAGTTCTCCTCGGCCTTCTGCGCGCCCTGCCGTGCCACCAAGGTGGTGCTCGGTGACGTGGCTCAGATGGTTCCCGGCGTGGTCCACATCGAGGTCGACGCCGAGTCGCACCTCGACCTCGTGCGCCAACTGGACGTCACCCGGACCCCCACGGTGCTGGTGCTGGACGCCACGGGACGGATCCGTACCCGCGCCACGGGCGCCCCGCGAAAGGCCGACGTGATCGCCGCGCTCGGCGAGGTCATCTGAGTCGCGGGCCTCGGGTCGGCCACGCAGTGTCCGGCAGGGATCAGCGGCTTCGAGGATGGCGGGCTCGTCGGTGGGGCATCGCCGCTGCAGGGCCCGGCGAACTCGGGCCCGCCTCGGATTGGCGTGGCTGGCCTCGGTGCTCCCATTGCCGCGTCTGAACCGCCTCAAGACCGGTCAGCGCCAATCCGTGCCCCGAGTGCCGCGAAAGAGCCTGCGTTGGGGCGCCATTCGCGGCAGTCGGCGCACCTCGGGGGTGAGTGTGTCCAGCCGGGTCGGCGTAACGCGGCAGATCCTGCACCGCCGTGGCCACTGAGCCCGTCCGCACCCGCTGGCGACTGTGAGTGCGCGACTCAGTTCAGTTCCGCCCCCGGAGCAGCACCCCGGTGGCGATCTCCAGCACGCACAGGGCGGCCAGCGGACGGTGCGGCCGTCGGGGGTGTCGGCCGCGGCGTCCACCTCGGCGATGTCGAGGCTGACCACGCGTGGATCGGTGCCAGCAGCGCGCGCGGCAGTGCGCAGCTCGCGGGCGCTGATCCCGCCGGGCACGGAGGCCGGGCAGGCCGGCGCCACAGCGCGGTCGCAGACGTCCACGTCCAGGTCGACATGGATGCGGGCCGCCGGGCCGCCACCGGCGATCTCCAGGGCCTCAGCCATCGCATCGGCCATCGGGCGGCGCTCGAGCTCCTCGCGGCTGATCACGGTGATCCCGAGCTCCCGGGCGCGTGCGGCGTAGAACGCAGAGTTGGCGAAGTCGCTGATTCCGATCTGGACCACACGTCGGCCGTCCAGCCCGGACTCGACCAGACGCCGAACCGGGGAGCCGTTGGAGCGTCCGTCACGAAGGTCGTGGTGGGCATCGAGGGTGATCAGGCCGTCGGCGCAGGCGCCGTGGGCCACGGCGAACGTGATCGAGTTGTCCCCGCCGAGGGCAAGCACCGGGGCTCGGGGAAACAGCCGAACAGCCTCGATCGTTGCGCGCTCGCCGGCGGGGGTGTCCGGGTCGGACTGGTCCCCGAGGTCGACGAGCATCAGCTCCGCCAGGTCGAGACCCGCGGAGGGAACGTACGTGGAGTAGCGCGCCAGGGCCGCGCGAATGGCCGCCGGGGTCGTGTCGGCGCGGGTCGGCGAGATCGAGGTCGCATGCGCGGGCACCCCGAGCAGCGCCATCTGGACCGGCCGGGGGGAGCGGTCGGACGGCCAGGAGTGCTCGTCGGTGCAGGCCTGGATCCACGCCGAGGCGCGCGGCCAGTTCGGGTCGTCAGCCACGGTCACTCCAGCCCGAGCCCGGGCGGTTGGCCGAGCCAGAAACCGCACCCGAGGCGGGGCCGGTTCCCCGCGCGCTCACGCGCTTCCCCCCACGCCACACCGCCGCGACGAGGTCCACGCCCGGACGGTAGGCCAGATGGACGTAGCTCGGGGCGGCGAGCAGCACGAGGTCCGCCGGTCCACCGACGATGATCCGGCCGAGCCCGTCTCGACGCAGGGCGCGAGCGCCCCCGTGGGTCGCTGCCCGCAGGGCCTCGGCGACGGTCATGCGCATCTCGCGGACGGCCATGGCGATGCACCACGGCATCGAGGTCGTGAACGAGGTCCCGGGGTTGCAGTCGGTGGCCAGGGCGACCGACACGCCCGCGTCCAGGAGCCGACGGGCATCGGGATAGGGCGAGCGGGTGCTGAACTCGGCACCGGGCAGCAGCGTGGCGACGGTGCCGGAGCCGACGAGCACATCGACGTCGGTATCGGTGAGGTGCGTGCAATGGTCCGCGGACGCCGCCCCCATCTCGACCGCCAGCGCGACACCGGGGCCGGGGCCCAACTGGTTGGCGTGCACGCGTGGGCCGAGCCCTGCGCGGATGCCGGCTTCGAGAACCGTCCGCGCCTCGTCGGCGTCGAAGGCGCCGCGTTCGCAGAACACGTCGATCCAACGTGCGGGCGGGGCGCAGGCATCGAGCATCGGCCCGGTGACGAGGTCGAGGTAGCCGGGACGGTCCTCGCGGTACTCCTCGGGCACCACATGTGCCCCAAGGAACGTGACCTCGTCGGTGAACTCCGCGGCGATCCGGCAGGCCCTCGCCTCCTGCTCCACGGTGAGGCCGTACCCGGACTTGATCTCGAACGTGGTCGTCCCGGAGCGCACGAGCTCGTCGACGAGGCCCTGCACGACGGCGCGCAGCTGCTCGTCCGTGGCGGACCGCGTTGCGGCCACGGTCGAGCGGATCCCGCCGGCGGAGTAGGGCTGCCCAGTCATGCGGGCGGCGAACTCCGCGGACCGGTCTCCGGCGAAGACCAGGTGTGCGTGCGAGTCCACGAAGCCCGGGATCACCGCCGCACCAGCACAGTCGTGGCGCTCGTCGGCCGCGGGAGCCCCTTGCGCCGGCCCGATCCAGGCGATCCGGTCGTCCTCGACAACGATCGCTGCGTCTGTGAGCACTCCCAGCGCCCACTCGTCGTGACCGGAGCTCGGAGCGTGGCCGTGCGGGTCGTTGGTGACGAGCATGCCAATCCCGTCGAGCAGCGTGGTCGTCACGGAGCGCCGCCCTCCTGCATCGGGATCCTCAGGCCCTTCTCGGCGGCCACGCGCGCCGCGATGTCGTACCCGGAGTCCACATGGCGGATGACGCCCATGCCCGGGTCGTTGGTCAGGACGCGCTCGAGCTTCTGGGCGGCCAACGGGGTTCCGTCGGCGACCGAGACCTGGCCGGCGTGGATCGACCGACCGATGCCCACGCCGCCACCGTGGTGGATGGACACCCAGGAGGCTCCGGATGCGGTGTTGACCAGGGCGTTGAGCAGCGGCCAGTCGGCGATCGCGTCGGAGCCGTCGAGCATCGACTCGGTCTCCCGGTACGGCGAGGCCACCGATCCGGTGTCGAGGTGGTCGCGACCGATCACGATCGGGGCGCTCACCGCCCCTGTGGCCACCAGGTCGTTGAACATCAGTCCGGCCTCGGCGCGCTCGCCCTGGCCCAGCCAGCAGATCCGCGCGGGCAGGCCCTGGTGGGCGATGCGTTGACCCGCCGCCCGGATCCAGCGCTCGAGCGGCTCGTTGTCGGGGAAGAGCTTGCAGCACCGCGGCATCCGTGGTGGTGATGTCGCCCGCATCCCCGGACAGGGCCACCCAGCGGAAGGGTCCCTTGCCCTCGCAGAACAGCGGACGGATGTAGGCCGGCACGAACCCGGGGAAGTCGAAGGCGCGCGTGTAGCCGGCCAACTCGGCCTCGCCGCGGATCGAGTTGCCGTAGTCGAAGACCTCGGCGCCGGCGTCCATGAACCCGACCATGGCCTCGACGTGGCGGGCCATCGACTCACGTGCCCGCGTGGTGAAGCCCTCGGGATCGGCGGCCGCGAGGTCGTGCCACTGCTCGACCGTGACACCGATCGGGCAGTAGGCCAGCGGGTCGTGTGCGGAGGTCTGGTCGGTGACGATGTCGATGGCCACCCCGCGGCGCAGCAGCTCGGGGAGGACCTCAGCCGCGTTGCCGACAACGCCCACGCTGTGCCCGCGCCGCTCGGCCTTCGCAGCCAGGGCCCTCTCGATGGCGACGTCGAGGTCGTCGGTCCACTCGTCGAGGTAGCGGTGATCGACGCGCCTGGCCAGCCGGGTGGCGTCCACGTCGATGATCAGGCACGCGCCCTCGTTCATCGTGACGGCCAGCGGCTGGGCCCCGCCCATGCCCCCGCACCCGGCGGTGAGCGTCAGCGTGCCGGCCAGCGTCCCGCCGAAGCGCTTGGCAGCCACGGCCGCGAACGTCTCGTAGGTGCCCTGCACGATCCCCTGGGTGCCGATGTAGATCCAGGATCCGGCGGTCATCTGGCCGTACATCGTCAGGCCCAGGGCCTCGAGCCGGCGGAACTCCGGCCACGTGGCCCAGTCGCCGACCAGGTTGGAGTTCGCGATCAGCACCCGGGGCGCCCACTCGTGGGTCCGCATCACCCCGACGGGCTTGCCGGACTGGACCAGCATCGTCTCGTCGTCGCGCAGGGTCGTCAGGGTCCGGACCAGCGCGTGGAAGCTCGGCCAGTCGCGCGCGGCCCGACCGGTGCCCCCGTAGACGACCAGCGAATCGGGGTGCTCAGCCACCTCGGGGTCGAGGTTGTTCTGCAGCATCCGCAGGGCGGCCTCCTGCGGCCAGCCCAGGGCGGTCCGGGTGCTGCCGCGGGGCGCGCGAACGGGGACCGGCGTGCCGAGGTCGTGTGCCATCGTCATCTCCTTCTCGGTGGTCAGTCCAGGTGTCCGATCGCCGCGGTGACCGCGGCGAGCAGTGCCCCCGAGGCGAGCAGGGCGTCCGCTGCATGGATCTCCTCGGAGACGATCCTGTCGGGTCCAGGCCCCTGCACGACCGTGCGCAGCGCGGCCAGCGCTGCCCCGGTTCCGGCCGCGGGGGCAAGCGGGGCCCGCAGGTCCAGGCCGCGTCCGGCCACGATCAACTCGATGGCCAGGACGTGGCGCAGTCCCCGCACGGCGGCGGTGAGCTTGCGACCGGCCGCCCACCCCATCGAGACGTGGTCCTCCTGCATCGCTGAGCTGGGGATCGAGTCCACACTGGCTGGCACCGCCAGCCGCTTGAGCTCGGAGACGATCCCGGCGGCCGTGTACTGGGCGATCATGTAGCCGGAGTCCACCCCGACCTCGTGGGCGAGGAAGGCCGGCAGGCCCTGGTTGCGGGAGCGGTCCAGGAGCCGATCGGTGCGCCGCTCGCTGATCGAGGCCACATCGGCCACGGGAATCGCGAGGAAGTCCAGGACGTGGGCCACGGGGGCGCCATGGAAGTTGCCGTTGGACTCCACACGGCCGTCGACCGTGATGACCGGGTTGTCGATGATCGAGTCGAGCTCGCGCTGGGCGACGGCGCGTGCGTGCGCCATGGTGTCGCGCGCCGAGCCGGCCACCTGGGGGGCGCAGCGCATCGAGTACGCGTCCTGGACGAGGTGAGTCGTGTCGTGGCGGTGGCTGGCCACGATCGGCGAGCCGGCCAACAGCCGACGCAGGTTCGCCGCGGACGCGCCCTGCCCCGGGTGCGGGCGCATGGCCACCAGGTCGGCGGCGTACGCGCGGTCCGTGCCCAGCAGGGCCTCCACGCTCATCGCGGCCGTGATGTCGGCGATCCGGACCAGGTCGTCGAGGTCGGCCAGCGCCAGGGCGAGCATGCCGAGCATCCCGTCCGTGCCGTTGATGAGGGCCAGCCCCTCCTTCTCGGCCAGGACGACCCGGGTGAGCCCGGCCTCGGCCAGCGCCTGCGCAGCGGGGCGGGTCGTGCCGTCGGGGGTGATCACCTGCCCCTCGCCCTGCAGGACGATCGCGACGTGGGCCAGCGGGGACAGGTCACCGCTGCAGCCCAGCGAGCCGAACTCGTGGACGGCCGGGATGATCCCGGCGTTGAGCAGTCCGGCCAGTGCGGAGACCACCTCGGGGCGCACGCCTGTGCGTCCGGTGCTCAGGGTGTGCAGGCGCAGCGCCATCATCGCGCGGACGGTGGCCGGCTCCACGAGGCTGCCGATGCCGGCTGCGTGCGAGCGGGTCAGGCTGACCTGCAGGGCCGCACGCCGCTCCGGGGCGATCGCGACCGTGGCCAGCGCCCCGAACCCGGTCGAGACGCCGTACGTGGGCTCGGGGCGACCGGCCAGGTCCTCGATGTGCAGGCGCCCGGCCGCGACCCGGGCCAGGGTCTCCGGCGAGAGGACGATCGGCTGTCCACCCCGGGCCACGCCCGCCAGGTCGTCGACGGTCAGGTCGCCGATGTCCAGGGGCGCGGGGTCAGCCGGTGTCGTCATGGCCCATTGCTAGCACCGATGCCCCCCGCGGCGCGCTGTGTGTGGCAGGGCCGAGGGTGTCGGTTCAGCGGGCCCGCAGGTAGAGGACCCTCTGGTTCGAGCCGGCCGGGCGCCGCTCCTCGGTCGTGAACAGGTCGGTCCGGTCGCGCACGAGATCCGAGAGCTTCTTGTACCCGTAGAGCCTCGGGTCGAAGTCGGGCTGCAACTTGTTCAGGTAGTTGCCGAACGTACCCAGGTGCGCCCAGCCCTCATCGTCCACTGACTGCTCGAGGGCGCTGAGCACGAACTTCTTGGGCAGCTTGGGCCGCGGCGAGGCATCGGCGGCACTCCTGCGGCTGCGCGGCCGCGGCCGCGGCACCGGTCACGCTCGGCTCCACGGACTCGGGCTCAGTGGCCCGCCCGCTGTTGCGCAGCACCTCGACGAAGACGAACCGGTGGCACGCGTTGCGGAACGCCTCGGGCGTCTTCTTCTCGCCGAACCCGAAGACCATCAGGCCCTCCTCGCGCAGGCGCATCGCCAGGCCGGTGAAGTCGCTGTCGCTGGTGACCAGCGCGAAGCCGTCGAAGTTGCCGGTGTAGAGCAGGTCCATCGCGTCGATGATCAGCGTGCTGTCCGTGGAGTTCTTGCCGGTGGAGTAGGCGAACTGCTGGACGGGCTTGATCGCGTTGCGCTGCAGGACCTTCTTCCACGACGCGCTCGTCGGGGCGGTGAAGTCCCCGTAGATCCGGCGGACGGTCGCGTCGCCGAACCGCGCCACCTCGGCCAGCAGGGCCTCGATCACGGTCGCCTGGGCGTTGTCGGCGTCGATCAGGACGGCCAGCCGCAGGTGGGTGTCGTCGGTCTCGGTGCCGGGTGCGCGTTTCGTGGGGGTCGCCATGCGGCCAGCCTGTCACGACGACAGGCGCGGCTCATCCCGGGGGCGCCGCCTTGTGTTGTCTCACTATTTGGAACCCGTGGCCCACGGAGCGGCCCATCAGGCTATCCTTGCCTCATGTATCGGGTGCTCCTCACCAAGCGGCGGGTCATCGACCACTGCCGCATGGGCACCTGTCTGTGTCGAATGCCCTGAGTCGTCCGCCCGTCCCGACCCAGTTCCGCGCATCCACAGACCCCACGGAGAACCCCATGACCACGCTGTCCTCGTCCACGCTGGAATCCGCCACCGACTGCTCCGCGGGCATCGACCCCCGCGGCCCGCGGTTCGCCGCCGTGATCACCACGGTCGTCCTCTCGGCCGCCCTCGTGCTCGCCTCGCCGGCACTGCTGGCCCTGCAGGCCGTGGTGTTCGCGGTCGGTGCGTTCTCCAGCCGGCCTGAGCGCCGGCCCTACGGCATCGTGTTCCGGACCCTCGTCCGCCCACGCCTCGGGTCCCCCGGAGTACCTCGAGGATCCGGCGTCCTCGCGGTTCGCCCAGGCCTGCGGGCTGGCGTTCAGCCTGGTCGGGTTGCTCGGGTTCGCCCTCGGGGCGCAGTGGCTGGCCCTCGGCGCGATCGGGCTGGCGCTTGGGGCGGCGTTCCTCAACGCGGCCTTCGACTTCTGCATCGGCTGCGAGATCTACCTGCGAGCCCAGCGCCTGCGCCGCTCCTGAGCTCGCTCGCGCGGCCTCAGCCAGCCCCGTAGACCAGGGCCTGGGCGCCCTCGGCCAGGACCTCGTCGACGAACGTCGCCGCGCCTGCCAACCGGACGCCGGGGAGCAGGTCTGCCGCCGTGAGGTCCCGCCGGGCTGCGCACTGGGTGCAGACGGTCATCGTCCCCTCGGCCAGCACCGCGTCGCGCAGCTCGGCCAGAGGCGCGGACTTGGGCAGCTCGAAGGCCTCCGCCCGGCCCGGCCGGGCCAGGCCCGTGGCGTCACCGGTGAGCCAGAGCGAGACTGTCGCGCCTGCCGCAAGGGCGGTGGCCGCAACGGTGAATGCCTGTGAGCAGGGCTCCGGATCGGTCGTCGTGCACTTGACCACCAGGGTGCGAGTCATGGGCCAAGACTGGCACCTGCGAGCCGGAGCGGCCAAGGCCCGCCCAGACCTCGGCCGGCGCGTCCACGCCGGGCTAGACTTCCCCCGTGGACGCCATCGAGATCTTCTTCGCCACCCTGCTGGTCCTCGTCAGCATCGTGATCGTCTGGTTCGCGGGGTACGTGGTCTACAAGCTCTACCGGGGCCAGTCCTGAGCGTGGGCGGGCCGCTCCCCGTCGAGCTGGCCCACCTGTCGTGGCTGATCGGCCGTTGGGGCGGCATCGGCGAGGGCGGCTATCCCGAGGTCGAGCCGTTCCGCTACGAGCAGGTCGTGGAGTTCGCGTGCGACGGCCGGCCGTTCCTGGAGTACCGCTCGGTGTCCTGGATCCTGGATGAGGACAACGTGCGCGTCCGGCGATCGGCCACCGAGTCCGGGTACTGGCGCCCCCGCCCGGACAACGGGGTGGAGCTGCTGCTGGCCCATCCGACGGGATTCGTCGAGGTCTGGGTCGGGCGCGTCGAGGTGACCGGCATCCACGACGCACGCGTGATCGGCGCCCGGATCGAGCTGACCACGGACGCGGTGGTCCGAACGGAGTCGGCCAAGGAGGTCACGGCGGGGCACCGCCTCTACGGACTGGTCGACGGCAAGCTGCTGAGCACCTACGACATGGCCGCGATGGGCCACCCGCTGAGCAACCACCTCGCGATCGCCCTTGAGCCGATCCCCGACGCGGCCACCGACCTCTAGCCGTGGACGAGGCGCGCCCGGACTGGGATGCCCGGTTGCGCGCCGTCGGGCTGCGCAGCACCGCACAGCGCCGCGCCGTCCTTCAGGCCCTGTTCGAGGCTCAGCACGCCACCGTCGACGAGTTGGCGGCCGAGGTGCAGCGCACCATGCCCGACGTCAGCCTGTCGACGATCTACCGCACCCTCGAGGCCCTCGATGAGGCCGGCCTGGTCACGCACGCCCACCTGCACCACGGCTCGCCCACGTACCACTCCGTCGACGAGGAGCCCCATGTGCACCTGGTGTGCACGGGGTGCGGTGCGATCGGCCAGCAGCCCATGTCCGTGGCGGCGTCTCTGGCCGAACAGCTGCGGGCCTCGGCGGGGTTCGTCGTCGATGTGTCCCACCTGGCGGTCCACGGCCTGTGCGCCTCCTGCGCCGATGCGGGCGGGAGTGGGGCGCCGGGAAGCACCGGGGCTCCGGTGGCGTTGTCCCAGACGTGAGCACCCTGCGCGCGATCCCCGCCCCACCTGGAACCGTCGATGAGGCCGTTGCCTGGCACTACGGCGATCCGCTGGCTGAGCAGCGCGACCTGGCCGATGGCATCGGGATCGTCGACCTCGGCAATCGCGACGTCCTCGAGGTGTCCGGGGCCGATCGCCTCACCTGGCTGCACAGCCTGACGACGGCGCACCTGCTCGGACTGGCGCCGGGGCAGTCGCGATTGGTGCTGATCCTCACCCCGCACGGCCATGTCGAGCACGAGCTGCACCTGGTCGAGACCGGCGAGACAGTCCTGATCAGCGTCGAGCCGGGCACCGGAGCGGCCCTGGGCGCGTACCTGGACTCCATGCGATTCATGCTTCGCGTCGAGGTCGCCGCGCGCCCGGATCTCGCCGTGGTCTGGGAGCCGACGGCGGCCCCCGACCCGACCGGCATCCCCACCTGGGTGGTCCCCGGTGACTACTGGATCGGCGGGGAGCCCACGGACTCGGGCAGTGATCGCGGGGGCGACGCGACCAGGTACGCCCCGACCCGGCCCGCCGGGTTCCCGGGCCGGGAGGTCCTGCTGCCGCGCGAGGACGCGACCGCGCGGCTCCTGGCGGGCCGCCCTGTCGGCACGTGGGCGCGAGAGGCGCTTCGTGTTGCCGCAGCCGTGCCCCGCATGGGGTTCGAGACCGACCATCGCACGCTTCCCCATGAGGTCGGGTGGATCGGGGCCGGAGTCCACCTGGCCAAGGGCTGCTACCGCGGCCAGGAGGCCGTCGCCCGGGTGCACAACCTGGGCCGGCCTCCTCGCAGGCTGGCGCTGGCCCACATCGACGGATCCGAGGGCGTCCTGCCCGCGCACGGTGACGAGGTCCTCCTCGGTGACAGGGTGGTCGGCTGGGTCGGCACCGCCGCCCAGCACCACGAGCTCGGCCCGGTCGCGACCGTGATGCTCAAGCGCTCGGCCGACCCCGATGCGGACCTGGTGATCCGGGCGGCCGACGGGGATGTGGTGGCCTCCCAGGAGGTCGTCGTCGTCCCCTGAGTGCCGTGTCGGCGTGCCATGCAGGTGCCTGCGATGATGCCACTCATGCGTGAATCGGGAGCCCGCCTGTGAGGGCCGTGGTCCAGCGCGTCGATGGCGCCCGGGTGGTCGTGGAGGGCGACGTGGTGGGCAGCATCGAGGGCCCCGGGCTGTGCGTCCTGGTCGGTGCCACCCATGACGACACCACGGTGATCGCCCAGAAGCTCGCGGACAAGGTCTACGACATGCGCATCTTCGACGCGCAGGCGCTCAGGGAGCGCCTGCCGGAGTTGGGCCCGCCCTCCGATCAGGGCAGCCGGGAGCTGTCGGCCTCGGATGCCGCGCTTCCGGTCCTCGTGGTCAGCCAGTTCACCCTGTACGCCCAGACCCGCAAGGGTCGGCGCCCCACCTGGGAGCAGGCTGCACCGAGGCCGGTCGCCGAGCCCCTGGTGTCGGCGTTCGCCGACCGCCTGCGTGAGCGGGGTGCCACGGTTGCTGAGGGCAGGTTCGGCGCGATGATGCGCGTGGAGCTCACCAACGACGGTCCGGTGACGGTGATCGTCGAGATGTGATCCCGGGCGTCGCGGGCGTCGCGGGCGCCGGCTGTCAGAAGGCCCGTGGGGTCATCGGCTCCAGGGCCGGCGCTTGCGCCGGTGCTCGGTCAGGGGCACCACCAGTCGTGTGACCACCGGTTCGGCCTTGTCCGGGTCGTCGTTGAGGCTGGACAGCTCGCGCATGAAGGCCGTGGTGTCCGACTGGCTGTCGGCGGCGGTTGCCCGGGCAGGGTCCACGACCGACAGCGCCGGAGGCGGGGAGGTGTCGACGAGGCTGAGGGTCGGCGCAGGCCCGGTGGGCACCAGGGCAAGGGCTGGCTCGGCCGGCTGCTCGACGAGGGCCAGGGCGGGGGCTGGGGGCCCGGGCTCGAGCTCCGGCGTGCCGACATCCTGCGGGGGAGGCGGGCCTGCGTCCTGCTGGGGAGGCGGGTCGATGTCCTGCTGGGGAGGTGTGTCGGCCACGTTGGCGACGGGCGGGGCTGGGTCGTCGCGCAGCAGCGCTCCGAACTCAGCGAGCAGCTCGCTCGAGCGCTCCGGGGGTGCGTCGGGGACGGTCGAGGCCACCGGGTCGGGCTCCCCGGCGTCGGTGCCGTCGAAGCGCCACTGCGGATCCACGGGCTCGGTCGGCGGGTGCAGGGTGACGACCTGCGCCAGCGCGGACTCGTCCTCGGGCGCAGGCGTGGGGATCGCGAGCAGGCCGGTCATCGCCAGGTCGGCCACCACCTGGGCGGCCTCCACGACGGTGAACCCGCACACGCGGGCCAGCTCGGTGAGGTCCCGACGGCCGTCCACGCGGCACAGCAGGGCCCAGTCGTACGGGCCGAGCGGGGTCTGGGCGGGTCCCGTGCCCGGGGGCCCGAGCACGGGCGTCACATGGGCGCCGCCGACCCGGTTGAGCACGTCGGCACGCCGATCCCGGTTCTCCCGGGCCACGGCGAGCAGCTGGTCGATGTCGGTGGGCTCGATGATGTCCTGGCGGACGTGGCGTCCCTCGTGGAACTCGGCGCTGATCACCTCGAGGTCCAGCAGGTCGGCGACCTGGTCGCGGACCTGGTCGCGGACGAAGGCATCGATGACCTGCGCGTCGACGAACCCCATGCCCACCAGGACCTGGCCGATGAGGTGGCCGGGGAAGCGGTCGCGCTGCTCGGCCGCCGCCGCGCTCAACTGCTCGGGGGAGACCAGACCGCCGGAGAGCAGGCGGATCCCCAGGGCTGGCCGGTAGCCGGGCACCTGCATCGCATAGATCCGGCCCACCCGGACCCAGACATGCGACATCTCGCCTGCGGGGTGGTTGATCTCAAGCACCCCAGAGGCGCCGCTCTGGCCGAGGTCTCGGAGGATGGTCTCGGCCGTCGGCAGCCGGTCAGGCGACGACGACTCGATGGACATGGAGGTCCTTTCATCGCGCAGGAACCGTGTCAGGGGTTTCGTCGGCATCTGTGCGGGTGGGTCTTGAGCGGATCGAGGTGCCAAGATTGCGGCCATGCCCCCTGCCACGCTGATCACCGTCGCGCCCACCGGGGCGGAGAGCCAGAAGGACGCCAACCCTGCGCTGCCGGTGACCCTCGATGAGCTCGTGGCTGCCGCGCGCTCCTGTCAGGACGCCGGGGCGGCGATGGTGCACATCCACATCCGTGACGACGAGGGCCGCCCGACCCTGGACCTCGCGCGCCTGCGCGACACGGTCGCCGCAGTGCGGGAGTCGACCGACCTGATCGTCCAGCTGTCGACGGGGGGCGCGGTGACCGACCCGTTCGAGACCCGCCTGGCGGTCCTCGACGCCGCCCCCGACTCCTGCTCGTTGACCACCGGCACCGTCAACTTCGGCGACGACGTCTTCGCCAACCCCTGGCCGTTCGTCGCCGAGCTCTACCAGCGCACCCAGGCCCTGGGGATCCTTCCCGAGTTCGAGCTGTTCGAGCTCGGGCACGTCACGGCCATGAACCGCCTGCTCGACACCTACGGGGCGCCGGGCGGCGGGCACGTGCACGCCGACTTCGTGATGGGCGTGCCCGGCGGGATGCCCGGAACCGCCGCCGCGCTCGTCGCAGGCGTGGCGATGCTGCCGACCGGGGCGACCTGGACGGCCACCGGGATCGGGCGGTCCAGCCTGCCCGTCATGCTCGCCGCCCTCTCGCTCGGCGGGAACCTGCGCGTCGGCATGGAGGACACGCTCACCTACGGCCCCAAACGCCCCGCGCGGGACAACGCGGAGCTGGTCGAACGGGCAGCACGACTGGCCGCCGAGGCCTTCCGCCCTGCTGCCTCCCCCGATGAAGCACGTCGCATGCTCGGCCTGCCGGCGCAGGGATAGGCGGTTACCACGATGGATGGCCAGGTGCTGCTCGCCCAGGTGACGCGCAACGGGTGGGTCGAATCGGTGCACGCCGGGCACGCGGTGCTCGTCGACCCCGACGGCGCGGTCGTGCGGGCCTGGGGCCGTCCCGAGGACCCCGTCCTCCCGCGCTCGTCGAACAAGCCGCTGCAGGCGGCGGGGATGGTCGGGGCGGGGCTGGACCTCGCGGGCGCGCAGCTGGCCATCGCGGCGGCCTCCCACAGCGGTGAGGACTTCCACCTCGACACGGTGCGCGCCGTCCTGGCCGGCGGCGGCCTGGCCGAATCCGACCTCGCCAACACCCCCGCCCTGCCCTACGCCCCGGCGGCGCAGGTCGCCTGGATCCGCGCCGGTGGTGGGCCCACGTCCCTGACCCAGAACTGCTCGGGCAAGCACGCCGCGATGCTGCGCACCGCCGTGGCCCTCGGCGCCCCCCTGGGGGAGTACCTGGACCCGGATCACCCGGTCCAGCGCGCGGCGGCCGCCGGGATCGAGCGGCTCTCCGGGGAGCGGATCGTGGCCACCGGCGTCGACGGCTGCGGCGCTCCCGGTGGCGGCGATCAGCCTGGTGGGCCTGGCCCGGGCGTTCTCACGGATGGTCCTCGCCGGTGCCGAGACTGCCGAGGGCCGGGTCGCACGTGCGATGGCCGCCCACCCGGCGCATGTGGGGGGAACCGACCGGGACGTCACGCTGTTCATGGCGGCCCTGCCCGGGGCCATCGCCAAGGACGGCGCCGAGTCGGTCCACGCGTTCGCCCTGCCCGACGGGCACGCCGGAGCGTTGAAGGTCGCCGACGGCTCGGAGCGGGCGCGCGCTGCCGTGGCCGTGGCGCTGCTGCGCCACCTCGGCGTCGATCCCACGGTCCTGGCGGTGTCCGGTCCGGCGCCCGTCCTCGGCGGCGGTCGGCCGGTCGGGTCCGTGGACGCCGTGTTCTGAGGCGGCCTGTCGCCCGGCACATGCCCGCCCGGAACGTGCCCGCCCGGAACGTGCCTGCCCGGAACGTGCCTGAAGGGGCCCGACCGGTTGGTCGAACCCCTTCAGGACCTGCTCAGTCGTCCCGCATCAGCGGGGCGTGATCACTTGATCGTGGAGAGCACCTTGCGGTACAGCGCGGTGGCCTGCTCCTGGGCGTCGGTGGCCAGGTCGGTCGCGTCGGCGCGCAGGCCGGCGACGGTCGGCAGCTCCACCTTCGGCAGCTCGACCTTGTGCAGCTCGACCTTGGGCAGCTCCACCTTCGAGGCGCGGTCGCGCAGGTCGGCCACTGTCGGCAGCTCCACCTTGGCGACGCGGTCGCGCATCTCGGAGATCGAGACGTGCGGGCGCTCCACCTTGGAGACCAGCTTCTCAGCCTCGGCGCGCACGTCGGCGACGGTCGGCACCTCGATCTTGTTCACCAGGGCGCGGATGTCCTCGACGCTGGGAACCTCGAACTTGCCGACCAGCTCGCGGACCTCGTCCACGGTCGGGACGTGCAGGCCCTCGTGCTTGGGGGCGATCTTCTCAGCAGCAGCCTTGCGGGCAGCCGTTGTCCTGGTCGCCGCCGTCTTCTTGGCGGTGGTGGTCTTCTTGGCAGCCGTCTTCTTGGCCGTCGTGGTCTTCTTGGCAGCCGTCTTCTTCGCGGCGGTCGCCGTCTCCTTCGCCGCGGCGGCGGTGTCCTCGACCGCGGCAGTCGCAGTCTCGGTCACGGTCTCCAGCGTCTCCTGGACGGCCTCGGTCATGGGCGTGGTGTTCTCAGTCATGAGAGTTCCTCTTCTGTGGTGTCCTCGGCCAGCTTCTGCTGGGCCGAATTCTCGGTCTGGAAGGCCGCGTAGATCTCCAGCAGGGCCCTGCGCTGCCGTTCGGTGAGCGTGGTGTCCTCGGAGATCGCCCCGATGACCGTGACGTCACCCAGGCGCTCCTCGAGCAGTCCTGCCCGCACGTACAGCGTCTCGGCGGAGATCCGCAGTCCGGAGGCGATCCGGGCCAGGATCTCAGCGCTGGGCTTGCGCAGTCCCCGCTCCACCTGGCTCAGGTAGGGGTTGGAGACATCGGCGGCCTTGGCCAACTGACGCAACGAGATCTGCGCAGCACCCCGCTGTTCGCGGATGTACTCGCCGAGCTTCGTTGCGTCGATCTTGGCCACACCTCAAGTATCCCCGGGTGTGCTTGCAATTGCAAGCGGCTAGCAAGCAGTCGGGGCGTGAGATGGCTCACGCCGCCCATGTCACCTACGCTTGTCTCCATGAACACGCTGACGACCGCGATCCTGTGGGCCATCGACCTCGCCACGCTGGTCGGCTCGGCATGGGCCTTCATCCACTGCCTGCGCACCCGTCCCGATGCCTTCCCGGCAATCGGGCGTCAGTCCAAGGGGCTGTGGCTGGCCCTGACCGGTGGTGCCACCCTCGTGTCGCTGGCATGGTTCAGCCCGATCGGGATCCTGGGCATCGCCTCGATCGTGATCGCCTCGGTCTACCTGCTGGACATCCGGCCGAAGATCGCCGAGATCCTCAGCGGTCAGTGAGCCGTCGGACATCCGGCTGACTCAGTCCGGCGGGTCCATCATCGTGAGGACCACCTTGCCCCGGGCGTGGCCCGACTCGAGGTGCTCCAGCGCAGCCACCGCCTCGTCGAGCGGGTAGGTGCGGCCCACGACCGGGTGCAGCGCACCCGCGGCCACCATCCCCGTCAGGATCCGCATGGCGTCCGGTCCGGGACCGGAGAAGTCCGGACGGGGCACCTGGGAGCTCACGGCCGAGCGCGCCATCAGGGCGAACACCCGGGGCATGCTGCCCAGCCAGCGGTGGCCCCCGGCGCCGTAGCGGTCGTGCCCGATCAGGATGTAGCGACCCTTGTCGCTGAGCACCTGGCGGACCTTGGCGAAGGAGTGGTTGCCCGGGATGTCGATCACCACGTCGTAGCGCTGCTGACCGGCTGTGAAGTCGGTGCGCGTCCCGTCGATGATCTCGTCGGCGCCGACCTGCTCGAGCAGGTCCATGCGGTCCGTGCGCTCCACGGCCGTCACGTGGGCCCCATCCGCGCGCGCGATCTGGACTGCGAACTGGCCGACCGCACCGCCGGCACCGTTGACCAGCACCCGCTCACCGGGCTGCACCTTCGCCTCGTTGCGGACCGTGAACAGGGCGATCAGCGCCGAGGTGGGTACGGCAGCCGCCTCGACGAACGAGACCCCGTCGGGGATCCGCTCGAGGGCGGCCTCCGGTGCGGCCACGTACTGCGCGAAGGTCCCGCCGTTGCGCCACTGGAAGCCCTCGACGACCTCGCCGAAGACCGGGTCGCCGACCTGGAACCGCGACGTGCCGGGGCCGAGCTCCTCGACCACCCCGGCGGCGTCGGTGCCCGGGATCGGGTTGGCCGGCCGGCGCAGTCCGCCGCCCATGAGGCGCAGGGCGTAGGGCACGCCGCGGATCATGTGCCAGACGTCGGCATGCACCGAGGCTGCGTGGACCCGGATCAGGACCTGCCCCTCACCGGGCACCGGCCGGTCCACCTCGCCCAGGCGCAGCTGCGCCGGCGCCCCGTACTGATCGGCGATGACGGCCTTCACTGGCTCCTCCTCGAACAGGCCGCAGGCCCGGGCGCGATCACCTCGCCCGGGCCTGCGGATTCCCCCGTCGTTGGGACCTACTTGCCCTGATTGGCCACTGCCGCAGCCGCTGCGGCTGCCGCCTCCGGGTCCACGTACTCACCACCGGGGACCGTGGGGTGCAGATCCTCGTCGAGCCGGTACACCAGCGGGATCCCCGTGGGGATGTTCAGCTTGATGACCGCCTCGTCGCTCATTCCCTCCAGGTGCTTGACCAGCCCGCGCAGGGAGTTGCCGTGCGCGCCGACCATGACCGTGCGCCCCAGCCGGAGGTCCGGGACGATGCCGTCGTACCAGTAGGGCAGCATCCGGGTGACGACGTCCTTGAGGCACTCGGCCGCCGGCCGGATCTCCGGCGCGAGGTCGGCATACCGCGGGTCGTGGGTCTGGGCGTGCTCGTCCTCGGGATCGATCGGCGGCGGCGGCACGTCATAGGAACGCCGCCACTCGGTGAACTTCTCCTCGCCGTACTTCTGCAGGGTCTCCTTCTTGTCCTTGCCCTGCAGGGCGCCGTAGTGCCGCTCGTTGAGGCGCCACGACCGGCGCACCGGGACCCAGTGCCGCTCGCAGGCCTCCAGGGCCATCTGCGTGGTGCGGATCGCACGCTTCTGCAGGGAGGTGTGCGCGACGTCGGGCAGGATGCCCTGCTCGAGGAGCATCTGGCCGCCGCGGACGGCCTCCGCCTCGCCCTTGGCGGTCAGGTTCACGTCGACCCAGCCGGTGAACAGGTTCAGTGCGTTCCACTCGCTCTCGCCATGGCGGAGCAGGATCAGGGTGTAGGTCATGGGGGCAATACTGGCCCAGCCGACCCACCCCTCGCGCGGCGAGCGGATGGCCATCGGATGAACCGCGGCCGGCGCTGCTGGATCAGTCGGCGGCGGTCTCGGGACCCAGGTCGGCGAACGCCTCGAGGTTGGCCACCGACTCGCCCCGGGACTCCCGCCACGCCCGCTCCCGACGGATCGCGGTGGCGAATCCCAGGCGCAGGATCGTGTTGAACGACTCATCCGCGGCGCGCAGGACCGACCCGAGGAG
Organism: uncultured Actinomycetes bacterium; assembly: GCA_963818445.1. Taxonomy (GTDB): domain Bacteria; phylum Actinomycetota; class Actinomycetes; order S36-B12; family CAIYMF01; genus Prado023. Next base: position 179,999 of record CAWFSG010000021.1, read on the forward strand.
CCGGTCGAGGTCCTCCGGGCCGATCCCGGCGATCGGGACCCGTCCGGCGAGGTAGATGTCCCCGAGGCTGTCGAGGGCGAAGGCCACGCCGAGCATCCTGGTGTTCTGCTGCAGCAGCCAGCGGTAGACCGCCTCGGCGTTCTCGTCGGGGTTGCGGGCGACGAAGGCGTTGATGGTCAGGGCCTGTGGACCGACCGCCATGCTCACTGTGGTGCGCAGCTTCGCCCGGCCGGGCAGCACGATCACGAACCGGTTGGGCTCGGGTCGCTCGTGCTCCAACCCCTCGGCCTCGAGCAGGGCGGCGAGGTGGGTGGTCACCGCTGCCTGCCGGGGCATCAGCCGACCCTGCCCAGGGCGTCCCGGGGGGCGGCCAGCGCCGCCGAGTAGCTGGCGAGCAGCCCGTCGACGGTGGCGTCCCACGACAGCGTCTCGGCGTGGCCGCGCGCACCCGAGGCGAGGTGGGCCCGAAGCGCGTCGTCGGCGAGGATCCGGCGCAGGGCCGCGGCCCACTGCTCGGGCTCGTGCCCGTCCACCAGCAGCCCGGAGACCCCATCGTCGACGGCCACCGGAAGCCCGCCGACGTTGGCGGCCAGCACCGGGGTCCCGCAGGCCTGCGCCTCGACCGCGACGAGTCCGAACGACTCGGAGTGCGAGGGCACGACCACGACGTCGGCCGCGGCGTAGCGCTGGCGCAGCCGCACCCGGTCGGTCGGGGCGTGGAATGCCGCGGGGACGTGCAACTCGGAGGCCAGGTCGGCCAGGGCCGTGGGGTGCTCCGTGCCGGACCCCGACGGGCCGCCACAGAACTCCAGACGCACCCGGGCTGCCAGGTCCGGGTCGGACTGGGCCAGGTGCGCCATCGCCCGGACGAGCAGGTCGGGAGCCTTCAACGGCTGGATGCGGCCCACGAACAGCACCACGAGGTTGTCCGGGGCGTACCCGAGCGCGGCGCGGGCCGCAGCCCGGTCGCGGCCGTGGAAGGCGTCGAGGTCGACCCCGGGCAGGACCACGTCCACCAGGCGGGGGTCGGCGTCGTACAGGGTCACGAGCTCGGAGCGCTCGGCTGCGGTGTTGGCCACGAGCCGGTCGGCGGCGTCGACCACCTGCTGCTCGCCGATGATCCGCAGCTGGGGCTCCGCGCGGTCGTCCGGGGCGAGGCTCAGGTTCTTGACCCGGCCCATCGTGTGCATCGTGTGCACCAGGGGGACGCCCCAGCGCTCCTTTGCCAGCCATCCGACCTGCCCCGAGAGCCAGTAGTGCGAATGGATCAGGTCGTACCAGCCCTCACGCCGGGCCGCCTCCTTGCGCAGCACGCCGGCGGTCACCGCGCAGAGCTGCCCGGGGAGGTCCTCCTTGGGCAGGCCCTCGAACGGACCGGCCACGACGTTGTGGACCAGGACCCCGGGCGCCATCTCCACCTGTGCGGGCAGCTCGCTGGAGGTGGCGCGGGTGAAGACCTCGACCTCGGTGCCGCGCCGCGCCAACCGGGTGGCGACCTCCGCGATGTACACGTTCATGCCCCCGGCATCGCCCGTTCCGGGCTGGTCCAGGGGGGAGGTGTGGACGCTGAGCATGGCCACGCGCCGCGGGGCGCGGCGCAGGGGCAGGGCGGCATCCACGCCCACAACCATCGCGGAGCGTGGGGTCACGAGCAAGTCGGCCAGGGGCACCCCGGGCAGACGGGCCCGGGCCTCACTGCCCGATCGGGGCCTCGAGCGTGGTGTCGGAGTACTGCTCGCCGGTCACGACGTGCATGACCCGCCGCGCGATGCTCACCGCATGGTCGGCATAGCGCTCGTAGTAGCGCGACAGCAGGGTGGCGTCGATGGCTGCCTCGACACCGTGGCTCCACGAGGGCGAGAGCACGGTGGTGAACAGCTCGCGGTGCAGTCGGTCGACCTCCTGGTCGTAGCGCTCGATGTCCGGGCCGAGCGAGATGTCCTTGGTGGAGATGACCGTGGCGGTCTTGGCCGCGATGGCATCCTCCAGGGCGCCCAGCTCGGCGAAGGTCCCGCGCAGCTCCGTGGGGATGCTGGAGTTCGGGTAGCGCATGCGCGCCTGCTTGGCCACGTGCACGGCGAGGTCGCCCATCCGCTCCAGCGAGGACGAGATCCGCAGGGATCCGATCACCAGGCGCAGGTCGGTGGCGACCGGCTGCTGGAGGGCCGCGGCGTCGTAGCAGCGGCGCTCGACCTCGCTCGTCAGCTCGTCGAGGTGGTCGTCGCCGGAGATCACGGCCTCGGCGACCGCCAGGTCGGCGTTCAGCAGTGCCTGGGTCGCCTGGTTCATCGCCGTGCCGGCGGCGACGGCCATCTCGGCCAACAGGTCGCTGATCTCGTCGAGTTGCTCGTGGAACGCTGCGCGCATGATGTCCTCCCGGAGGCAGTCTAGATCTGCAGGCTTGCACTGCATCGCACGGACGTGGCCCAACGGTGAGCGAACGGTGAACAATCCGCGCCGGGGGGATGAATAGGGCCCGCCGCGCAGCCTGACCGGGATGTGTGAATCCGGCGCAGCCCTATTCTGACTCACGTGGCGACCGAGTCCCGACGAACGCGTGCCGATGAGCCGGCCAGCAGGCGGCGCCTGTTCGGCGTGCCCGCTGCCGGCGCTGCTGTCCGGACCCCGCGCGCCCGCGCCGTGGCCAAGAACCCGGTCGACGCCGGTGTCGCGCCGGCGGATGCCACCGACGCGCCAGCCACCGAGTCCGACGTCGCGACCAGTGCCATCCCCGGCGACCTCGCCCGGATCCTGGCGGCCCTGAGCACCCCCGCTGTCTGGATCGACGCCACGGACACGGTCGTCTGGGCCCATCCGGCGCTGGAGGCCCTGCGGGTGGTCCGTCGCGGCGCGATCAACACCCCCGAGATCGCCAAGATGGTCCAGCGCTCGCGCGCCTCCGACCAGCCCTCGGCCCGTGACCTGACGGTCCGCCGGCCCGGTCGCCGGCAGGCCGGTGTGCGGCTGCGCGTGCGGGTGGCCCCGATGGCCGACGGCGCGGCCCTGGTCCTCGTCGACGACATCACCGAGGCCGAGCGCCTCGACCACGCCCGTCGCGACTTCGTGGCCAACGTCAGCCACGAGCTGAAGACGCCGATCGGGGCCCTGGCGCTGCTCGCCGAGGCGGTTCACGAGGCGCAGGACGATCCGGACGCCGTCGAGCGCTTCACGACCCGGATGCTCGGCGAGACCCGCAGGCTGACCACGCTGCTCAACGACCTCATGGACCTGTCCCGGCTCGAGGGCGTCGAGCCGCTGCAGCCGATGGCGCCGGTGGAGGTCGACGAAGTCGTCGCCCAGGCCTGTGATGACGCCCGGTCCCTGGCTCAGGACAAGGACATCTCCTTCCTGCGCGGTGGTGTCGCCGGGCTGCGGGTGGAGGGCGTCCCCGTCCAGCTGGCGACAGCCGTGCGCAACCTGATCGTCAACGCCGTCAACTACAGCCCACCGGCGACGAAGGTGGCCGTCACCACCGGGATCTCCGACGGATCGGTCACGATCGCCGTCACGGACCAGGGCATCGGGATCCCGCCGGTGGAGCTGGACAGGATCTTCGAACGCTTCTACCGGGTGGACCCCGCGCGGTCGCGGGACACGGGCGGGACGGGCCTGGGACTGTCCATCGTCAAGCATGTGTGCGCCAACCACGGCGGCGACTGTGACGTGTGGTCGAAGGTCGGGGAGGGCTCCACCTTCACGATCCGATTGCCGGCCCTGACGGAGAAGGCCGCGAAGAAGGTGGCCACCCGCACCAGCCGGCCCCGAGCGAGCACCCTCAAGGAGGATCAGTGACCAGGATCATGGTCGTCGAGGACGAGGAGTCGTTCTCCGATGCCCTGAGCTTCATGCTGCGCAAGGAGGGGTTCGCGGTCTCGGTCGCCACGACCGGACCTGAGGCGATCGCGCAGTTCGAGCGCGAGCCGTCGGACCTGGTGCTGTTGGACCTCATGCTCCCCGGGATGTCGGGCACCGACGTGTGCCGCACCATCCGGGCCAAGTCGCGGGTGCCCATCATCATGGTGACCGCCAAGGACTCCGAGATCGACAAGGTCCTGGGCCTCGAGCTCGGCGCAGATGACTACGTGACCAAGCCGTTCTCGAGCCGCGAGCTCGTGGCCCGCATCCGGGCGGTGCTGCGCCGCAACGTCGACGACTTCGAGGACAGCCCGGTGGTCGAGGCCGGCCCCGTGCGGATCGACCCGGAGCGCCACCAGGTGCTGGTCGACGGGCAGGTCGTGAGCATGCCGCTCAAGGAGTTCGACCTGCTGGAGTACCTCGTGCGCAACGCGGGTCGGGTGCTGACCCGGGGGCAGCTCATCGACCGGATCTGGGGCTCGGACTACGTCGGGGACACCAAGACCCTCGACGTGCACGTCAAGCGGCTGCGGGCGAAGGTCGAGACGGATCCGGCCAACCCGGTGCACCTGCTGACGGTACGTGGCCTCGGGTACAAGTTCGAGGCCTGAGCGGGCGGCCCAGCGCCGGGATCCCGGCGGCGAGCTCCCCGGCGGCGAGTGCCCCTGTCGTGGCCTCCCCGCGGTGCCGGAGCTCTACTCGGCCACCGCGGCCGCCGGACCGTAGCCCTCGTAGTAGCCCACGGCCGGGACGACGGCGACCTTGCGGGTCTCCGAGCCCGCACGCTCGAAGCTCACCGTGATGGTCGCGTACGAGCCCGGGGTGACCGTGAGGCCGGTCAGGACGATCTGGTCGGTGGCCGTGCCGCCCACCTGGACGGAGTTGCCCTGTGTGATGGGGATGGGGGACTTCTGCGACGACGTGGTCGGCGGATCGGTGCTCACCCTCACCAGGGCGTCGGGAACCTCGCCCTCGTTGATGATCGTCATGACCAGCGAGGCGACCCCGCTCTCGCCGGCCGGCCCGGTGACGAGGGTGGCGTCCTGGACCTTGATGTCCGCACCGACGAGGAAGTCGGTGCCGTTGCCTGTGGGTCCCTGGGTGTTCACGGTGTTGTCGAAGCCCTGGTAGCAGCCGGCGGTCGGCAGCACGGCCAGGAGGCTGACGGCAAGGGCAACTGCAGCACGGGAGCGGATCACGTGGGGCACCCTATCGGGTGATCAGGGTCACAGGCCCCCCTACCCCGGCGTGTTAGACTGGTGGTCCACCGGAAGGGGTCTGGCGCACATATGACGTTCAAGGTTGGCGACACCGTTGTGTATCCCCACCACGGGGCCGCGCTCATCGAGTCCATCGAGGTCCGTTCCATCAAGGGGGTCGACCGGGAGTACCTGGTCCTGCGCGTGGCCCAGGGTGACCTCACGGTCCGGGTCCCCTCAGACAATGTCGATCTGGTCGGCGTCCGCGACGTCGTCAACGCCGAGGGCCTCGATCGGGTCTTCGACGTGCTGCGCCAGCCCTACACCGAGGAGCCGACCAACTGGTCGCGCCGCTACAAGGCGAACCTCGAGAAGCTGGCTTCGGGCGACGTGATCAAGGTGGCCGAGGTCGTGCGCGACCTGTGGCGCCGTGAGCGTGAGCGCGGGCTGTCGGCCGGCGAGAAGCGCATGCTCAGCAAGGCCCGCCAGATCCTGGTCAGCGAGCTGGCGCTGGCCGAGCACACCAACGAGGACAAGGCTGAGGCCATCCTCGACGAGGTCCTGCAGTCCTGACGCATCGGACCGCACCCGCGACGCCCACCGCCGAACCCGGCCGGTGGGCGTTCGTGTCGGTAGCGTGACCCTCGTGGAACCCCGCCCCGTCGTCGCGATCGTCCCGGCCGCGGGATCGGGGGAGCGGTTGGGCGCCGGTGTCCCCAAGGCGATGGCCCTGCTCGCGGGCGAGCCGATCCTGGCCCACGCCGTGCGTGCGCTGGTCGCCGAGCCCCGGGTCGGTCTCGTCGTGCTGGCTGCGCCCGAAGGCCTCGAGGACGCGATGGCCGAGGTCGCCGCCAGCCATTCGGGTGGGGTGCCCGTGGTGGCCGTGACGGGTGGGGCGACCCGGGCGGCGTCCGTGTCGGCGGCCCTGGCGGTCGTCCCGGAGGAGTTCGGCGTCGCCCTTGTCCACGACGCGGCCCGGTGCCTGGTGCCGGTCGAGGTGGTGGTGGCCGTCGTCGATGCGGTTCTGGCCGGAGCCGACGCCGTCGTCCCCGGGGCACCGGTCGTGGACACCATCCGCGAGCTCACGGCCGAGGGGGGCTCGCGCACGATCGACCGGTCCCGACTCCGGGCGGTCCAGACGCCCCAGGGGTTCCGCGCAGCAGTCCTGCGCCGCGCCCACGCGACCGGTGATCCGGGGGCCACCGATGACGCCGGGATGGTCGAGGCGTTGGGGCTGCACGTGGTGCTGGTCCCCGGGCATCCGCGTGCGTTCAAAGTGACGACCGCACAGGACCTGCTTCTGGCCGAGGCGATCCTCGCCGGGGCCGCCGTCGCCCGGGAAGGAGAGCGATGACCGCGCTGCCGTTGATCGGGATCGGGGTGGACGTGCACCCGTTCGCTGACCCCTCTCAGGGCCGTCCGCTGGCGCTGGCCTGCCTGGTGTGGCCGGGGGAGAACGGCCTGGCCGGGCACTCCGACGCCGACGTGGCCGCGCACGCGATCTGCGATGCGCTGCTCTCGGCGGCGGGCCTGGGAGACCTCGGGTCCAACTTCGGGACGGCCGAGCCTGCATGGGCCGGGGCCTCCGGCGCGGCCCTGCTCGGCGAGACGCTCGCACGGGTGACCGCCGCCGGGTTCACGATCGGCAACGTGGCCGTCCAGGTGATCGGCAACCGCCCGAGGGTGGGGCTGCGGCGGGCTGAGGGCGAGGCCGCCCTGTCGGCCGCCCTCGGGGGTGCGACGGTCCGGCTCTCAGCGACCACCACCGACGGGCTGGGCCTGACCGGCCGCGGGGAGGGCCTCGCCGCGCTCGCCACCGCCCTGGTGATCCCGGTCGGGTGAGGGGCTCCGTTCGCCGGCCCCTCGGGGTGCTGGCCGGCCGGTAGAATCCTCCGGGTGAGCCTGAGACTGCACGACACCGCCACGCGCAGCACGCGCGAGTTCGTCCCGCTGGAGCCGGGTCGGGTGTCGGTGTACGTCTGCGGGGCCACCGTGCAGTCCGCGCCGCACATCGGGCACATCCGCTCCGGGGTGAGCTTCGACATCCTGCGCCGGTGGCTGAGCGCCTCCGGGTACGACGTGACCTTCCTGCGCAACGTGACCGACATCGACGACAAGATCCTCGCGAAGGCGCTCGAGGAGGATCGGCCGTGGTGGGCCGTGGCGGGGCACTACGAGCGGGCGTTCGCCGAGGCGTACGCCATCCTCGGGTGCCTGCCGCCCACCCTCGAGCCGCGAGCCACGGGCCATGTGCCGGCCATGATCACCCTGATGCAGCGGCTGATCGACTCCGGCCATGCCTACGCATCCGACGGTGACGTGTACTTCGACGTGGCCTCGTTCCCGGAGTACGGGGCGCTGTCCGGGCAGCGGATCGCCGACATGCAGCCGGCCGAGGACGCGGACCCGAACGCCCGCAAGCGCGACGTGCGCGACTTCGCCCTGTGGAAGGGCACCCGCGACGGCGGACCCGGCTGGGAGACCCCGTGGGGGGTCGGCCGGCCCGGCTGGCACCTGGAGTGCTCCGCCATGGCCGGGATGTACCTGGGCAGTGCGTTCGACATCCATGGCGGCGGGCTGGACCTGGTCTTCCCGCACCACGAGAACGAGATCGCCCAGTCCCGCGCCGTCGGCGATCCGTTCGCCCAGTACTGGATGCACAACGCCTGGGTGACCACGGCCGGGGAGAAGATGAGCAAGTCCCTGGGCAACTCCCTGCTGGTCACCGAGGTGGTCAAGCGCGTGCGCCCCGTGGAGCTGCGGTTCTACCTTGGGTCGGCGCACTACCGCTCGCACATCGAGTTCTCCGAGGGTGCGCTCGCTGATGCGGCGGCCGGCTACCGGCGCCTCGAGGGCTTCGTGCAGCGCGCGGTCGAGCGGCTGGGCCCGGCCGGGGCGCCGGCGTCCGGCGCACGCGCAGCCGGCGCCGGCCTCCCGGAGGCCTTCGTCGCCGCGATGGACGACGACCTCGGCGTGCCGGCTGCGCTCGCCGTCATCCATGACATGGTCTCCGAGGGCAACCGGATGCTGGCCGACCGGGCAAGCTCGGATGCTGATCTCGGGACCCTGCTCGGGTCTGTGCGCCGGATGCTGGACGTGCTCGGCGTGGATCCGCTGGACCCCGCGTGGGCTGGTGGCACTGGCGCGTCCGATGCGGCGCACGACGCCCTCGATGCCCTCATCAAGGAGCGGCTGGCGGCGCGTCAGGCCGCCCGGGACGCCCGGGACTTCGCGGCCGCGGATGCGGTGCGCGACTCACTTCGGGCTGCGGGAGTCCTCATCGAGGACACCCCCGACGGCCCGCGCTGGTCACTGGAGGCGTGATGGCAGGCAATTCGCAGCGGCGCGGGGCGACCCGCAAGCCGGGGACGAAGAAGGGCCAGGTCGTCGGGTCTGGTGGCCAGCCGCGGCAGAAGCTCGAGGGTCGGGGTCCGACCCCCAAGGCGGAGGAGCGCCCCGGGCACACGGCCTACCGGCGTGCCCGCTCGGCGGAGAAGCACGCCTCGAAGGGCTCCGGCCGGGGTGGGTCGAAGCCCGGCGCCGGGCGCAGCGGCAAGAAGCCGGCCAACGAGTCGGTGGCGGGCCGCAACTCCGTGCTCGAGGCGCTGCAGGCGGGCATCCCCGCCTCGGCCCTGCAGGTCCAGCAGTACCTCGACGCCGACGACCGCGTCCGGGAGGCCATGAAGCTCGCGGTCGGCCGGGGGATCCCCTTGCTCGAGACCACCCGTGGCGACCTCGACCGCCTCAGCGGTGGCGCGGTCCACCAGGGGATCGTGCTGCAGGTACCGGCGTACAAGTACGCCGATCCCGAGGACCTGCTGGCCGAGGCCTTCCAGTCCGGCGACCAGCCGCTGTTCATCGTCCTCGACGGTGTCACCGATCCTCGGAACCTCGGCGCGGTGGTCCGCTCGGCGGCCGCCTTCGGGGCCCATGGCGTGGTGATCCCGGAGCGACGGGCCGCCGGGATGACCGCCTCGGCGTGGAAGACCTCGGCGGGTGCCGCGTCGCGCGTCCCGGTTGCCCGTGCCACCAACCTGGTGCGCTGGCTGGTTGCTGCGCAGAAGTCCGGCGCGACCGTCATCGGGCTGGCGATGGGCGGTGGGATGGAGCTTCCCGACCTCGACCGGGCGGTCACGACCGGACCGCTGGTGATCGTGGTCGGCAGCGAGGGCAAGGGCCTCGGGCACCTGGTGTCCCAGACCTGTGACCACCTCGTGGCCATCCCGATGGACGCCGCGACCGAGTCGCTGAACGCCGGCGTAGCAGCCGGCATCGCGCTCTACAGCGTGGCCACAGCACGCCGCTGACCAGCCTCCGAACGATTCGATCCAAGTTCGCGCGCGCGGAGACGTGCTTGCGTCAAGTCTGAGGCGCGTCTGCGGCCGCATTCTTGGAGCGAACCGCTTGGTGGCAGCCGCTCACAGCGCCGCGGCGTCCACGTCGTCAGGGGCTTCGGGGTCGTCCACGGGCGGGCCGAGGACTGCGGACTCGTCCGGCTTGCCGCGCAGGACGGTCGCGACGTAGTCGTCGGTGGCTGCCTCGAGGCCCACGTCCGTGCCGGCCCGCTCCGAGGCGAACCAGCGGTGGGCGAGGACCTCGTGGACGAGCTCGGGCCCCTCGAACTTGCTGCGCAGGTCGTGGGGCACCCGGTGCAGGACCGCGTCGTAGACGTCGGTGACCCAGCGGCGTGCTGCCGCATGCTCGTCGTGGTCGAGCCCGGCGACGTAGCGGTAGGAGTCGATGTCGTTGAGCAGGCGCCGCGCCTGGTTCTCGTGCATCGCCAGGCCGGTCAGGTGCATCATCCGGCGGCGGTGGTGCCCGGCGTCGACGACCTTGGGCCGCACTCGGATGTTGGATCCGCCATCGGTCGAGTCGGCCGTGAGCTCGGCGACGTCGAAGCCCAGCCCGTTGAGGGTCCGCAGGAGGGTGTGGATCTGGTAGCGGTCGGAGCTCGACACGGTGACCGCGTCGGTGAGGGTCATCCACAGGTGGTCGTAGCGCCGCTGGAAGTCGGCGCCGACCTCGGCGGGGTCCAGCGAGTCCGGAACCATCCCACCGGCCTGCAGGTCCATGAGCTCACCCATGACGTTCATCGCCGCCGTGTCCATGTCGTAGGCCCGCTGGCCGCGCGAGAGCGACTCGTGCAGCTCCCCGGTCTCGGCATCGACGAGATGGGCCGAGAACGCCCCCGCGTCACGCAGGAAGAGCGTGTTGGACAGGGAGCAGTCGTTCCAGGCGAACCCGAGCAGGTGCAGTCGCACGATGAGCAGAACGAGGGCGTCGAGCAGCCGTTCCCACGTGTCGGGGCTGAGCGTGGGCTTGACCAGGGCCCGGTAGGGCAGCGAGAACGACAGGTGCCGGGTGATCAGCGCGGCGGGAAGGTCCTCGCCGTCGGCGTCCACCCGCCCGGCGATGACCCCGACCGGCTCGACGCACGGGGCGCCGAGCCGGCGGAGGTCGAACAGCAGCGCGTACTCGCGTTGTGCGAAGGACTCCTCGATCTCCTTGACCGCGAACACCGCGCCGTTGATGCGCACGAACCGAACCGTGTGCCGCGAGATGCCGCGCGGCATCGCCACGGTGTCCTCGACGGGCCATTGCTCCAGGGCGGTGCCCCAGGGCAGGAACAGCAGATCAGGCTCCGCCGCGGTGGCCGTCGCGCGCAGCGGCATCCGGGCTCCTCGGTCGGTGGCTGGTCGTCGGTCGCCGGCTCAGTACTCGAGGCGTTCGCCGGTTTCGGGGTCGAAGAGGTGGGTTTGGTGGGGGACTGCTTCGAGGCCGAGCATGGATCCGCGGGCGGGGTGTTGGCGGCCGTCGGTGCGGACCACGACTTGGTGGGTGGTGCCGCCGGGGAGTTGGACCTCGGTGTAGACGTAGGCGTCGGCGCCGAGGCCTTCGACGAGTTGGACCTCGACGGGCCAGGCGGTCTCGGAGTCCGAGATGCGCAGGTCCTCGGGGCGCATGCCCATGATCACGCTGGTGCGTCCGCGGGCGGCCAGGACCTTGGCGGCGGCGTCGGGTACGGGGACCGACTTGTTGCCCAGGCGGATGTTGCCCTCGATCACGGGTGCTTCGATGATGTTCATCGCAGGGGAGCCGATGAATCCGGCGACGAACACGTTGGCGGGGGTGTCGTAGAGGTCCTGGGGGGTGCCGACCTGCATCAGCAGGCCGTCCTTGAGCACGGCGATCCGGTCGCCCATGGTCATGGCCTCGGTCTGGTCGTGGGTGACGTAGACGGTGGTCACCCCGAGGTCGCGTTGCAGCTTGGCGATCTGGGTGCGGGTCTGCACCCGCAGCTTGGCGTCGAGGTTGGACAGCGGTTCGTCCATCAGGAACACCTGCGGGTTGCGCACGATCGCCCGGCCCATGGCCACGCGTTGGCGCTGCCCACCGGACATCGCCTTCGGTTTGCGGTCCAGGTACGGCTCGAGGTCCAGGATCTTGGCGGCTTCCAGGACCCGGGACTCGATCTCCTTCTTGTCCATCCCGGCGATCTGCAGCGCGAAGCCCATGTTCTCCCGCACGGTCATGTGCGGGTACAGGGCGTAGGACTGGAACACCATCGCGATGTCACGATCCTTGGGGGCCAGGTTGGTGACGTCCCGGTCACCGATGAAGATCGCGCCCTCGTTGACCTCCTCCAACCCGGCGAGCATCCGCAAGCAGGTGGACTTCCCACATCCCGAGGGTCCGACGAGGACGAGGAACTCCTGGTCCTTGACCTCGAGGTCCAACTTGTCCAGAGCAGGCTTGGTCGACCCCGGGTAGATCCGGGTCGCGCCCTTGAACGTCACACTGGCCATGATGAATCCGTTCCCTTCACCGGCAGGTACGTGCCGGACGATCCGTGTGGAGGGTGGTGCTCGGCCGCGGGTGCGGTCCATCGCCAAGGATAGGTGACCAGGGGCGGCGAAGGCCGTTCCAGACGCTCGGTCGGGGCTCGATCCGGTCTCGATCGAATCCCGGTCGAATCACGGTCCGGTCGAGTGCCCGCCCTGCCTAGGATCGTACCCATGACATGGGTGTCGCGGGTCCTGGCCGTCCTCGGGTTGGCCATCGTCGGATGGGTCCTTCTCACCGAGCTCCCGGCGGTGGTGCATGGGCAGTGGGCGTACGCGGCGCTGCTGGTCCTCACGGTCCTCGGGTGCGTCTGGGCCCTGGTGCTGCATCGCCGCGACCGCCCCGCCCTGCGCGGTTGGCGGCGCGCCGGTTCGATCGCCCTGTGCGTCGGAGCTGTGGGATGGCTGGCCGCGATCGCCTGGCTGCGTCCGTTCAGCGCCCAGGAGCCGGCCCTGGCCGCCATGGAGTCCGGCGCGGGGGTGCAGGTGGTGGAGAGCTCCAGTCGGGTCGTCCTGGAGCCTGCAGAGGGGTCCCCCTCCCCGACCTCGGTCTTCTTCCAGCCGGGGGCGAAGGTGGAGGCCCGCGCCTACGCGGCGGTGCTGCGCCCGCTGGCCGAGGCCGGGTACCGGGTGGTCATCGTGAAGCAGCCGTTGGGGATCGCGTTCCTGTCCCTGGGTGCGTTCGACGCCGTCCGTGCGGACTACCCCGACACCGAGGCGTGGGTGCTCGGCGGGCACAGCCTCGGCGGCACCGTGGCCTCGATGCAGGCCGACGACACCGGTGGCGACGCACCCGGATCAGCCCGCGGGCTGCTGCTGTACGCCTCGTACCCGGCCAGCGACATCAGCCAGTCGCTGCAGGCACAGGTGACCAGCGTGTTCGGAACCCACGACGGGCTGGCCACGCCCGAGGACATCGCGGCCTCCCGGGCCAACCTGCCTGCGGGGAGCCAGTTCGTGCCGATCGAGGGCGCGGTCCACGCCTTCTTCGGCGACTACGGACCGCAGCCCGGCGATGGCGACCCGACCGTCAGCCACGACGAGGCCCGCACCCAGATCTCCAACGCCAGCGTGGAGTTCGTCGCCGCCGTTGCCGCGGAGCAGGCGGCACGCTGAGGAATGAGGAGTTGAGATGGCAGTCAAGAGCGTGGCCCAGAAGTTGCTGATCAAGCCCGGGAACTGCGTATGGGTGTCCGACCCGGACCGATCGGCCCTGATCGGCGCGATGCCCGAGGGAGTCACATCCGGATCTGGACCTGCGGACGCGGATGTGGCGGTGGTCCTCGTCGACGATGAGGACCGGCTGCGCGCGTTCGCCGAAGCCAACCGCGAGGTGCTCGGGTCGCCACGCGCACTGTGGCTGCTCTATCCCAAGGGCAATCGCATCGCCCTGAACCGCGACTCGCTGTGGCGGCTGATGGCCGACTACGGGGTGCGCCCCATCACGCAGGTCGCGGTGGACGAGGTGTGGTCAGCTCTGCGGTTCCGACCGCTGACCGCTGAGGAGCGCAGATCCGCTCACGAGTGACAGCGGCCGCCGGTGCGGGCCGGCACCCGGGAGGCTCCGGACGAGGGCTACTGGTTCTGACCCTGATCGGCCAGGCCCTTCGCCAGTGCCCCGGCCGCGATCCCGGCGCGGAGCTTGTCGGCGTCCTCCTGGGACATGATGCCGTTGGCGACCGCGAGGTCGAGCAGCTGCCCGACGTCCGTGATCCCGACAGCCGAGGCCATGCTCTTCAGCGAATCGGGGATCGGGAGCTCCGACAGCGGGACGTCCAGGCCGTTGGAGCCCTGGGAATCCGGGGTGGTCGCGTCGGGGACTGTGCTGTCGGGGGTGGTCGCGTCGGGGGCTGCCGGGGGGGTGATCCCGCCGAGGTCCAGGTCGCCGGAGGCCAACTGGGACGCAGCCGAGAGCAGCGGGTTCTGGGAGACCTGCCAGGCCGCGACACCCAGGACCAGCGCCACCGCCGAGGTCACGGCGGCGATCGCGATCGCGATGCGGGTCCGTGTGCGCTGGCTGCGGTACTTGGACTCCCACGCATCGGCCGCGGGGTTGCCCGGGACGTACCCGGGGGCGTAGCCGGCACCGAAGCCGGGCGCGTACCGGGGGTCGTACCCGGGGGCGTATCCGGGGCCGTACCCGGGGGCGTACCCGGGAGCCTCGCCGGTGGGCGGGTAGGGACGCGGGATCGCCGTGGTGTCGTGATGCTCGGGCGCGGAGGGCGAGTACATGTCGGTCACGGATCCATTGTGGGCCACGAACGACGGTGCCCCGACGCGCAGCGTCAGGGCACCGATCGTGCGATGTTCGAGTCAGGTACGGATGGCCTCGGAGGTCTCGGCATCGAAGTAGTGCGCCCGCTCGAGGTCGATCGCGATCTCCACGGTGTCGCCCATGCGCACTCGGGACCGCGGCCCGAACGAGGCGACCCACTTGACCCCGGTGGCGCCAAGGGTGTGCAGCTCCTCCTCGCCGGTCTCCTTCTGCAGGAGCTTGGTGTCCTCCGAGACGTAGGTCTGGCCGTCGAAGGTGAAGTGCACGATGACCTCGGACCCGAGGGCCTCTGTGAGGGTCACCTTGGCCTGGATCCGGCTGGGCATGTGGGATGCAGTCGGCAGGCTCGCGTCCTCCATGTCCTCGCTGCGCAGGCCGACGACGACCTCCTTGCCGACGTACGATCGCAGCGAGGGGCGCTGATCGAGCGACGAGCTCGGGATCGCGACGGTGTTGTCGCTGCCGATCTCGAGTGCGAGGCCCTCACCGGACTGCACGACCTTGGCGACCACGAGGTTCATCGGCGGCGAGCCGACGAACTGGGCGACGAAGATGTTGTTCGGCGAGTCGTAGCACTCGCTGGGGGTGCCGAGCTGGTTGAGGATGCCGGCCTTCATGACGGCCATCCGGTCGCCCATCGTCATGGCCTCGGTCTGGTCGTGGGTGACGTAGAGCGTGGTGGTGTTCAGGGAGCGCACGACCGCCGAGATCTCGGCGCGCATCTGCACGCGCAGCTTGGCGTCGAGGTTCGACAGGGGCTCGTCCATCAGGAACACCTGCGGCTCGCGCACGATCGCCCGCCCCATGGCCACGCGCTGGCGCTGGCCACCGGAGAGCTGCTTGGGCCTGCGGTCCAGCAGCGGGGTCAGCTCGAGCATGTCGGCGGCCTTCTTGATGCGCGCCGCCATCTCGTCCTTGGGCATCTTGCGCAGCTTGAGGCCGTAGGCGATGTTGTCCGCCACGGTCATGTGCGGGTAGAGCGCGTAGGACTGGAACACCATCGCGATGTCCCGGTCCTGCGGCTCGAGCTCGTTGACCCGCTTGCCTCCGATCCGCAGCTCGCCGCTGGAGATGTCCTCGAGTCCCGCCACCATCCGTAGGGCGGTGGACTTGCCACAGCCGGACGGACCGACCAGGACGAGGAACTCCCCATCCGCGACGTCGATCGACAGGTCCTGCACGGCGTGGAAGCCGTTGTCGTAGACCTTGTTGATGCCGTCAAGCTCGACGCTGGCCATAGCACTCCTGTTCATCGACCGGGGCGGCGAAGCCCCGGGAGTTCCCATATCTGGACCATCGGACCATCTCCTGGCAATACTGCCAGCCCTGCACGTGCGGCGAGAGTTGCCCCTCCGTGCACGTTCCGTGCCTGCGCGCCCTCATCGAGGCCGAGCAGTGGTGCGCTCAAACTGATCGGCGGGCCGCCTGCGCGGGCGAGCAGGATGAGCATGGACTGCTCACCAGTCTCCCGCAGCCAGACGATCCGATCGGCATCGACGTAGGCCCAGCGCAAGCCTCCCTGACGCAGGGCCACGGAGTCGCGCCGAACGGCACAGAGTTGCCTGAAAACGGACAGGAGAGCGCGATCCCAGGATTCCGGGCGGCCCCAGGGGAACCCTCGGCGCCCCTCCTCGCCGCTCGCCCCCTGCATACCGATCTCGTCGCCGGCCCAGATCATCGGAACCCCGGGATGCGTGAGCATCGCGGCGACTGCCACCTCGGTCAGTGCGGGATCACCGGTGATCGTGGCGATCCGGGGTGTGTCGTGGCTGGAGACCATCGTGAGGCTGGCGCGCCGGGCCGACCACGGGAGCGCGCTGAAGGCACGCATCGTGGACATGACCGAAGGGCCCGGAAGGTGCGGCCAGCGGGGCAGTGGGGCGCCGAGCCAGCCGTCGAAGACCGGTTCCTGGCGGGCCAGCCACGTCCACATCGGGCGGGCCAGGCCGGAGTAGTTCATGATCCCGTGCCACGTGGTTCCGTCGACGTCGCCGAGGAAGTCGTGGAAGTGCTCCCCGACGAGATACGCGTCGGGGGAGACGTCGGCCATGGTGGCGCGGGTCTCGCGGGCGATCTGCCGCGTCAGGTCGGTCTCGCGGTAGCGGCCGGTCATGTTGGCGACGTCGATTCGCCAGCCGTCGAGGCCGAACCGCAGCCACGTGCGACGACGCTGTCGGGCCCGGTCGTCAGACGGCGACGCAGCTCGACGCTCCGGTGGTCGAGCTTGGGCAGGGTGCGGTGCCCGAACCAGCCGACGTAGTCCCGCTCCCCGCCCTCCGCGGCGTCCGCATCGAACAGGTAGAAGTCCGACTCGGGAGCACCCGAGTCGGCTCGCCCTGTCAGGAACCAGTCATGTGTGCTGCCCGTGTGGTTGGTGGTGAGGTCCCCCAGGATCCGCATCCCCCGCGCGTGGGCGCTGTCGATCAGCTCACGGTAGGCGGCGTCGCCGCCCAGCAGGGGATCGACCTGGTCGAAGGTCGACGCGTTGTAGCGGTGGCTCGAGCCGGCCGGGAACACGGGCGTCAGGTACAGGGCATTGGCCCCGAGCGCGGCGACGTGGTCCAGATGCTCGGCCACTCCGTACAGGTCACCGCCGAAGAACTGCCGTGCTGCGGGGCGACCGGCGGGCTCCGGGTCGTCGTCCCAGGCCGCGGGGACGGCCCAGTCGGGCAGGGGCTCGGTCACCCGGCCGCTGCGGGCGAACCTGTCGGGGAGGATCTGGTAGACGATCGCGTCGTCGAGCCACCGCGGCGGCTCGTTGGCCAGCGCGACGCGGAAGTCGCCGCCGTCCGGCACGTCGGCCTCGACCAGCCCGGCCGCAGTGAGCCAGCGGTAGCCGGTCGCGCCGCCGTCGAGCAGGAACCGGTAGTTCGAGACGGTGTTGTGGGCCACGAGATCCGCCCGCCACCAGGTGCCCGACGGTGTGCGTCGGTCGATGCGGGCCTCAACGTGCAGCGGCTCGCCGTCGTGGACCTGGCGGACCGCCACGCGCGTCACGGGATCGTCGGCGGACGTGCGCAGGAGCACGGTGAACGGGTCACCGTGCTCCTGCGGCGGGTCCGGGCAGTAGGCCGGGGAACCGTCGTGGTGCGCCGCCTCGAGCAGCGACCCCGACGAGACCGACCCGGCGCTCATGCGGTCCGCGTGTCAGCCCTTGACGGCCCCGGCAGTGAGGCCGGTGACCAGCTGGCGCTGCGCGAAGGCGAACACGATCAGCATCGGGATGGCTGCCATGACCGCACCGGCCGCGAAGAAGCCCCACTCCTGGCGCAGCGGGTTGCTCACGTAGGTGTTCAAGCCGACAGCGAGGGTGGTGTCCTGCTGGTTGGACACGATCACGGAGGCGATCGCCAGCTCGTTGAACATCCCGGTGAAGGTCACGAAGAACACGACGGTGAGGATCGGCGCGGCCAGGCGCAGGATCATCCCGAAGAAGATCCGGACGTGGCTGGCGCCGTCGATGCGGGCGGACTCGTCGATCTCCACCGGGATCGTGTCGAAGAAGCCCTTCATCAGGTAGGTGTTCACACCGAGGGTGCCGCCCAGGTAGACCATGATCAGGCCGTAGATCGAGTTCAGGCCCAGCAGGGGGAACACGTCGCGGATCTGGGTCAGCAGCAGGAAGATCGCCGTCAGCGCGAGGATGGCGGGGAACATCTGGACCAGGACCAGGCCGAGGAGCCCCGGACGCCGGCCCTTGAAGCGCATCCGGCTGAATGCGAAGGCCGCGGCCGCCCCCATGAAGACGGACACGAACGACACGGTGGTGGCGATGATCATCGTGTTCTTGAACCACACGGTGAACGGCCGCTGCTCGTTGGCCAGCACCTCGGTGAAGTTCGTGGTCGACCACGTCCACGGCTGCGGGATGAGGCACGAGACCGCCTTCAGGCCCTGGTAGTCCAGGGGGCAGGCAGAGGTCAGGGTGTTGCCGCCGGCGAAGGCGAGGTTGAGGATGTAGCCGATCGGGAACAGCGCGAAGAGCACGGCGATGACGAGCAGGAGGTGCCGCCAGCCGACCAGCACGAGCCAGCGGCCGGGCGACATCCTCTCCACCTTGACCGGTGCGGGCGTGGTGGTCGTTGCGGTGGTCATGCGCCGATCTCCTCGAGCTTCTTGGTCGAGCGGAACGAGATCGCCGAGATCGTCCCGACGACCAGGAAGATCACCAGGCTGATCGCCGCGGCCAGGCCCAACTGCTGGTTGGTGTCGTTGAACGCCTTGCGGTACGTCCAGTTGATCAGCAGGTCGGTCGAGCCGCCCTCATTGATCTGGCCCGGGAAGGGCCCACCCCCGGTGAGGTACTCGATGAGGGTGAAGTTGTTGAAGTTGAAGGCGAACGAGGCGATGAGGAGGGGCGCGACGGAGATCATCAGCAGCGGCAGGATCACGGTGCGGAAGGCATGCAGGCCGCTCGCCCCGTCGACGAACGCGGCTTCCTTGAGATCGCCCGGGATCGCGGTGAGCGCCCCGGTGCAGACCAGCAGGAAGTACGGATAGGCGATCCACAGGTTCACGAAGAGGAGCGAGAACCTGGCCAGCATCGGGTCGCCGAGCCAGTTGGTGTTGCCCGGCAGGATCTGGTTGATGATGCCGAAGTCGACGTTGAGCATGCCCTTCCACAGGAGTGCGGTCAGGAAGATGGGCAGCGCGTAGGGCAGGATCAGCAGCACTCGGTAGTACTTCTGCCCCTTCATCCGCCTGTCGGACATGACCAGGGCCAGCAGGAGGCCCAGGGCGAATGTGGTGAACACCGTCAGGAACGCGAAGGCGAATGTCCAGATGGTGATCGGCAGGAAGTTGTCACGGATGGCCGGATCGGTGAGCAACGAGGCGTAGTTGGCCAGTCCCACCCCGACGATCCAGCCTGGTTGCAGGATCTTGCCATCGGGCGAGGCGAAGTTGCCGTCCTCATTGGGGGTGTAGACCACGCCGGTGTTGGTGTCGGTCATCGTGTCGGTGGCCTCGTCGTAGGCGAATCCCGACTTGTACTCCTTCGCCTCGAAGATGCTCGACGCCTTCAGGAACGTGCCGCTGGCCTCGTTGAGGGGCACGCGCAGCTCGCCCCACTGGGCGGTGAAGTCCGGGTTGTTCGACATGGTGCCCAGGTTCAGCGACTGGTAGCCCGTGACGCCCGTGACCTTGTCGCCGGTGCTCTGCAGCTGGTCGGGAGGAACAGGGTCCAGGCTCTCGGGGGTTCCGATGAACGTCTGGCCCGCCTGGGGGGTGCCCTCCGGGAAGGTGACCAGCATCGAGACGGTGCCGCCCTTCTCGATGGGCACGACCGGATAGGCGGCCGAGTCGGCGATCGGCTGCTCCTCGCGCGCCAGGAGGGCGGAGATCGCCGAGTCCTTGTCGCCGAGGTGGCCGGTGCCGTAGTTGGTGAAGGATGTGTACCCGGTCAGCAGCATCGTGAACAGCTGGTAGACCAGCAGGAACATGAGGCCTGGGAGCAGGTACTTCATGGGCAGCCCCCTGGTGAAGTACACCAGGTTGACTGCGATCAGGGCGAAGATGAAGAACCCGACCCCCCACGTCCAGCCGGCGGAGATGCACTGGATCAGCGCCCAGACAAGCAGCGCGTCGATCATTCCGACGAGGATCAGCTTGACGGCCAGCCCACCAGCTGTGGTGGTGCTGGACTTCTTGCGAACGACCTCGTCCGGTGCGGACTTCGTGGCTGTGCTCATGGTCGGGTTCTTCATCCCTTCGCGATCAGGTGGTGATCAGTCGATCAGTCGATCAGTCGATCAGCCGTTGGCGTCGGCGATCGCCTTGTTGATGGCGTCACCGGCCGCTGTCATGGTCTTGGTCGGATCCTCACCCGACGCGACCTTGAACTCGGCCAGGCCCAGGGACTCCCAGACCGAACCCATCTCGGGCACGGACGGCTGGGGGATGCCCTGCTTGCCGTAGTCGATGAAGCCCTTGACGATCGGGTCAGCCGAGACCTTGTCCGCGGACTCGGTCCACGCCGGCGGGCGAGGATCGGCGGCGTACATGGCGTCCATGAACTCGGTCGTCATCACGTAGTCGTTGAGGAACGTCTGCGCGATGAGGGCGTTCTTCGCCTTGGTGGGGATGAACATCGTCTGCACGCCGATGAAGGCCGAGGAGGTGTCCGAGCCGTTGGGCACGGGGCAGACCATGGTGTCGGGGACGCCCTTGAGGGCGTCCGGGACGTTCCACGGGCCGGTGATGAACCACGCCGAGTCGCCGCTGTTGTAGGACTCCTTGGCGATGTCGCCGGTGACCGAGGCCTTGATCAGCTTCTTGTCGGCCATCAGCTGCAGGTTCTCGGCCGCAGCGATCGAGCCGGCCTGGCCCGACGCCCATGTCCTCGACGTTGGTGGTGCCGTCGGCGTTCTCGCCGAAGATGTAGCCACCGTTGGCGCTGTACAGCGGGTACCAGTGGTAGGCGTCACCCTTGTCGCCGATCTGCAGCGCAAGGGGCAGGGAGGCCTTCTTGTCCTTCAGCAGGGCCTCGCCCTGGGAGATCAGGTCATCCAGGGACGCCGGGCACTCCGGGGACAGCGCCGGGTTGGTCAGCAGGGCGATGTTCTCCACGGCGTAGGGAACGCCGTAGCTCTTGCCGTCGTAGGCCACGGCCTTGACCGCGACCTCGCTGAAGTCGGCCGACTTCGCTCCGAGGTCGAACGGGGTGACGACGCCGTTGGTGACCAGCTCGCCGAGCCAGTCGTGGGCACCGACGAACAGGTCCGGCACGTCGCCGGTCTGGTTGCCCTGGACGACCTTGGCACGGATGTCGCCGAAGTCGATCTGGACGACCTCACAGGTGATGCCGTTGGCCTCGGCGAACTTGTCGCACTCGGCCTTCAGCGGAACGCTGCGGACCTCGTCGGCCCAGATGGTGAAGGTGCCCGAACCCGCGGCCGGCGCTGAGCTGGCGGGGGCTTCGGAGGCTGAGGTGCCTGTATCGCTGCCACTGCTGCACGCAGCGAGCAGGAGGGCGAGGCTGGCGGCTGCGGCCCCGACTTTGGTTGTGCGGCGCATGGATGCTCCGTTTCTTGGTGAGTGGAACACGGGGCCGTACGCGACCCCGCTGAGGGGCATCTTGCCTTCTCGTGTCGCTCGTCGCGACGTGTGGGGGCCTGTGGTCGTTTCGTTACCAAATCGTTGTGAATGCAGTCTGATCCCCGGCGCTCGGGTGACGCAACGCAGAGAGCGTTTGCTCAGCCGGCATCGATGGCCGACTGGATGTCGCGCCCCGCGGCCTTCATGGTTCGGGTCGGATTCTCGCCGGACATGACGTCGACCTGGGCCTGGCTCAGGGCGGGCCAGACCAGGTCCATCTCGGCCAGGTTGGGCATGGGCGCCGAGGCGTCGGCGTAGTCGCCGAAGCCCTTGATCACGGGGTCGGACGCGGCGACTGCGAAGGAGTCCGTCCATGCGGGGGCGAGGCCTCCGGGCGCCGCCAGCGCCGTCATGACGTCCGTGGTCATGGCCGTGGTTGCCAGGTACTCCTGCGCGCCCGCTGCGTTGCGGGCGAAGGCGGACAGGAGCAGGCCCTGGGAGGTGACCATCGCCTGGCTGCGGGAGGCCAGGACCGAGTCGAAGCCCGGGACCGCCTCGACCACGAAGGGAACCCCCGCCTGGCGCACGGGCTCGACGCTCCACGGCCCGGAGATCAGGTAGGGCGACCTGCTGGTGGTGAACGCGGTCAGGGCCTCGTCGAGGGTCGTGTCCTTGTCCAGGGCGCCGTCCGCGGTCAACTGCGCGAGTCGCTTGGCCGCCTCGATGCTCCCGGGCTTGCCCACCTCGAGCTCGTCTGCCGTGTAGCCGCCCTGCGTGTCGAGGCCGAAGATCTTGCCGCCGGCCGCGCTGTAGAACGGGTACCAGTGGTAGGCGTCGCCCTGGGGCCCCACCGGCAGCGCGATGGGGAGGATCTGGTCATCCTTGTCCTTGAGCTCCAGCCCGTCGCGCGCCATCACGTCGATCGACTCGGGCGCCTCCGGGGCCAGCGCGGTGTTGCGGAACAGGGCCAGGTTCTCGGTGGCGAAGGGCATGCCGTACGTGCGCGCCTGGTAGGTGAAGCCGTTGACCGACACAGGGCGGAAGCTGCTGGCCTGCGCGGAGAGGTCGATCGGTGCCAGCAGCCCGTAGTCGGCGAGTCGACCCACCCAGTCGCTCTGCCCGACGAACAGGTCGGGGCCCTGTCCCTGAGGGGCCAGTGTGGTGATGTCGTCGCGGATCTTGGTCAGGTCGGTGCCGACCGTCTGGACCTTCACCTCGACGCCCGTCGCCTTCTGGTGGGCTGCTGCACTGGCCGTCAGCGCCGCGGCGTGTGCGGGATCGGACCAGATCAGGATCGAGGACGTGGCGCTCGGTGCCCCACTCGCACTGGCGCTGGCGGAGGGGTCGGTCCCTTCGCCAGCGGAGCCACAGGCGCCGAGCAGCAGCCCTGCGGCCGCCAACGCCGCCAACATCCTGATCCTGCCCATGATGTCCCCACTCTCCCCTGCCCGCCGCCCCTTCCGGGGCCCCGTGGGCATCATGCCGCGGTGGGTCGCCGATGGCCAGACAGCAGCGTGTGTGCTCTACCCTTGTGCCGCATCGCCGGCGTGGCGCAATTGGCAGCGCACCTGTCTTGTAAACAGGGGGTTCCCGGTTCGAGTCCGGGCGTCGGCTCTGTATCGTCGCAGGTCAGGGGGCGGTTTGCCCTGCACGGATGGCGCCGCTCAGGCCCGGATTTGCCAGGCAGGACACGGCGCCAGTGCTCCCTGTCGCCGCCTGTCGGGCGTGTGTCGCAAGCGCGGGTGCCCGCGAGGCCCACCCGCCCCGGGACAAGGAAGCCGGGCTCCAGGGCGCGGCTGTGACTGACCAACCGGAGGCGTCTCACGGGTGATACACTCGGTGCATGACCGCGACCCCTGATGAGAAGCGAGTCTCCGTCCGCGACATCCGCAATCACGGCGGTGATGTGCTCGCACGCGTCCAGAGCGGAGAGACCATCACCATCACGAGCGACGGCACACCCGTCGCCGAACTGCGACCCCTCCCACGACGAAGCCTGTCTGCCGCGGAGCTGGTGGCGCGCCGGCGACGGCTTCCCCGGGTGGACGCCAGCGCGCTGAGGGGCGACATCGACGCACTCCTGGACCAGTCCCTGTGACCACCCCGCCCCACGATCGCGCGGTCCTGGACACCAGCGCGGTCATCCGCTTGGGGGAGGTCGATCCTCGGCGCCTGGCCGCCGAGTCCGTCATCACGACCGTGACCTTGGCGGAACTGAGCGTCGGACCGCTCGTCGCCCCGACCGCGTCCGAGCGAGCCGCTCGCCAACGACACCTGCAGCAGGCCGAGACCGACTTCGGTGAACCGCTGCCCTTCGACGCCGAGGCCGCTCGAGCCTTCGGCCCTATCGCCGCGTCGCTACGCGCAGCGGGTCAGAAGTCTCGAGCGCGCGCATTCGACGCCATGATCGCCGCGATCGCCGTGAGCCAGGCACTGCCCATCTACACCTTCAACCCCAAGGACTTCGCAGCAACCGGGGCAGAGTTGGTCGACCTCGGCGAAGAAGCAGAACACCCCGCCCCCTGATCCACTCGACCCGGACCCTGCACAACTGGGAGCCCTACCGACCTGCCCCACATCGCCGCGGGTCGCGCAGGTGTGGGCAGGTATCGCCCGCCCTGATTGAGGCGGTATCGAGTTAGGGCGCTCCACCGAGGTTCACACACCTGTAGTCGCCGACGGCCTCGGGTTCATCGATGCTCGCGCTCGTGGTCGGTGGGCCGCCGGTTGGCGCCTCGGTCGGGATCGTTGCGAATCCCCGTCCGGCGTTCGGGCCTGTCAGTGACGGGACCTCGATCGGGCCGGGTGATGATGTCCCGGTGATCGAACCGGTCTCGTCGGAGCCCACGCTGCTGGTGCTGCATGCCGTGCGGCTACTCGGTTTCGCCGACGAGGGCCGGGTCGCGGCCCGGTTCGCCCTGGATCGTGGTGAGGTATTGGAGTCCCTCGAGGACTTCGAGGCGGTCGGCTGGGTGCAGCGGTCCCGGTTCGCCGGCACGGGCGGGTGGTCGTTGACCGACGCTGGTCGGGCGCAGAACTGCGCCCACCTTGCGGCTGAGCTCGACGCCGCCGGTGCCGGGCCTGTCGTGGCCGCCGCCCTTGAGTCTTTCGAGCAGTTGAACGCCCGGTTCCTGGATGCGGCGACCCGCTGGCAGCTGCATCCGATGCCCGGCGATCCGTTGGCTGCCAACGACCACAGCGACCCACGGTGGGACGACCGGGTCATCGCCGACCTTGTCGGCCTCGGTTCCGCCTTGGACCGGGTGTGCACGCCGCTGGCGGCGGCGCTGGCCCGCTTCGACGGTTACGCCGCCCGGTATGCCACCTCAGCGGACCGGGTCCGCCGCGGCGAGGCCCGCTGGGTCGATGCGCTGGGCATCGACTCCTGTCACGTGGTGTGGATCCAGCTGCACGAGGACCTGCTCGCCACCCTGGGCGTGGACCGGGCCCACAGGTGAGGGCTGCCTGAGTGTCGGTCCCGGTCTGCGCGCTGGCAGGCCCCGCGGCTCCCGCGGCGCGTCTAGTAGCCGCGAGTCGCGCACAGTGGCGCAGGCATCACTGACCGGGGTTGATGCTGCGGCCCGCTCGCCCGGCTCAACTCACCCAGCGTGACCGAGTCCCTGACCGAGGCCGGGTGGGCCCATGCCCGCGGCTGGGTCCTAGTGCCCTACCGCGTGGTCGAGCCGGGTGGGAGGGTCAAAGTGAAGGGGAGCGTCAGGAGAAGGGGTGTGTGATGAGCACGAGGTCCGTGGGGTCGGTGACACCGACCCGGTCGCATCGGGGCCGCAGCACTCTGCGCGATGCCTGGGTGGCGACCGGTGCCGGTCTCGGGGGGATCCTTGCTGGGATTCTGGTCGTCTCCACCTCCGAGGAGGGCTCGTTGCTCGCGCTCGTCGGGGCGCTCCTGCTGCTCGTCGCCGGGCTGGTGGGCCTGATCGTGGGGATCGTCTGGTCGGTCCGGGCGATCAGGCTGGGACGCGCGGTCGCGATAGCGCCGCTGCTGCTGGACGGGTTCCTACTGTTCCACGGCCTGGTGGCCATGCTCGCGGCATTCAGCCTGTTCTACGGCTGGGACGCGTGAGGACCGGCCGGCGAGCCCGACATGTTCTGACCTCAGTGGCCAGGCCGTGAACCAATCCAGGAACCCGTAGCCACTGAGGGAACACGGAAATGGCCGAGGTCCGGCTCTCGTCCCTGAATCCTGGCCAACCTGCGGCACTGCGCCGCGTACCGTCCCGGTCAGCGGCGCTGCGTCCAACCGCCGCCTATCGGCGCCTTGTGGGGCCGGGCGGTCTCGTTGCCGGCGTTCAGGGGCGGAGGTTGCCCGCTACAACGAGTCTCTGCCGCTACGCATCACGTCCCGGAGCCGGCTGCACTGAGCACGATTCCGGTCCGGAGCGGTTGTCGTGTAGCGGTGTAGCGGCAATTCCGGGAGGCGACGAGGCGGGTCGGGCGTCCGGGGGCTGGCGGACATTGATGCTGGCGCGGCACGGGCTGCGCGAGTCGACCCGCGACGGTCCTGCTCGATCACCCGCGCCTGCGGGTCCTCAGTGCACCGCTGGACCAGGTGTTCCAGATGAAGCGCCGGGTGTGTCAGGCGGGTCGCTCGGTGACTGAGATCTCGGGTGGGTTTCCGAGGTAGTCGCGCAGGAAGTGATTGGCCAGTGACCGGTCCGGTGATGTGGAGGTCAACACCTTCAGGCTGCCGTCCTGCACCCACGCGGCGAACAGGGTCCACCCGTTGACGGCGGCGACCCGGGTTGAACCGATGATCCGCATGTCGATGTACTCCCCGTCCAGCCCATCGAACATCGTGTCGGACATGATTGCATCCTTCAGGAAGGCGTCCAGGTCCATGTCGCCCAGGGAGCCTGGGGTCAGCTGGAGGGTTGCCAGTTCGCCGACCTTCTGACCCGCTCGGTTCACCGCAACCACGGAAGCGCGGTCGAAGGTGCCCTCCGGCATGTTCTCGAAGGTCGAGGTCACCGGTTGATCGGTCGCGGTCATTGTGTATTCGTCGGCTGGGAGCGCGGGCGGGGTTGCCAGGTAGTCCTGGAGGAACTGGTCTGCCAGGGTCCAATCAGATAGCGCGGAGATCAACACCATCAGGTTGCGGTCCTGCATCCAGGCGGAGAACCGGCCTCCCACCCCCGGGTAGAGCGGGAAGACAGCGGCGACCCGGGTGGACCCGATGAATCGCATATCGATGGCATCCTCGGCCAGCCTTCCCTGGAAGTGGAAGTCCGCCAGCGTGGCGGTCTTGAGGAACGCGTCCAGGTCCAGGTCGACGAGCGCGCTCGGGGTCAGCTCGAGGGCCGTGAGTTCGCCGACCTTCTGCCCGTCTCGGTGAATCACCACCGCGGACGCCTGGTAGAAGAAGCTCGAAGAGTCCCGCATGATCGACGGTTCGAACGGATCGACCTCGGTCGTCGTGTAGGCGTCGAGCGGGTCGACCGCACCAAGACCCGGCTCCTCGGCGCTGGGCGCCCAGAGACCCGCGACAACCGCGGCGCCCAGGGCAGCGACCGCGAGCCAGACCACGAGCCACCACCAGCGGCGCTGCGGCCGTTCCGGGGCCTGCGCGGTCTGGCCCGCAGGTGTCATGGTCAGCATCGGGACTCCCATCCCCGAGGGACAGGCCGAACTCGGCCTCCGCTTCCCCTTCAGCATGTCGCGACCCAGCGGGTTGTGGCAGGGGCGAACGTCCCCGCCACCGAACGCGAATGAGCGGGGGCGAGGCCCAAAGCCCCTACCGGGTGGCCGTTCCCGGCGCGACGATCAGATCGGAGGCGATCGTCATGATCAATCACCGAACTGTTGTCGACGTGACCTCCACTGCCCAGACATCGCCCTCGACGTGGACGTCGAAGTCGTGACTACCTTCCGGTGCGCCAGGGCCGTCGACCAGCGTGACCGATCCGACCATCTGCTCGAGGCGCGTTGCGACCAACAGCTCGCCTTCGTCGCATCGCGCGCCGGCCGGCGGGATCCACCTGATCCAATGCTGACACGCGTCACTGCCGTAGCCGGTTGACAGCACCCGTGGCCACCGCTGCTGGGGCGGGACCTTGGGGCTTCCCAACCGCCGGTCACCGGGACGGTACGCGCCAATGTGGGTCACCCTGCCAGGGCGGCGTCAGAGACTGTGCACGATCCAGGCAAGTGCCACGCAGTTCACAGTGACTGTGGCCCAGAAGATGGTGCGGAATGGCTGCTTGGTCGTCTTGTGTCGGAAGACTCGTCGCGCGACCAGAGCACCCGGCCAGCCGCCCATCAGGTCGATCGCGTGGAGGGTGGACTCCGGCGTGCGCCACCTGCCCTGCTGTGCGGCGGACTTGTCGGCCCGGTACGTGAGGAACGCGACGGCGCTCAGCAGGCCGTAGCCGGCCAGCAGAATGAGTGGCAGCTGGTCGAGCACGACGAGAATCACCAAGACGGTGAAGAACAGCGTCGACGTAGCCAGAGCCAGGGGTACCCCGGTGGCGCTGGCTCGGGCTGCTGGCGGGGATGTCAGGTAGCGCACCTCTGATGCGCGCGCCCGGTTGTGCTCGTCGCGCACCTCAGCGTAGGAGACCAAGCATCCGCTGGCCGGCCGGCGATCACGCGGGAACGCGCTCACGTGCACGAAGACGCGCGAGCCTCCAGCGGAGGGCTTGATGAAGCCGAAGCCGCGGTCGTCGTTCCAGTCCGCCAGTACACCCTGCTTGCGCACGGCTCCGTCGTTTGCCGGCACGTTCTCGGCCCCTCCCCCTGCCAGACCTGACAGCCTGCGGTCGCGGATCTCGTCGTTCCTGCATGCAGCGGTATCAGGCTAGGCGACTTGGTCAGTGAGCTTCACGGGAAAGCCGCTGCGACATCCTCAGCAGGGTGCGCGATAGGCGGAATGGGCTACAGGTCGGGGGGGTGGGGTGAGGCTCGGGCTGCTCAGGAGGGTTCCACGACGGGTGCCTGCCCCGCTGCTCGCCGCCAGGCCAGGCGCCGCCGCAGCCACAGCGACACGTACACCAGGCCCACGAGGGCGGGGACCTCGATGAGCGGGCCGATGACCCCGGCGAGGGCTTGTCCGGAGGTGACCCCCCACACGCCGATGCTCACGGCGATCGCGAGCTCGAAGTTGTTCCCGGCGGCGGTGAACGCCAGGGTGGCGGTCTTCGGGTAGCCCAGGCGGGCGCGCCGGCCGACGACGAACGACACGCTCCACATGATCGCGAAGTAGGCCAGCAGCGGGATCGCGATCAGCAGGACCGACAGCGGGTCGTTGAGGATCGCCTCGCCCTGCAGGGCGAACATCACCACGATGGTGAACAGCAGCCCGTACAGCGCCCAGGGGCCGATCCGGGGCAGGAACGTGTTGTCGTACCAATCGGCACCCCGGCGGGGGCGCAGGATGCGCCGGGTGAGGTACCCGGCGGCCAGCGGGATGCCCAGGAAGATCAGCACCGACTTGGTGATCTCCCAGGTGGAGAAGGTGACGTCCTCGGTGGGTAGGCCGAGCCATTCGGGCAGGGTCTGCAGGTAGAACGTGCCCAGCAGGGCGTAGCCCAGGACCTGGAACACCGAGTTGATCGCGACCAGCAGGGCGGCGGCCTCCCGGTCACCGCAGGCCAGGTCGTTCCAGATGAGCACCATCGCGATGCACCGGGCCAGGCCGATGACGATCAGGCCGGTGCGGAACTCGGGGTAGTCGTAGAGGAACACCCAGGCCAGGGTGAACATCAGCGCGGGGCCGATCACCCAGTTGAGGACCAGGGAGCTCCACAGCATGGGCTTGTCGCCGGTGACCCGGCTCATGTCCTCGTAGTGCACCTTGGCCAGCACCGGGTACATCATCAGCAGCAGGCCGATGGCGATCGGCAGCGAGGTCTGGCCGACCTTCACGGCATCCAGGACGTCCTGGATGCCGGGCAGTGCCCACCCGAGGAGCAGGCCGGCGAGCATCGCCAGCAGGATCCACACCGGCAGGAACCGGTCCAGGGTGGACAGCCGGTGCAGGACGTCGGCCTCGATCGGGTCCACCTCGGAGGCAGCGGCGGTGTCGGGATCTGGCTGGTTGCTCATGCGGGGCTCCCTGCCGAGGTGCGCAGACGTCAGACCGACGGTGCCAGCAGCGTGGCGATCTCCTTGGCGTCGGGGACGCGCCCGGAGACCAGGACCTGCTCGTCGACGACCAGGCCGGGGGTCTTCATGACCCCGTAGGAGGCGATGTCACCGAAGTCGGTGACCTTCTCCACGGTGGCGTCCAGGCCCAGTGTGGACAGGGCCTGCTTCGTGTTGGCCTCCAGGCGCACGCAGTTCGCGCAGCCGGAGCCGAGGATCTTGATGATCATGGGTGGTTCCCTTCGATGGTGTTCTGTGTCTGGGTATGGCGGTCTGAGGCGTCGACCAGGAGTTGACGCAGCGCGCTCGGGCTGGGCACCCGGCCGGCGAGGAGGACCCGGTCGTCGATGACCAGCGCAGGGGTGGTCATCACGGAGTAGTCCATGATCGCCTGGTAGTCCTCGACCTTCTCCACGGTGGCATCCAGGGCCAGGGCCGTCACGGCCTCGCGGGTGACCCGGTCCAGGGTCACGCAGTTGCGGCACCCAGGCCCGAGGATCTTGATGGTCATGGTCATGTCGGCACCCCAGAGCCCAGGATCGCGTTGAACAGGTAGCCAACGAAGATGATCCCCGTGGCCACCACGCCGACGAACAGGGCCAGCAACTTGGGCTGCAGGACCCGGCGCAGCAGGATCATCTCGGGCAGCGACAGGGCCACGACGGCCATCATGAACGCCAGCACGGTGCCCATCGGCATGCCCTTGGAGTACAGCACCTCGACCAACGGCATGATCCCGGCGGCATTGGAGTACAGCGGGACGCCGATCGCCACCGCCACCAGCACGCCGAAGGGGTTGTCGGAGTTGGCGTAGGTGGTGAAGAAGTCGGTGGGGACCCAGCCGTGGATGACCGCCCCGAGGCCGATGCCGACCAGCAGGTAGGGCCAGATCTTGCGCAGGATCGTGGCGACCTCCTCGATGCCCATGCTGATCCGTTGGTCGAAGGTCAGCCCGGCGGCAGGGTCGATGACCTGGCCGCGCAGCTTCGTCTCGAACACGAACGGCTCGACCCAGCGCTCCACGTGCAGTCGGCCCAGGACCCAGCCTGCGACGATCGCGATGGTCACGGCGGCCACGACGTAAACGGCGGCGATCTGCCAGCCGAACAGGCTCCACAGCAGGCCGATGGCGATCTCGTTGGCCAGCGGGGAGGCGATCAGGAAGCTCAGCGTGACTCCGATCGGCACCCCGGCAGCGACGAATCCGATGAACGCCGGGACTGCCGAGCAGGAGCAGAACGGCGTGATCACACCGAGCCCGGCGGCCATCACGTTGCCCACCCCCTCGCGCTTGCCGCCGAGCAGGGCCCGTGTGCGCTCCACGCTCATGAACGAGCGCAGGACCGTGACGGTGAAGATGATCCCGCACAGCAGCAGGGTGATCTTGACGGTGTCGTAGAGGAAGAAGTGCAGCGTCTCGGTGAGCCGGGCATCCGGGTCCATCCCGAACGCGTCGTAGAGCAGCCGGTCCCACGCCCGGGCGTTCACCCAGAACGCCAGCCACCACACGAACGCCGCGGCCGTGAGCGCGCCGACCTGTCCGCGCCGATCGGTGGGAACCCGCTCGAGCACGTTCATGTCAGCCCCGCGACAGTTCTTGGAGGGCACCTGTCGTCGGCAGGGCGGCCGCGATCCGGGCGTGCGCGTCCTCGGCGATCGTGTAGTCCACCCACCTCCCACGCTTGGCCGAGGTCACCAGTCCGGCCTCGCGCAGCACCTTCAAGTGGTAGCTCAACACATTGGGTGCCACCCCCCCGACGGGCTGCAGGTCGCATACGCATCGGGTGCCCTGGGCGGCCAGCTCGGCCAACAGCCGCCAGCGGACCGGGTCCGCGGCAACAGCCAGCAGCGCTACCGCCTCCTCGCGTTCCACCGGGGATCTATCCAGCGCAATCGCATCGATCATGATTGAACTGTAGTCGAGGGCTGTGGCGTCCGGATGGGCCAAAGGTCCCTAATCTTGGCCGGCCGCGCGTTGGCGGGCGGTCGCGGGATGGTGGGTGTGGTTCCCCAGATCGGTCCCAGCTGCGGCCCCGTCGAGTCGGCCCCGCGCCCGGCGGGCCGCGTCGCCGGGGGCACCGGGTGCCCGGGCGTGCCCGGCGATCTCCGCCAAGCCGTCGAGGGTCTGCCAGGTGCCCTCGGTGTCCAGGGCGAGGACGAGCAGCGCCAGGCTCACCGCTGACGCCGGAGCATCCATGCGGGTTGCCTCGGCGGGGCCGTCACGAGACCCCTGGTGGGTGGATGGCGGCACCAGAATATGTCTCAACCGCTGTTGAGACAAGAGCCTAGACCGCGCCGGCCTCCGCGGTCTGGGCCCAGCCGTCGATCCGGGTCGTGAGGTCGGCCAGGGTGCGCTCGAAGGCTGCCTTCGTGCCGACCCGGACCGGGTCGGGGACCGACCAGTGGGTGTGCCCAACCGAGATCTCGCGATCGGCTGAGTCGCAGACCGTGATGAGCACGTCGTCCGCGTCCAGGACCTCGGTCATCGAGGCGGGTCGGTCGGCCAGCAGTGGCAGCCCGTGGGCGCGGGCGACGCGGACGGTGCCCGGATGGATCCGGGCCGCAGGTCGCGTCCCCGCGGAGGCGGCCGAGCGCCCGGTGCGCGTGGCCCACACCGCGGCCGCGAGCTGCGAGCGCGCGGAGTTGCCCGAGCAGACGAACACCACCCGCCCCGCCGGCAATGGCGGGGTAGGGAACCGCCCGAGGGCGGCCAGGGCCTCGGGAACGAGGCGCACGTAGGTGCGCCGGCCGTCGGACTCCGAGGGGAGCCGGCGCACCAGGCCGGCGGCCTCCAGGACCTTCAGGTGGTGGGCCAGCAGGTTCGAGGACATTCCCAGAGTGGCCGCGAGGTCCCGCGGGCTGATGTCGCCCACCTCGAGGGAGTCGACCACCTGCAACCGGCCCACATCCGACAGTGCGGCGTGACCAGCGGCACGCCACTGCAGACCGTGCATCGCAAGGGACTCAGTCGTCATTGAGCAAGAGTGACCGCCGGACCGGTCGCCGTCAAGCAGGGCGACCCCAGTGATCGTCGTGACCGGACGGGGGGAGCGGTCGCGCCCCGCCGACCCCCAGGTGAACGGTCGGTGACAGGAAGCGGAACCCTTGCTTGTCCGCGACGCGCGCCCTTGACTCGAAGGTGCAGCACGATCAAGGATCACTCAACGAGTGTTGATCGAAAAGGCGTATCCGCTCACCGGCCGAGCGCCGACCGGCCGATCAGCCTTAGCCGACGGATTGCCAGATCCGCCACCTGAGAGGAACAAATGTGACCAGTGGGTACGAACGCACAGACCTGACCATTGACCAGGTTCAGGCTCTGCGCACCGCCGCCGTCCGTTTGCAGTGCACCTTCGACGGGGTGTTCGGCGCCGAGACCATCGACCGGTTCCTGCACACCTCCTATGACGCGTTCGCCGGCCGGGCCACGATCACCACCTACCTGCCACTGCTGGCCGAACGCTTCGCCAAGCAGCGGCTCAAGGCCCTGGCCAGGGTCGAGGGGAAGGCCGGCACGGGCATCCCGACGGTGCTGTTCCTGTGCGTGCACAACGCCGGGCGCTCGCAGATGGCCCTCGGGTTCTTCCAGCACCTCGCCGGGGACCGGGCCGCCGCCTGGTCCGGGGGATCCGAGCCAGGCTCCGAGATCAACCCCGCAGCGATCGCGGCGATGGCCGAGGTCGGCATCGACATCACCACCGAGTTCCCCAAGCCGTGGACCGAGGAGATCCTGCGCGCCGCGGACGTCGTGATCACGATGGGCTGCGGGGACGCCTGCCCGATCTACCCCGGCAAGCGCTACCTCGACTGGGAGCTCGCCGACCCGGCGGGGCAGTCCGTCGAGGACGTCCGCCCCATCCGCGACGACATCGAGGCGCGGGTCCGAGCCCTGCTCACAGAGCTCGGGGTGTCTCTCGACAGTTCGACGACCTCCGCGGGTAGGAATTCCCCAGCGAAGCGGTCCAGGGCCTGCGCCTAGGCGGACTCCGCCCGACGCCACGTCTCGTACAGAGTCTCCAGAGTGCGCACAGGTGATCCCACGAGCGCATCATTGCCGCCACCCCGAGGTGGGGTCGATGAGCACTTGCACTGCGAGAGACGTGGCGGTGGACTGGCGGCATGCCCACAATCACCCAGGTCAAGGACCGCACGACCGGCAGCTGCACCGGCATGACCCTGGCTGCCCTCGAAGTCCTGGCCACCGACGGCGAGCGAACCCACGAGTACCGGATCC
This sequence comes from uncultured Actinomycetes bacterium, assembly GCA_963818445.1. Taxonomy (GTDB): domain Bacteria; phylum Actinomycetota; class Actinomycetes; order S36-B12; family CAIYMF01; genus Prado023. Next base: position 213,536 of record CAWFSG010000021.1, read on the forward strand.
GGGAATGGGCCTACAAAGGCGTCTGGCAACTCCAGGAACTCAAGAACGGCGCCACCGGCATGACCGACACCGACTACTTCGACCTCGGCGAATTCCCGACCCAGGAAGCAGCCCTGGCTCACATCGAGCAGCCGACAATGCCGCAGGGCACCACGCGCTAGCCTCCCCGCGATGCCCAAGATGCCCCGACCCTGAGGACTCGCTTGACTTCTGCAGGGTCGTATTGTGCGCTGATGGGCCTGCAATTCGCGGGCTTGGTCAACGCCCTCGTCGCCCGCGTCCGCCGCGACCTCGTACGGGCCTACCACGCGTTCCAACCACTGATGCGGAGTTGGGACCGGCTTGAGCCGGCCAAGTGACTCGCTGAGCTGGCCACCGGGCCACTGCGCCCAGGTGGCGCTGCGACCCCTGTCCGTCGGGCTCAACTCTCGGCGGCGCACGGGACCCTTCGACAGGGCCCGTGAACGACCACCCCCAGACATCGGACCCGCGCTTGCGACATCCAACCGGGAGAGCACCCGCCGATCACGAATCGGCCCGGTGGACGCTTCGCCCATCATTGCTCCAGTTCCGCGGACGCCCGTGGACTCATCCCCGGCGGATGATGCGGCCAGCCCAGCTGGGGGGACACTATGGGCGAGAGATCGCCCCGGGAGGGTCGCTGATGGGTGACGTCAACACAGTGGAGCCTGCTCCCGCGCACCGAGCGGGTGCGCGGGTGCAGCTGGGCGGCTACCTGCCGATCCTGTCCTGGGGCCCGACGTATCCACGGGGCTGGTTCGGTCGTGATGCGATCGCGGGGCTGACCCTCTGGGGTCTGGTGGTGCCGGAGGGCATGGCCTACGCGGGGATCGCGGACCTGCCCCCCCAGGCCGGCCTCTACACGTTGGTGGTGTCGTTGGCGATCTATGCGCTGATGGGTACCTCGCGGCATCTGTCGGTCGGGCCGACGTCGGCCACGGCTGCGCTGCTGGCTTCCTCGGTGACGGCGGCGGTGATCGCCACGGCCGGCGATGCCGGGAACCCAGGGACCTATGCCGCGAGCGCGGCGGCGTTCGTGCTGGTCACCGGGCTGGTGTTCCTGGTCGCCGGGGTGCTGCGCCTGGGGTTCGTCACGCAGTTCCTGTCCAAGCCGGTCATGGACGGCTTCGTGATGGGCCTGGCGGTCTTCGTGGCCGTGGGGCAGCTGAACAAGCTGTTCGGCGTGGAGAAGCCCGAGGGCAACACCGTGCAGAAGTTCGTCGGGATCCTCAAAGAGCTCCCCGAGGCAAACTGGGTGTCGTTCGCGATCGGGGCTGTGAGCATCGTCGTACTGTTCGGGCTGCCCCGGGTGAACCCCAAGCTCCCGGCGGGACTCGTTGTTCTGTTCGGCACGATCCTGGTCAGCAAGTGGCTGGACCTGGAGGGCACCCACGGCGTCGAGGTGGTCGGCACCCTGCCCCAGGGCCTGCCGTCGCTGACGTTCACGGCCGTCCCTCTGGAGACCTACCTGGCGATGGTCCTGCCGGCGGTCGGGGTGTTCCTGGTCGCGTACAGCGAGGCGCTGGGGGTGGCCCACGAGTTCGCCGACAAGCACGGCTACGAGGTCGACGCCAACCAGGAGCTCAACGCCCACGCCGTCACCAACATCCTCAGCTCGTTGTTCGGGGGGATGCTCGCGGCCGGGGGCATGTCCGGCTCGGCGGTCAAGGAGGGGGCGGGCGCCAGGTCCCAGGTGGCGAACCTGGTCGCCTGGGTGGCGACGGTGGTGACGCTGCTGTTCTTCACGCCGCTGTTCGCCACCCTGCCCGAGGCCGTGCTCGGCGCGCTGATCATCCATGCGGTCTGGCACCTCATCGCGTCGCGCAAGCTGCGCACCCTGCGCCAGGAGTCGCGGACCGAGTTCTGGTTCGGGCTTCTGGCGATGCTCGGCGTCCTGCTCATCGACGTGCTGGAGGGCATGATCATCGGCCTGGTGGCGTCGCTGGTGTTCGTGGTCTACCAGTCCAGCCGCCCGCACCTGGCCTCCGTCGGGCGGATCCCCGGCGCCCCCGGCGCGTACTCCGACTTGGAGCGACACCCGGAGAACACCCCCGTGCCCGGCGTGCTGATCCTGCGACTGCACGCGGCCCTCTACTACGCCAACGCCCTGACTGTCCGCGACCAGGTCCGCGCCCTGGTGGATGCCGCAGAGCCGCTGCCTCGCGCCCTGGTGCTCGACCTCGGGGCCCAGGACACCCTCGACCTCACGTCGGCCAAGGTGCTCATCGCGCTCGGCAGGGAGATGCGCCACCGCGGGATCGCGGCCTACCTCACGGATGTCCACACCCCGGCGCTAGCCTTCGCCCGGTCCGTGGGCGTCCTGGACGTGATCGACGAGGACCACGTGTTCCCGACCATCGACCTGGCCGTCCAGCACATCGAATCGATGAACACCAACAGAGGGAGTAGCTCATGACCAAGGTGCCATGGGGGCGCGAGACCATGGCCGGGCTGGCGGGGGCCATCGGGTCGGTGCCCGACGGGATGGCCACCGCGGTGCTCGCCGGGGCCAACCCGATGGCCGGCCTGTACGCCTCGTTCGCCGGACCTGTCGCCGGCGGGCTCATGCAGTCGACCACCGTCATGGTGGTCGCCACCACCTCCGCTGCGGCGGTCACCACGGCCGAGGTCATGAACGCCGGCCCGACCGACCCGATCCGAACCCTGGCGACGCTGACCGTCCTGGCCGGGTTGTTCATGCTGCTGGCCACCGCACTCGGGTTCGCCCGGCTGATGCGGTTCGTGTCCGCGTCGGTCATGGCCGGGTTCATGTTCGGTGTGGGGCTGATCCTGATCCTCGGCCAGCTGGCCGACGCGACCGGCGTGAAGACCAGCGGCGACAACACCCTGGAGAAGGCCCTGAACACGCTGCGCCAGTGGCAGTACTTCGATCGCGCCTCGATGCTCACCGCCGCCACGGCGATCGGGATCAGCATCCTGCTGGGCCGGGGCAAGCTGGTCGCCCTGGCTCCCCTGATCGCCATCGTCGTTCCGACGCTCGTGCTCAAGGTCACCGGCGCCGAGGTGGCCAACGTGGCCTCCACGTCCGGGCCCATCGAGGTCGGGCTGCCCCCGCTGACGCTGCCGGACGTGGGACTGCTGTCCCCGACCCTGATCGCATCGGCGATGGCGCTGACGATCGTGGTCCTGGTCCAGGCCGCAGGGGTCGGGGCTGCCTACCCCAACACCGACGGCACCGCCGTCGACGTCAAGCGGGACTTCTTCGCCCAAGGTGGGTCCAACCTGGCATCGGGCGTGGTCGGCGGCATTCCCGTGGGCGGCAGCGTCGGACAGACCGCGTTCAATGTGATGGCCGGCGGGCGCACCCGCTGGGCCGTCATCCTCAGCGGGCTGTGGATGCTGCTGTTCGTCGTCGCCCTCGGCCCGCTGCTCTCCGAGGTACCGATCCCGGCCCTGGCCGGGCTGTTGATCCTGGCCGGGTTCAGTTCGCTGAAGCCCCGGGAGCTGGCCCGTACGTGGCAGACCAGCAAGTCCTCCGGGGCCGCGGCGGTGATCACGATGACGGCGACCCTGCTGGTCCCGATCCACGTCGCCGTGTTGATCGGCGTGATCCTGTCCCTGCTCCTCGTCGGGATCAACAGCGCCTCCACCACGCACGTCGTCGCCCTGCAACCGGTCGCCCCCGGTAGCTGGCGGCGCGCCGAGGTGCCCGGTTCACTGCCACCCGGCCAGGTCACCGTCCTGGACATCGAGGGATCCGGGGAGTTCGCCTCCGTCCCCGCGCTCTTCGCACAACTCCCAAAGCCGCCCGAAGGTCTTCCGGGCGCATCCAACGCCGGCCAGCCGGCTGCGGTCGTGCTCCGGCTGCGTGGGCACCTGCGGACGAACCTGACCTTCACCAAGGCGCTCGAGGATTACGCCGAGGGGATCGGTCAATCCGGTGGCACCCTCGTGGTCTGCGGGCTGCAACC
>CAWFSG010000022.1:0-36173 GCA_963818445.1 uncultured Actinomycetes bacterium
CGTCTACCCGTGGGCGGCGATCGTCGCCACCTCGGGCATCATCCTGGCCGCGCTCTACATCCTGATCATGTACCAGCGGACCATGACCGGCCCGGTGCGCGAGGGCGTCGCCGGGATGACGGACCTGCGCGGTCGCGAGGTCCTGGCGATCGTCCCCGTCCTGGCGATCATCATCGCCCTCGGGTTCTTCCCGAACCCGGTCCTGGACATCATCAACCCATCCGTCGACCAGACGATGACGCTCGTCGGCAGCACCGATCCGGTGCCCGCCGTCGCCGAGTCGGGGAAGTGAGGCTGCGATGATCGCCACCGCCATCCCCATGGCCGAGACGCTGACGTTCCCGTCGTTCCAGTACCGAGCGATGGCACCGGTGCTGCTGGTGCTCGTCGCGGCTGTCGTGTCGGTCCTGATCGAGGGCCTGGCCCCGCGCGCCACCCGTCGCGGGATCCAGCTGGTGCTGGTCCTGGCGACCCTGGCCGCGGCGCTGGCCCTCACCATCGCCATGCCCGCCTCCCAGATGGGCGTGGTCGCCGCCGGGTCCCTGGCGGTCGACGGCCCCACCCTGTTCATGTGGGTCACGATCCTGGTGATCGCCCTGCTCTCGGCACTGCTGATGGCCGAGAAGCGGGTCGATCCCGCAGGTGACGCGTTCGCGCCGAGGGCCGCCTCCCTGGTCGGGTCGGTCGAGGAGCAGGAGCTGACCAGGCGCGGCTGGGACCAGACCGAGATCTGGCCGCTGTTCCTGTTCGCCGTGTCCGGCATGCTGCTGTTCCCCGCCGCCAACGACCTGCTGATGCTGTTCGTGGCCCTGGAGGTCATGAGCCTGCCGCTGTACCTGCTGGCCGGCATGGCCAGGCGCCGGCGACTGCTGTCACAGGAGGCCGCGCTCAAGTACTTCCTGCTCGGGGCGTTCGCCTCGGCGTTCCTGCTCTACGGCTCGGCCATGCTGTTCGGCTATGCCGGGGCGCTGGACTTCGCCTCGATCTCCCAGGCCTTCACCGACCGGCCCGGCGCGCAGGGCCTGCAGCTGATCGGCGTCGCGATGGTCGCTGCCGGCCTGCTGTTCAAGGTCGCGGCGGTGCCCTTCCACATGTGGACCCCCGACGTCTACCAGGGCTCGCCCACGCCGGTGACCGCCTTCATGGCGGCCGCGGTGAAGGTCGCGGGCTTCGGTGCGCTGATCCGGGTGATGTACGTGGCACTCGGCGGGGCATCGTGGGACTGGGAGCCGGTCATGTGGGTCGTGGCGATCCTCACGATGCTCGTCGGCGTGGTCCTGGCCGTGACCAGCTCGGACATCAAGCGGATGCTGGCGTACTCCTCGGTCGGGCACGCGGGGTTCCTGCTGCTGGGCGTGATCGCGTTCTCCACCGACGGCCTGGCGGCAACGATGTTCTACCTGCTCGCCTACGGGCTGACGACCATCGGCTGCTTCGCGATCGTCATGCTGGTCCGTGGGCCGGCCGGCGAGGCAGGGCACCTGTCCTCCTGGGCCGGGCTGGGCCGGACCTCGCCGCTGATCGCCGGTGCGTTCGCGTTCCTTCTGCTCGCGCTGGCCGGCATCCCGCTGACCAGCGGGTTCACCGCCAAGTTCGGGATCTTCTCCGCAGCCATCGCCAGCGGAGCGGTCTGGCCGGTCATCTTCGCGGTGATCGCCTCGGCCATCTCGGCGTTCTTCTACCTGAAGGTCATCGTCCTGATGTACTTCGCCAGGCCGGCGGCCGACGGTGGTGCTGCCGTGGCGGTCCCCAGCCTGTTCACGCAGTCCGCGATCGCGATCGCCGTGCTCGGCACCGTCCTGCTGGGCGTGTTCCCGCAGGCGATCCTGAACCTGGTCAACGAGTCGGCGATCTTCCTCCGCTGACCGACGCCCTGCCCGCTCACCCTCCCCGTTCCGCCTCGTCCTCCCGGAATTCCGGGAGGGTGTGGCGAAATCGCCGAGGGTGAGCGCGTGCGTCCGGGGAGCCGTGTGCGCGTGACGTCCGGCGTTCGGCTACCTTTCCCCCCATGACCTTCACGCCGCGCCCCCACAAGTACCTCCTCTCCGAGGACGAGATGCCCACGACCTGGTACAACCTGGTCGCCGACCTGCCCGAGCCCCCGCCGCCGCCGCTGCACCCCGGCACGCACGAGCCGATCGGCCCCGAGGCGCTCGAGCCGCTGTTCCCGATGGACCTGATCCTGCAGGAGGTGGCCTCGGAGCGGTACATCGAGATCCCCGGCGAGGTGCTCGACGTGTACCGCCAGTGGCGGCCCGCGCCGCTGCACCGTGCCTACAAGCTCGAGGAGTCACTCGGCACGACAGCGCGCATCTACTACAAGTACGAGGGCGTCAGCCCGGCCGGGTCGCACAAGGTCAACACCTCGGTGCCGCAGGCGTACTACAACGCCAAGGCCGGCGTCCGCAAGCTCACCACCGAGACCGGGGCGGGGCAGTGGGGCACGGCCCTGAGCTTCGCCACCGCCCTGTTCGGCCTGGAGTGCGAGGTCTGGCAGGTGGGCGCCTCGTTCGACCAGAAGCCCTACCGGCGGATGATGATCGAGGCGTTCGGCGCCACCGTCCACCGCTCGCCGTCCAACCTGACGGAGGCCGGAAAGCACTACCTCGAGTCCGACCCGAACCACCCCGGCTCGTTGGGCATCGCGATCTCCGAGGCCGTCGAGGCCGCCGTCACCGACCCGACCGTGAAGTACGCGTTGGGGTCGGTGCTCAACCACGTCATCCTGCACCAGACGATCATCGGCGAGGAGGCCCTGCTCCAGATGGCCAAGGCCGGGGACACCCCCGACGTGATCATCGGGTGCACCGGCGGCGGGTCGAACTTCGCGGGCCTGACCTTCCCGTTCATCCGGGAGAAGCTGGCGGGGACGATGAGCCCGGTCATCCGCGCGGTCGAGCCCGCCAGCTGCCCGTCGCTGACCCGCGGCGTGTACGCCTACGACTTCGGCGACGCCTCCGGCATGACCCCGCTGATGAAGATGCACACCCTGGGCCACAACTTCATCCCCGACCCCATCCACGCCGGTGGCCTGCGCTACCACGGGATGTCGCCGCTGCTCTCGCACGCCTACGAGCTGGGCCTGCTCGAGGCGGAATCCGTCCCGCAGGTCGAGTGCTTCGACGCCGCCGTGCGCTTCGCGCGTACGGAGGGGATCGTGGCCGCACCGGAGTCCAGCCACGCGATCGCCGCGGCGGTCCGCGAGGCGCACCGGGCCACGGAGGCCGGCGACGACCGGGTCATCCTCATCGCCCTGTCGGGTCACGGGCACTTCGACCTCGCTGCCTACGACGCCTACCTGAACGGCCGGATGGTGGACCTGGAGACCCCGGACATCAGCTTCGAGTCCTCCCTGGCCGAGCTCCCGACCATCTGAGGTCGTGGGGCCGGGGGCGATTCGGCGCAATGGGCACGCGTGGGTCAGACTTGTCCCCGTGCCCTCCCTGACCTCGAGCCGACCTGAGGGGCTGTTCCTGCCCGATGCCGAGCTCGACGCCCACATCGCGGCGCGACTGGCTGACGTGGAGCACCTCCTGCGCCAGTCGGTGCTCAGCGAGTACCCGTTCGTCACCGACGCCGCGCGGCACCTGGTGGACGCCGGCGGCAAGCGCTTCCGCCCGCTGCTGACCCTGCTGGCTGCGCAGTACGGTGATCCGGCGGCACCCGGAGTCGTGCCCTCGGCGGTGGTCGTCGAGCTGACCCACCTGGCCACTCTGTACCACGACGACGTGATGGATGAGGCGCCCCTGCGCCGGGGGGCTGCCTCCGCGAACGCCCGCTGGGACAACACCGTGGCGATCCTCACGGGGGACTTCCTGTTCGCGCGTGCCTCGGACCTGCTGGCCGACCTCGGCCCCGAGGCTGTGCGCATCCAGGCCCGGACCTTCGAGCGGCTCTGCACCGGCCAGATCCGCGAGACGGTCGGCCCGGGTGCGGGCGAGGACCCGATCGCGCACCACGTGAGCGTGCTGGCGGACAAGACCGGGTCGCTGATTGCCACCGCCGGGCGGTTCGGAGCGATGATGTCCGGCGCGGACGGTGCGGTCGTCGAGACGATGGCGGCCTTCGGGGAGCGCATCGGTGTGGCCTTCCAGCTCGCCGACGACCTCGTGGACATCGGCAGCGAGCGCGCGCAGTCCGGCAAGACCCCCGGCACCGACCTGCGCGAGGGCGTGGCCACCCTCGCGGTCCTGTACGCGCGAACCTCGACCGACCCGGGTGACGCCCGCCTGATCGAGTTGACGTCCGGACCGATCCACGACGACGGCGAGCACGCCGAGGCCCTGGCCCTCCTGCGCGCCCATCCGGCCATGCGGCGTGCCCGCGATGAGGCGCACCGGTGGGCCGACGAGGCCCGCTCGGCGCTCACGCCGCTGCCTGCCGGTCCGGCCCGCGACGCCCTCGAGATGCTCTGCGACTACGTGGTCGAGCGGACTGGGTGATGCCGGTCGGCGACCTCAGCGGCCGACGCGCCGGGGTCGCCTCCGGCCTGACGGCCTACGTCCTGTGGGGCCTGTTCCCCCTCTACTGGGGGTTCCTGGAGCCCGCCACCCCCGCCGAGGTCCTGGCTGCGCGGGTCGTGTTCTCCCTGGCCTCCCTGGCCCTGCTCGTCACCGCTGTGGGCCAGTGGGACACCGTCCGCGCAGTCCTGTCCGATCGCCGTCGGCTGACGATCCTGACGGGGGCCGCGCTGATCGTCTCGGTCAACTGGGGCCTCTTCATCTGGGCGGTGGACAACAACCACGTCGTCGACGCGTCGCTCGGGTACTTCATCAACCCCTTGGTCTCCATCGCCCTCGGTGTGATCGTCCTGCGCGAGCAGCTGCGGCGGCTGCAGTGGCTGGCGGTGGCGATCGCCGCCGTCGCCGTCGTCTACGCCACCCTGTCGATGGGACGCCTGCCCTGGATCGCCCTGGTGCTGGCGTTCTCCTTCGGCTTCTACGGCCTGGCCAAGAAGCTCGCGGGCGTGGATGCGATTGCCAGCCTGACGGTCGAGATGCTGGTCCTCACCCCGATCGCGGTGGCGTACATCGGGTGGCTGTGGACCCATGACGAGCTGGCGTTCGGCTCCTACGGCTGGGGCCATGCGCTGCTCATGGTCGGGGCGGGACCCGTGACCGCGCTGCCGCTGCTGTTCTTCGGGTTCGCCGCCCACCGGGTGCCGCTGTCGGTCCTCGGGCCGCTGCAGTACATCGCCCCCTCGTTGCAGCTGGTCATCGGCGTATGGCTGTTCCACGAGCCGATGTCCCCGCAGCGGTGGTTGGCGTTCGCGGGCGTCTGGATCGCCCTGGCCGTATTCACCCTGGATGCCGTGGTGAACTCGCGGTTGCGCCAACCGGACCTGGTCGAGGACCTGTAGGGCCACGCCCGGGCCCCCGGGGGTGCGCGCGTAGACTCAGGGTGCCGCGAGAGCCGTGGCGACGACCGCAAGCGAGATGACCGATGACCGTCGATGTTGACCGGATCCCTGCCCTCCAGCTCAGCCTGGCCGACATGGTCTGGGACGACCACCCCGAGCAGCAGCGATGGCTCACGGTCGTGTCGTTGGCGCTGGATGTCGACCACGTCCTGGTGACCTGCGCCGGAGACGAGCGCCCCCTGCGGATCCCGGCCGACGCGTTCGTGGGCGTGCGCCGGCTCGTCCCCGCGGTCCCGAACGCCGGCGACGAGGCGGAGGTGCACGCCCAGATCTCCGGCTTCTACCCCGGCGACGTGGCCCTGGCCAGGGCCGCGGCCGCCGCCCATGCGGACGCGCACCAGCCGCCGAGGCCGTCGACCTCGCCGACCCAGCCGTACCCGAACTCTCACTACGAGGGGCTGTACGGCGGCGACCTCGACCACGTGGTGGACGCTGTGGGCGGCACCCCGGACGCCGAGACCCGCGACCTGCGCCACGCAGCCACCAGGCGCCACCTCACCGATCCGCACGACGCGTCCAGCGTGGCGGAGCCCACCGCCGAGACCGACGAGGAGATCGACGAGCGGATGTCCGGCTGGTATGCCGGGGACATCGGCTTCATCGTCGACAACAAGGGCAAGTAGTCCGTGACCGGCGACCCCGCAGGGGCACCCGAGCCGTTCACGGTGTCCCCCGGTGCAGGGCCCCTGGCCGGCGTGCAGTTCGTGGAGCTCGGCGGGATCGGCCCGGTCCCGCACGCGGGCATGATGCTTGCCGACCTCGGGGCCACGGGGGTCCGGCTGGATCGGCCGGGGGGCCAGACCCTGGGTCATGTGCCCGGTCGGGACCCGCTGCTGCGCGGCCGGCCGACCCGAGTGGTGGACCTGCGCTCCGACGAGGGCCGCGCCGAGGCGCTGGCCCTGGTCGCGGGGTCCGACGTCCTGATCGAGGGCTTCCGGCCGGGAGCGGCAGAACGGCTCGGACTCGGTCCGGCCGACTGCTGGGCGGTCAACCCGCGCCTGGTCTACGGTCGGATGACCGGCTGGGGCCAGACCGGTCCCTGGGCGAACGCCGCCGGGCACGACATCAACTACAGCGCGGTAGCCGGCCCGTTGCGGCACACGGCCCGTCCTGGCGAGCGACCGGTCATGGCTCTGAACCTCATCGCCGACCATGGGGGCGGGTCGACCTACCTGGTGATGGGCGTCCTGGCGGCGCTGGTGGAGGTGGCCCGCACCGGCCGGGGCGTCGTCGTCGACGCGGCCATGGTCGACGGTGCGGCGAACCTCATGAGCCTGGTCCACGGCATGCGCGCCCAGGGCCTCTGGCCCAACCCGCCCGGGGAGAACACCCTGGACGGGGGTGCCCCGTTCTACGACACCTACACCTGCGCCGATGGCCGGTTCGTGGCAGTCGGGGCGCTGGAGCCGGCCTTCTACGCCGAGCTCCTCACCGGCCTCGACCTGGATCCCGCCGACCTGCCCGAGCAGTGGGATCAGCGTGGTTGGCCGGTGCTCCGCGAGCACCTGGCGCGGGCGATCGCTGGGCGGACCCGCGACGAGTGGGCGCAGGTCTTCTCCGGTACCAACGCCTGCCTGACCCCCGTCCTGGACATGACCGAGGCCCCCGACCACCCGCAGCTCGCAGCCCGGGGGACCTTCGTGGAGGACCCGGTCACCGGTGCCCGGGTGCCCGGGCCGGCGCCCAGGTTCGGACCCCGCAACGACTCCTAGCGACCGGGGCCGGCTGCGAGGACGCGACCATGGTCCCTATCCGCCCCGGGGCGCGCCGGTCAGGATGGAGATGACAGGGGCGTTGCCCGCGGTGGTCGCAGGGCCAGCGCCCGGTCGAGGAGGGTTGTGCGATGTCCACGTCCACGCAGATCGTCGTCGGGTACGACGCGTCGCCCGACTCAAGGGCCGCACTGGACTGGGCGGTGCGCGAGGCGGCATCGCGGCACCTCGGCGTCCGGGTGGTCTACGTGGAGCCCGACGTCGCGGCCTGGGACGGCGCAGCCGCGACCATGTCCGGCGCCCCGGTCCTGGCCACCACCCTGCCGCACGAGGGCCCGGAGGTCGTTGCCCAGGCGGCTGGTGTGGTCGCGCGGGCCGGCGTACCCGTCGAGACGGTCTCGACCGCGGGCTCCGTGGCCAGCATCCTCGTGGAGCAGAGCCGCACGGCGGTCATGCTCGTGATCGGGTCCCGCGGCCACAGCGCGATGTCCTCGGCGATCCTGGGGTCGACCGTGTCCCACGTGGCCTCGCACGCGCACTGCCCGGTCATCGTCGCGCAGGCCCAGGGGGTGGCCGACGGTCCGGTGGTGGTCGGGGTCGACGGCTCCCCGGAGTCCGAGGAGCTCGTGGGCTGGGCGATCGACCACGCCTCGCGCCACGGCCTGCCCCTGGAGGTGGTGCACTCCTACGCGATCCCCGTGTACCCGGGGGTCGTGCCCTACGTCCCGCCGGTGGAGATCACCACGGCGACGGTCGGGTTCGAGCAGCGGGTCACCGCGGAGGTGCTGGCAGGCTGGCGCGAGAGGTACCCCGACGTGGAGATCACCACGACCGTCGCCCACGGCCGACCAGCTCCGGCGCTGGTCGAGGCGACGGGCAGGGCCAGCCTGACGGTGGTGGGGTCACACGGCCGCGGGGCGTTCCTCGGGATGCTGCTCGGCTCGACGAGCCAGTCGCTGCTGCACCACGCGACGGGGTCGGTGGCGGTGCTCAGGCACCGCAAGCACTGACCCTGCGGGACCGCCGACTACCGGAGTCCCCGATCAGCCGGGGATCGTCCAGGTGTCGCGGCCGGCGAGCAGGGCGGCCAGGTCTCCGCGCCCCTTGGCGGTGGCACGCTCCAACTGATCGGCCAGCAGGTGGTCGTAGACCGGCCTGCGGACGTCGCGGAAGACGCCGATCGCGGTGTTCGCCAGCGTGTTGAAGTCCGCCAGCCGCGACAGGGCGAACGCCGTGGACGGCTCCGAGGCGTGCGCGTCGTGCACCCAGAGGCAGTCGCCGTCGCAGTCGGCGACATCGTCGACGACGTGCAGCACGCCGTCCTTGCTCCGCGCCACTCCCCTCTGGCCGTTGGCGCCGAACCGGATGGGCTTTCCGTGCTCGAGGCGGATCAGGTTGTCCTCGCGGACGTCGGAGTCCTTCAGCGGCTCCCAGGCCCCATCGTTGAAGATGTTGCAGTTCTGGTAGATCTCGACCAGGGCCGAGCCCTCGTGCGCCGCCGCCTGGCGCAGCACCTCGGTCAGGTGCTTGCGGTCGGAGTCGATCGTCCGCGCCACGAAGGACGCCTCGGCGCCCAGCGCCACCGAGATCGGGTTGAACGGGTAGTCGATCGACCCCATCGGCGTGGACTTCGTCACCTTGCCGGCCTCGGACGTCGGCGAGTACTGGCCCTTGGTCAGGCCGTAGATCCGGTTGTTGAACAGCAGGATCTTGATGTTCACGTTGCGGCGCAGGGCGTGCATGAAGTGGTTGGTGCCGATGCTCAGGGCGTCACCGTCGCCGGTGACGACCCAGACCGTCAGGTCCGGCCGGGACGTCGACAGGCCCGTGGCGATCGCCGGGGCACGTCCGTGGATCGAGTGCATCCCGTAGGTGTCGACGTAGTACGGGAAGCGCGACGAGCAGCCGATGCCGGAGATGAACACGATGTTCTCCCGGCGGACGCCCAACTCGGGCAGGAACGACTGAACTGCGGCCAGGATCGCGTAGTCCCCGCAGCCGGGGCACCAGCGCACCTCCTGGTCGCTCTTGAAGTCCTTGGCCGACTGCGGGGAGTCGGCCTTGGGCACCAGGCTCAGGGATCGTGAGGCGGACAGGTCGATGGTCACAGGAGCTCCCTGATCTGGTCGGCCAGCTCGGTGGCCTTGAACGGCAGGCCGCGGACCTGGTTGTAGCCCTGGGCATCGACCAGGTACTTGGCGCGGATGAGCATGCTGAGCTGGCCGAGGTTCATCTCCGGGATCAGCACCCGGTCGTAGGCCCGCAGTACCTCCCCGGTGTTGGCTGGGAATGGGTTGAGGTGGCGCAGGTGGGCCCGGGCGACCTTGCCGCCCTCAGCCCGGATGATCCCGCAGGCCGCGCCGATCGGGCCGTGGGTGGATCCCCAGCCCAGGACCAGCACCCGCGCGTCGCCGTCGGGATCGTCGACTGCCAGCGGCGCGATCGTGTTGGCGATCCCGTCGACCTTGGCCTGACGGATGCGGACCATGAAGTCGTGGTTGTCGGGGTCGTAGCTGATGGCCCCCGAGCCGTCGGCCTTCTCGATCCCGCCGATCCGGTGCTCGAGGCCCGGCGTGCCGGGAATCGCCCACGGCCGGGCCAGGGTCTCCGGGTCACGCTTGAACGGCCAGTAGACCTCGGTGCCGTCCTCCAGGGTGTGGTTGGGCTCGGTGGCGAACTCCACGTGCAGGTCGGGCAGGTCCGCGACGTCCGGGACCTGCCAGGGCTCCGAGCCGTTGGCCAGGTAGCCGTCGGAGAGCAGCATGACCGGCGTGCGGTAGGTCAGGGCGATCCGGGCGGCCTCGATGGCCGTGTCGAAGCAGTCACTCGGGGACTGCGGGGCCACGATCGGCACCGGCGCCTCGCCGTTGCGCCCGAACATCGCCTGGAGCAGGTCGGCCTGCTCGGTCTTGGTGGGCAGGCCGGTGGAGGGCCCGCCGCGCTGGACGTCGATGACCAGCAGCGGCAGCTCGATGGCCATCGCCAGGCCGATCGTCTCGGACTTCAGGGCGATCCCCGGGCCGGACGTGGTGGTGACGGCAAGGGAGCCCCCGTAGGCGGCCCCGAGGGCGGCGCCGATGCCGGCGATCTCGTCCTCGAGCTGCAGGGTGCGCACCCCGAACTCCTTGTGGCGGCTGAGCTCGTGCAGGATGTCGCTGGCGGGGGTGATCGGGTAGGACCCGAGGAACAGCGGGAGCCCGGAGAGCTCACTGGCGGCGATCAGCCCGTAGGACAGGGCCATGTTGCCGGTGATGTTGCGGTACACCCCGGGTGGCATGACCGCGGGGCTCACCTCGTAGTGGACGGCGAAGTCCTCGGTGGTCTCGCCGTAGGCCCATCCGGCGTCGAACGCGGCGAGGTTGGCGGCCAGGATCTCGGGCTTGCGGCCGAACTTGGCGGTGAGGAAGTTCCGGGTCCCCTCGGTCCCGCGCGAGTACAGCCAGCTCAGCAGGCCCAGGGCGAACATGTTCTTCGCCCGCTCGGCCTCCTTCTTCGTGATCGAGAAGCCCTTGAGCGCCTCGACCGTCAAGGTGGTCAGGCTCACCGGGTGGACCGCGTAGGACTCGAGGCTGTCGTCGGTGAGCGGGTCGGAGGCGTAGCCGACCTTCTCCACGGCGCGCTTGGTGAACTCGTCGCTGTTGATGATCAGGTGCCCGCCGCGGCGCACGTGGTGCAGGTTGCTCTTCAGCGCGGCGGGATTCATCGCGATCAGGACGTCGGCAGCGTCACCGGGCGTCTGGATCGCATGGTCGGCGAACTGCAGCTGGAAGGCGCTGACGCCGTGGACGGTCCCGGCTGGTGCCCGGATCTCGGCGGGGAAGTCCGGAAGCGTGGACAGGTCGTTGCCGAAGGACGCGGTCTCCTGGGTGAACCTGTCGCCGGTGAGCTGCATGCCGTCGCCGGAGTCCCCGGCGAAGCGGATGATGACCTTCTCGAGCGGAACAACCGGCTTGCTCACGGACCGTGCCTTTCGTGTCCCCCCGGGGGACTCCACTGCTGCTGAGGGTTGCCTTCGACCCTTCATTCTGTCCCATGATCGTCCGTGCTGCCGCACCTGATCACGGCGTTGCGTCCCGGGGTCTGGCCGCCGGTCCGGCGACGCCCCTGCCGGCAGGCCCTAGCCTTGCCCCATGGCAGTCGGTGCGGTGCAGCGCCGCTGGGTCCAGGTGGGGTCCCAGCGCGTGTCGCTGCACGTCGTGGAGCTGGGTCTGGCCTGCTGCGGCGTGGAGGTCCGCGAGGCCCGGCGGGCGGGCGAGCTGCTGGGTGCCGTGGGCGATGACGGCGATCCGGCGGACGGCTCCGATTCGGTCGACCTCAACGTCCTCGTGGTGGCCGGCACCGTCACCAGTCGCCTGGCGCCCGCACTCGCCGAGGCGTACGCGGTTCTGCCCGAACCTCGGGCCGTCCTGGCCTTCGGCGCCTGCGCCGCGACGGGGGGACCGTACTGGGACTCCTACAGCGTCCTTCCGGGCGCCCACGAGGTGGTGCCGGTGGATGCCTGGGTGCCCGGCTGCCCGCCGCGCCCGGAGGACCTGGTCGCCGGGTTGGCGGAGGTGCTGCGTGCGCGTGCATGATCACCGGGTTCCGGCCGCCGTATGGCTGGCGCACTGCACCGCCCTGGCCGCAGGGCGGCGCGACGATGCTGGACATGCTGACAGCCGTCGACGACCCGGGCGCGGGGCGCATCGAGGTGGTCGCGCACCTCGTCGACGTCGTGAACCGGGAACGTCACCTGGTGTGGACGGACGTGGACCGTGACGACCCGGTCCTCGACTCCCTGCTCGGGGTCTACCCGGGGGCGACCTGGCATGAGCGCGAGGTGCACGAGATGTTCGGGGTCACCTTCGCCGGCAACCCGGACCGCCGGCCCCTTCTGACCACCGGCGACGCCGGCCACCCCCTGCTCCGGACGACCCCGCTGCCCGCCCGCGTCGCCACCCCCTGGCCCGGCGCCTTCGAGCCCTCGGACCGCCCCGCGGGTGAGCGCGTGGCTGCCCGCCCGCGGTCGCGCCCCGGGCCGCCCGGTGTCCCCTCGGAGTGGCAGGCATGAGCGGGCACGCGCGGATCGCCCTGGTCGCCGAGAGGTGCACGTCCTGCATGCTGTGCGTGCGTGAGTGCCCGACCTGGTGCATCTCGCTGGAGGCCCACCAGGAGCTCGTCGGTGACCCCGGCGCCCGGCGCCCCCGGACGGTGAACGTCCTCGACGAGTTCACCATCGACTGGGGCCTGTGCATGTACTGCGGCATCTGCGTCGAGGTCTGCCCGTTCGACGCCCTTGCCTGGCGGCCCGAGGCCGTCGCGCCCACGTCCGCGCCGGACGGGCTGCGCCACGGGATGGACCAGCTCGAGGGGTGACGCCGGGATCGGTGTGAACGATTTCGACGATCGGATGGTCGTTTCCGTTCACACCGACGTCAGCGGCGACGGATCAGCGCAACCGAGCAGCTCAGTGGGTCAGCTGGCCGAGCAGCTCGATCGGGGTGGCCGCCAGAGCGTCAGCCCCGGCGGCGGTCAGCTCCGCGTCGTCGCCATAGCCCCAGAGCACCCCGATGCTGCCCACCCCGACCGCGACCGCTCCGCGCACGTCATGGCTGCGGTCGCCGATCATGACCGACCCCCCGGTCGGTCGCCCCAGCCGGGCCAGGGCCTCGGTGATGATCTCGGACTTCGCGGTGCGTCGTCCGTCGAGCTCGGAGCCGACGACAGTGGCGAAGTGCTCGGACAGCGCGAAGTGGTCCAGGATCGAGGAGGCGAACACCTCAGCCTTGGAGGTCGCGACCGCCAACGTGCGCCCCGCGTCGCGAAGGGCGACCAGCAGCTCGGGGATGCCGTTGTAGACGGCGTTCTCGTACTGCCCGTCGGTGGCGTAGTACTCACGATAGGCCGCGATCGCGACGACCACCTCGGCCGGGTCGAAGCCGCAGATGTCGCGGAACGAGTCGAGCAGGGGCGGGCCGATGAACCGGCGCAGCCGCTCGTCGTCGAGGGCGGGCTGACCCATCGACGCCAGCGCGTAGCGCACCGAGCTGATGATCCCCGGGCCCGACTCGGTCAGCGTGCCGTCGAGGTCGAACAGGATGGGGTCGGCATCGGCGAACCGACCGGGCATCACCGGTAGTTGACGAACTGGACCGCGAAGTCGAGGTCGGCCTCACGCACCAGCTGCTGCACCGCCTGCAGGTCGTCGCGGCTCTTCGAGCTCACCCGCAGCTCCTCGCCCATCACCTGGGACTTGACCCCCTTGGGTCCGGAGTCGCGGATCATCTTGTTCAGCTTGCTGGCCTGCTCCTTGGAGATGCCCGCCTTGAGCGTGCACTGGATCTTGGTCTCCTTGCCCGAGGGCCGGGGCTCCCCGGCATCGAGGGCCTTGAGCGAGACCTGGCGCTTGACGAGCTTGTCCTTGAGCACGTCGAGGGCGGCCTTGCAGCGCTCCTCGGTGCTCGAGGTGATCTCGATGCCGTCCTCACCACGCCAGGCGATGGTCGTGGAGGTGTTCTTGAAGTCGAACCGCGTAGCCACCTCCTTGGCGGCCTGGTTGAGGGCGTTGTCGACCTCCTGGTGGTCGACCTTGCTGACGATGTCGAAGCTGCTGTCTGCCATGGGTTCAGCGTAGCTTCCGGCGTCCTTTGGTGGCGGTGTTCCCCTGGACACCCATGGGACCTGCGAGTTCGGGACCCGCGCCCGGGCCACGAGTCGGCCGCGGTCTCCTGGCGCGGGCAGCCGGTCCCATCCCCGTGGCGCTGCACCACGCCACTACGATCCCCGCATGAGCAGAGCAGACGCCGGCGACCTCGGCGCCCTGCTGCGAAGCCGGATCCCCATCATCGTCGTTGAGACACGCGACGAGGCCCGGGTGCGCTCGCTGGTCCTGCTGACCGCACGCCAGGGCCAGCCCCCGTTGGCAGTCTTCGAGTGGCTCGTCACCGACGGGCTGCGTCGGGTCGACGTCGACCTCGGCTCGTCCCAGCGGTTCAACAGCGATCCGACCCAAGCCCTCCGCTCCATCCGTGAGGGGATCGCCGGGGTCTATCTCCTCCTCGACTTCCACCCCTACTTGGAGGATCCGGTCAACCTCCGCCTGCTCAAGGACATCGCGCAGGACTATGCGAGCACGCCGCGCACTGTCGTGCTGATCAGCCATGACCTGGAGCTGCCCCCGGATCTCGAGTCCCTCTCCGTGCGGTTCGAGATCGCCTTCCCGTCGCGGGAGGAGCGTCGAGCGATCGTCGAGCAGACCGCTCGGGAGTGGGCTGCCGCGAACCAGAACCTGGTTCGTGCCGACGATGAGTCGGTCAATCGACTCGTCGAGAACCTCGCCGGGCTGTCGGAGGCCGACACGCGTCGCCTGGCCCGTGTCGCTGTGTATGACGACGGAGCCATCACGGCCTCCGACTCGCCCGTGGTCATGCGGGCGAAGTACGAGCTGCTGAACCGCGGTGGCGTCCTGAGCTTCGAGTACGACTCCGCGGGCCTCGCCGATCTCGCTGGGATGACCCACCTCAAGGAGTGGCTCACGCTGCGCCGCCCCGCGTTCGACGGGACGGCGGCTGAGCTCGACCCGCCGCGAGGCGTGCTGCTCCTCGGCGTCCAGGGCTGCGGCAAGTCCCTGGCGGCGAAGGCCGCTGCTGGCCTCTTCGGGGTCCCCCTGCTCCGCCTGGACATGGCAGGGGTGCATGACAAGTACATCGGGGAGTCCGAGCGCCGGCTGCGTGAGAGCCTGGCGACGGCCGAGGTCATGGCGCCGTGCGTCGTCTGGATCGACGAGATCGAGAAGGGCCTTGCCACGTCCGAGGGTGACACCGGGACCTCGAAGCGCGTCCTTGGGACATTCCTCACATGGCTGGCCGAGAAGGATGCCAGGGCCTTCGTCGTCGCAACGGCGAACGACATCGCCGCCCTGCCGCCCGAGCTGATCCGCAAGGGCCGCTTTGATGAGGTGTTCTTCGTCGACCTGCCGACGGCCGAAGCCCGCGCCGCCATACTCGCCATCCACGCCACGCGCCGCGGCGTCGTCCTCGAGCCTGCCGGTCTTGAGACCCTCGCCGCCGCGACCGCGGGGTTCTCCGGCGCCGAGCTCGAGCAGGCTGTCGTGAGCGCCGAGTACGCTGCACACGCCCAGGGGCGGACAGTCGAGGTCGGGCACATCCTGGCCGAGGTGCGCGCCACGCGGCCGCTGAGCATCGTCATGGCCGAGCGGGTGGGTGCGCTGCGTGAGTGGGCCCTCAGCCGGACCGTCCCTGCCGGCTGACCGCGTCTGGCCTCGCGCGGCCGGGGAGAGGGCCAACGCCCCGGCGCAGGCACCGGGTGAGCGGGAGCCACGCGGTGGTTTGTCCCGGGCGTGCCGACCCGGGTACCATCGTCGCGCTACGGCGGGTTGCCCGAGTGGCCAAAGGGAGCAGACTGTAAATCTGCCGGCTCAGCCTACGTTGGTTCGAACCCAACACCCGCCACGCGCGACCGAGGCGCCCCCGCACCACGCAGGGGCGCCTCGGCGTTTCGGGGTCGGGCCCCGTCGCTGACGGCGACCTCGGCGGGAACCGCGATCCGATGGGAGACTTGCCCATCATGACGTGGAGCAGCTCGGACATCCCTGACCTCACCGGACGGTCGATCATCGTCACTGGCGCCAACTCCGGAATCGGCTTGGAGGCCGCGAAGGCACTGGCAGCCAACGGCGCGGCGGTGACGCTGGCCGTGCGGGACGCCGGGCGCGGTGCGTCTGCGGCTGAGCAGATCCGGACGGCGGCCCCTGGAGCCGAGGTCGAGGTGGCCCGCCTGGACCTCGCGGACCTGGCCAGCGTGCGGGAGTTCGCCGCCGCCTGGACCGGGGCGCATCCCGACGGCCTGGACGTCCTGGTCAACAACGCCGGGGTCATGGCGATCCCGCGCCGTGAGACCGCCGACGGCTTCGAGATGCAGTTGGGCACCAACCACCTGGGCCACTTCGCGCTCACCGGACTGCTCATCGGAGCCGTGCGACCCGGTGGCCGCGTGGTCACGGTCTCCAGCGGCGCCCACCGGTTCGGTCGGATGGACTTCGAGGACCTGCAGTCCGCGGCGTCGTACCAGAAGTGGCGCGCCTACGGGCAGAGCAAGCTGGCCAACCTCCTGTTCGCCCTCGAGCTGCACCGGCGGGCCGGCGACGCGGGAGTCGACCTGCGCAGCATCGCCGTGCACCCGGGCTACGCGGCGACCAACCTGCAGCGGGTCGGCCCGGAGATGTCGGGCAGCCGGATCGGAGTGTCGGTGATGTCGCTGGTCAACCGTGTGGTGGCCCAGTCAGCCGAGGCCGGGGCATGGCCCACGCTGATGGCAGCCACCGACCCGAGCGTTCCGAGCGGCACCTTCATCGGTCCGACGGGGTTCAGGGGCGCCCGCGGCAAGCCAGGGTTCGAGACGCCGTCAGAGGCCGCCCGGGACGTCGATGCGGCACGCCGCCTCTGGGATGTGAGCACCGAGCTGACGGGCGTCTCCTACCCCTGGTGAGCACCCCCGAGCAGGCTCCGGGCGATTTCGTCAATGCCCGGCCGGTCGGGTAACCTTGGCGGGCATTGCCCCTTTAGCTCAGTCGGCAGAGCGTCTCCATGGTAAGGAGAAGGTCTACGGTTCGATTCCGTAAAGGGGCTCGGAAGAGTCGGCCCGCAAGGGTCGCACTTGCCCGGCGGAGTAGCTCAGCCTGGCAGAGCAAGCGGCTCATAATCGCTGTGTCGCCGGTTCAAGTCCGGCCTCCGCTACCAGACCCGGTGCCCGCGAGGGCCCAGCACGAGGCGCCCACCGTGGCGTGAGAGAAGGAAGGCAGTCCCGTGGGCAAGTCCACTGACATCAGGCCGAAGATCACCTTGGCCTGCCAGGAGTGCAAGCACCGCAACTACATCACCAAGAAGAATCGGCGCAACGATCCGGACCGCCTCGAGGTGAAGAAGTACTGCGCCAACTGCAACCAGCACACGGCCCACAAGGAGACCCGCTGACGGTCGTCCCGGAGGGGCTCGCACGCTGAGCTCCACGGCGCGGGGACAGACGTGGACCGGTTGAGGTTCCACGAGGGTCGTCGCGCGCCGCGCACGTGATCGTCCGAAGGGGAGTTCTCACTGCTGTGAGGGCTCCCCTTCGTCATGTCCGGTGAGTCTCGGGCGCCTGTCGCCTCGGGGTGCGTGCCGTGGGGGCGGCGGCGCTGGGTCTGCCCAACCGGCCACGCCCCCGCGCCGTCACTAGGATTCCCAGCGAGACGTCCTGGCAGAAGGGGCCGGCATGGAGACCCACAAGCTGTTCCCGGGCAAGTACTTCATCTCCTCGATCCTGGAGATGCTCGAGTACAAGTCCGAGATGACGGGCCAGACGAAGCGCCGCTACCTGATGCGGGCGGCGCATGGCAGGCGTGATCGTCGGGCTGCTCTACATCGGCAACTACACGATCCAGACCGGCATGGAGGCATTGAGCTTCGGCGAGGAGAACGGGCTGCTACCGATCGGCAAGCTGCTGGGCTCCACGTTCTTCGGCTTCGCCCTGGTGTTCATCTACTTCTCGAAGTCCGAGCTGCTGACCTCGAACATGATGATCACCACGATCGGGCACTACTTCCACGGGATCACGTACCGGGCCACGTCCCGGGTCCTGTCGCTGTGCTACTTGGGCAACTTCCTCGGCGGGCTGTTCGTCGCCGTCCTCGTCGCGCTCTCGACGATCATCAACGATCCGACGATGGCGCTGATGGATCACTCCGTCGAGGTCAAGCTGGCGTTCATCACCGATGGGCCCACCGGCTGGCTGGACCTGTTCGTCCGTGCGATCTTCTGCAACTTCTTCATCAACCTGGCGATGCTCATGGTCTACAACGGTGCCGTCAAGGAAGACATCGTGAAGTCACTGGTCATGATCGTCTCGGTGTTCGTGTTCGCCTACCTGGGCTTCGAGCACTCCGTGGCAAACACGGTGCTGTTCACGATCGTTGGGGTCGACCACGGGATCGCCATCCTGCCGGCGATCGGCAACATCGTCATCTGCCTGGTCGGCAACTGGGTCGGCGGCGGTGTGCTCATCGGGCTGTACTACGCCTACCTCAACGACGAGGCCCGCTACCTGCGGCAGCACCCCGAGCTCGCCGATCCGCAGGGGCAGCCCTGAACATCGAACACGACCAGGTCGACCCCCACTGGCAACGGTGGGTGGGCAGGTGCGTCCGGTTGGGGGCCTGGCTCGCGGCCACGTCGGTGATCTGGTTGCTCCTGCTCGTGCTCGCGTGGAGCCGGGGCGGCCACCGCCAGCCGGGCGGCACGGGACCACTGGCCCTGGCCAGCGCGGCGGCGTTGGTCGACATCGCGCTGGTGGGCAACATCGGACGCTGGTGGATGACCCCCCGGTGGCCGGGCCGCGTCCGCACCGGCTGGCTGGGTCGGGTCACTGACCCCCTGGACTGGCCCCTGCCGGTGGCCACGCTGGTCGTCCTGGCCGTCAACATGGTCCTGACCCTGGCTGACCGGATGATCCCGCTGGACTGGCTGAGCCTGGCGCTGTGCGTGGTGGGCTTCGCGCTCCTCGGGTCTGTGGCACGGTCGACCCCACAGGACGTCGGTACCCCGCGTCAGGGAACGCCGTGACCGGGTCCGGGGCGCAGTCGCCGGCCGCCGAGCCGGCCCGCGGCCCTGGCGGACATGACCACCCTGCGGGTCGGGGGTCCGGCCCGTCGGGTGATCCACGCCGCCACGGACGACGACCTGATCGAGGCGGTCACCATCGCCGACGCGGCGGGCGAACCCCTGCTGCTCGTCGGCGGCGGTTCGAACCTGCTCGTCGCCGATGACGGGTTCCCCGGAACGGTGGTCAGGATCGGCACGCGCGGGGTTCGCGTGGAGTCGGCCAGTCCCGAGCCGGGTGCGCGTGCGGGTCAGCGCCGGGGAGCCGTGGGAGGCCTTCGTCGCCACCGCTGTCGAGTCCGGCTGGTCCGGAGTGGAGGCCCTCTCCGGGATCCCGGGATGTTCGGGTGCCACACCGATCCAGAACGTGGGGGCGTACGGCGCCGAGGTCTCGCGGGTCATCGAGTCCCTGGAGGTGCTCGACCGGCGTACTGGGGCCGTGCGCCGGATGGGCCCCGGTGAGGCCGCGTTCGGCTACCGGAGCTCGGCACTCAAGCGCACGCCCGGGCGCTGGGTGGTGCTGTCGGTGACGATGGACCTCGCCGTCGACCCGTTGGGGGCACCGGTCGGCTATGCGGAGCTCGCTGGGTTGCTGGGGGTCGAGGTCGGGGAGCGGGCGCCCGCCGCCGCGATCCGCCAGGCCGTGCTGGAGCTGCGCCGCGGGCAAGGGCATGGTGCTCGACGAGTCGGACCACGACACCTGGAGCGCCGGGTCGTTCTTCACCAACCCCATCATCAGCGCCGCCGCGGCCGACGCCCTGCCCGAGGGCGCGCCGCGCTTCGCCCAACCGGACGGGTCGGTCAAGACCTCAGCAGCGTGGCTCATCTCGCACGCGGGATTCCCCCGCGGCTTCGCAGTCCGCCCAGGAGCCCGCGCGACGCTGTCCACGAAGCACTCCCTGGCGCTGACCAACCGCGGTGGGGCGACGGCCCAGGACCTGCTCGAACTGGCCCGGGCGGTGCGTGCCGGGGTGGCCGAGCAGTTCGGGATCGTCCTGGAGAACGAGCCCGTGCTGGTCGGCTGCGCGCTCTAGCGAGAGCCGGCCGTCAGCGTGCCTCGCCGAGCAGCGTGGCCATCCGGGCCACGCCCTCCTCGAGGTCGGCGTCGCCCAGCGCGTAGGACAGCCGCAGGTAGCCGGGCGTCCCGAACGCCTCGCCCGGGACGACGGCCACCTCCACCTCGTCGAGGATCAGCGTGGCGAGCTCGGCCGAGGTCGCGGGCCGCTTGCCCCGGATCTCCCGGCCCAGGAGGTCCTCGACCGAGGGGTACACGTAGAACGCGCCCTCCGGCTCCGGGCACAGCACCCCGGGGATCGCCGAGAGCAGCTCCACGATGCGCCGGCGCCGTCGGTCGAAGGCCACCTTCATCATCTCGACGGCCGCCAGGTCGCCGGACACCGCCGCCAGGGCCGCGATCTGGGAGACGTTGGCCACGTTGGACGTCGCGTGCGACTGCAGGTTGGTGGCCGCCCTGACGATGTCCTCGGGGCCGATGAGCCATCCCACCCGCCACCCGGTCATGGCGTAGGTCTTGGCCACACCGTTGACCACGATGCAGCGCTCGGCCAGCTCGGGAACCTCCACCGGCATCGAGGAGAACTCGGCGTCGCCGTACACGAGGTGCTCGTAGATCTCGTCGGTCACGACCCAGAGCCCGTGCTCGACAGCCCAGCGACCGATCGCCGCGACGTCCTCCGGGGAGTACACCGCGCCCGTCGGGTTCGACGGCGAGACGAACACCAGGGCCTTGGTTGCCGGCGTGCGAGCGGCCTCCAGCTGGTCGATCGTGGCCCGGTACCCGCTCTCCGGGGAGGTCTGCACCACCACGGTCGTCCCGCCGGCCAGCGCGATCGACTCCGGGTAGGTGGTCCAGTACGGGGCGGGCAGCAGGACCTCGTCGCCCGGGTCGAGCAGTGTTGCGAAGGCGTTGTAGAGCGCGTGCTTGCCGCCGTTGGTGATCAGGACGTGGCTGGGCTTCACCTTCAGCCCGGAGTCGCGGTAGGTCTTGGCCGCCACCGCCTCCTTGAGCTCGGGCAGGCCACCTGCCGGGGTGTAGCGGTGCCAGCGCGGATCCCGGCAGGCCGCGACAGCCGCCTCGACGATGTAGTCCGGCGTCGGGAAGTCCGGCTCGCCGGCCCCGAACCCGATGACGGGTCGGCCGGCCGCCTTGAGCGCCTTGGCCCTGGCGTCGACGGCCAGGGTCGCGGACTCGGCGATGGCACCGATTCGGGCAGAGACTCGGGAATCAGCAGGCATGGGAGCCATCGTAGTGAGGCCCACGGCGATCCGTCCCGGCCGATCGCCGCCGGTCAAGCGCATCGCATTTGGGCCCCGAGGGGTGGCGCCGTACACTGGGTCATCCGGGTCGGCGCACCCTCGCGGTAGCCTGCCCGGGTCAAGAAGTCCAAAGGGTCGTAGCTCAATTGGTAGAGCACCGGTCTCCAAAACCGGCGGTTGGGGGTTCAATTCCCTCCGGCCCTGCGAGGCGGGACGTTCACGTTCCGCGTCATCAACACCTGTGGGCGCCCGTCGCCCGCCTCGGAGGATCTGTGAGCGAGAGCAGCACGACGACCGACCGTGGCTCGTCCGGCGACAAGAAGCCCGCCGGCAAGCCGAGCCTGTGGGCGCGGTTCACGCTGTTCATGCGCCAGATCGTTGCCGAGTTGCGCAAGGTCATCTGGCCGACGCGCAAGGAGTTGCTCACCTACACCTGGGTCGTGATCGTCTTCGTGGCGGTCTTCACCGCGATGGTGGCGGTCTTCGACTTTGTGTTCACACGACTGGTGCTGCAGCTGTTCGGCTGAGCTGCGCACCCCGTACTAGATCTGCGAGGACGACTGTGTCTGGATCGACCGACGAGTTCCACGCCCCCGAGGGCGAGGCCGCCGAGTTCGACTGGTCGGCTGCCGTGACGGCCGCCGACGGGATCGACGCTGCCCCGAGCTCCGAGGCCGCCGAGGACCCTGCCGTCGACGAGGCTGAGGTGGACATCGCCGCGGACGAGGCCGCGGTCGAGATCGCGAGCACGGACGTCGAGTTCTCCGCCGGGCTCGAGGCCGGAGGCGAGGATGCCGCCGCGGTCGAGATCGTCGACCCGGAGACCGGCGAGGTCGTCCTCGTGCCCGCCGATGAGGCAGCAGACGCCGAGGAGCCGGCCCCGGTCGACCCGCTGGAGGCCTTCCGCGAGGAGATGTCGGCAGCGCCCGGCGACTGGTACGTCATCCACTCCTACGCCGGCTACGAGAACAAGGTCAAGGCCAACCTGCTCACCCGGGCCACCTCGTTGAACATGGAGGACTACATCTTCCAGGTCGAGGTCCCGATCGAGGAGGTCGTGGAGATCAAGAACGGCCAGAAGAAGCAGGTCAAGCGCAACAAGTTCCCCGGGTACGTCCTGGTCCGCATGGACCTCACCGACGAGTCCTGGGGCACCGTGCGCCACACCCCGGGCGTGACCGGCTTCGTCGGCCACGCCCACCAGCCGCTGCCGCTGAGCTTGGAGGAGGTCGTGGCGATCCTGGCTCCCGAGCCGGAGTCCGTCGTCGAGCCGATCTCCGTGGGCGGCGGTGGGTCGGGCGGATCCAGGGGCGCGGGCAAGGCGGCGAAGGTCGTGGAGATCGACCTCTCCCCGGGCGACTCCGTCACCGTCATCGACGGCGCGTTCGCCACGCTGCACGCCACCGTGTCCGAGATCAACATCGAGGGCCAGAAGATCACCGGCCTGGTGGAGATCTTCGGTCGCGAGACCCCGGTCGAGCTGCGGTTCGACCAGATCGAGAAGAACTAGCGCCATCCGGCGCCCCCAGATTCCCGCGGTGAACGCGCCGCGGGTGCACCCACACGAAGGACCCGAGAAATGCCTCCCAAGAAGAAGAAGGTCACTGGCCTGATCAAGCTCCAGATCACGGCCGGCCAGGCCAACCCGGCGCCGCCCGTCGGCCCGGCCCTGGGCCAGCACGGCGTGAACATCATGGAGTTCTGCAAGGCCTACAACGCCGCGACCGAGGCCCAGCGTGGCCAGGTCATCCCGGTCGAGATCACTGTGTACGAGGATCGTTCGTTCGACTTCGTGCTCAAGACCCCGCCGGCGGCCAAGCTCATCCTCAAGGCCGCAGGAGTCGAGAAGGGCTCCGGCGTCCCCCAGAAGGACAAGGTCGGCTCGATCACCAAGGCCCAGGTCAAGGAGATCGCCGAGGTCAAGATGCCCGACCTCAACGCCAACGACATCGATGCCGCGATGAAGATCATCGAGGGCACCGCCCGCCAGATGGGGATCACCGTCTCCGAGTGAGACGCCCCACCCACGAACGCGTGGTAGGGCCTGCGCGGCCCGCAACACCACCAACGGAGAGGAATCCGTCATGAAGCGCAGCAAGGGCTACCGTCAGGCAGCCGAGAAGATCGACGCATCCCAGTTGCACACCCCGCTGGCCGCGGTGCGCCTGGCCAAGGAGACGAGTCCCGCCAAGTTCGACGCGACCGTCGAGGTCGCCATGCGGCTGGGCATCGACCCGCGCAAGGCCGACCAGATGGTGCGCGGCACCGTCAACCTCCCGCACGGCACCGGCAAGACCGCTCGGGTCCTGGTCTTCGCCAACGCCGCCAAGGCTGACGAGGCGCGCGCCGCGGGAGCGGACTTCGTCGGTGGTGACGACATGATCGAGAAGGTCGCCGCCGGCTGGACCGACTTCGACGCCGCTGTCGCCACGCCCGACCTCATGGGCAAGGTCGGCCGACTGGGCAAGGTGCTGGGCCCGCGTGGCCTCATGCCCAACCCCAAGACCGGCACCGTGACGATGGACGTCGCCAAGGCGGTCACCGACATCAAGGGCGGCAAGATCGAGTTCCGCACCGACAAGCACGCCAACCTGAACTTCCCGATCGGCCGGGTCTCCTTCACCGAGGCGCAGCTGGTCGAGAACTACGGTGCCGCGATCGACGAGATCACCCGGCTCAAGCCGTCCGCCGCCAAGGGTCGCTACATCCGCAAGGCGACGATCGCCACGACGATGGGCCCCGGCATCCCGGTCGATCCCGCCCGGACGCGCGACCTGCTCGTCGAGGATGAGAACGCCTGACACGTCAGCACGACCAGACGGGCCCGCCCGCTGCCACTCGGCAGCACGGCGGGCCCGTCTGGTCAGTTCGGGTGTGGCCTACCAGTTCGACAGGACGCGGCCCTGCTTGTCCTTGAAGGACCCGACGAGGATCACGATGAAGTCGATCAGGGCCCAGACCCCGAGCCCGCCGAGGGTCAGGATCATGAGGATTCCCGTGCCCACCTTTCCGACGTAGAAGCGGTGGACGCCGATCACCCCGAGGAACCACGCGAGGATCGCCGCCGCAAGCCGGCTCTTCGGGCTGGCGGGACGGCCATTCACGTCCATCATCGGCTTGCCGTTGGGGAAGGTAGCCACAGCCGCGGCCGTCACGGGGGCAGCGGCCATCACCGGCGGGGCCGGAGGTGCCGGCGGGGCAGCAGGTGCTGGGGGAGCGACAGGAGGTGCCGGAGGCGCGGCCTCGGGGGCCGGAGGGGCTGGGGTGGCGACCTCAGGAGCTGCGGGAGCCGGGGGAGCCACCTGGGCGGCGGGCTCGACAGGTGCCGCCACGGGTTCTTCGAACGCGGGGGGCGCCTCGACGGGGGCTGCTCGGCGATGGCCACCGCCTCCTCAGCAGCGAGTGCCTCAACAGGCGTGGCTTCGGCGACAGCCTCCTGAACTGGAAGGTCCTCGGGTGCCGGCGCATCCATGGACGACGCGGGGTCCTGGACCGCTGCCGTGACGTCCTCCACGGCCGGTGCGTCGACCGGGACCTCCGGCATCGGCACGCCGGCCTCCACGGGCGGCTCGGGGAGGTTCTCGTTCATGCTCATGGATCATCCTTCTGCTCGGGCAAGCGCGGACGCGCCAGCGAAGTACCCGATCAACGTACCGGCGCGTGGCCCCGGGGGTGGTGGGACACGACGCGGGTCAGCGGCGGAAGGCCTCGCGCAGGTTGACCACCAGCAGCGTGATCGCGGAGATGCCGAGGGTCAGCCCGACCACGACCCGCCAGTCGCGCCACAGGAGGTAGATCGCGACAACGGCCAGCAGGATCAGCAGGAACCGGCCCATCACCGCCAGGAACTTCCCGCGCACGAAGCCCTCGATGGACACGAGGAGGACCAGGCCCCACACCGCGAACTCGGTTGCGCTGACGCCCACTGCCGGATGGGCGATCTGGCCGAGCATCCACAGGATCAGTGGAGTGCTCAGGATCGCCCACCAGGACAGCAGCCGGGCCCGGGCGCCCGACGCCGACTCGATGGGCAGGTTGCGGTGGGTCAGGTGCGCATGCGGGTCGATCGTGGCGTCGGAGGCATCGGACTCCAGGGACGCGGCCTCGTCGCGCAACCGGGTCTGCTCCCGGCGCATCTGCAGCAGGCGCGCCTCCTCGCCGCCCAGGGCGCGCACCTCCGGGGCACCGGGATAGCGACCCGCGGCGGTGACCTGCAGGGTCTCACCGGTGCGGGAGATGTCGTCCTCGAGCTCAGCCAGGCGGGCGTGGATCTGCTCGGCCCGCCGGTCCAGCAGCTCGCGCTCGACGGCCGGGTTCGGGGCCACCTTGGCCAGCCCCGCCCAGCCGACAGGGGCCGCCCACGAGGCCCGCACGGTGCCGTCACGCTCGTAGCGCGGACCTGCCGGGCCGCGCTCGCCGCCGAGGCGGTCGCGGGTGTCGTGACCCCAGAGCCCACGGAATCCGCGCACCCAGGGCGTGTCCTCGGTGATGACGTGCGGGTACCACGGATCGCCCTGCCCTGGGCCGATCGAGCGGCCGTCGCCGCGGGCGTAGTCCACGTACGGGATGCCGACGTTCTGCGCCC
Source organism: uncultured Actinomycetes bacterium (assembly GCA_963818445.1). Classification (GTDB taxonomy): domain Bacteria; phylum Actinomycetota; class Actinomycetes; order S36-B12; family CAIYMF01; genus Prado023. The sequence continues at coordinate 25,628 of CAWFSG010000022.1, forward strand.
CTGTCGACCACGGTGTGAAGATCCGCGCCAGCCACCGCCCGAATCGCAGGACCGCGCTCTGGGTCGGCGGCTCGATCGAGATCAGGTAGTCCCCGGCCAGATAGGCCCCGGAGTGCGATCCAGCCCCGGCGAACACCACCGGGTGGCGGCCGTCGACGAGTGTGAGGTCCGGGTCGTCCCAGCGGCGGCGCAGGTCATCACCCGTCTCGTCGTGCGCGGAGAACACCACCCACCGCGGCGCGGGCAACCCCGCCTCGTCGAGCTCGCCTGTGCCGTCGAGGAAGATCGTGACCTGCTCCCAGTCGGACTCGTGCTCGTTGACCCCCCCGAAGGCCGAGCGCCAGTTGTTGAAGGAGTAGAAGAACCAGTACTGGCAGATGACCCAGCTGCCGTCGCGCACCACCCGGCCGTAGTAGGTCGGCCTGTCGGGCTCCAGGTGCGCCTGCTGGAGCAGGAACGACCGGGCCGCGCTGCCACCGGGGACGCTGCCACGGAACACCAGCGACAGGCGGTTCAGGGCGTCGATGAGCCGGCCGAGGAGACCGACTGCTGCCAGCCGGCTGGCTCCGCTCAGCCGTGGCGGGCGGTCCTTGAGCGAGATGTGGGCCTTGCCCTTGCCCTCACTGCCGCCGGTCATGATGCCCGACAGGGACATGCCGGGAGCCTGGATCGACTCCTGGATCCGGGCCAGCTCGTCGAGGCCGAATGACTCGGCCGACGCCTCGATGATCGACTCTCCGCCGGGGAGCTCGGTCCACAGCGCGGCGTGCTCGACGTAGTTGTCGACCGCAACGGGGTAGAAGTACTCGCCCTTGGTGAATCGGACCACCGGCTCGTAGGCGCGGAGCAGGGACAGGTCGCCGTCTGTGGTTCGGGGATCGGACATGGCCGCATCGTAGGGGGCCAGCGGATCCTGGGCAGGCGCACGGCCCAGCAGGGCCGCATCCACGGTCCTGGGGGCCGCATCCGGGGTACCGGGGGTAGCGCCGGAGCCGCGGCTCCGGGGGCGCATCTGGGTCCGCGCCGATTTGGTCACCCCGGTGCGCTGGTCTACCCTTGAGCCACCGAAGACCGTTGGTCGCTCCTTCCCGTTCGGGGAGGAACTGAAGGTCCCGCGCAGAGCGGGCGGCCCACGCAGGTGAGAGCAGAAGATCGGATGCAGGGCGGTCAGACCGCCGAGCATCCGGCCCCAACGCCCCGCGCCTGCGCCGGGGCGTTCGTCATGTCGGGGCCGGCCGAGGTCGACACTGCTCAAAGGAGAATCATGGCGCGGAACCCCAAGTCCACCGCCGTCGAGGAGATCACCGAGGAGTTCCGCTCCTCGAGTGCGGCGGTCCTGACGGAGTATCGCGGCCTGACCGTGGCCCAGCTCAAGGAGCTGCGCCGTTCCCTGGGTGGCAATGCAACGTACGCCGTGGTGAAGAACACGCTGACCAAGATCGCGGCCAAGGACGCCGGAGTCGAGGGCATCGACAACCTGCTGGCCGGCCCGAGCGCGATCGCCTTCATCAAGGGCGATCCGGTCGAAGCGGCCAAGGGCCTGCGGGACTTCGCCAAGGCCCATCCGAAGTTGGTCATCAAGGGCGGATACCTGGACGGGAAGGTCCTGTCCGCTGCTGATGTCGCCAAGCTCGCGGACCTTGAGTCCCGTGAGGTGCTGCTGGCCAAGCTGGCCGGCGCGATGAACGCCTCGCTGCAGCAGGCGGTGTCGCTGTTCGCGGCACCCCTGGCCCAGGCAGCGCGCGCCATCGACGCACTGCGGGTCGCCGCGCAGGCGGATCCGTCGCTGATCGGTGGTGCGGGCTCCGCCCCTGCCGCTGACGTTGCCACCGAGGCGGTCATACCCGCCACCGAGGCTGAGGCTCCTGCCGAGGCCACCACTGACGCTGAGGCGACCGCCGAGGCTGAGGTGACGGCCGAGGCTGACGCCGAGGCCACCCCCGAAGTTGAGGCTCCGGCCGAGGCTGAGGTCACCCAGACCGAGGCTCCGGCCGAGGTCAGCACTGAGGCTGAGGCGACCGCCGACGCTGAGGTCCCGGCTGAGGCACCCGCCGATGCCGTCACCGACGCTGCGGCCGCAGCCGAGGAGATCGCCGAGGGCTGAGCGCCCTTCGCAATCAGCCCCACCCGGCACCGGCCGGAAACGAGAGAGGAACGCCATCATGGCGAAGCTGAGCACTGAGGACCTGCTTGACGCGTTCAAGGAGATGACGCTGATCGAGCTCTCCGAGTTCGTCAAGCAGTTCGAGGACACCTTCGGCGTCACCGCGGCCGCCCCGGTCGCCGTGGCTGCTGCTGGCCCCGCGGGCGGCGGCGCTGCTGCCGAGGCCGTCGAGGAGCAGGACGAGTTCGACGTCATCCTCGAGGACGCGGGCGACAAGAAGATCCAGGTCATCAAGGAGGTCCGCACGCTGACCAGCCTCGGCCTCAAGGAGGCCAAGGACCTCGTCGAGGGCGCCCCCAAGGCCGTCGTCGAGAAGGTCAACAAGGAGGCCGCCGAGAAGGCGAAGGCCGCCCTCGAGGCCGCCGGCGCCAAGGTGTCCGTCAAGTAGTTCCACGCGCACCCCGCGGCCCTCGCCGCCCCAGTTCGTCGGGGCTGCGACCCGCGAACTGCATCACCACTGGGCGCATCCCCACACCGGGGGTGCGCCCAGTGGCATGCCTGCCCGCCGGCCCCGCGTGGGCCGTTCTCGGTGGGGGATTCCCGCATTCGGGGTCCTTGGGTACTTGACTCTGAGCGAGCGGGGAGGCACCCTGAGTCCGACGCATTGCGTCCAGGTGTGCGTGTGGTCCTTGTGGCCACGCACCGGCGGACGGTTCGAGGGGTGCGTGCAGGGGTTCAGCCACCCGCTGTCGAGCGGCTTGGACCCAGCACGCGAACGAGGAACCGTCCTTCGGACCGCATGCCCGGAGTCGACAGCGGCTGCCCATTCGGGTACGCTGCTGCTTTGCGCTGTCCTTCCCCCCAGCCTGTCGCTTCTTGAGTGAGCCATGCCCGCGGTCCGCCGCGGGAGCCGGGGCCCGGGGCCAGCGTGCCGACCGCAGTGAACCGTCCTGGAAGGACCTGTCTTGGCCTCCACCCGCAAGACCGCCACGCCCCCCCCGCCCCCCGGATTGAACCGGGTGTCATTCGCGAAGATCCGTGAGCCGCTGGAGGTCCCGGACCTCCTGGCGCTGCAGACCGACTCGTTCGACTGGCTGCTGGGCAACGACTCGTGGCGGGCCCGCGTGGCCGCCGCAGTCGAGTCCGGCGCGAGCGTCCCGACGAAGTCGGGCCTCGAGGAGATCTTCACCGAGATCTCCCCCATCGAGGACTTCTCCGAGACCATGTCGCTGAGCTTCCGCGACCACCGGTTCGAGCCGCCGAAGTACACCGTCGAGCAGTGCCGCGAGAAGGACATGACCTACTCGCAGCCGATGTTCGTCACGGCGGAGTTCACCAACAACGAGACCGGCGAGATCAAGAGCCAGACGGTCTTCATGGGTGACTTCCCGCTGATGACCGACAAGGGCACGTTCATCGTCAACGGCACCGAGCGCGTCGTCGTGTCGCAGCTGGTGCGCTCCCCGGGCGTGTACTTCGAGCGCCAGGAGGACAAGACCTCCGACAAGGACATCTTCGTCGCCAAGATCATCCCGAGCCGCGGTGCGTGGCTGGAGTTCGAGATCGACAAGAAGGACATGGTCGGCGTGCGCGTGGACCGCAAGCGCAAGCAGCCGGTCTCCGTGCTGCTGAAGGCCCTGGGTCGGTCCGAGGCGCAGATCCGCGAGCGCTTCGCCGCGTGGCCGTCCATGGAGGCCACCCTGGAGAAGGACCCGGTCGGCACCACCAACCCGGACAAGACCCAGGACGAGGCGCTGCTGGACATCTACCGCAAGCTGCGCCCGGGCGAGCCGCCGACGATCGAGGCGGGGCGCAACCTGCTGGAGAACTTCTACTTCAACCCCAAGCGCTACGACCTCGCGAAGGTCGGCCGCTACAAGGTGAACAAGAAGCTGGGCCTGACCTCCGAGCTCGGCCAGAGCACCCTGCAGATCGAGGACATCGAGGCCACGATCGAGTACTTGTGCCGGCTGCACGCCGGTGAGACCTCGTTCGAGACCGCGCAGGGCACCAAGCAGGTCGAGCCCGATGACATCGACCACTTCGGCAACCGGCGCCTGCGCACGGTCGGCGAGCTGATCCAGAACCAGCTGCGCACCGGCCTGTCGCGCATGGAGCGCGTGGTCCGCGAGCGGATGACCACCCAGGACGTCGAGGCGATCACGCCGCAGACCCTGATCAACATCCGCCCCGTCGTGGCCTCCATCAAGGAGTTCTTCGGCACCTCGCAGCTGTCCCAGTTCATGGACCAGACCAACCCGATCTCGGGCCTGACCCACAAGCGCCGCCTGTCCGCGCTTGGCCCCGGTGGCCTCTCGCGTGAGCGGGCCGGCTTCGAGGTCCGCGACGTGCACCCGTCCCACTACGGTCGGATGTGCCCGATCGAGACCCCTGAGGGCCCGAACATCGGCCTGATCGGCTCGCTGTCGACCTACGCCCGGGTCAACGCGTTCGGGTTCATCGAGACCCCGTACCGCCGGGTCGACGACAAGGGCCGCGTCACCGACGACATCCACTACCTGACCGCCGACGAGGAGGACCTGCACGTCGTCGCGCAGGCCAACGCGCCGCTGACCCTCGACGGGCACTTCGCGGAGTCCCGCGTCCTGGTCCGCACCAAGGGCGGCGAGGTCGACTACATCGCCCCGGCGAACGTGGACTTCATGGACGTCTCGCCGCGCCAGATGGTGTCGGTGGCCACGGCCATGATCCCGTTCCTCGAGCACGACGACGCCAACCGCGCGCTCATGGGCGCCAACATGCAGCGCCAGGCTGTCCCGCTGCTGCGCAGCGAGGCGCCCCTGGTCGGCACCGGCATGGAGTACCGCGCGGCGGTCGACGCCGGCGACGTGGTCGCGGCCAACAAGGGCGGCGTGGTCTCCGAGGTCTCGGCCGACCACGTCACCGTGGCCAACGACGACGGCACCTACGAGACCTACCGGCTGCGCAAGTTCGACCGCTCCAACCAGGGCACGTGCTTCAACCAGCGCACGATCGTCGACGAGGGCCAGCGGGTCGAGGAGGGCCAGGTCATCGCCGACGGGCCGTGCACCGACACCGCGGAGATGGCGCTCGGTCGCAACCTGCTCGTGGCGTTCATGCCGTGGGAGGGCCACAACTACGAGGACGCGATCATCCTGAGCCAGCGCCTCGTGCAGGACGACGTCCTGTCCTCGATCCACATCGAGGAGCACGAGGTCGACGCCCGCGACACCAAGCTCGGCCCCGAGGAGATCACCCGGGACATCCCCAACGTCTCCGAGGAGGTGCTGGCCGACCTCGACGACCGCGGCGTGATCCGCGTGGGCGCCGATGTCGTGACCGGCGACATCCTGGTCGGCAAGGTCACGCCCAAGGGCGAGACCGAGCTGACCCCGGAGGAGCGCCTGCTGCGCGCGATCTTCGGCGAGAAGGCCCGTGAGGTCCGCGACACGTCGATGAAGGTGCCGCACGGCGAGTCCGGCAAGGTCATCGCGGTGCGCGTCTTCGACCGTGAGGAGGGCGACGAGCTGCCCCCGGGTGTCAACCGCCTGGTCCGGGTCTACGTCGCCCAGAAGCGCAAGATCACCACGGGTGACAAGCTGGCCGGCCGCCACGGCAACAAGGGCGTCATCGCCAAGATCCTGCCCGTCGAGGACATGCCGTTCCTCGAGGACGGGACGCCGGTCGACGTCGTGCTCAACCCGCTGGGCGTCCCGGGCCGGATGAACGTCGGGCAGGTCATGGAGACCCACCTCGGGTGGGTCGCCAAGACCGGCTGGGAGGCACCGGAGGGCGCGGAGTGGGCCAAGCGGCTCGACGAGTCCGCCCGGGCGTCGGCCCCGAACACCCGGGTCGCGACCCCGGTGTTCGACGGCGCCAAGGAGGACGAGCTGTCCGGCCTGCTGGCCAACACCATCCCGACCGCCGATGGCGTTCGCCTGGTGGGCCCCGACGGCAAGGCCAGCCTGTTCGACGGTCGCTCCGGCGAGCCGTTCCCGGCACCGGTCGCGGTGGGCTACATCTACATCCTGAAGCTGCTGCACCTGGTCGACGACAAGATGCACGCACGCTCCACCGGCCCGTACTCGATGATCACCCAGCAGCCGCTCGGTGGTAAGGCCCAGTTCGGTGGCCAGCGGTTCGGCGAGATGGAGGTCTGGGCCATGGAGGCCTACGGCGCCGCCTACGCCCTGCAGGAGCTGCTCACCATCAAGTCCGACGACGTCCTGGGTCGCGTGAAGGTCTACGAGGCCATCGTCAAGGGCGAGAACATCCCCGAGCCGGGCATCCCTGAGTCGTTCAAGGTGCTGATCAAGGAGATGCAGTCCCTCTGCCTGAACGTCGAGGTGCTGTCCAGCGACGGGCAGTCCATCGAGATGCGTGACTCCGACGACGACATCTTCCGCGCTGCGGAGGAGCTTGGCATCGACCTGTCCCGGCGTGAGCCGAGCAGCGTCGAAGAGGTCTGACCGACCGGGTCCGGGCCGGCTGAACGCCGGTTCGGATCCGCGCCGACACACATGACGACGACCCGAACACGAACCTAAGGAACACACCTTGCTCGACGTCAACTACTTCGACGAGATGCGCATCGGTCTGGCCACTGCCGAGCACATCCGCACCTGGTCCCACGGTGAGGTCAAGAAGCCCGAGACGATCAACTACCGCACGCTCAAGCCCGAGAAGGACGGCCTGTTCTGCGAGAAGATCTTCGGGCCCACCCGTGACTGGGAGTGCTACTGCGGCAAGTACAAGCGCGTGCGCTTCAAGGGGATCATCTGCGAGCGCTGCGGCGTCGAGGTGACCCGTGCCAAGGTCCGCCGCGAGCGCATGGGCCACATCGAGCTGGCCGCGCCCGTGACGCACATCTGGTACTTCAAGGGCGTCCCGTCGCGCCTGGGCTACCTGCTGGACCTGGCCCCGAAGGACCTGGAGAAGGTCATCTACTTCGCGGCCTACATGATCACCTCCGTCGACGTCGACTCGCGTCACCGCGACCTGCCCTCGATCGAGGCTCGCATCGGGGTGGAGCGCAAGCAGCTCACCGACAAGACCGAGGCCGACCTGGCCAAGCGCGCCGAGAAGCTCGAGGCCGACCTGGCCGCGCTCGAGGCCGAGGGTGCCAAGGCTGACGTCAAGCGCAAGGTCCGTGAGGGCGCCGAGCGCGAGCTCAACGCCATCCGCCGCGCCGGGGAGAAGAAGGTCGAGAGCCTCGACCGGGTCTTCGACCGGTTCCGCACCCTGAAGGTCCAGGACCTCGAGGGTGACGAGCTGCTCTACCGCGAGATGCGTGACCGCTTCGGCATGTACTTCTCCGGTGGCATGGGCGCCGCGGCGATCCAGGCCCGCCTGGCCAGCTTCGACCTCGAGGCCGAGGCCGAGCTCCTGCGCGAGATCGTCGCGACCGGCAAGGGGCAGCGCAAGACCCGGGCGCTCAAGCGACTCAAGGTCGTCACGGCGTTCATGACCACCACCAACGACCCCAAGGGCATGGTGCTGGACTGCGTCCCGGTCATCCCGCCGGACCTGCGCCCGATGGTCCAGCTCGACGGCGGCCGGTTCGCCACCTCGGACCTCAACGATCTCTACCGGCGCGTGATCAACCGGAACAACCGGCTCAAGCGCCTGCTCGACCTCGGCGCCCCGGAGATCATCGTCAACAACGAGAAGCGGATGCTCCAGGAGGCCGTCGACGCGCTGTTCGACAACGGCCGTCGTGGTCGTCCGGTCACCGGCCCGGGCAACCGGCCGCTGAAGTCGCTGTCGGACATGCTCAAGGGCAAGCAGGGCCGGTTCCGCCAGAACCTGCTCGGCAAGCGCGTGGACTACTCCGGCCGTTCGGTCATCGTGGTCGGCCCGCAGCTCAAGCTGCACCAGTGCGGCCTGCCCAAGGGCATGGCCCTCGAGCTGTTCAAGCCGTTCGTGATGAAGCGCCTGGTCGACCTGAACCACGCGCAGAACATCAAGAGCGCCAAGCGCATGGTCGAGCGCTCGCGCTCGGTCGTGTGGGACGTGCTCGAGGAGGTCATCGCCGAGCACCCGGTGATGCTCAACCGTGCGCCCACGCTGCACCGGCTGGGCATCCAGGCGTTCGAGCCGCAGCTGATCGAGGGCAAGGCCATCCAGATCCACCCGCTGGTCTGCACGGCGTTCAACGCGGACTTCGACGGTGACCAGATGGCCGTGCACGTGCCGCTGAGCGCGGAGGCCCAGGCCGAGGCGCGCATCCTGATGCTGAGCTCGAACAACATCCTGAGCCCGGCGAACGGCCGCCCGATCACCACCCCGACCCAGGACATGGTGCTGGGCATCTACGCCCTGACGTCCCTGCGTGAGGGCCTGAAGGGCGAGGGCCACGCGTACTCGTCGCTGGCTGAGGCGATGATGGCCTACGACTCGGGGAACCTGTCCCTGCAGTCCATGATCACCCTGCGCCTGCGCGGCGTCGTGCCGCCCGACGGTGTCGAGGTCCCCGAGGGCTGGCAGCCCGGTGACGCGCTGTCGCTGCAGACGACCCTGGGTCGGGCGCTGTTCAACGAGGCCCTGCCGGCGGACTACGAGTTCGTCAACGAGGACATCGACAAGAAGCGCCTCGGGACCCTGGTCAACGACCTCGCCGAGCGGTACACGAAGACCAACGTGGCCAACACGCTCGACGAGATCAAGGACCTCGGCTTCCGCTGGGCGACCCGCTCGGGGGTGACCATCTCGTTCGACGACGTGGTGGCGCCGCCGAAGAAGGCCGAGCTGATGGAGGAGGCCGAGAAGCGTGCGGCCGCCGTCCAGGACCAGTACGACGACGGCCTGATCACCGACGCCGAGCGCCGCCAGGAGCTCATCGAGATCTGGACGCGGACCACCGACGAGGTGGCCGAGGCCATGAAGGAGCACTTCCCGGCCACGAACCCGGTGTTCATGATGGTGAACTCCGGTGCCCGTGGCAACTGGATGCAGGTCCGCCAGATCGCGGGCATGCGTGGCCTGGTGGCCAACCCGAAGGGCGAGATCATCCCGCGGCCGATCAAGAGCAACTACCGCGAGGGCCTGTCGGTGCTGGAGTACTTCATCGCCACGCACGGTGCCCGCAAGGGCCTGGCCGACACCGCGCTGCGGACCGCCGACTCCGGGTACCTGACCCGGCGCCTGGTGGACGTGTCGCAGGACGTGATCATCCGTGAGGAGGACTGCGGCACCGACCGCGGCCTGCCCGATGGTGATCGGCAACCGCGGCGAGGACGGCGTCGTGACGCCCGACGAGCACGTGGACACCTCTGCGGTGTCGCGGATCCTGTCCGAGGACGTGGTCCTCGACGGTGAGGTCCTGGCGCCCTCGGGCGAGGAGCTCTCGATCACCCTGGTCGACCGGCTCTGCGAGGCCGGGGTCGAGAAGGTCCGCCTGCGCTCGGTGCTGACGTGTGACTCCAAGGTCGTCACGTGCGCCACCTGCTACGGCCGCTCGCTGGCGACCGGCAAGCTCGTGGACGTGGGCGAGGCCATCGGCATCATCGCCGCGCAGTCCATCGGTGAGCCCGGCACGCAGCTGACGATGCGCACCTTCCACACCGGTGGTGTGGCCGGCGAGGACATCACCCACGGCCTGCCCCGCATCGTCGAGCTGTTCGAGGCGCGCACGCCCAAGGGCGTGGCCCCGATCAGCGAGTCCGCGGGTCGGGTGCGCATCGAGGAGACCGACCGCGCCAAGAAGATCGTCATCGTCCCCGACGATGGGTCTGCCGAGGAGGAGCACCCGATCTCGCGGCGCTCGCGCGTCAAGGTGACCGAGGGCGATCACGTCGAGGTCGGCCAGCAGCTGACCGTCGGCGCTGTGGACCCGAAGACGGTCCTGCGGGTCATGGGCCAGCGCGCGGTGCAGCTGCACCTGGTCGACCAGGTGCAGGAGGTCTACCGCTCGCAGGGCGTGTCGATCCACGACAAGCACATCGAGGTGATCGTGCGCCAGATGCTCAAGCGCGTCACGATCATCGAGAGCGGCGACGCGGACTTCCTGACCGGGCAGCTCGTCGAGCGCGGGCTGTTCGAGTCGGGCAACCGCACCGTGGTGGCTGAGGGCGGCAAGCCGGCCTCAGCCCGTCCGGAGCTGATGGGCATCACGAAGGCGTCGCTGGCCACGGAGTCGTGGCTGTCGGCGGCCTCCTTCCAGGAGACCACCCGGGTGCTCACCGAGGCTGCGATCGAGGCCAAGAGCGACCCGCTGCTGGGCCTCAAGGAGAACGTCATCATCGGCAAGCTCATCCCCGCCGGGACGGGCCTTCCCCGGTACCGCAACATCAAGGTGGAGCCGACCGAGGAGGCCAAGGCAGCGATGTACGCCTCGTTCAGCGGCTACGACGACTCGCTGTACACCGGCGGCTTCGGCTCCTCAGACTCCGGTGCGGTCCCGCTGGAGGACTACGACTACCGCGACTTCAGCAACTAGGCGTCGTGGCCCGAAGGGGCGGT
>CAWFSG010000023.1:0-27500 GCA_963818445.1 uncultured Actinomycetes bacterium
TCTTCTCGGGCCCGGCGGGCAACTCGGTGGGCGCCGACCTGACCAATCGTGAGACATAGGAGACATGGGGCAGTTTGATGCGGCGCCGATCCGCCCAGCCCTCGGCTGAGTAGTACTCCTCCCAGGACTTGCGGAGGCGACCGGCACAGACCCGCACGGAGGCGCCGAACCGGCCGTCGAACGTGTCGGCGCGCCGCCCGAGCACACTTCGGCCGACCGTCCGCTCGGACAGCCGCTCACCGCGGCCGGCCAGGGTCTCGCTGACGATGTAGGCAAAGAAGTCCCTGGGCTGGGGCGACCTGCTCATAGCCGCCCTCCCGAGCACCCTCGTGAGCTCACTGACGACCTCCGAGGCTTCATTCGGCCGCATTGGCGAGCCGTGATCGCTCGGAACTCGGTCTTCGGGCACGCGCCTTCCCCGGGACGTGGGCTTGAAGGCACGAGGGATACCAACACGAGACAACCTCCGAACTGACGATCACTGAGCGGTTCGCGCAGCCGATCCCGAACCTGCCGCGTCCCCCGAGCGCGGTTCAGTGTCGGTGGCGCAACTCAGGTCTGCGGCGTCGCCGGTGACCCGGGGTGATCGACGCAGCGACGTCGTGACGGCGCCACATGATGACCAGCGCGACCACCGCGGTCAGGTAGGTGACGTAGCCCACGAGTGAGCCGAGCTGGGGCAACTGCGAGCCGTCAATCATGTGCGCGCCGAGCAGGAAGCCGGACATGTCCCACAGGCCGTGGATGACCATGCCTGCCACGAGCACGCCGGGGCCCCGTCGCCACAGGTACAGGGCCACACCTGCCATCGAGGCGATGACGCATTGCTGGATCACAGCGGCCAGTGGAGAGCCGACGAACAGGTTGGTGAGGTGGAACCACCCGAACCACAGGCTGCTGACCAGCACGACGACGCCTTCGTGGCGGCCACCCTCGCGCAGGGCACGCAGGATGATCCCTCGGAACAGGGTCTCCTCGGCGAACCCCACCAGCACGGCGGCCACCACGATCCACAGCAGGTGGGCTCCGGTGAACTCGCCCCACGCGACACCGGCGAACTGCATCGCGAAGGCGACAACCATCAACCCGGCGGGCAGCCACAGCCAGAACCCCATGCGGAGCCGTCGCCAGTCGGTGAACACGTGGTCCCACCGGGCCCACAGCAGGAACACGACCAACCAGACCGAGCCAGCCGCAAGCGACCGGACGGGACCCTGCAAAGTGCTGTCGGCGGTGTCCAGCATGTCCGCGTACGGGGTGCCGGACTGCTTGAGCAGTCCGATGAAGATGACGCTGTAGACAACGAAGACGACGGTGGCGGCGGGAATACCGACACGGACCCGCGCGCGGGACGTGACGCCGGTGTCAGATGTCGAGGTGCTCATGAAGGTCCGTTCCGGGTAAGGGTGGTGAGCGGCTGAGTGGGTCGGAACGTACCGCCGACTGGTGGCGACCACACAGGCCCTTCCGGGCGTAACCGTTACATGGCGAATTCGTGCCCGTCCCTGCCATCGAGTACGAGGACCATCCATACCAGCCACTCAGGCAGCCTGACCCAACCTGTCACCCACCGCTGCAGCAGCCCCCGCCGGGGACCGTGACTTCATGCAGCTGTCGTGACCCGCCGAAGGAGCCACCTTGACCGACATTGTGACGTTCGTCCTCGCACCCGTGCTGGGAATCATCGCGATCGTGGTCTGGCGGAGGCGAGACCAGCCGGTGCTCGCCAACCTCGGCTTCAGGGTCACGCGCTGGACGATCCCCGACCTGGTGGTCGGGTTCGCCATCACTGCGCTGGCCATTCTCGGGGTGTTCCTGGTCGAGTTGGGCCTGGGAGTCATCACGGTGGAGTCGGCGCCCTACGACTTGAGCACCTTCCTGACCACGTTCGCAGACATCGCCGCCAATGCCGCGATCGAGGAGATCTTCTTCCGGTCGCTGCTGCTCAGCGGCTTGGTCGTGGTCCTCGGCATGGTCCGGTGGGGGACGAACAGATGGATCCCCGTGCTGCTCTCGGCCGTCCTGTTCGGCCTGATCCACGCGACCAACCCCGGCGCGTCCGCCATCTCGGTGCTCGGCAACGCCCTCGGCGGTCTGATCTACGGAATGGCGTTCCTCGGCGCCATGAACATCTGGTTCCCCATCGCCCTCCACATCGGCTGGAACTTCACCCAGACCCTGCTCGGCTTCCCGGTCAGCGGCAAGGACTTCCCCGGACCGCTCACGACAACCAGCACGGGTTCCGACCTCGTGACCGGTGGAGACTTCGGCCCCGAGGCCGGCATCATCGGCATCCTGTCCCGCTTCGTCGTCATCGCACTGCTCGTGGGCTACCTCACCCTGAGATACCGAGACGGCAGTCTCGCCCAGCTCCGCTACGCGCCCGACCCGCAGAAGCGCAGGCCGAAAGCCACCTCCGACGAACAACCGGCCGCCCAGCACTGACGCCATCACTTCGCGCGGCGTCGACCCGACAGAGCGTTACACCCGAGCGACGCCCAGGCCAGCGTGCAGTACGTCACGAACCCAGCGGGGCCTTCGGCAAATCCCCATCCTGCCGGTGCCGGGCACGATCACGAACGACTGAGAGGATTTCATGAGAGTCGATGCTGTCGGCCTGGGCCGGTCTTACGGCCGGAAACGGGCTGTCGATGATGTGAGCTTCACGCTACGTCCGGGGCGCTTGACGGGCTTCCTCGGGCCGAATGGCTCGGGCAAGTCGACGACGATGCGTCTGATGCTTGGGCTGGATGCCGGAGACGGTCGTACGGAGTTCGACGGCCGCTTGCTGCGGGACCTGCCGACCCCGTCGAGGGTCGTTGGCGCCCACCTCGACGCGAAGTCGTTCCATCCCCGCCGCAACATCCGCGAGCACCTGTGGATGCAGGCGGCCGCCTCCGGCGTGGGACGCGACAGGGTCGATGAAGTCATCGAGACGGTGGGCCTGGCCTCGGTTGCAACACAGGCCCCCAAGGAGTTCTCCCTGGGCATGGCCCAGAGGTTCGGGTTGGCGACCGCGATCCTCGCCGAACCTGAGGTCCTCATGCTCGACGAGCCCGCCAACGGGCTGGACCCGCAGTCGATCCAGTGGCTGCGCGAGTTCCTGCGCGCGTACGCGCACTCGGGTCGAACCGTCCTCGTGTCCAGCCATCTGCTGGCCGAGATGCAGGTGATGGCCGACCACCTGATCGTGATCGGCAGGGGAACCGTCCTGGCCGACGACAGCGTCGAGGGCTTCTTGGCGAAGAACGTCTCCAGCGACGTCCTCGTCCGCGTCCCGGACCCCACCGCCCTGATGCCGGCGGTGACCGCCACCGGACTGCATGCCACATTCGAAGGATCCGATGGCCTGGTCATCACGGGGGCCTCGACCGAACAGGTGGGCCTGATCGCCCACCAGAGCGGGCAGCCTGTGCGTGAGTTGCTCGGTAGGACGCCATCCCTGGAGAAGGCGTTCATGGAACTGACCAGAGACGCCGAGGAGTACACCGGCAAGGAGATGGCCTCATGACGTTGACCCTTCCACCCGCGACCGCCTTCGAGTGGCGGCGCATCAAGTCGATCCGGTCCACGGCTGTGCTGCTTGGCTTGATCCTGGTTCCAGCCGTCATCGGGGGCCTGAACAACATGGCCTCAGACACCCCGGGGGGGCTCGCCGCGGGGGCGGTGCGCCACGTGGGCGAGGCCGGAATCTTCGCCGCGGCTGTGGGCGCCATCGCGATCGGTACCGAGTACCGGTGGAACACGATCCGCCACCTGTTCATCACCTTCCCACGGCGCTACGACATCCTCAACGCCAAACTCGGGATCGTCGCCGGTCTCGTGGCCGCGGCCAGCCTGCTCGCGTCGCTCATCGGAGGGGCGCTGGGCGCGCTCTCCGGCGCCTCGACCGATTCGACGCTGGACTGGTTGGACCTCTCGGCCCGGGCCGTGCTGGTGATCGTCGGCTGGGCGGTCATCGGGTTCGCGCTTGCCGGGCTGGCCAAGAGCACGATCGTGGGCGTTGCAGTGCCGCTTGTCTTCGCTGTCATCGGGGAGACGGTCCTCCTCCAGATCACTGCCTCCGAGGCGGTGGCGATGGTGCTGCCGTTCTACAACGCCAACCAGGCGGTGTCGCTGACGCTGTCCACCGGTGAGGCCTACGAGCACCTGGCGGTCTTCGCTGCCTGGGTGCTGCTCTGCTGGGCAATGAGCAACCTCGTCATTGCCCGCAGAGACGCCTGACAGCCCCACACAGGCCACCGGGGATGAGCAGCAACCGAACGGCCAGTTCGAGGCTGGCGTCTGCCGCCGGGTCGGTGACTCCTCCGGGGCGCGTCAGGACCCGACCTCCTCGTGGTTCAGGCTTGCTGGTGAGCAGTTCGTCGTAGGCCGAGACGCTGGGCAGCGGGCGCACGTCGGCGGTCAGCGCCCCGACCGCCAGATCGCTTGGCGAGAACCTGGCCCAACCAAGTTCCGTAGGAGGCGCCCTCGTAGATCACCTTGTCGTAGCCCAACGCCGTGACGATGTCGGCGACGTCGTCGGCGTTCTCATCGGTGTGGTGGGCGGAGAAGTCCACGCCCTGGTCGCGGAAACCGTCGACACAGGCCCAGAACGTGGCCCGCTGGTCAGCGCGCCTCTCCTCGGTCGACGCTCCGGCCACGGCCGCGAACAGCATCACGGCGTTGTAGTCCGGGCACTGCAGGCTGGGCTCGGCCTTCGAGGTGCCTCGTTGGGTGAAGAAGACGACATCGCTGAGAACGGGCTCTGGCGGCGCGAGGGTGGGCTCCCTGCCGATTAGTGCCGCGCCCCCGCGGCCCCCTAAAGGGAGAGTTTGCTTAACTCGCTGTGCCCTCCCCCAAGCGCGCACTTGACCGCCCCTCACGGAATTGGCGCAGAAACTGGCGCAGGACAACCGAGAGGCCAGTCTCCGAGGGGCGGAAACTGGCCTCTGACCTGCTCTGATACTGGTCGGGCTGGCGGGATTCGAACCCACGACCCCTTGACCCCCAGTCAAGTGCGCTACCAAGCTGCGCTACAGCCCGAACTCCCCTCGCGGGGCCCCGCAAGGATAGCCCAGCCGATGGCCGACCCGAAATCGCACCCCAACCCCGCTGCAGCGGCCGTCGAGGTCGGGACCATCGGCCATCCCGCCGCGCACGCGGACGCCCTAGCGTGGTGAGCGGCGCCGATCGTCGGCGCCATCTCCCAGGAGCCACAACGATGACGCTCACCAAGGACGCCGCCACCGAGTTCCTCGCGCTCAAGCGAGTCGCCGTCACGGGTGTGTCGGCCAACCCGAAGGGCCACGGCAGCAACGCCGTCTACACGCGCATGCGCGAGCGCGGGTACCAGGTCTTCGCGGTCAATCCCAACGAACCCACAGCCGAGGGTGATCAGACCTACCCGGACCTGCGCTCGATACCCGGCGGGGTCGAGGCGGTCGTGATCGGCACCCGTCCGGAGCGCGCCGAAGCGACCATGCGCGAGGCCATCGACCTGGGCATCACCCACGTGTGGATGCACCGCTCGTTCGGCGCCGGCAGCGTCTCAGAGCCCGCCACGGCGCTCGGCCGGCAGAACGGGGTGACCGTGATCGACGGTGGGTGCCCACTCATGTTCGGGCCCACGTCCGACGGTGGCCACCGCGTGATGTGCACGCTGTTCACCCTGTTCGGGAAGGTCCCCAAGGAGGTCTGACGCCCCGCCTACCGCCCGGCGCCGCGCTTCTCCCGGATCCGTAGGTTGATCCGGATCGGCGTGCCGACGAACCCGAACTCCTCACGCAGGCGCCGCTCCACGAACCGCCGGTAGCCGGCCTCGAGGAATCCCGTGGTGAACAGGACGAACGTCGGCGGCCGGGTCGCGGCCTGGGTGCCGAAGAGGATGCGCGGCTGCTTGCCGCCACGCAACGGGTGCGGATGGGCCGCGACCAGCTCCTTGAGGAACTGGTTGAGCCGCCCGGTCGACACCCGCGTCTCCCAGCCGGCGATGGCCGCGTCGAGCGCCGGCACGAGCTTGTCCACCGAGCGCCCGGTCAGCGCCGAGACGTTGACCCGCGGCGCCCAGGCGATCGGGGCCAGGTCTCGCTCGATCTCGCGCTCGAGGTAGCGGCGGCGCTCTTCGTCGACCAGGTCCCACTTGTTGATCGCCAGCACCAGCGCACGACCGGCCTCAACCACCATCGACGTGATCCGCAGGTCCTGCTCGCTCATCGGCTCGCCACCGTCCACGAGCACGACCGCAACCTCGGCCTTCTCGAGTGCGGCGTGCGTGCGCAGTGAGGCGTAGTACTCGTGCCCGCTGGCCACCCGGACCCGGCGGCGGATCCCGGCGGTGTCGACGAACAGCCATTCGCGGTCGCGGATGACCACGATCTCGTCGACCGGATCGACCGTCGTCCCGGCGACCTCGGACACCACGGCCCGCTCCTGCCCTGCGAGCTTGTTGAGCAGCGACGACTTGCCGACGTTCGGCTTGCCGACCAGCGCCACGCGCCGGGGTCCGGTGTCGTGCGAGCGACCGGCGCCCTGCTCGGGCAGCACCTCGAGCACCGCGTCCAACAGGTCACCACTGCCCCGCCCGTGCAGCGCGGACACCGCATACGGCTGCCCGAGCCCGAGCGACCACAGCATCGCCGCATCGGCCTCGGCGCGCTCGTCGTCGACCTTGTTCGCCGCGAGGACCACGGGCTTCCCCGCGCGCCGAAGGACCTTGATGACGGCTTCCTCGGCGTCGGTGGCCCCCACCGTCGAATCGACGACGAGGATGACCACGTCGGCGATCGCCACCGCACGCTCGGCCTGGTCGGAGATCCGCGCGGCCAGCCCGCTCGCGTCCGGGTCCCACCCACCGGTGTCGAGCAGCACGAAGCGGCGCCCGGACCAGTCGGCGTCGTAGGCGACCCGGTCGCGCGTCACGCCCGGGATGTCCTGGACGACCGCCTCACGGCGCCCGAGGATCCGGTTGACGAGCGTGGACTTGCCCACATTGGGTCGCCCGATGATCGCCACCACGGGCAGCGCGTGCCCGCCGGCCTCGGCCAGATCGTCCTCGTCGAGCTCGACACCGAACTCCTCCGCCGCGGCGGCCAGCGCAGCGCGCTCAGCCTCCTCGTCGAACTCCCAGGCGGTCTCGTCGACCTCGAAGGTGCCGTCGCCGGCGGTCGGGTCGACGTCGCCGAGCGACACCCACTCCCCGGCATCGGGGTCGGATGCGTCCTGGCTCGGCGTGTCACTCATGTGCCAAGGGTAGTTGAGCAATGACCCCCCACCTCGCCCGTCGAGTGCGCCCGGACCCGGACCCGCCGGGCAAACCCTCCACGAAAGTACAGATCCTCCCGTCCGTCACGGTGGGCCCGTTCCTCACGGGAGGGTCTGCGTGGGTGGGGAGCTCGGTGGGGCGCTGGGTGGGTGCGGTTGACGGTCAGTGCGCCGCGCAGGCGTCCTCGACGATGCCGACGATCGTGGCGATCACCTCGTCGAGGGTCAGGTACGTCCCGTCGACCTGGACTGCGCCGTCCGCGCGACGCAGCGGGGCCACGGCGCGCCCGGAGTCGATCGCGTCGCGCTCGGCCAGGGAGGCGGCGGTCGCGGCGATGTCGCCCGCAGCGGGAGCGCCCTCCCCTGCGCGCCCCGCGTCCTCGAGCGCCCGTCGGGCGGCACGGGCGTCGGCGTCGGCGGTGAGGAAGATCTTGGCGGTGGCATCCGGCAGGACGACCGTCCCGATGTCCCGGCCCTCGACCACGATCCCCCGACCTCCGGCGAGGACGTCTGCCACCACAGCGCGCTGCAGCTCGACCAGGCGCGACCGGACCTCGGGCACGGCCGCCACCGGGCTCACGGCCCCGGTCACGGCCTCCCCACGGATCGGCCCACTGACGTCGACGCCGTCCACGGCGATCGTCGGGGCGTCGGGATCCGTGGTGGAGTGCAGTACCGGCCCCGCGGCCAGCGCGGCGATGGCCCCCGGATCAGCGATGTCCACGCCGCGGTCGAGCATGTACCAGGCCATCGCCCGGTACATCGCCCCGGTGTCCAGGTAGTCCAGGCCCAGGGCCCGAGCCACGCCGCGGCTGGTGCTGGACTTGCCACTGCCTGAGGGTCCATCGATGGCCACGACTGCACGACTGGGGTCCACGACGCCACACCCTAGCGCCCAGGCCTGGGGTCAGGCCCGCACGTCCCAGCCCTGCGCACCCAGCGCGTGCGCGAGGGGCCCGGCCGACACGTCGCCGACGGTGATCTCCACGACGCCCGTGGGCCGGCCGAGCACGTGCTCGATGCGGACGTCCTCCACCGAGTACCCGGCCTCGGCCACGGCCGCGAACAGCCGACCGAGCTCACCGGGCTGGTCGGGCACTGCCACGGGCACGACCGCCGTGGGCGAGGGACGCGCGCCGTGCTTGCCCGGCACCCGGTCACGGCCGGCGTTGCCCCGGCGCAGCGCCTCGGCCACGACATCCTCGCCGCCCTGGTCGATGCTGCCCAGCGCGTGCAGCAGCGAGTCCAGGTCGGCCCGCAGTGCGCCGAGCACCGCGGCCACGGGCGTCGCGTTGGCCGACAGGATCTCGACCCACAGGTCGGGGTCGGAGGCGGCGATCCGGGTCATGTCCCGCAGGCCCTGCCCGGCGATCGAGACCACGGTGTCCGAGGAGTCCAGCAGCCGGGCGGCCAACAGGGAGGACAGTATCTGCGGGGTGTGCGAGACCACGGCCACGGCACGGTCGTGCTCCGCGGCGGGCATCACGATGGGGAGGGCACGCGCCGCCAGCGCCAGCTCCTGCACGGCGTCCACGGCGGCCTCGTCCGCGGCGGGGTGCGGGGTGATCACCCACGGCCGGTCATCGATCAGGTCCGCACGGGCAGCCGCGGGTCCAGACACCTCGCGCCCGGCCATGGGATGGCCCCCGACGTACCGGGAGGCGTCCACGCCCGCAGCGACGAGCGCCCGATGGATCGGCACCTTCACCGAGGCGACATCGGTGACCACGGCGCCGGGGAACCGCCGCAGCGAGTCCGCGACCACTGCGGCCGTCACCGCCGGCGGAACCGCCACCACAACCAACCCCGGCTCGGATGGCATGGCTCCCCCGGCCGCACCGATCGGGAGCGGCTCACCCGCGCCACGGGCGGCGGCCACCGCGACCGCCTCCGGGTCCCGATCCGCCAGCCACACGACCACGCCACGTCGCCGCAGCGACAGCGCCAGGGACGTCCCGATGAGCCCGGTGCCCACGATCAGCACCGGCTCAGGAAGCCCGCTCACTGGGCCAGGTCCGTGCGCAGGGCCTCGGCCCCCCGCAGGTACACGTGCGTGACCTCGGCGCGAGGCAGGTCGCACTCGACATGGGCCATGACCCGGACCACCCGCGGCATGGCGCCGACCACATCGATCTCCTGGGCGCAGATCAGCGGGACATCTCCGATGTCCAGTGCCCGGGCCGCACCCGCAGGGAACGCCGACACCAGGTCCGGCGTGGCGGTGAAGAGCACCGAGATCAGGTCATCGGTGCTCAGCGCATTGCGCGCGAGCATCGCCGTGACGAGCTCGACCACGGCCTCGCGCATCTCATCGGCGTCGTCGGCACTCAGGTGCGTTGCCCCACGCACAGCCCGCACGGCCATCTCGCCTCCCCAGGGTCGTCGGCGCCAGCCTAACGGTCCGGCGACGCGTCGCGGTCGAGGCGCCCGGGGACACGGCCGGGGGCGCCGGGCTGGCCGCCCGGAGCCGGGGCTGCACGGGTAGCGTGGATCCGGCGGCACAGCAGGGTCGCCGCTGGCGAGCGGGAGGTCATCATGCGAACCCTCGAGGACAAGCGCGTGCTCATCACCGGAGGTGCCTCCGGGATCGGCTACGCGATGGCGCAGCACTTCGGCGCGCAGGGGGCCCGCCTGGTGCTCACCGACATCAACGAGCCGCTGCTGGCCCAGGCCGCGACACACCTGCGGGACGCAGGCAGGGAGGTCGCGGAGTACCGACTCGATGTCACCGACCCCGAGGATGTCGCCCGCGCGCGGGACCGCATCAACGCCGACGGCGGCCCGATCGATGTCCTGGTCAACAACGCCGGAACCGTGTTCGGAGGCTACTTCCTCGATGTTCCGCTCGAGCGGCACCTGACCACGCTCGGGGTGAACCTGCTGGGTCCGGTGATCCTCACGCACGCCTTCCTGCCGGACCTCATCGCCCGTCCCGACGCCCACCTGGTCACCATCGCGAGCCTGGCCGGCTACGGCGGCGCACCCGGTGGCTCGACCTACGGGGCGAGCAAGTGGGGCGTCATCGGCTTCTCCGAGTCCATCGAGCTGGAGCTGGCCAAGCAGGGCCACACGCACGTCCACGTCACGACGGTGTGCCCGGGAGTCGTGTCGACCGGGCTGTTCGAGGGCGCCCGGCCGTTGCGCCTGACGAGCGTCCTGACGCCCGACGACGTCGCCCAGGCCGTGGTCCGGGGCGTGCTGCACGACCGCGGATACGTGCGCACCCCATGGCTGGTGAAGGTCGCACCGGTGCTGCGCGGCGTCCTGCCGCACCGGGCCTTCAACGCCGTCAACGGGTTCTTCGGCGGGACCACCACGATGGACACCTGGACCGGACGGGCAACCGGTCGCGAGGAGACGACCGACTACAACCCCACCTCGGTGTAGAGCGCCCGCTCCTCCGCGCCCGAGATCACCCGGACCGTGCCGGGACGCTGCTGGCCCAGGACGATCGGACCGATGCGCGTGCGCACCAGGGACAGCACCGGATGGCCGACAGCCTCGAACATGCGCCGCACGATGTGGTTGCGGCCCTCGTGCAGGACGAGCTCGATCAGGACCTGGCCGGGCAGGCTCTGGACGACCTTGAACGAGTCAGCCCGGACAGGTCCGTCCTCCAACTCGATGCCCGTCGTCAGCTGCCGACCGACACCACGCGGCAGGGGTGCGGCCACGGTGGCCAGGTAGGTCTTGGCCACCCCGTACGAGGGGTGCGCGAGCCGGTTGGCCAGCTCGCCGTCGTTGGTGAGCAGGATCAGGCCCTCAGTGTCCGCATCCAGCCGACCGACGTGGAACAGCCGCTCGGAACGGTCGGCCACGAGGTCACCCAGGCAGGGACGCCCGCGATCATCGGACATCGTCGAGAGCACGCCACGAGGCTTGTTCACGGCCACCACGACGGTCCCCGCCGCCGTCGGCACCCGCTGGCCGTCCACCCGGACGACCGCGGTCTGCGGGTCGACGCGCATGCCCTGCTCGCGCACCACCTTGCCGTCCACCTCGACCCGGCCCTGATCGATCAGGACCTCGCACGCGCGCCGGCTCCCCAGGCCGGCCGCGGCCAGGACCTTCTGCAGGCGCACACCCTCGGTGGGCACGTCCTCACGCGGGCTCATGGGAGGTCCACCAGGTCGCCGATCTCGGCGTACGTCGGGACATGGTCGGCCAGTGGAGGCAGCTCCGACAGGCTGGCGATTCCGAGGCGTTCCAGGAAGTACGGCGTGGTGCGCAGCAACGTCGCGTGGCCTCCGGGCTCCACCCCGGCCTCCTCCACCAGCCCGCGAGTGATCAACGTGCGCACGACCCCGTCGACGTTCACCCCGCGCACAGCGCTGATCCGCCCCCGGGAGATCGGCTGCCGGTAGGCGATGATCGCCATGGTCTCAAGTGCGGCCTGGGTCAGGCGCGCCTGCTGCCCGTCCACCACGTAGCGGCTGACGACCTCGGCGCAGTCGCCCCGGGTGTAGAACCGCCAGCCGCCGCCCACCTCGCGCAGGTCGAAGCCGCGGCCGTCCTCGGTGTACTGGGCCGAGAGCCCGCGTACGACGGCCTCGACCTGATCAGCAGGGCGGCGCACGATGGTGGCCAGCGTGAGCATGTCCATCGGCTCGTCGGCCAGCAGCAGGACCGCCTCCACCGCCGCCTCCAGCGTCGGGGCGCCCAGGGCGTCGGCCAGCAGTGCGTCCTCGGAGCCCTCGTCGCGGTCACCGGACCCCTCGTCGCCCGCCACGTCCATCGGGTCCACCCCGGTGTCGTGCTCAGCCTGGTCGAGCTCGGTCACTGTTCCTCCTCGGATCGGGCATCGGTCGGTTCGACGACACCCCTGAACTCATCGGTGACCGCGCGCTCGGCGATCTGGGCGGCCTCGGCGTCGTCGGGGCCGACCCAGCGCACGCTCAGGTCTCCGAGGGCCGCAGCCTGCTCGAAGGTCACCACGCCGTCGCGGTAGAGCTCCAACAGGGCGAGGAAGCGTCCGATCACGACCAGCGTGTTGGGGGCGTCGTCGGTCAGCGCGCGGAACGTGGCGACGCCGCGTCGGCGCAGCCGCTCCACGAGGATCGCCGCCTGCTCCCGGACGCTCACCGCCGGGGCGTGGATGTGCGTGATCGACACGCCGGGGTCCGGCGGGCGGGGCTCGAACGCGGCCTCGGCGATCGCGGCGAACTCGACCGGACCCAGCCCCAGGAGCACCTCGGGCAGCAGTTCGGCAAGCCAGGGCTCGAGCGCGGCCTCACGCGGGCGCCGGGTCGCGGCATCGGTGAGCATGCCGTCCAGGAGCGCCGCGACCTCCTTGAACGCCCGGTACTGCAGCAGCCGGGCGAACAGCAGGTCGCGCGCCTCCAGCAGGGCGAGGTCCTCCTCGTCCTCCACCGATCCGTCGGGGAGCAGGCGCGCGGCCTTGAGGTCCAGCAGAGTCGCGGCGATCACCAGGAACGACGTGGCCTCATCGAGGTCCCACTCGACGCCCTGCGCGCGCACATGGGCGATGAAGTCATCGGTGACCACGTGCAGGGCCAGCTCCGTCACCTCGATCCGGTGCCGGGCGATCAGGCTCAGCAGCAGGTCGAAGGGCCCCTCGAAACCGCCCACCCGGACGGCGAACGCCTTGGGCCCGGCCAGGTCCACCTCGGGGGCCACGTCCACCTCGGGGGCCGCCTCCACCTCGGGCGCAATCACCACCTCGGGCGTCACCACGACATACCGCGGCTCATCCGAGCGCCAACTGCTCGGCGGCCGGGCCATCTCCCTCGGACCCATCCGGGTCAGCGGCCACCGGGCCGATGCTGGCCGGATCGATCCGCGCGAGCACCTCGCGCGCCAGCTGGCGGTAGGCCGTGGCCGGCGCACTGGTCGGGGCGTACACGGTGATGGGCACCCCGGCCACGGAGGTCTCGGGGAACTTCACGGTTCGACTGATCACCGTGTGGAACACCTTGTCCCCGAAGGCCTCGACCACGCGCCCCAGCACGTCCCGGGCGTGCACGGTCCGGTCGAACATCGTGGGCAGCACGCCGAGGAGCTCGAGGTCGGGGTTGGTCCGCTCCTGGATCTTGCGGATCGTGTCCTGGAGCAGCGCAACCCCCCGCAGGGAGAAGTACTCGCACTCCAGCGGGATCATCACCCACTGCGCGGCGGTCAGCGCGTTGACCGTGAGCAGTCCCAGCGAGGGCTGGCAGTCGATGAGGATCACGTCGTAGTCGTTGCGCACCGGGCGCAGGGCACGCATGAGCGACTGCTCACGCCCGACCTCGGAGACCAGCAGCAGCTCCGCGCCGGACAGGTCGATGTTCGCCGGCATCAGGTCCATGCCGGGCACCGCCGTGGGGCGGATGACCTCCCGGGCGGTGGCGTCCCCGGTGATCATCACGTCGTAGATCGTGTGCTCGAGGGTGTGCGGGTGGATCCCGACGCCGGCGCCGAGCGCGCCCTGCGGGTCGAAGTCCACGAGCAGGACGCGGCGACCGTACTCGGCGAGTGCTGCACCCAGGTTGATCGTGGTGGTGGTCTTGCCCACCCCGCCCTTCTGGTTGCACAGGGCGATGATGTCCGCCGGGCCCGACGTCGTGCGGGGACCGGGCACGCCGAACTCGGGCAGCGGCCGGCCGGTCGGGCCCAGGCCGTCGCTGGCCTTGCGTGATGCCGCCATGCGCGCACCTCCCAGGGTGGTGAAGCGGCCCCAGCCTAATGGACCCCACGCCCCACCCCACCCCCCGATCGGTCCCCCAGCCCCAGCCCCAACCCCAATGCCAACCCCAATCGCAGGCCCGATCGATCCGCCATTCCGCGGCTCGATCCCGGATTCATCCGTTCCTCGGATCGTCACTCGTCGGGAATCCGGATCGATCGGGAGCGGGGCGGGCCGGCGCGGGGCGGATCAGCCTCGGGCGCGGGGGTGGGCAAGGGCGTAGACCTCGCGCAGGTGGTCGACCGTCACCTTGGTGTACACCTGCGTGGTCGTGACCGAGGCGTGGCCGAGGAGCTCCTGGACGACCCGAACATCCGCACCGCCGTCGAGCAGGTGGGTCGCGAACGAGTGGCGCAGCGTGTGTGGCGACACCTCGGCGGTGACACCCGCCCGTTCGGCCGCGCTGCGCAGGATCGTCCATGCGCTCTGGCGCGAGAGCCGCCCGCCCCGGGCATTGAGGAACACCGCGGGCTGGGCACCGACCAGCAACCCGGGGCGCGAGCGCACCAGGTACGCCGACAGCGCCTCACGCGCCTTGCTGCCGAGGGGCACGAGTCGTTGCTTGCCACCCTTGCCGTGCAGATGGGCCACGGCGTTGTCCACGTCGAGGGCGTCGAGATCGAGGCCCACGGCCTCACTGATGCGCGCACCGGTCCCGTACAGGAACTCGAGCAGGGCACGGTCACGCAGACCCAGGGGCTGGGCGGCCACGCCGCCGGTACTGGTCAGGATCGCCTCGACCTCCTCGACCGTCAAAGCCTTGGGCAGTCGCTTGGCCGCGGCCGGGGGCTTGACCTCCCGTCCCGGGTCGGTGGCGCTGATCCCCTCCTGGACGGCGAACCGGTGGAACCCCCGGACCGCGACCAGCGTGCGGGCTGCGCTCGCGGCGGCCAACGGGGCGTGCCCAGGGCTGCCCTGGCGCAACCATGCGAGGAAGTCACCGAGGTCGGACTCGGTCACCTGGTCTGCGGCGGTGATCCCCCGGCTCGCGCAGAACTCCAGGTACCGGCGCAGGTCGCGGCTGTAGGCGGCCAGGGAGTTCGGTGCCAGTCCGCGCTCGACCGTCAGGTGGTCGCGGTACACCTGTGCCGAGCGTACGAGGGCGTTCGGTCGGGGCACCGGCCCGGCTGTCCTGGACTCGGGCACTAGGCGAGGACCGACTCCAGGGTCCGGTGCTCCATGCCGAACTCCTCGGCCACCGCACCGTAGACGACCTGCCCCTCGTGGACGTTCAGCCCGAGGGCGAGCGGGTGGTCATCGAGGCAGGCCTGCTTCCAGCCCTTGTTGGCCAGCTCCACGGCGTAGGGCAGGGTCACGTTGGTCAGCGCGTAGGTCGAGGTGTGTGGGACGGCACCGGGCATGTTGGCCACGCAGTAGAACACCGAGTCGTGGACCGTGTAGGTCGGATCGGCGTGCGTGGTCGGCCGGGAGTCCTCGAAGCAGCCACCCTGGTCGATGGCGATGTCGACCAGGACCGAGCCCGGCTTCATCCGTGAGACCAGCTCGTTGCTGACCAGCTTCGGGGCCTTGGTCCCCGGGACCAGGACCGCGCCGATCACCAGGTCCGCATCGAGGCAGGCCCGCTCCACCTCGTACCGGTTCGAGGCGATGGTCTGCATGTGGCCGTGGTAGATGGCATCGGCCGCACGCAGGCGGGCGATGTTCAGGTCGAGCAGCAGCACCTCGGCCTGCATGCCCAGCGCGATGGTCGCCGCGTTCATCCCGGCTACGCCGGCCCCGAGGACGACCACCTTCGCGGCGTAGACGCCGGACACTCCACCCATGAGCGTGCCGCGGCCACCGTAGGCCCGCATGAGGGCATGGGCCCCGACCTGCGGGGCCAGTCGGCCGGCCACCTCCGACATCGGGGCCAGCAGCGGAAGCGAGCGATCAGGTAGCTCCACGGTCTCGTAGGCGATGGCCGTGATGCCCGAGTCGATCAGGGCGTCCGTGCACTCCCGCGATGCTGCCAGGTGCAGGTATGTGAAGAGCGTCTGCCCGGAGCGCATCCGGTGGTACTCCTCGGCGATGGGCTCCTTGACCTTCAGGATCAGCTCCCCGGTGGCCCACACCTCGTCTGCCGTGTCCAGGATCGTGGCACCAGCGGCGATGTACTCCTCGTTCGTGATCGAGGACCCGAGGCCCGCGTCACGCTGGACATACACCTCGTGGTCATGAAGACGGAGCTCGTTGACGCCGGCCGGCGTGATCGCGACCCGGAACTCGTTGTTCTTGACCTCGCTGGGGATGCCGACCTTCATCTGTGCCGTCCTCTCCTGACCACCGGAAGCGAGCATGCCCTAGCGGGATGCCCGTGACAATCAGCGCCGCGCGACGCCTCGGACGACGGAATCCTCACTCATCCATGGCCGCGAGTGCCAGAACCGCAGCAACAGCCGTCGCATTGGTGATGGATCCGTCGAGACAGCGCTCGACCGCTTCGGAAAGCGTAACCCAGAGCTGGGGCAGTTCGCGCTCCTCAGCCTCACCCGTGTGCTGGCGGGACGCCGGGTCCACGGTGAGGCCCGTGGCACGGAAGATCGTGATCCGCTCGCTGGTCCCACCGGGGCTCAGCGCCAACTCGAGCAGCGGGCTCCACTGCGTGGCTGTGACCCCAGCCTCCTCGGCCAGCTCACGCCGGGCGCACTCGATGAGGTCCTCCCCCGGCTTGTCGAGCAGGCCGGCGGGGATCTCCCACATGAACGCGGCCACTGGGTGCCGGTACTGGCGGATCAGCAGCAGGCGGCCCTCATCGTCCACCGCGGCGACGGCCACGGCCCCCGGGTGCCGCAGGACGTCGCGGACCACGACATGACCGTCGATGTCGACGGTCTCGGACCAGACCGACCACTTGGCGCCGGAGAAGCGGTGCTCCTCGGCCAGGACCGGGAAGCTGTGCGGCTCGTCGGCCAGGGGCAGGTCGTGCTCCGTATCGCTCATCCCGCGGTCCGCCGGGCCAGGGCCGCGGCGATCAGGCCCACGAACAGCGGATGCCCGCGCGTGGGCCGCGACCGGAACTCCGGGTGCGCCTGGGTGCCCACGTAGTAGGGGTGCACCTCACGCGGGAGCTCGACGAACTCCACCAGGTGGCCGTCCGGCGAGGTCCCCGAGAACACCAGGCCCGCCTCTGCCAGGTGCGGCCGGTAGGCGTTGTTCACCTCGTAGCGGTGCCGGTGCCGCTCATCGACGTGCGTGGTTCCGTAGGCCCCCGCGACGACGCTGCCGACGAGGAGGTCGGCCGGGTACAGACCCAGGCGCATGGTGCCGCCCATGTCACGCTCGCCGCTCACGACATCGACCTGGTCGGCCATGGTGGCCACGACCGGGTCAGGAGTGTTCTCGTCGAACTCCAGGGAGTTGGCCTGGGGAAGTCCGGCCAGGCTCCGCGCGGCCTCGATGACCATGCACTGCAGGCCCAGGCACAGGCCGAGTGTCGGCGTGCCGGACTCACGCGCCCAGGTCAGGGCCCCGAGCTTGCCCTCGATGCCACGGACGCCGAACCCTCCGGGCACGCAGATGGCATCGACCCCGCCGAGTGCCTTCTGCGCCCCGGCCGGCGTGGAGCAGTCGTCGGAGGCCACCCAGCGGATGTTGACCCGCGAGTCGTTGGCGAACCCGCCGGCACGCAGGGCCTCGGTCACCGACAGGTAGGCGTCGGGCAGGTCGACGTACTTGCCCACCAGGGCCACTGTGACCTCGTGGGCCGGCTGGTGCACCCGACGCAGCAGCTCACCCCAGGCGGTCCAGTCGACGTCGCGGAACGGCAGGCCGAGGCGCCGCACGACGTAGGCGTCGAGACCCTCGGTGTGCAGCACCTTGGGGATGTCGTAGATCGAGGGGGCGTCGGGGCAGGCGACGACGGCCTCGTCGTCGACGTCGCACATCAGCGAGATCTTGCGCTTGATGCTGTCAGGCACCTGGCGGTCGGCGCGCAGGACGATCGCGTCGGGCTGCAGGCCGATCGAGCGCAGGGCCGCCACCGAGTGCTGGGTGGGCTTGGTCTTGAGCTCCCCGGAGGGCCCGATGTAGGGCAGCAGCGACACGTGCAGGACGAACGTGTTGTCCCGGCCGACCTCGTGGCGGATCTGGCGCACGGACTCCAGGAACGGCAGGCTCTCGATGTCACCGACGGTCCCGCCGACCTCGGTGATGACCACGTCGACGCCGGGCTCGGCCATCTCCCGGATGCGGCGCTTGATCTCGTTGGTGATGTGCGGGATGACCTGCACGGTGTCGCCGAGGTACTCCCCGCGGCGCTCCTTGGCGATGACCGTGGAGTACACCTGCCCGGTGGTGACGTTCGCCGAGCCGTGCAGGTCGGTGTCCAGGAACCGCTCGTAGTGCCCGACGTCGAGGTCGGTCTCGGCACCGTCGTCGGTGACGAACACCTCGCCGTGCTGGAACGGGTTCATCGTCCCGGGATCCACGTTGAGGTAGGGATCCAGCTTCTGCATCGTCACCCGCAGGCCGCGGGCCTTCAGCAGGCTGCCCAGCGAGGAGGCCGTCAGGCCCTTCCCGAGGGAGGAGGCGACGCCTCCGGTCACGAACACATGCTTGGTCGTCTGCGGCGCACCCATGGGCCACCAGACTATCGCGCTCCGGACGCAGCTCCGGACTATCCGCGCCGCGACGCGCGGTGGGCGAGTTCCAGGAGCTCGCTGGCGTGCGCTCCCGCTGCCTCGGAGTCGGCCAGCCCGGCGAGCATCCGGGACAGCTCACGCACCCGCTGCTCCCCCTCCACGACCTGGACCGACGACTCGGTCACCGACCCGTCGGAGTCCTTCGTGACGACCAGCTGCCGGTCGGCGAACGCCGCCACCTGGGCCAGGTGCGTCACGACGATCACCTGGGTGCGCGTGCTCAACTCCTGCAGGCGCCTCCCCACCTCGATCGCCGCCGCCCCACCGACACCGGCGTCCACCTCGTCGAAGACCATCGTGGGCACTGGGTCGGCCCCGGCCAGCACGACCTGGACCGCGAGCATCACCCGGGAGAGCTCACCACCGGATGCTGCCTGCGCGATGGGGCGCAGCGGGGCGCCCGGGTTGGCAGCGAGCATCAGGGCGACGTCGTCGACACCGGTGGCGCGGAAGGCGACGGGACCGGAAGGGGTTGCCTTCCCCGCTGCGTCATCGATTCGGGCTGCTCCGTGGACCGGATGCACGACGCCGCCGGCGGCCGGCGCGGAATCTGCCCTGACCGTCGGCAGCAGAAGGCCGTCGGGGTCAGGGGTCGTCGTGACCGTGAACGCGACGCGAGCCCGGGGCATGGCCAGCGCCGCCAACTCCCTGGCGACCTCGTCGGCGAAGCGGTCCGCGGCAGCGCGGCGGGCGGCGCTGAGCTCGGCGCACAGGCCCGCTGCCCGGACGCGCAGGCCTTGCACCTGCGCCGCCAGCGCCTCGATGCGGTCATCTGCTCCGGCCAGCTGCGCCACCCGGGCGGCTGAGGTGGCCGACCATTCGAGCACCTCGGCGATGCTGGACCCGTACTTGCGGGTCAACCGCGAAAGGTCGGCCCGTCGGTCCTGGATGGCTGCCAGGCGACGCGGATCGGCGTCGATGTCCTGGGCGTACTGCGACAGGTCGGCGGCGACATCCCCGAGCTGCGCCATCGCCGAGCGGATCGCCGCGGCGGGCGCCGCCAGATCCGGGTCATGGACGACCGCTGACTCCAGCACGCGACGGGCGGCCGACAGGAGACCCATCGCGTCGGAGGCGCCGTCGAGATCCGCGTCGGACGTGATGGCCTCCCTTGCGGTGTGCGCCGCCCCCACGAGGTCCTCGGCGTTCGCGAGCCGCTCTGCCTCGGCCGCGAGCAGGACGTCCTCGTCGGGCTGCGGGTCGACCCCCGCGATCTCGTTCAGGGAGAACTCCAGGAGGTCGAGCTCGCGGGCCCGCTCCTGCTCGGTCGTGCGCAGCTCGCCGAGCTCCCGTTGGAGGCTGCGCAGCTCAGCGTGCAGCTGGCCCACCCGACGGGCCAGGTCCTGCGTGCCCTCGCCGGCGAAGGCGTCCAGGAGCGCCAACGCTCGGCTTCCGATGCGCGTCTGGTCGTGCTGTCCGTGGATGACCAGCAGCTGGCCCACCACGTCGGCCATCACCGCCGTCGGCACGCCCCGGCCGCCGAGCACGCTGCGCCCGCGGGTGGCGATGATCCGCGCCGCCGTGAGCCCGTCATCATCGAGGACCCCGCCGGCGTCGGCCACGATCGCGCCGATCTCCTCCTCTGGTGCGTCGAACCAGCCCTCGACCGCGGCCTGGGACTCCCCCACCCGAACCAGCCCCACATCCGCACGACCTCCGGTGAGCAGGCCCAGCCCGCTGACGACCATGGTCTTGCCCGCACCGGTCTCGCCGGTGACGGCCGTGAACCCGGGCGCGAACCGGCACGTGGCCTCCGCGATGACGCCGAGCCCGGTGATCCGCAGCTCGTGGATCACAGGTTCTCCGTCGCGGACCCGCGCCATCCCTGGATGGGCAGCGCGAACTTGGCGACCAGCCGGTCGGTGAAGGGCGCATCGCGCAGGCGGGCGAAGGAGACTGGCTCGGGGTGCCGGCTCACCTCGATGCGCGCGTTGTGCGGCAGCGGGAACGACCGGCGGCCATCGGCCCAGAGCACCCCCTGCTTCTCCGGGGCGACGCTCTCGATGACGATCTGCGTGGTCGGCGCGGTGACCAGCGGCCGGGCGAAGAGCGCGTGTGCGCTCAACGGCACGAGCAGCAGGGCCTCCACCTCGGGCCAGACGATCGGCCCGCCGGCGGAGAACGAGTACGCGGTCGAGCCCGTCGGGGTTGCGCAGACGAGGCCGTCGCACAACCAGCGTGACAGCGGCCGGCCGTCGACCTCGACCATCAGGTCGAGCATCCGGTCCTCGGGCGCCTTCTCGATGGAGACCTCGTTGAGCGCCCAGGTGTGCACCACCTCGACGCCCTGGTCGAGGATCCGGGCATCGACGGTCATACGCTGCTCGACGCGGTAGTCACGGGCGACGACCGCCTCCACGACCTCCTGGAGGTCCTCGCGCTCCAGCTCGGCGAGGAACCCGACGTGCCCGAGGTTCACGCCCAGCAGGGGGACGCCGCTGCCCCGGGCGCGCTCAGCCCCCCGCAGCACGGTCCCGTCGCCGCCGAGCACGACGACGAGCTCGCACCCCGAGGCCGCCGCGCCCTCGGGAAGCGCGTCGACCGGCATCACGCCCGGGACGTCGAGGACCTCCCACTCGTCCCGGGTGGCGACCACCCCCATGCCCCGAGCGAGCAGCGCCTCCGCCGTCGCGCGGGCGGCGGTGACAGCCTCCTGGCGCCGCGTGTTGGTGACCAGAAGGATCCGTCGACCACTCATCGCTGCATCCTCCTGCGGCGCGTACCCGGTCACTGCGGACCCTCCTGCACTGCGCGGCGAACATCTGCCGGATCGGGCGGGCCGGCATCGGCCCGCAGATGGAGAAAGTACTCGACGTTGCCGCTGGGACCCGGCAGCGGGCTGGCGACGACCCCGGCCGTCCCGAGTCCCACCTCCCACGCGGACCTGGCCACCTCCAGGACGGCGGACTCACGCAGCGCGGGCTCGCGGACGACACCACCGCTTCCGAGTGCCTCTCGGCCCACCTCGAACTGGGGCTTGACCATCAGCAGCAGGTCGGCGTCCTCGGCCACGATCCCGGCGAACACACCGAGGACCAGACGCAACGAGATGAACGACAGGTCGGCCACGACCAGGTCCGGGCGCTGGGGCAGGTCCTGCACCGTGAGCCCGCGGATGTTGGTCCGGTCCATCACCGTGACGCGCTCGTCGCTGCGCAGCGACCACGCCAGCTGCCCGTAGCCGACGTCCACGGCGATCACGTGGGCTGCACCCCGGCGCAGCAGCACGTCGGTGAAGCCGCCCGTCGACGCCCCGGCGTCCAGGACCCAACGTCCGCCCACCATCCGACCGGTGGGATCGAACCTGTCCAGGGCGCCGATCAGCTTGTGGGCTCCTCGGGAGACGTAGTCGGGACCCGTCGCAGCCTCCACGACCACGAGGGCAGCGGCCTCCTCGACCTGCGTCGCGGGCTTGGTCGCGGTCGCTCCGGCCACGCGGACCCGGCCGTCGGCGACGAGCTGCTGCGCGTGCTCGCGGGACCTCGCCAGGCCACGGCGGACCAGCTCGGCATCGAGCCGCCGTCGGGCCATGCGGCTACGCCTGGCTGTCGGGATCGGCCAGGACACCGGCCAGGCGTCGATGGATGTCGGCGTACACCTCGACCTGCTCGGTCAGCGGCAGGGCGTCCATCTCAGCCAGCCGCGACAGGGCGTCATCGACCCTCGGGTCGGCCGTGCTTGAGGTAGGGGTGCTGGGGGTAGGGGTGGGGGTGCTGGGTGTGGCCGCGGCGACTGTGTCTCCGGCCGCATCGTCGACGGTGCCCGCGTCGGACAACTGGTCGTCAGCCTGCTCGGCTACCCGCGGGGTCTCACTCATCGATCGCCTCGTATGTCGGCGATATGGCGCTCAAGGCGCTGGACCTGATGGCGCAGCGCGCGCACCTCCGCTTCCGACACGAGCCCGAGACGCTCGACGGCGCAGTCGATCTCGGCCTGGATATGGGCGGCCAGGGACCGGGGGGCGCTGGCAACGGATCCCATGAGGGTGGCCCGGGACTCTGTGCCGTCCCCGGCCTGATCGGCGTTGCCCCAGGTGCTCACCCGCTGAGCGCTGGAGTGCGCCGCTCCCAGCACCCTGTTCGTGGTCGCCTGCGCGCTGCCCAAGCCGATGGCGGTGTAGTCCCTGACGATGTCGATCATGCGGCTCCTTCCCTGCCTGCAGGGTACCGCCCACCGGCTCCCTCATCCGGTCGCGGCATGCACCCGCGCTGGACCGGCGATCGTCATGCCCGAGTCGGCGATGGCCCACGCGGCCGCGACAACGACGCGAACCACATCGAGATCCACGTCTCCGACAGTTCCTGCGTGACGGCCGGCATCACGCAGGCCCTCAGGCAGCCACCACAGCTCAGAGAGCGGATCGGCTCCGCTCCTCCCGGGACGTCTGCGCCGGAACCTGCGTCCGGCGCCCCCGTGCCCGGTACCCCCGTGGGGATCCGCACAACCACACGCCCACACCTGGACTCCACCACGGCGTCCCCCGGTCGCACCTCGACCGGGGGTGCGGGCGCGAGGAGCGCTCTCAGGTCATGGCCCAGGTAGGTGGGGCGATGCGGTGGCGGCGCATCGACGAGGTCCTGCCAGTCGGTGACTCCGGTGAGCACGAGCAACGAGGGAATCCCGTTCCGGTTCGCCCCCTCGATGTCGGTGTCGAGGCGATCGCCCACCACGATCGGACGCACGGCACCTGATCGCTGCACCGACTCGAGCATGAGCGGTGGCTCGGGCTTTCCCGCCACGAGCGGCTCGGCACCCGTGGCGTGCCGAAGTGCCGCGACCATCGACCCGTTGCCCAGGACCCGTCCGCGCGGGCTCGGGATGGTCCGGTCCAGGTTGGTCGCGACCCACAGCAGCCCGCGCCCGATCGCGAGCGATCCCTCGGCGAGCGCACTCCAGCCCACGTCCGGACCGTAGCCCTGCATCACGGCCACGGCCCCGTCGTCGACCGACTCCACCGGGACCAGCCCGCGCTCACGAAGCGCCGCACCGACACCCGGCCCACCGATCACCAGGACGTGCGAGCCGCGCGGCACCCGCTCGGCGAGCATGCGCGCCCCTGCCTGCGCCGAGGTGACCACGTCCTCCGGCGCGGCCCGCAGGCCGAGCGCGACGAGGTGCGCTGCGACCGTGGCGGGGGTCCGTGCGGCATTGTTGGTCACGAACGCCGAGCGCATCCCGTACACATCAAGGGCCTCATCGAGGGACTCGGCCGCGTGGGCGACGGCCTCGGCACCCACGTACACCACGCCGTCGAGGTCGAGCAGCGCGACATCGTGCACTGCGGCCAGCGCAGCCTCGGTGGATCCGAAGCCGCTGGTCACCCGATCTGCGCCGGGAGCCACACCGTGCGGCGGGTGACGCCGTGGCCTCCGAGCCGGGGCTTGGCTCACCGCCCATCGAGGTCCTCGCGCCAACGACCTGCACCGGCCCCGCCCTGCGCGTCAGGTGCCCGCGATCCGGCTCCCTCGGATGGCCCGGCCTCGCCCTCCGGGGAGCCAGCGCCCTCCGAGACATCCTCGAGCTCCTCGAGCTCCTCGAGCTCCTCGAACGTGATCCCGTCGATCTCGGCGACCCGTTCCTCCGCGTCGGTGGACCCCTCGGGATCGACCTCCGCGGACCGCACGAACCACTCCCGGGCTTCCCGAACCCGGCCCACCTCGACCAGGGCATCGGCATAGGCGTACCGCAGCCGGGCCAACCACTCCCCCTGCCCGCGCGACTTCAACGCCGGGACCTGCAACGTGAGGACGGCGGCCTCCGGCTGACCGAGGTCGCGCCGCGCGCCGGCCGCCACGATGAGCAGCTCGACCTTCCCCGCTCGATCCAGGGTGCTCGCCTCGGGCGATGACGCCAGCGCCAGGGCCCGCTCGGGTCGGCCCAGCCCACGCTCGCAGTCGGCGATCATCGGCAGGTAGTCCGAGGATCCGGAGATCCGGGAGGCGGCCTTCAACTCCGTGAGGGCGGTCCCGTAGTCCCCCGCTGCGTAGGCCGCTACGCCGACGGCCTCGCGCACGATCGCCACTCGACCTGCGCGCCGCGACGCCGCCTTCGTATGGGCAAGCGCGAGCTCCGGGTCGTCAGCGAGGAGGCGCGCCGCAGCCGCGAGATGCAGGGCCACGATCTCCGCCAGCCCATCGGGCAGCGTGCGAAGGGAGTTCAGAGTCACCCGGTCGAGCTCACTGACCTCCACGCCCTGGGGGATCTCGGGATCCTTGACCTGCGAGCTCCGCGGCACCTGCCGCGAGTCAGGTCGCGCCCCCCGCGAATCGCGGGAGCCTCCGTCACGATGCTGCGTCCGATCCCCGCCAGCTCGTCCCGGCGCCCCGCCGTCGCGCGAGTCCCGCTGAGGGCGACTTGAACGGTCCCCCGACGAACCACTCGATCCGGCCGCTGAACCTCGATCGGATCGGGGCCGATCCGACGTGCTGCGGGAATCCCCGGGACGGGATGGACGGGAACGATTGGCCGTGCTGTGCGACCCACCTGCCCGCGACGCGGGCGCTGCCCCTGACCTCGGAGCCCGGACCTGCTCATCAGGCCGGCCGCGACCGGCTCCCGAGTCGCTGGGCTGTGAGGCGCCACCCGGCCTGGACGAACCAGAACCACCCGTCGCCGGCTTGGCTGACGACGATCGGGACGACCCCGACGAGGGGCCAGAACCTGAAGGCGCCCGGGATGGCCCGGACGCAGGACGTGAGCTCCCCCCCGACGAGGGCCTCGCGGCGCTCGTGGATGACCCACCACTCGAGCGGGGCTTGCTCGATCCGGACCCGCCACTCGAGCCGGGCCTCCCCGAGGCGCCACCAGTCGTGCGGGGCTTGCCCGTGGACGGGCCACCGGTCGTGCGGGGCTTGCCCGTGGATGACCCCCCACTCGAGCGGGGCTTGCTCGATCCCGACGAAGGGGCTCGGGATCCGCCGTCCTTGCGGCCACTGTGGGATCCACCCCCGCTGCCGGTCCCGCTGGCCCCGCCTGAACCACCCCGCGACGACCTGGAGCCGCTCGAGCCACTGGACGAGTTGCGAGGGGATCCCCCACCGGACTGCTTGTCGCTCATGACCATCCCTCTCGACCCGATCAGCCTACCGAGGTCTGCACCCCAGCGGCCCCAGTTCACCGGGACGCTGCGCACCCCGATACCTTCTCCGTGCACCTACGCCGCGGCCCGCGGCATCAGCCGCCGGATCCCCCTGCCCGCACGCCCAGCCCGCGGAGCACCACGTACGGAAAGCAAAAAGGGCCACCCCATTGGGGCGGCCCTTTTTGAAAGAATGTCCGGCAGCGTCCTACTCTCCCACAAGGTCCCCCTTGCAGTACCATCGGCGCTGAGAAGCTTAGCTTCCGGGTTCGGAATGGGACCGGGCGTTTCCCTCTCGCTATGACTGCCGAAACTCTATTGAGATATGATCCCCGACCGTATCTCGGGAACCGCACAGTGGACGTGAGCATTAGAAAAGAAAATGAGTGACAAGTCCTCGGCCTATTAGTACTGGTCAGCTGCACACGTTGCCGTGCTTCCACTTCCAGCCTATCAACCCAGTAGTCTACTGGGGGCCTTACCAGGTCAACCCTGTGGGAGTCCTCATCTTGAAGCGTGCTTCCCGCTTAGATGCTTTCAGCGGTTATCACTTCCGAACGTAGCCAACCAGCCGTGCCCTTGGCAGGACAACTGGCACACCAGAGGTTCGTCCATCCCGGTCCTCTCGTACTAGGGATAGCCCTTCTCAAGACTCCTGCGCGCGTGGCGGATAGGGACCGAACTGTCTCACGACGTTCTAAACCCAGCTCGCGTACCGCTTTAATGGGCGAACAGCCCAACCCTTGGGACCTACTCCAGCCCCAGGATGCGACGAGCCGACATCGAGGTGCCAAACCATGCCGTCGATATGGACTCTTGGGCAAGATCAGCCTGTTATCCCCGGGGTACCTTTTATCCGTTGAGCGACACCGCTTCCACATGCCGGTGCCGGATCACTAATCCCGACTTTCGTCCCTGCTCGACCCGTCGGTCTCACAGTCAAGCTCCCTTGTGCATTTACACTCGACACCTGATTGCCAACCAGGCTGAGGGAACCTTTGGGCGCCTCCGTTACATTTTAGGAGGCAACCGCCCCAGTTAAACTACCCACCAGGCACTGTCCCTGATCCAGATCATGGACCGAGGTTAGACATCCAATACGATCAGAGTGGTATTTCAACGTTGACTCCACCCGAACTGGCGTCCGGGCTTCAAAGTCTCCCACCTATCCTACACAAACCGAATCGAACACCAATACCAAGCTATAGTAAAGGTCCCGGGGTCTTTCCGTCCTGCCACGCGTAACGAGCATCTTTACTCGTAGTGCAATTTCGCCGAGTTCATGGTTGAGACAGCGCGGAAGTCGTTACGCCATTCGTGCAGGTCGGAACTTACCCGACAAGGAATTTCGCTACCTTAGGATGGTTATAGTTACCACCGCCGTTTACTGGCGCTTAAGTTCTCAGCTTCGACCCGAAGGTCTAACCGGTCCCCTTAACGTTCCAGCACCGGGCAGGCGTCAGTCCATATACGTCGTCTTGCGACTTTGCATGGACCTGTGTTTTTAGTAAACAGTCGCTTCCGCCTGGTCTCTGCGACCACTGCCAGCTTCGGGAGTAAATCCCTACACCGGCCTTGGTCCCCCTTCTCCCTAAGTTACGGGGGTATTTTGCCGAGTTCCTTAACCATGATTATCTCGATCGCCTTAGTATTCTCTACCTGACCACCTGTGTTGGTTTGGGGTACGGGCCGCCATAACACTCGCTAGAGGCTTTTCTCGACAGCATGGGATCACTGACTTCGCCTAATCGGCTCCCTGTCCCGTCTCAGGCACATGAGGTGCGGATTTGCCTACACCTCGCCCTACGCGGTTAGCCCGGGACTACCATCGCCCGGGATCAGCTGCCCTCCTGTG
>CAWFSG010000023.1:32500-54592 GCA_963818445.1 uncultured Actinomycetes bacterium
AACCGCTCGAGCTGGTGGCGGATCCCATCGGACCACGCGGCCACGACCTCGGCCTCGTTGAGGGTGCGCTCGCTGGTCGGCTTGGGGTCCCCGATCATGCCGGTCGCCCCACCGACCAGGGCGAGCGGGAGGTGGCCGGCGAGCTGGAACCGGCGCGCCGTGAGCGTCTGGGCGAGGTGCCCCACGTGCAGGCTGGGCGCCGTCGGGTCGAAGCCGCAGTAGAGGGTGATCGGTCCTTCTGCCAGCTCGGCGCGCAGCGCGTCGAGGTCGGTGCTGTGCGCGATCAGGCCACGCCAGGCGAGGTCGTCGAGGACCGAGGCCCCCTGGAACGGACCGCCCTCGGATGGGCGCGGGTCGAGTGTCATGGCGCGCATTCTCCCGCATCGGCGCCCCCGCTGGTGCCAGCCTGGGCACGGTCCACGTCATCCGGGCCGGGGCTGTGACGCGCGCCTCCGCATCGAGCCGAGTCCGGCCGCACTCCCGCGCCTCGGCCCCGACTAGCCCCGCAACGGCACCGGGTTCGCCTGCGCCCAGTCCGACCACTGCGCGGCCTGCACCCGCAGGGCCGCCAGCTGTTCGGCGACCCGGACGGGGGCAGTCCCGCCGAACCTCGACCGGGCATCCACTGCTGCCTGGGCGCTGAGCCGCTCGCGCACCTCGGGCGTGAGCGCCGGCGAGATCGCGGCGAGCTCGGAGTCGGTGAGGTCCCAGAGCTCGACCCCGCGCACCTCGGCCGCACGCACGCACGCACCGGAGATCTCATGGGCGTCGCGGAACGCCACGCCGCGCTGCACCAGCCACTCGGCGATCTCGGTGGCCAGGGCGAACCCCTCGGGGGCACTGGCGGCCATCCGCGCGGTGTCGAAGCGCAGGGTCGCCACGCTTCCGGCCATCGCCGGGAGCACCAGCAGGAGCGTCTCGACCGCGTCGAACGTCGGCTCCTTGTCCTCCTGCAGGTCGCGGTTGTAGGCGAACGGCAGGCCCTTGAGGGTGGCCAGCAGGCCGGTCAGGTTGCCGATCAGGCGGCCGGACTTGCCGCGGGCGAGCTCAGCGATGTCGGGGTTCTTCTTCTGCGGCATGATCGACGAGCCGGTCGACCAGCCGTCGTCAAGGACGGCCCAGCCGAACTCGCGCGAGGCCCAGAGGCAGATCTCCTCGCCCAAGCGCGACAGGTGCACCCCGACCATGGCCGCGACGAAGAGGAACTCGGCGACGAAGTCGCGATCGCTGACCGCGTCGATCGAGTTGGCGATCGCGCCAGTGAAGCCCAGCTCGAGGGCGACGGCCTGTGGGTCGAGCTCGAGCGCGGAGCCGGCCAGCGCGCCGGCGCCCAAGGGCGACAGCGCAGCGCGCACGTCCCAGTCGGCCAGCCGGTCGATGTCCCGGCCGAACGCGTGGGCGTGCTTGGCCAGCTCGTGGCCGAACGACACCGGCTGGGCATGCTGGAGGTGGGTGAACCCGGGCGCCGGGCAGTGGATGTGCGCCTCAGCCTGGTCGGTCAGGGCGAGCACGAGATCGACCAGAGCCGCGGCAATGGCCCGCGACTGGTCGCGCAGGTAGAGCCGCAGGTCGGTGGCCACCTGGTCGTTGCGGCTGCGCCCGGCGCGCAGCTTGCCGCCCACCGGGCCGAGCAGCTCCAGGAGCCCGCGCTCGATCGCGGTGTGGACGTCCTCGTCGTCCGGGGTGGCGATGAAGGTGCCGTCGGCGACCTGTGCCGCCAACGTGTCGAGGGCCGCCGCGACCTGAGCACGCTCGGCGTCGTCGAGCAGCCCTGCCCGGTGCAGGACACCGGCATGGGCGCGGGTCTGCAGCAGGTCGTAGGGCGCCAGGCGCCAGTCGAAGTGCACCGACAGGCTCAGGGCGGCCATCTCCGGGGAGGGGCCCCCGGTGAACCGGCCGCCCCACAACCTGGTCGGGCCCCCCGCGCCCGATCCGGCTGTCTCGGGGGGCTGGGTCACTCGACGCTCCGACCGAGGCGCAGGTCGCGAGCTGCGGCCATCTTCGAGGGCAGGCCCCACAGCTCGATGAAGCCCTTGGCCAGCGACTGGTCGAACGTGTCGCCGGTGTCGTAGGTGGCCATCCCGAAGTCGTACAGCGACTCCTCGGACTTCCGGCCGGTGACCGTCGCACGGCCACCGTGCAGCGTCATCCGGACATCCCCACTGACGGTCTCGTTGAGCTCGTCGAGGAACCCACCGAGCGCCCGGCGAAGTGGTGAGAACCACAGCCCGTCGTAGACCAGCTCCGTCCAGCGCTGGGTGACCCCGCGACCGTAGCGGGCCAGGTCGCGCTCCACGGTGACGGCGGCCAGCTCCTGGTGGGCTGTGATCAGGGCGATCGCGCCGGGGGCCTCATAGACCTCGCGGCTCTTGATCCCGACGAGCCGGTCCTCGACCATGTCCAGCCGGCCCACGCCCTGCGCGCCGGCGCGGTGGTTGAGCTCCTGGATCGCCTCGAGCATCGTGACCGGCTTGCCGTCGATCGCGACCGGGACCCCGGAGGCGAACGTGATGACGACCTCGTCCGCGTCGCGCTGGACGGTCGGGTCCTGGGTGTAGGAGTAGATGTCCTCGATCGGTCCGTTCCAGATGTCCTCGAGGAACCCGGTC
The DNA here is from genome assembly GCA_963818445.1 of uncultured Actinomycetes bacterium. Taxonomy (GTDB): domain Bacteria; phylum Actinomycetota; class Actinomycetes; order S36-B12; family CAIYMF01; genus Prado023. Next base: position 35,110 of record CAWFSG010000023.1, read on the forward strand.
TCGACCGCGCGGCCCCACACGTTCTGGTCGATCGAGTAGGGCGACTTCTTGGTGACGTCGATCGGGAGGTTGTGCGCCTCGGCGTAGTCGATGGCCTTGTCGCGGGTGAGCGCGAGGTCGCGGACCGGGGCGATGCAGGTGAGGTCCGGGGCGAGGTTGGTGATCCCGACCTCGAAGCGCACCTGGTCGTTGCCCTTGCCGGTGGAGCCGTGGCTGACGACCGTGGCGCCGTGCGTGCGCGCTGTGGCCACCAGGTGCTTGACGATCGTGGGCCGGGAAAGGGCCGAGACCAGCGGGTAGCGGTCCATGTAGAGCGCGTCGGCCTTCAGGGCGGGCAGGCAGTAGTCGTCAGCGAACTCCGCGCGGGCGTCCACGACCTCGGACTCGACGGCCCCGCAGGCCAGGGCGCGCTCGCGGATGACCTCGAGGTCCTCGCCGTCCTGGCCGACGTCGACCGCGCACGCGATCACCTCGGCACCGGTCTGCTCGGCGATCCATCCGATCGCCACGGACGTGTCCAGCCCACCCGAGTAGGCCAGTACGACGCGGTCAGCCATGGTCCAGTCTCCCTGTCGGTCCGTGCGCGGTTCCCGCGCGCCTGGGACAAGTATACGCATATGCGTATGGCGCCCGCGTCACCCCCCTCACGCGGGGACCCGGCGACCAGACCAAGGCCCCCGAATACGACGAGCCGAGCGGCCACCGGGGCCTCAGTGCGCGTTCCGCGACCACTCGCCGGACGCCATGCGCGGTGCACGCCACATGCGGCCGGAAACGCCCAGTCCCGGGCCGTGCGGTGGCCTGGAACGCGCGCTCCTCAGCGGCGGGGGTCGATCAGGTTGAGGATCGCAGCGGCGACCGTCGCAGCGCCGTCGGGCGCCCTGGTGATCAGGATCACCGTGTCGTCGCCGGCGACGGTGCCGATGACGTCGGGCCAGTCGGAGCGGTCGATCGCGGAGGCGAGGTACTGGGCGCCGCCCGGGGGCGTGCGCAGGACCACGACGTTGGCCGAGCTGTCGACCCCCACGAGAACGTCCTGGGCGACCTTCGCCAGGCGCGACGCCGAGTCGGTGTCAGGTGCGTGCGGGCGGGGGTCGCCGCCCTCCGCGGGTACGGCGTAGACCTGCTCGCCGGAGTCGGTGGCGACCTTCACGGCACCGAGCTCGTCGAGGTCACGCGACAGCGTGGCCTGGGTGACGGCGAACCCATCGTTCGCGAGCAGATCAGCCAGAGCGGCTTGGGACCCGACTGGGACGCGGTCGAGCAGCTCGACGATCCGGCGATGACGGGCGGCCTTGGTGTTCGGGATGGTCATCGCGGGCCCGCCTGTTGTTGTGCGGCCTCGGCACCACGGACGGCCGGGGCATGTGCATCGGATGCGCCAGGCACGACCGGGGCATCGTGTGCATCGGATGCGCCAGGCACGGCCGGGGTACCTGGCTCGGCAGCCGCCGCCGGGACGCTGCGACCATCGGCCAGCTGTGTGCGAACAGCCCCGATCGCCAGGGCGAGGCTCGCGATGCCGTGGGCCACCTCGTCCGAGGTGATGTTCAGCGGCGGGGCAAGCCGGATCACGTCCGGAGCGGCGGCATTGACCAGGACGCCGGCGTCGCGGGCGGCGACCTCGACGGCTCTCGCGATCGGGTCGGCCAACACGACGCCGAGGAGCAGCCCCGCACCCCGCACCTCGGCAACTCCCGCGACAGGCGCCAAGCCCGAGCGGAACTGCTGGCCCCGCTCGGTGGCGTTGGTGAACAGGTCCTCGGTGGTGATCGTGTCGAGGACGGCCAGGGCTGCGGCGGCGCTGATCGGGTTCCCGCCGAAGGTCGATCCGTGCGACCCCGGCGTGAACTCGGGGGTGGCGGGGTGGCCGAGTCGGATCATCGCGCCGATCGGCAGGCCGCCTCCGAGGCCCTTGGCCAGGGTGATGATGTCGGGTCGGATCCCGTGCTGGGCGCTGCCCTGGTGGGCCAGGAACCTGCCCGTGCGCCCGATCCCCGTCTGGACCTCGTCGAAGATGAGCAGCGCGCCCACGTCGTCCGCGATCCTGCGGGCGGCCACGAGGTAGCCCTCCGGCGGGACCACCACGCCAGCCTCCCCCTGGATGGGCTCGAGGATGATCGCTGCGGTCTGCCCGTCCGCGGCCGCCCGCAGGGCGTCGACGTCTCCGTACGGGACGAACTCGACCTCGCCGGGAAGCGGGCGGAAGGGGTCGGCCTTCGCGGGTTGGCCGGTGAGCGCCAGGGCACCCATCGTGCGCCCGTGGAACCCGTTGGTGGCGGCGATCATCCGAGGTCGACCCGTGAGGCGGGCCAGCTTGAACGCGGCCTCGTTGGCCTCGGCCCCGGAGTTGCAGAGGAACACCCGCGCACCGCCACTCGGGTCGGCGATCAGGGCCAGCCGTTCGCAGAGCCTGAGGGCGGGCAGCGTGATCGCGAGGTTGGACGTGTGGCCGAGGGTGCGGACCTGCTCACTGACGGCCGCCACGATTGCCGGGTGCGCGTGGCCCAGCGCGTTCACCGCGATGCCACCGAGGAGGTCGAGGTACCGCCGCCCGGTGTCGTCAGTGACCCAGGAGCCCTGACCGGAGACCAGGGTGACTGGCGGCGTGCCGTAGTTGTCCTGCATCACGGCCTGCCAGCGCTCGGCCGGCGTTCCGCGGTCGGTCATCTCGAGCGGCCACCAGTTGGCTGGACTCGGACTCGGCTGGCTCGGCTGGTCCGTCATGCGGGCACCCCACTGGGCACCTCGTCGGGCAGGACCATCGTGCCGATGCCCTCGGTCGTGAAGACCTCCAGCAGCAGGCTGTGCGCCACTCGACCGTCGATCACGTGGGCGCGTTCGACGCCCCCGTGGACCGCGCGCAGGCAGGCCTCCATCTTCGGGGCCATGCCCGAGTCCAGGGTGGGCAGCAGGTCGGCCAGCTCCGAGGCGCGGATCTCGGCGATCAGGCTGCTGCGGTCGGGCCAGTCGGCGAAGAGGCCCTCGACGTCGGTGAGCACGACGAGCTTGTCCGCACCCAGTGCCACCGCCAGCGCGGAGGCTGCAGTGTCGGCGTTCACGTTGAGCACCTGCCCGTCGGCGGCGACCCCGATCGTGGAGATGACCGGGATGAACCCGTCGTCGAGCAGGCTGGTCACGAAGTCGGGACGCACGCCGGTGACGTCTCCGACGAGCCCGAGGTCGAGGTCCTGCCCGTCGGCGGTCACGGTGCGCCGCTCGGCGGCGAACAGGGCGGCGTCCTCGCCCGAGATCCCGATCGCGAGCGGGCTGTGGGCGTTCACCAGCCCGACGAGGTCGCGCTGCACCTGGCCGGTGAGCACCATCCGGACGACCTCCATGATCTCGGGCGTGGTCACCCGCAGGCCCCCGCGGAACTCACTGGTGACGCCGAGCCGGGCAAGCATCGCGTTGATCTGCGGGCCGCCGCCGTGCACGACGACCGGGCGCAGGCCGGCGAGCCGCAGGAACACGACGTCACCGGCGAACGCCTGCTGCAGCTCACGGGAGGTCATCGCGTTGCCGCCGTACTTGACGACGACAGTGGCCCCCCGGAACTGCTCCAGCCAGGGCAGCGCCTCGGCCAGGACCTCGGCCTTGGCCAGCGCGTCAGCGGTCGGGACCGCTCGGGACCTGCTCATCGGTGGCTCCTGTGATCAGGTGGAGTAGGCGGAGTTCTCATGGACGTACATGGCCGTGAGGTCGTTGGTCCAGAGCGTCGCCTCGGCATCGCCCACGCGCAGGTCGATCGTGATCGTGACCTCGCGACCGGACATGTCGACCGCCGACCGGTCGCCGTGGGCCGCGCCGTCGCGGCAGATCGATCACCCCGTTGATCGCGACATCGATCGCGTCGGGCTCGAACGCGGCGTCGGTGGTGCCGACCGCCGAGAGGATCCGGCCCCAGTTGGGGTCCTCGCCGTGGATCGCGCACTTGAGCAGGTTGCTGCGGGAGACCGCCCGGGCAGCGGTCACGGCGTCGTCCTCGGTGGCGGCGTTCACGACGTCGATGCGGATGTCCTTGGTCGCGCCCTCGGCGTCGCCGATGAGCTGGCGCGCGAGGTCGGCACACACGGCCGTGACGGCCTCGGCCAGGTCGGCGGGCTCCGGGGTGATCCCACTGGCCCCGGACGAGAGCAGCAGGACGGTGTCGTTGGTGGACATGCAGCCGTCGGAGTCGATCCGGTCGAAGGTCACCCGCGTGGCAGAGCGCAGGGCGGCGTCGAGGGTGGCGGCGTCGGCCATGGCGTCGGTGGTGAGCACCACGAGCATCGTGGCCAACCCGGGCGCCAGCATCCCAGCACCCTTGGCCATCCCCCCGACGGTCCAGCCCTGTCGGTGCGGGACTGCGGCCATCTTCGCCACCGAGTCGGTGGTCATGATGGCCTCCGCGGCCAAGGATCCGCCGTCCATCGACAGGGCGTCACATGCCGCGTCGACACCGCTCAGCAGCGCCGTCATCGCAAGCCGTTCGCCGATGAGTCCGGTGGAGCAGACCGCAACCTCGATCGGCGCCACCCCGAGCCGCTCGGCGACATGCTCGGCGGTGCGGTGCGTGTCGGCGAAGCCAGGAGGTCCGGTGCAGGCATTCGCCCCACCCGAGTTGAGGATCACCGCGCGGAACCGGCCCTCGAGTGCGCACTGCGCGGTCCACAGGACCGGCGCTGCCTTGACCCGGTTGCTGGTGAACACCGCGGCGGCGTCGTGACGCGGACCGTCGTTGACGACCAGCGCGACATCGGCGTTCCCGGACGACTTGAGTCCGGCCGCCACTCCCGCTGCGCGGAATCCCCCCGCCGCCGTCACGCCGTTGCTCTGCGGTCCGCGCGCCACCTGCGGGTCGGTGCTCATGGGGCCACTCCGTTCACGGGGAGTCCGAGGCCCTCGGGCAGGCCGAGGATCCGGTTGGCATTCTGCAGCGCCTGGCCGGCCGCGCCCTTGACGAGGTTGTCCTCCGCGGCGATCACGGTCGTGCGCCCCGAGTGCGGGTCGAGCGCCACCTGCAGGTGCACGCTGTTCGACCCGACCGTGGCTGCGGTGCTCGGCATCCGACCTGCGGGAAGGACATGCACGAACGGTTCGCCGTCGTAGGCGGCGTGCAGGGCGTCGCGCAGCGTCGCCTCGTCCACTCGCGGGCTCGTGCGTGCGGTGCAGGTCGCAAGGATCCCGCGCGGCATCGGGGCCAGCGTGGGGGTGAACAGCATCGTGACCGGCTCCCCCGCCGCGATGCTCAGGGCCTGTTCCATCTCGGGGGTGTGCTGGTGGGACCCGCCCACCTTGTACGGGCTCATGGCGCCCATCACCTCACTGCCGATCAGCGATTCGGTGGCCTTGCGCCCAGCGCCCGAGGTGCCCGAGGCGGCCACCACGACGACATCCGAGGGCTCGACCAGGCCCGCAGCCAGCAGGGGTGCCAGCGCCAGCGCCACGGCGGTCGCGTAGCAGCCGGGGTTGGCCACGCGCGCGGCGCCGGCCAGTCGCGCACGCTGCCCCGGCAGCTCGGGCAGGCCGTACGGCCACGCGCCCGCGTGCGGGCTGCTGCCGTAGTAGCGGTCCCACGCACCGCCATCGGCGAGTCGGAAGTCGGCTCCGAGGTCCACGATCGGAAGGCCCGCCGGCAGGGCCGCGACCAGCGCTGCGGACTCCCCGTGCGGAAGCGCCATCAGGACCAGGTCGGCCTGGCCGAGGGTGTCGGCGTCGGTCGGGACGAAGCTCCGACCCGCCAGGGACGACAGTTGCGGGTGGGTCGCGGTCACCGCGTGCCCGGCCCGGTTTCCGGCGGCCAGGGGACCGAGGTGCAGCTCGGGGTGCTCGGACACGAGGCGCAGCAACTCACCGCCGGCATACCCGGAGGCCCCGGCGATCGACACGGTGAAGGTCACGCAGAGAGTATACGCATATACGGTTATCTGCTCCCACCGCGGCGTAGATCCGGGCTTCCGCTGGACGCCTGGCGGACGGTCTCGTCGCTCACGTGCTCTCCGTGTGCGCGCCGACTGCGGCGGCGAGCTTGTTCAGCAGGCAGACCAGATCGGTCTGCTCACTCGTGGTGAAGTCGATGTCGCGGCCCGCGGCGCTTCGCGGTCAGTCCGCAGGCGGTCATCGGGGCTGGGACTGGGCCTTGGCAAGCAGGGCTTCACGATCGTCGCGAACGTGGATGAACCGGCCGCTCAGGGCGTCGAAGCGCCCGCTGGCAAGGTCGGCGACCAGGAGGGCGACGGCCGAGGTGGGCAGATAGGCCGACTCCGGCATCTGGGCGAGGTCGGGCCGATAGGTGACCAGCGCGTCCGGCCAGCGCGTCATGTCCGTGTGCACCATCCCGGGGCTGATCGCGAAGACGTGGACACCCGTCCCGCCCAGCTCGGCCGCCACCGAGGACGCCAGGTGTGAGACAGCTGCCTTGCTCGCACCGTAGGCCGAGGTCCACGGGGAGGGGAACCGACCCATGCCCGACGACATGACGATGACCCGCCCACTGCCCCGCGCGACCATCGCCGGCACCACGTCACGCATCGTCGTGAACACGCCCCGGACGTTGACCTCCATGTCGTGCCACCACTGGTCGGGGTCGATCTCCCAGGTCGGACCGATCGCAGTGAGGGCACCGGCGTTGGCGACCACGAGGTCGGGGGTCCGCCATATGGCGTGCAGCGCTGCCACGGCCTGAGCCATTGCGGTGCCGTCCGTGACGTCGGCCACGAGGGGCAGCACCTGATCCGGAGGTGACGCGGCGGCGAGCCCCGCCAGGAGGTCGGCGTCCCGGCCCAGGGCCGCCACCCGCCACCCACGCGAGATGAGGTCCTCGGCGAGCGCTCGCCCGATCCCGCGGGATGCCCCGGTGATCATGGCCACGGGCATGTCAGGCACGTCGATCCTCCATCTCCCCGCACGTGGTCCGTCGCAGGCCACGTGGTCCGCCGGGCAGCGTAGGGCACCGGCCAGCAGGTTCGCTTCGTCCCGGACTCAACCAGAACCGCGATGTCATCACCAATCGGGGCCATCGTGGCACGAGCCACACCCACGTGATCCGATTTGACAAAGTAAGGCAGCACTTAGTTAGGTTACCCTCACTGTTCTGGGATGGCCCTGGAATGCTGACTCGAAGGAGTGCACGTGCTCGCCACCTACTTGATCGGCCTGCGGGAAGGACTCGAGGCGGCGCTGATCGTCAGCATCCTGGTGGCCTACCTGGTGAAGACGGACCGCCGCGAGGCGCTGCCCTTCGTCTGGGCGGGAGTCGGCGCCGCCGTTGCCATGTCGGTGGGCGTCGCGGCCATCCTGAACATGACCAGCTCGGTGCTCTCCGACACCGCGGAGGAGCTGTTCGCCGGGATCATGTCGATCCTTGCGGTCGGGTTGGTCACCTGGATGATCTTCTGGATGAAGTCCGCGAGCCGGACCATCGCCTCGGACCTGCGCAGTGGTCTCGACCGCGCGGTCGCCATGGGGGTCGGCGCGATCGCAGCCATGGCCTTCGTGTCCGTGGCCCGCGAGGGCCTGGAGACCGCGGTGTTCTTCTTCTCGCTGACCGGGAGCACGGGGGTCGGGTTCGCGCCACTCCTCGGCCTCCTCCTGGGCCTGGCCACATCGGCCGCGGTGGGCTGGCTGCTCTACCGGGGCGCGGTCCGGATCGACCTGTCGAAGTTCTTCCGCTACACCGGCCTCCTGCTCATCCTGGTCGCGGCCGGTGTGCTGGCCTACGGCGTTCACGAGTTGCAGGAGGTCGGCGTCCTGCCCGGCGAGGACAACCTGGCCTTCGACGTCTCCGCCACGATCCCGCCGGACTCCTGGTACGGATCCGTGCTGCGCGGGATCCTCGGGTTCCGCCCGGCGATGTCCGTGCTCGAGGTGGTCGTGTGGGCCGCCTACGTGGGGATCACCACCTGGCTGTTCCTGCGACCCTCCCGCCCCACGGCGGTGACCTCGTCAGCGCCGGAGACCTCGGTCACCGCCTGATCGGCGTCCGTCGGCCGGCAATTCTCGCTACGAGTCGTCCCCGCTGCCCGACTCGAGGCCCCGACGCTGCTGGTCCTCCAGCGCCTTGCGCTCCTTGCGCTCCAACCGCTTGCGCTGCTCCTCGACCTGGTCGGCGCGCATCACGAGCAGTCGCAGGAGGTGCAGGCCTGTGCCCAGCATCACGAAGACGGGCCAGGGGAAGCCACCTGCTGATGTGACCCCCCAGATCACCCAGCAGATGATCGAGGCCGACACGAATCCCCAGGCGGCCTCCCGGACGTCCGCGCGGTAGGCCGCGACCGCCCGGGCCTCGAGCGCCGCGGGCTCCTGGGCGGCCACGGACCGGCGCGCGGGAAGCCCGGAGACCGGGACCAGGTCGGTCATCAGGACGGGCAGCTCGGCAAGCGTCCGGGCTCCCAGGGCAGCCTCGCTGCGCTGGTCGAACTCCTCGCGGTCGATCCGCCCGTCTGCGTACGCGCTGCCCAGGACCCGGTTCACCACATCACGATCCGCGTCCGAGGCTCGCAGGGAACCGTACTGGGCACTGCGCGGGTCGAACTCGAACTCGTCCCAGACAGAGGTCGACGCCACACCGGAATCCTAGGCGTGCACGTGACCGACATGCATGGGCACGCGTCACCCGGTGCGCCGGCCGACGGATCAGGCCCTCAGCACCGCACCACACTGCTGTTCGGCGGCCGCCAGCGCATCCTGGCGGACCTCGGCGACCTCGGCCGCCGACAGGGTCCGGTCCGCGGCGCGCATCCGCAGCGCGAAGGCCAGCGAGGTGCGTCCGGGGCCCACCTGCTCGCCGGAGTAGGTGTCGAAGAGCCGGACGCTCTCCAGGAGCTCGCCGCCTCCCCGCACCAGGGCCCGGCGCACCGTCTCGGCCGGGACGTCGTTGGGGACGACGACCGCGAGGTCCTCCTTGGCGACCGGCATCGTCGAGAACACAGGAGCAGCCGCCGCCTCGGGTGCCGCGGCGAGCAGCGGATCGAGGTCGACCTCGAAGGCGACCGTGCGCGCCGGCAGGCCCAGCTCACCGATCACCCGCGGGTGCAGCTCGCCGGCATGCCCGATGACCTGACCGTCGACCGAGATGGCCGCGCACCGGCCCGGGTGCCACGGGGCACTGGAACCGGCGGTGACGTCGATCACCACACCCAGCTCGTCGGCGAGGTCACGCACGATCCCGATCGCATCCGACCAGTCCGCCGGGCGACCCGCGCCCCACCATCCGGAACGGTCCCGCTCACCGGCGAGGATGCCGCCTGCATGCCGCGGCTGCTCCGGGAGCAGGCCCTCGAGCGCAGCCAGGTCGGCATCGCTCGGCCGGCCCGCCACGGAGGGTCGCGGCGGCGCGACGGAGCTGCCGATCCCGGCGCCCCGGAACACCAGCCCGACCTCGCAGAGGGCCACGTCCGCGGCGCCACGGCTGAGGTTGCGGCGCGTGGCGCTCACGAGACCGGGCAGCAGGGTGGTGCGCAAGGACGGCGCCTCGTCGGACAGCGGGTTGGCCAACTCGACGAGCGCGCAGCGCGGGTCGTCGCCGCGGATGCCCAGGGCCTCGAGGTCCTGGCGGCCGATGAACGGGTAGCTCAGCACCTCGACCAGACCGGATGCGGCCAGGGTGCGGCCCACCCGACGGCGCAGGCGCTGCCCGGCGGTCAGGCCGTACCCGGCACGGACGACCGGCAGGGTCGAGGGCAGGTTCTCGTACCCCTCGAGCCGCACGACCTCCTCGACGAGGTCGGCCGGGTCGGTCAGGTCGGGCCGCCACGACGGGGGCGTCACGACCAGGGACGTGCCCTCGACAGTGAGCGTCGCGCCCACCGACTCCAGGCGCGTGATGGCCCGGTCGGCGGAGATGGGCAGGCCCGAGATCCGCTCGGGCAGGTCAGCCGGGATCGTGACGAGCTCGACCGGGGCGACGGCGTCGACCCGGGACGTGCCCACGTAGGTGGCTCCCCCGAGCTCGATGAGCAGGGCCGCGGCGCGCGCCGACGCGATGGCCGGCAGTTCGGGGTCCACACCGCGCTCGAAGCGCCGCGAGGCCTCGCTGGAGAGCTTGTGCCGGCGTGACATCCGCGCCACGGCGTGCGCGGAGAAGTGCACCGCCTCGATCGCGACCGAGTGCGAGTCGTCGTCGATCTCGGACTCCAGCCCGCCCATCGTCCCGGCCAGCGCGAGCGGGCCCCTCGGCTCGGCGATCACGATGTCGTCGGCGCTCAGCGTCCGCTTCACGTGGTCGAGTGTCTCCAGCGGCTCGCCCGCGTTCGCCCGTCGGACGGTCAGCGGACCGGACAGCTTCGCCCGGTCGAAGGCGTGCAGCGGCTGGCCGAGCTCCAGCATCACGTAGTTGGTGACGTCCACGGCCAGGGAGACCGGCCGCATCCCGCACGCCACCAGCGCGCGGCGCATCCACTGCGGGCTGGGCGACGTTCGGGTCCAGCCCGGCGATCGAGCGCAGGACGAAGCGATCGGCCGCCGACGGGTCGGTGATCGAGCAGCCGTGCGGGGCCTCCCCCGACGGCGCGGGCAGCAGCGACTCGGGGTCGACCAGCGCCGGATCCTCGAACGGCAGGGCGTAGGCGGTGGCGACCTCGCGGGCGATGCCGCGGATGCTCAGGGCGTAGCCGCGGTCGGGAGTGACCGCGATGTCGAGCACCTCGTCGCCGAGGCCGAGGACCTCGTACCCGGAGTCGCCGGGCTCGGCGGACCCGGCGGGCAGCACCATGATCCCGTTGTGGTCCTCGCCGAGGGCGAGCTCACGCTCGGAGGTGATCATCCCGTCGGACACGCGGCCATAGGTGGGCCGCGTGGCGATCTCGAACCCCCCGGGCAGCACGGCGCCGGGCAGCGCCACCACGACGAGGTCACCGGCCACGAAGTTGCTCGCCCCGCAGATGATCCCCCGCTCGGTGGTCGCGACCCCGTCGGCGACCTCACCGTTGCCGGCACCGACCTCGACCCGGCAGAACCGGATGGGCTTCTTGAACTCGGTGAGCTCCTCGACGGACAGCACCCGGCCGACGACCAGCGGGCCGGTGACCTCCGCACCGAGGACCTCGACGGTCTCGACCTCGAGCCCGGCGGCGATCAGGCGGGCGGCGACATCCCGCCCGGTCTGGTCGACGGGCACGTCGACGTACTGACGGATCCAGCTCATGGGTGCGCGCATGACCTCAGACCTCCGAGCCGAATGCCGCGGTGAATCGGACGTCGCCCTCGACCATGTCGCGCATGTCGGTGACGCCATGGCGGAACATCAGGGTCCGTTCGATGCCCATCCCGAAGGCGAAGCCCGTGTACCGCTCGGCGTCGATGCCACAGGCCGTGAGCACCCGCGGGTTGACCATGCCGCAGCCACCCCATTCGATCCAGCCCTCGGACGAACAGGTGCGGCACGGGTTGGCCGGGTCGCCGACCGAGGTGCCGCGGCACACGAAGCACTGCAGGTCGACCTCGGCGCTGGGCTCCGTGAACGGGAAGTAGCTCGGGCGCAGCCGGGTGACCAGGCCCTCGCCGAACATCGCGGACGCGAAGTGGTCCAGCGTCCCCTTGAGGTCGGCCATGGTGATGCCCTCGTCGACGACGAGGCCCTCGACCTGGTGGAACACCGGGGTGTGCGTCGCGTCGAGCTCGTCGGTGCGGTACACCCGGCCGGGGCAGATCACGTAGATGGGCAGCTCTCGCTCGAGCATTGAGCGGGCCTGCACCGGCGAGGTGTGCGTGCGCAGGACGACGCCGCTCTCGGGCGAGCCGACGAAGAACGTGTCCTGCATCGTGCGCGCCGGGTGGTCCGGGGCGATGTTCAGGGCGTCGAAGTTGAACCACTCCGCCTCAGCCTCGGGGCCCTCGGCCACCTCGTAGCCCATCGCGACGAACACGTCCTCCACGCGCTCCATCAACGTCGTCAGGGGGTGCCGGGCGCCACGCGGGCGTCGATCCGCGGGCAACGTGACGTCGACCGCCTCCTCGACGAGCACCCGCTCATCACGCTCGGCAGCAAGGACGACCTCGCGCTCCTCGAGGGCCTTCTTGACTGCCGCACGGGCCATGCCCACGCGCTTGCCTGCCTCAGCCTTGGCGGCCGGGGGCAGCGCGCCGATCTCGCGGTTGGCCAGGGCCAGCGGCGAGCGGTCACCGGCATGCTCCAGCCGCACGGCCTTCAGCGCGTCGAGATCAGCAGCGCCAGCGATCGCGGTGAGGGCTGCGGCCAGCGCGGCGGCGACGGCGTCGTCCGACAGCGCGCTCACCTCGACCGGGTCATAGGTCTTGTTGGGGGCGGACATGGCCTCTTCCGGGGTTCGTCTCGACTGCGGGCAACAGGGGCCGATTCTACCGGGGGTGCGGCGCGCAGCACGCCCACCGACCCAGGGGCCACGAGCAGGGATCGGGACGACGCTCCGCGATCACGACGACACACAGATCAGTCGTCCGGCGTCCGGCCCGTCCGTGCAGCCATACTCCGTTCACGGACGGTTCACCTGCGGTTCATCTCGGAGCCCGGGGGACGCCGATTCCCAGACCGAACGACGGGAGGTGCACCGGTTGGACGAGTCCCCACAGCCTGATGACCCGCTCGCCACGGATGCAGCACCCGCACCCAGCCGGTCTCCCGCGATGGATCCCGCGGACGCGGCTCATCGCGCGCAGGAGGACCGCGACCTCGTACCGGTCACCACGGTCTACCGCGGCCGCGCCGTGTTCGCCCCGCCCACCCGGACCCGGGGTCCCAGCCGGCTGGTTCCGCTGCTCTCCCAGGTGCGCGGGTACTCGGGTGGGCGATTGCGCATCGACGCACTGGCAGGCCTGACGGTCGCCGCGCTGACCCTGCCCTCAGCCATGGCCTACGCCGAGGTCGCGGGCGTCCCGGTGACGACCGGTCTGTACACGTTGATCGCGCCCGTGCTGATCTACGCGTTCCTCTCCTCGACGCCCCGGACGGTCGTCGGCCCGGAGGGCACCGTCGCCCTGGTCACGGGGGCCGCCGTGGCTCCCCTGGCGGGCGGCGACCCGGCCAAGTGGGTGGCGCTGGTCTCGATGCTGGCGATCATGACGGGGATCGTGTTCCTCATCGCCCGGATCGCCAAGATCGGCTGGATGGCCGACTACCTGTCCCAAGCCGTCCTCGTCGGCTACATCGCCGGGGTCGCGATCGTGCTCATCATCGGTCAGATCGGCAAGCTGACCGGGATCCCGTCCGCGGATGGCAACGCCCTGCGCGAGCTCTGGGGATACGTCACGAACCTGGGCGCGGCCAACCCCGCGACCCTGGCCGTCGGGCTCGGCGCCATGGCGATCCTCGTGGTGATGCGACGGGTGCTCCCGACCTGGCCCTCGGCACTCATCGTGGTCGTGCTGGGCATCGCCGCCGCATGGGGCTGGGACCTCGCGGCCGACGGGGTCGCGCTCGTTGGTCCCGTCCCCTCGGGTCTGCCACCGCTGGAGATCCCGGCCGTCGGGCTGGCCGACGTCCAGTCGTTGATCGTCCCGGCCATCGGCATCTTCCTGGTCAGCTTCTCCGACGCGATCCTGATCTCGCGGGCCATCGCCGCGAAGAACCGTGAGACGGTCGACGCCAACCAGGAGCTGTTCGCCTTCGGCACCTCCAACATCTCAGCCGGGCTCACCGCGGGCATGCCGATCGGGGCCAGCGGCTCGCGGACCGCGGTCAACGACTCGATGCGCGTCACCAGCCAGGTCGGCGGCCTCATCAACGCCCTGGCGGTCGCCCTGATCCTGCTGTTCCTGACCGAGCCGATCCAGTACCTGCCGACGGCCGTGCTCGCCGCGATCATCATCGTGGCCTCGGTCGGGATCATCGAGGCCAGCGCCTGGGTCACGTTGCGTCGAAGCAGTCGCGCCGAGGTCCTGATCGCCGTCGTGACGATGCTCCTGGTGCTCACCGTGGGCGTGCTCCAGGCCCTGTTCGTGGCTGTCTTCCTGTCCATGGCCGAGGTCGTGCGGCGGGTGGCCAACCCGCACGACGCCGTTCAGGGATTCGTGCCCAGCATCGACCGCTTCGGCAACGTCTCCAGCCATCCCGATGCCGAGGTCATCCTCGGGATCGTGATCTACCGCCTCGACGACCGGATCTTCTTCGCCAACAGCCAGCGGGTCAACGGTCGCATCTGGTCGGCGATCTCCGGGGCGCCGAAGCCGGTGCACTGGCTCGTGTTCGACGCGGCAGGCGTGCCGGACACCGACTCGGCGGCCCAGGCAGCCCTGCTCGACCTGAAGCGCGGCCTCGACAGCGCGGGGATCGGCCTGGTGTTCGCGACGATGCGCGAGACCCTCCGCCTGGACCTCGCCGAGGCGCACGTGCTGGATCAGATCGGCGAGGACAACCTGTTCGAGACCGTCGAGGCCGCTGTCATCGCCTGCCTCGAGCGGATGGAGGCTGCGGGCCTGGCGCGCAGGGTCGAGGTCCCCTCCGACGCGACGGCGACGCTCGCCGACTCAGCTCTGGATCAGGCGCCCGCACCCGCGCCGCCCGGAGCTGACCCGCCCGGGTGATCCAGGTGCTGGACCCGAGCCGCAGCATAGAGGCACACCGCCGCAGCAGTGGCCAGGTTCAGGCTCTCCGCTCGACCGAGGATCGGGATCCTGATGACGTGGTCGACAGCCGCGAGGACCTCGTCCGGAAGGCCATGGGCCTCGTTGCCCAGAACCCAGGCGAGGCGTCCGGAAAGCAGCCCCTGACGCTCGGCGGTGAACAGATCGGTCGAGTCGACCGTGACGTCCGCGGCCAGTGTCCGGTAGCCGGCGGCCCGCAGTGCGTCGATGGCCGTGAGCGTCTCCCCCGCCTCGACCACCGGCAGGTGGAACAGCGAACCCGCCGTGGCGCGCACGCACTTGGGGTTCGTGGGATCGACGGAGCGCGCCGACAGGGCCACGCCGAGGGCCCCGGCCGCATCGGCCACTCGGATCAGGGCGCCGGCGTTGCCCGGGTCGGACATCTCATGGGCGAGCACGACCTGGCCGGGGCCGTCGATCGCGGTGACGTCAGCGAGCGTGGCCGGTTCCCAGCGACAGGACGCAACGACTCCCTGGGGGGTCTGTGCCGAGACCAGCCCGGCGAACCCCGCCGCATCGACCACATGCAGCGGCACACCCGAGGCGTCGGCGGCCGCAATCACCTCGTCGCGACGATCGACCCAGTCCTCGTCGACGAACAGCTCGACGGCCATCCCCGCGGCCAGGGCCTCCCGGACAGCCTGCGGGCCCTCCGCAAGGAACAGGCCCCGAGCCCGCCGGAACTTCGCCACCGTGAGCTGACGGGCGTCGCGAACGCGCGCCGATCTGGCGCTCAGCACGGCTTCGTCAGCGAACACGCGGCACAGCATGTCAGGTCCCCGCCGGACGTTCATGCGCCCCGTGCGCGATCCACGTCCACGGGGTCCCGGACGTGCGTGGGCCCCGCCGCTCCCTGGGGAGGACGGGGCCCACGGGCCGACTGGCTCGGCTCAGGCGGCCGGAGTCGAGGCCGGCAGCGCGGCGCGCGCGGTCTCGACCAGCGAGGCGAACGCCGCCTCGTCGTTCACGGCCAGCTCGGCCAGCATGCGGCGATCGACCTCGACACCAGCGGCCTTCAGGCCCTGGATGAACCGGTTGTAGGTCATCCCGTGCGCACGGGATGCAGCGTTGATGCGCTGGATCCACAGGCGGCGGAAATCGCCCTTGCGGTCCTTGCGGTGGTCGTAGGCGTAGACGCCTGAGTGGGTGACCTGCTCCTTGGCCTTGCGGTAGAGCCGGGAGCGCTGACCGCGGTAGCCGCTGGCCTTCTCCAGGATCTCGCGGCGCTTCTTCTGGGCGTTGACTGCCCGCTTCACGCGTGCCACGTGTTACTCCTTCGTGTTCGAGTTCGGGACAGTCAGCGCATGCCGAGCAGGCGCTTGACGTTCTTGGTGTCGGCGGACGAGACAGGCGAGTCCGCCTGCAGCTTGCGCGAGCGCTTGCTTGACTTCACCTCGAGGCGGTGGCGCTTGTTGACCTGCTCGTGCATGAGCTTGCCCGAGCCGGTCTTCTTGACCCGCTTCTTGGTGCCGCTGTGCGTCTTCATCTTCGGCATCGTTGCTTCTCCTAGGTTCACCGCGTGCGGGTCGCACCGCTGCGGGCTTGTCCGCGATGGTCACCCATCGCGTGGTTCGTGGTCAGGCCTCGGACGTGTCCAGGGCCTCGGTGGCGTCGGCTCCCGTGCTCTTGCGGGCCGCCTCGCGCTCGGCGCGCGCGTCCGCCTTCTTCTTGGTCGGGGCCACCACCATGATCATGTTGCGGCCGTCCTGCTTGGGCGAGCTCTCGACGATCCCGTACTCGGCGATCTCCTCAGCCATCCTCTGCAGGAGGCGGTAGCCGAGCTCGGGCCGGGACTGCTCGCGGCCGCGGAACATGATCGTGATCTTGACCTTGTCGCCCTGCTTGAGGAACCGCACCACGTGACCCTTCTTGGTCTCGTAGTCGTGCGGGTCGATCTTCGGACGGAGCTTCATCTCCTTGATGACCGTGTTGACCTGCTTCTTGCGGTCCTCACGGGCCTTGACGGCCGACTCGTACTTGAACTTGCCGTAGTCCATGAGCTTGCAGACCGGCGGCTTGCCGTCCGGGGCCACCTCGACCAGGTCGAGGTCAGCCTCGACAGCCAGTCGCAGGGCATCCTCGATGCGGACGATGCCGACCTGCTCGCCGTTGGGGCCAACGAGTCGTACTTCAGGAACGCGGATCCGATCGTTGATCCGGGGCTCGACGCTGATGGCGCCTCCTTGGGTCGTGTGTCACGTTCGCGACCGCCGCCGCCCTCGTCCAGGGAAGCCGCGCCTCTCATGGAAGAGGCCCGCTCACGGGCAGGTGAGCAGGCCTCGAAATGCCGGCGCAGCACCGGCACCGAACGGACTCGCCGTCCGGATCACTACCCGACTGCCCAGGGGCTGTCCGGGTGGGAGTTCGAGACCCCGCTTCTCCGCCAACCACCCCTTCGGCGCGTGCACCGAGTTGGGGCAGATCGGTCGTCCATGACAGGGTATCAGGATGACTGAGGTTCCCACGAATCCCGATGGACCCGACCAGGCCGGCCCGGCAACGCTCGACCCGCACGAGGTCGACCAGGCATTGCGTGACATCGGCGAGGTCCCGGCCATCGAGGTGATCACCACCGTGGCCCTGCACCTGATGAGCGCGGCCGCGGTCAAGTGCGGGCTCGGCGAGGAGGGCGACGCGGGCACCGACCTCGACGAGGCGCGCAAGCTGATCAATGCGCTGGCCGGCCTCGTCGTGACCTCAGCGCCGGACCTCGGCACGTTCCACGCCGGTCCGCTGCGCGATGCCCTCAAATCGCTGCAGCTGGCCTTCCGGGAGGCGTCGGAGTTCCCGGACCCGCCCGGGCAGGGCCCCGGCGAGAAGCTGACCGGACCGGTCATCTGAGGCTCGTCCGCCCCGATGGTGCGGTCGGCCGGTGACGTGCGCAGCCGACCTGGATCGCGGCCGCTACCCGACGATCGTGACCGCCAGGACTCCGTCGAACACCTCGCGCAGTGCTGCTGACTGCGACATCCGCCCGGCGATGACTTCTGCGCGTCGCTCGGCCTCCCCGGCGGGCAGCTGCTCTGGGAACCTGACCTCGAGCACGAGACCCGGTGACGGGTCAGACACCTGAGCGGTGCCGTGGATCGTCGGGGCCGGCTCGGGTGTGCCGGGTCCCACGACACGCACCTGGATCTCGCCACTGGCCAGGACCGGTCCCAGCTCACTGATCACGGCCGCGCGCACGGCGGGGTCCACCCACGGGTCGGGCCAGGGCTCTCCGGAGGCGAGTCGCACCAGCCCCACTCCCTCGATGCGCAGCGCGTGGGGAGAGCCGGCGTCGACCAGCAGCGCGCGACCGCCCTCCGCCAGGATGGCACCGGCGGCCCGGGTGGCCTCCACCGGCAGCGGACGCGCGGAGGAATCCCACCCGACCAGCGGCCCCATACCCGTGAACGCCAGGCCGAGGGGGCTCCCGTCAGGCTCGCGCACCGACACCGCAGCCACGGCCCGGTCGGACCCGGCGCAGGGGTCGGTGTCGTCGCCCTCCAGCAGGTCGCCATCCACCTCGAGCAGCGGGACGAGCAGGCGGTGGGTCGCCAGGCAGGTCACGACATCGCGGATCCCCGCCGAGCCGGTGGCGCGTCGGGCGAGCACGTCAGCCACATCTGAAGGGACCGACCCGTCGTCGGCGGCGAAGGTCCCCGGACCAGTCAGGTCGCCCATGCATCGAACCTCTCGAACCGCCGTCGGGGATCGTGCCCCGCGATCACCTCCCGCAGGGCGGCGGCCACCTCGTCTGCGGCCGCGGACACCCATCCGGGATCGGACTCCCGCACGACACGATCGATGAAGCCTAGCTCGGCCAGCGCGTGTGCCCCGATCCGCTGGTCCCAGGCGATCTGCGCCGGATCGTGGGTTCCGCCGTGGCGGATGGCCGCGGCCCCCTCCGGTGCGAGCGGCGAGACCCACGTGTGCGAGCCGGCCACGATCCGATCGGTGGCGAGCAGCGCCAGGGCCGCTCCCCCGGTCCCGGCGCCCAGGAGCAGCGCCACGGTCTGGGTCCGGGCGGCCACCAGGTCCAGCATCAGGCGCGAGATCTCGCCCGCGATACCGGACTGCTCGCCCTCGACGGACAGCTGTGCGCCCAACGTGTCCACGAGGGTGACCACCGGCAGCCCCCAGCGCTGCGCCAGGGCGATGCCGCGGCGGATGGTTCGCAGGCCGCCGACCGTCAGCGGCTGGCCCGAGCGGCGGTCGGTGGTGGCCACCACCACCACGGGAATGCCGCGGAGGCGGCCCAGGGCCACCAGTGCCCCTTGGGTGATGGCCCCCTGCATCGTGCCGGGCAGGACAACCATGTCCGACAGGTGATCGGCCAGGAACTGCTCGGGATCGATGCGGTCGGCCCGGCGCGAGACCTCGACGTACTCCCAGAGCTGGGCCGCGGACTCCGGCGCGCCGGGCACGCGCACCCTCGCCCTCTGCCCGACGTCCGGGGCGTCAGGAGGGGCCACGGGCCGGTCGGCCCAGAGGCCCAGGATCGTCCCCCAGCGGTCACGCAACTCGTCCCAGGGGAGGACTGCATCGATCAGTCCTCGGGACACCAGGTTCTCCGCGGTCTGGATCCCGTCGGGGAACACCTGGCCGGTGATGGCCGTGAAGGCACGGGGTCCGAGGAAGCCCACCATCGCCCCGGGTTCGGCGGTGGTGATGTCCCCCGCCGAGCCCAGCGTGGCCAGGACGCCCCCGGTCGTGGGGCCGCACAGGTGCACGAGGTAGGGCAACCCCGCGGCGCGGTGCTCGGCCAGCGCGGCGGCGATCGCGACCATCTGGACGAAGGCCGGCGCACCCTCCTGCATCCGGGTCCCGCCGGACCGGGGCATTGCCACAAGGGGCATTCCATTCGCCGTCGCCCGACGCACGGCGCCAACAACTCGCGCGGCCGTTCCCACTCCGACTGACCCACCGAGGAAATCGAACTCCCATGCAAGGATCGCAGTCC
>CAWFSG010000024.1:0-85482 GCA_963818445.1 uncultured Actinomycetes bacterium
GTTGAGTTGTGCGGCGGCCCGGAATTGGACTCCAGGCGACGTATGGAATCGCAGCCGCAGGGAATAGGGGATCTCGTGGAGCGGTCATTGCCGGGCTCTGCATGAATTCCCTCGGCGGGGAATCTGTCCTATGCTTGCATCCGGTTGTTTTCCGTCCGGCGAATTCAGGAGCAGACAATGGCGCGCAAGGTTCAGGTCCTCCTCGAGGACGATATTGATGGCACGCCGGGGGCCGAGACCGTGCTGTTCTCCCTGGACGGGAAGTCCTATGAGATCGACCTCTCCGAGAAGAATGCGGAGAAGCTTCGGGAGGCCTTCTCGCCGTGGATCGGCGCGGGTCGCCGGGTCACCGGTCCAGCGGCCGCCGAGCCCCGCCGCCGGCCTGCACGCCGGTCCGAGGACACCGCCGACATCCGCCGCTGGGCGGCCGACAACGGGATTCCCGTGTCCACCCGGGGGCGCATCTCGGCGGACCTGAGGGCCCGCTACGAGGCCGCCCACTAGGCCTGCTCCCCAGGTTCCCGCACACCTGGGAACTGCCAGGGTGCGTTCGCCGAGGGCATATCCGCCACGGGTATGGAGCCCGGGACGCGGGCTGTTGCCTCATCGAGAGGTTGCTCCCTTCCGGATGCTCGCTGCAGTGGTGTACGTGTGCGTGTCGGGGGTTGCGGCTACAGTTTCGTTCCATCCCGTGCGAGCGGGAGGGAAGTACGAACGGAGTGGAGCCCCATGTTCGAAAGGTTCACTGACCGCGCTCGTCGCGTTGTGGTGCTCGCGCAGGAGGAAGCGCGCATGCTCAACCACAACTACATCGGCACCGAGCACATCCTGCTCGGCCTGATCCACGAGGGCGAGGGCGTTGCCGCGAAGGCTCTGGAGAGCATGGGCATCTCCCTGGAGTCCGTGCGCCAGCAGGTGGAGGAGATCATCGGCCAGGGCCAGCAGGCGCCCAGCGGCCACATCCCGTTCACGCCCCGGGCCAAGAAGGTCCTCGAGCTGTCCCTGCGCGAGGCGCTGCAGCTCGGGCACAACTACATCGGCACCGAGCACATCCTGCTCGGCCTGATCCGCGAGGGTGAGGGCGTGGCCGCGCAGGTGCTGGTCAAGCTCGGTGCGGACCTGAACAAGGTCCGCCAGACGGTCATCCAGCTGCTGTCGGGCTTCCAGGGCAAGGAGCCGGCATCGGGTTCCGGCACCGGGCCGCAGGAGGGCACGCCCTCCACGTCGCTGGTCCTCGACCAGTTCGGGCGGAACCTCACCAAGGACGCCCGGGAGAACAAGCTGGATCCCGTCATAGGTCGCGAGAAGGAGATCGAGCGGGTCATGCAGGTGCTCTCCCGGCGCACCAAGAACAACCCGGTCCTGATCGGGGAGCCAGGCGTGGGCAAGACCGCCGTCGTCGAAGGACTGGCGCAGATGATCGTCCGCGGCGAGGTCCCCGAGACGCTCAAGGACAAGCACCTCTACACCCTGGACCTCGGCGCCCTCGTGGCCGGATCCCGCTACCGCGGTGACTTCGAGGAGCGCCTGAAGAAGGTGCTCAAGGAGATCAAGACCCGCGGCGACATCATCCTGTTCATCGACGAGATGCACACCCTCGTCGGCGCGGGTGCCGCCGAGGGCGCGATCGATGCCGCCAGCATCCTCAAGCCGATGCTGGCCCGAGGTGAGCTGCAGACCATCGGCGCCACCACGCTCGACGAGTACCGCAAGCACGTCGAGAAGGACGCGGCCCTCGAGCGGCGCTTCCAGCCGATCCAGGTGCAGGCACCCAGCGTCGCCCACACGATCGAGATCCTCAAGGGCCTGCGCGACCGCTACGAGGCCCACCACCGGGTCTCCATCACCGACGGCGCCCTGGCGGCCGCGGCACGGCTCTCGGACCGCTACGTCTCCGACCGCCAGCTGCCCGACAAGGCGATCGACCTCATCGACGAGGCCGGCTCGCGGCTGCGCATCCGCCGGATGACCGCCCCGCCGGACCTGCGCGAGTTCGACGAGCGCATCGCCAACGTGCGCCGCGAGAAGGAGTCCGCGATCGACGCGCAGGACTTCGAGAAGGCCGCTGCGTTGCGTGATCGCGAGAAGCAGCTGCAGGTGGAGAAGGCCCAGCGGGAGAAGGAGTGGAAGGCCGGCGACATGGACGTCGTGGCCGAGGTGGACGACAAGCTCGTCGCCGAGGTCCTGGCCCTGATGACCGGGATCCCCGTGACCGACCTGTCTGAGGACGATGCCCAGCGGTTGCTGCGGATGGAGGACGAGCTGCACAAGCGCGTCATCGGCCAGCAGGACGCCATCCACGCGCTGAGCCAGGCGATCCGGCGCACCCGCGCGGGCCTCAAGGACCCGAAGCGACCTGGCGGCTCGTTCATCTTCGCCGGTCCTTCAGGTGTGGGAAAGACCGAGTTGAGCAAGACCCTGGCCGAATTCCTGTTCGGTGACGAGGATGCGCTCATCGCCCTGGATATGAGCGAGTACTCGGAGAAGCACACCGCCTCTCGGCTTTTCGGTTCCCCCCCGGGATATGTCGGGTACGAGGAGGGTGGACAGCTCACCGAGAAGGTGCGTCGGCGGCCATTCTCGGTGGTCCTCTTCGACGAGGTCGAGAAGGCCCACCCCGATATTTTCAACTCATTGCTGCAGGTCCTTGAAGAAGGCCGCCTCACCGATGCCCAGGGCCGGGTCGTCGACTTCAAGAACACCGTCATCATCATGACCACCAACCTCGGCAGCCGGGATGCGAGCAAGGGCGTCATGCTCGGGTTCGCCGGTGACGGCGATGCGGATGGGTATGAGCGGATGAAGTCCAAGGTGCAGCAGGAGCTCAAGAGCGCACTTCCGGCCCGAGTTCCTCAACCGCATCGACGACATCGTGGTGTTCCACCAGCTCACCAAGAACGAGATCATCCAGATCGTGGACCTCATGGCCAACAACCTCGAGGAGCGCCTGCGCGAGCGCGACATGGGCATCGAGCTCACCCTGGCTGCCAAGGAGCTGCTCGCCGAGCGCGGGTACGACCCCTCGATGGGTGCCCGGCCGCTGCGCCGGACCATCCAGCGTGAGGTCGAGGACGCGCTGAGCGAGAAGATCCTGTTCGGCGACCTGCGCCCGGGCCAGATCGTGGTGGTCGACGTCGAGGGCAGCGGCCCCACGGCGACCTTCACGCTCACCGGCACGGACAAGGTGACACTCCCGGATGCCCCGCCGGTCGAGCCGGCCGGCGCCGGTGGCGAGGTCGCGGAGGGCTGATCGCAGGCGTGACCGGCCCGCAGACCCCTGAGAACGGGGACTGCGGGCCGGTGCACGTTCAGGGGCAGGTTACGGTTCTCCTGTGAGTTCGGTCGTGAACCCGGTAGGTCCCGGAGGAGCCCAGCACCTATTGGCGTCGGCGTGCAGCAGTCGTCGTCGGCCTTCTGGTGGTCCTGTGGCTGGGTTGGTGGCTGCTCCAGGCGGCTTTCGGGTCCAATGACGAACCGACCGCGGGGGCTCCCAGTGCCTCGCCCAGCTTCGGCCTGACGATGTCAGCATCGCCGGATGGCGAGCCCACGGGGGGTGACGAGGACCCTTCAGCATCGGCCGCCCCGTCGGCCAGTGGCACGGCCAGCCCGTCGCCGAGCCCCAGTCCGTCAGCCAGCGCGGACTGCGTCGACTCCGACATCGCCGTCACGGCAGCCACAGCGGGTGCCACCACGACGGTCGGTGGCGGGATGGCACTGACGCTGACCGTGACGAACACCGGCTCAGCGGCCTGCAACCGTGACGTGGGGGCGGGTGCCAACGAGCTGCGGATCACCTCCGGCTCGGTGCTCGTCTGGTCCTCGGACTTCTGCAACCCCTCGAAGGCAGTCGACGTCCAGGCCCTCGAGCCCGGCAAGCCGTTCACGACGTCGGCGACATGGCCGGGGACGGTCACCGAGAAGGGCTGTCCGGCCAACCAGCCGCAGGCCCAGGCGGGTGGGTACAAGGTGGTC
The DNA here is from genome assembly GCA_963818445.1 of uncultured Actinomycetes bacterium. GTDB lineage: Bacteria > Actinomycetota > Actinomycetes > S36-B12 > CAIYMF01 > Prado023. The sequence goes on from CAWFSG010000024.1 coordinate 3,973, forward strand.
GCGCGCAACGGGGCGGTCGAGTCCGAGCCGGTGGCGTTCACCGTCCAGTAGGTGACGGCGGACGTGTCTGCCCGGGTCGGCCAGGGCGCTCGACGCCGGCGCTCAGACGTAGCGCTCGAGGATTGAGGACTCCGCCAGCCGGGACAGGCCCTCGCGGATGTAGCGGGCCCGGTTCTCGCCGATTCCCTCCACCTCCTGCAGGTCCTCGACCGAGGCCCCGAGCAGTGACTGCAGCGTCCCGAAGTGGCTCACGAGCCGATCTCGGACGGCCTCCGGAACGCGCGGGACGCGGGACAGGACCCGGTGCCCGCGCGGGCTGACGTTCGTCTCAAGCCCATCCGTGCTGGCCGGGTAGCCCAGGGCGCGGGCCACCGACGTGAGGTCCAACAGGTCGGTGGGCCCGATGAGGTCCAGGGCCTCCAAGGTGTCGGCCACGGTCCGGTCCTTGCGGCTGGACTTCCTGCGGGGCAGGTAGTCGCGCACGACGAGCTCCCTGTCGGTCTCGACCCCGGCCACGAGCTCGGCCAGCTGCAGGGACACCAGCCGGCCCTCGGTGCCCAGCTCGAGCAGGTAGGCGCGGATCTCATTGGCGATGTGCCGGACCATCTCCAGTCGCTGAAGGGTCGCGCACACCTCGCGCACCGTGACCAGGTCCTCGATCTCGAGTGCCGACAGGCTGCGGGAGACCTCGTCGAGGCGCTGCTTGTACCGCTCCAATGTGGCCAGGGCCTGGTTCGCCCGGGACAGGATCGCCGAGGGCTCCTCCAGGACATAGCGCCGGCCCTTGAGGTACAGGGCGATGATGTGCATCGACTTGCTCACGCTGACCACGGGGTAGCCGGTCTGCCGGGCGACGCGGTCGGCGGTGCGGTGCCGGGTCCCGGTCTCGCCGGTCGGGATCGTCGGGTCGGGGACCAGCTGGGTGCCGGCGCGCACGATCCGAGACGTCGCGGAGTCGATGATGACCGCGCCGTCCATCTTGCACAGCTCGCGCAGGCGTGTGGACGTGAAGTCGATGTCCAGGGGGAAGCCCCCGCTGATCAGGGCGTCCATCCCGTGGTCATGGCCCAGCACGATGAGGGCTCCGGTGCGTCCGCGCATGATGCGCTCCAGCCCGTCGCGCAACTCGGTGCCTGGCGCCACCCGCGCCAGGGCGGCTGCCAGTTCCGGATCGATTGCTGCCATGAATGCTCCGTGATCGAGTGCTCCCCGGGCGATTCTAGGTGACGGAGGTCGTCCGGCGCGGGCCGTCAGCGATCGGCGGTGTCCCGGCGTTGTCGGACCGGCCCGGTAGCGTCGCGGCCATGACGTCGAGCAGTGCGGTCAGGACAACCTTCCGGTGCGCGGAGTGCGGGTGGAGTGCGCCCAAGTGGGTTGGTCGCTGTGGGGAGTGCCAGGCCTGGGGCAGCGTCGGCGAGGTGGGCACCAGCAACCGCATCCCGCAGGCCGGCCCGGTGTCGGCCTCTGCCCAGCCGATGGACCAGATCGACCTCACCCGCTCGTCGGCCAGCCCGACCGGCATCACCGAGCTCGATCGGGTCCTCGGCGGTGGGGTCGTTCCCGGGGCGGTGATCCTGCTGGCCGGTGAACCCGGAGTGGGCAAGTCGACCCTGCTGCTGCAGGTGGTGGCCTCCGTGGCCGCCCGCGGGGGGCGCGCCCTGTACGTGACCGGGGAGGAGAGCGTCGAGCAGGTCCGGGCCCGCGCCGAGCGGGTCGGGTCGGTGAATCCAGCGGTATTCCTCGCCGCGGAGTCCGACGTCGCTGCCGTGGTGGCGCACGCACAGGAGGTGTCGCCGGGCCTGCTGGTGGTGGATTCCATCCAGACGATGACCACGTCCGGCGTCGACGGCGTGGTCTCGGGCGTCACGCAGGTGCGGGAGGCGACCTCGGCCCTGATCCGGCTGGCCAAGGAGCGGCGGATGGCCTGCATCCTCGTGGGCCACGTCACCAAGGACGGCGGGATCGCCGGTCCCCGCACCCTGGAGCACCTGGTCGACGTGGTGCTCTCGTTCGAGGGCGACCGGCACGCCCGGCTGCGGATGGTTCGCGCGGTCAAGAACCGGTACGGACCCACCGACGAGGTGGGCTGCTTCGAGCTGGGTGAGGAGGGGCTGGTCGCCCTGGCCGATCCCAGCGGGCTGTTCGTCACCGATCGGGCCGAGCCGGTGCCCGGGACGTGCGTCACCGTGGCCCTGGAGGGCCGACGCCCCCTGCTCGCCGAGATCCAGGCCCTGGTCGTGCCGGCGGCCGGATCCGTCCCGCGGCGGACCACCTCGGGGATGGAGGCCGCCCGGATCGCCATGGTCCTGGCTGTCCTGGAGCGCCGGGAGTCCGTGCCGATGTCGCGCTTCGACACCTACATCGCCCCGGTGGGTGGGGCGCGCCTGGTCGAACCGTCCAGCGACCTCGCGGTCGCCCTGGCCGTGAACGGGTCCGTCCGCGACATGTCGGTCCCGGTCGGATGGGTCGCGTTCGGCGAGGTCGGCCTGGCCGGCGACGTGCGCCGCGTTCCGGGTGCGCGCCAGCGGGTCATGGAGGCGGCACGGTTGGGGATGACCGACGTGGTGCTGCCGCGCGCTGATTGCGCCTCCCTGGGCGATCTGGGTGTCCGCCTGCATCCCGTGGACGACCTCTCAGGGGCGCTCCGGCTGATGCCGTGGTCGCGGCCGGACCTGGTCCGACAGGCTCCCCGCTCCGGACCGAGGGCGCTGGCCGTCGTCCCCGAGCTGTAGGCGCGTCCCGGTGGGCCACGCAGCAGGGGTGCCCGCTCGTGTGCTCTGGTGTCGTCGGCGGATACCGGCGGGCTGAGGGGACTGACTGGATCGATCCGTTGCATGGCGTCGCGGACTACCTCCTGCTCGTCACGCTCCCCGAGCGGTAGGGGTGCCTCCGAGCCCGGGGCGCGGCTAGTGCCCGCCTGCCGGGTGCGGCGCCAGGCCGACGAGCGGGAGGCTGCGGGCTGCCAGCGCGCTGAGCGCCAGCTCCCGGGCGCGGCAGTGCTCGGTCAGGACGTCGTAGGCGGCCTGGCCCATGAGCTCCACGAGCTCGTCGCGCGCGGAGAGGTACACCGGCTCCGCGCCGACGTGCGCGGCCGGAGCAGTCGTGCAGTACCAGTCGAGGTCATGCCCTCCTTCTCCCCACCCACGACGGTCATACTCCGCGATCACGATCACCTGCAGCGAGGTCCCGTCGGGACGGGTCACGTCCTCGTAGGTCCGTCGGATGGGCAGCTGCCAGCACACATCGGGCTTGGTCCTCGTGATCGGCACGTCGGTGTCCAGGGCGAGCGTGTGCAGGGCGCACCCGGCACCGCCGGCGAACCCCGGTCGGTTGAGGAAGATGCATGCACCCTCGACCACGCGGGTCTTCGGCTCCCCGTCGGCATCGAACTCGATGACCCCGTCGGCCCTCCCCGTCCTTCGCAGCTGCCACTGCTTCGCGGTCAGCCGGCGCGCCAGCAGCTCGGTGCGGTCCCGGTCCTCGTCGTCGGAGAAGTGCGCCCCGAGGGTGCAGCAGCCGTCGTCGGGTCGGTCGGCGTAGATCCCCTGGCATCCGTTTCCGTAGATGCAGGTCCAGTTCGACGTCAGCCACGTCAGGTCAGCGCGGTAGTGCACCTGCGCGTCGGGACCCGACTGGCCCGGATCGGGGAACTCCACCCAGTGCCGGGCACCCCCGAGGGGCACTTCCACCATGGCCGTAAGGGTAGGGGGTCGCTGACGCACCGGCGCGCGGGTGCCCGCCTGCGCAGGGCTTACCCTTGTGATGTGCCAGCGCGTCGGGGAGAGGACCCTCAGGGGACGGTCCCGGAGTCAGCCGCGCCAGCCCCACGGCCCGCCGCTGGGAATGCTGATCCGCCGGCCAAGCGCCCCGCTCGGAAGCGATCCACCTCGACGTCCCCGACGTCGAAGCCAGCAACGCCGAGTGGCGCCACGTCGAAGCCCCCGACGACGAGGGCCACCACGTCGACGAAGCGCGCCACCTCGAAGCCCGCCACCTCCAAACCCGCCACGTCGAAGCCCGCCACGTCGAAGCCCCCTACGTCGAAGCGCACTACCTCGAAGCGCGCCACCTCGAAGCGCACCGCAGCCCCGACGGAAGTCCCCGCCGCCCCGCGCCCCACGACCGCGCGCATGCCTGCAAGGCCAGCTGCGGGGGCGTCATTGCTGGTGTCCGACGTCGCGCCGCCGGCCGTGCGGGTCCCGGCCGCCAAAGTGGCGCTCTCCACCGCCTCGGTCTACCCCGAGTCCACCGCTGCGGCCTTCGAGATCGCTCGTCGGCTGGGCTACGACGGGATCGAGCTGATGGTCTTCACCGACGCGGTGAGCCAGGACCCGGAGGCTGTGCGCGCACTGTCGGACTACTACGGGATCCCGGTGCTCGCGGTGCATTCACCGTGCCTGCTCGTGACGCAGAGGGTGTGGAGCACCGATCCCTGGGAGAAGCTCCAGCGCTCCCAGGCGGCCGCCGAGCGGCTGGGGGCCTCGACGGTGGTCGTGCACCCGCCGTTCCGGTGGCAGCGCGACTACGCCCGGGAGTTCGAGCTCGGACTGGCCAGGATGCGCGACGAGACCGACATCGTCTTCGCCGTGGAGAACATGTACCCGTGGCGCGCCCGGAACCGGGAGTGGGCCGCCTACCAACCTGATTGGGATCCGCGGAACCAGGACTACCCGCACGTGACCCTCGACATGTCGCACACCGCCGTCTCCGGGACGTCCGCGGTGTCGATGGCCGCCGATCTCGGCGACCGACTCGCGCACATCCACCTCGCCGACGGGACCGGCCTGGCTCGCGACGAGCACCTCGTGCCCGGGCGCGGCAACCAGCAGTGCGCCGAGGTCCTCGAGGGACTGGCGCTCCAGGGCTTCAGGGGCACGGTCGTCCTCGAGGTCAGCACGCGCCGGGCCGCCAACCGCGCCGAGCGGGAGGCGGACCTCGCCGAGGCACTGGCATTCGCGCGGCTGAACCTCGCCGCCCCGCTTGTCATGCCGGTGGGTCGCGCGCGGCCCTAGTCTGGCGCCGTGAGCGATGACCCGAGGGATGCCCTGCTCGCCGTGGCGCGCGAGATCGTCGCCAAGCGTGGGTACCTGGGCCTGAGCATGCGCACGGCCTCCGCTGCCGCCGGGGTGACGGAGGACGTCGCCCTGCGCTACTACCGCAACCGCGAGGCGCTGTTCGCGGCGGCCATGCGCCTGCCGGTGGATCCCGTCTCGGCGATCCCGGCCCTGATGGCTCCGGGGATCGAGGGCATGGGCGAGCGGCTGGTCCGGTTCACCCTCGACACGTTGCGCGACCCGGCCGCCCGTGACGACCTGATCTCGTTGGCACGCACCGGGGTCTCGGCCGGCCAGGCCGTCACGGGGCTCCAGGACTTCATCGAGACGGGCGTCGTGGATCGCGTGGCCGGGATGATCGGCGTCCCCGATGCCCGGATGCGCTCGGCCCTGATCACCAGCTACCTGATGGGCGTGGCGACCATGCGCTACGGGGTTCGCCTCGAGCCACTGGCCTCGGCCAGTGACGAGGAGGTCATCCGGATGGTCGCCCCGGTGATCCAGGACCTGCTCGACCCCCGTCGCCCGATCCCGGGTTCGGCACGAGCGCGCGCGCGATCATCGGCCCCTGTGACGCGCGCCGGACAAGCGCCTCCCCCGGGCTCTCGCACTCGGACCTTCGACCCGGACCCCGCAGCGACCCGGGCCGCTGAGGCGGCGCGCCTGGTCGCTGAGCTGGCCCGCACCACGCCGACAGGTGTCCCCGCTGCACCTCGCTCCGGCAGTGTCCCCACCACGATGGCTGCCCCGAAGAAGGCCACCCCGAAGAAGGCCGCCGCGAAGAAGGCCACCCCGAAGAAGACCTCGACGAAGAAGGCGACCGCAACCAAGGCCCCCACGACCAAGGGCACTACGAAGCAGACAACCGCGACGAAGACAACCCCAACGAAGGCCACCCCGACGAAGGCCACCCCGACGAAGGCCACCCCGACGAAGCGTGCGGCGTCGGCCCCGGCCCCGGGCCCCAAGCACGCACAGGTGTCCCCGGAACCGGCGCCGTCCTCAGATCCGACGCCGTAGGGCCGTCCAGCCGCGAGGCGGTCGTCGGACGGTATGTCGGCCAGCGCCGTCCAGCGTCGTTCAGCGCCCGTCGAACTCCCGGGCGACCGCGATCGTCGTCGCCTGGTCCACGAGGCCGAGCTGCCAGGCCACCGTGACAGCCTCGACGGCGTTCTCCACGTAGTACATCCCGATGCCCTCCTCACGCAGGGCGGCAGCGCGGGCGGCCACCTGCTCCGAGCGCTCGGCCATGTGGGACCCGACGTAGACCAGGAAGATGGCCGCGATCCGCCCGGGGTACTCCCGGGCCATCAGCTCGTAGGTCTCCGGATCACCCTGGCCGACATCGCCGATGAGGACGAACGTGTACGTCGGGTTCCCCTCGAGCAGGGCCCGGATCGTGGCGCGCTTGTGCTCCCGGCCGTCGCGCATGAGGCGGTCGGACGTGGGCCCCCAGTCGGTCAGGAACAACGGCCCCCGCGGGAACCGGTGCAGGTTGGTGAAGGCCACCAGGTAGTCGTAGAGGTTCCATGACCCGGTTGAGACGTAGAAGAACGGGACCGTGCTCTGGGTTCCGTCGCCCCGGGCCAGGCCGGCGTAGAACGTGGACATCCCCAGGACCGGCTTGCGGTCGGCCACGTCGCGGAACAACGTGCGCCCGGCAGCGGTCCATCCCTGGGTGAGCCCGGTCTTCATGATGGTGTCGTCGATGTCGGACACGACGGCCACCCCGCCCCGGGGATCCGCGACCAGCACCCGACCGGTCGTGTGGGCGACGGATCCGTCGACCGGATCGATGTCCACAACGTGCCATCCGGGCGACAACGGGCCCACGGGCAGCTCGATGTGCAGGTAGCCGTCCGCGTCGCTGGTGAACTCGCTGGACGCTGAGCCCATCGATGCGCGCACCGTCACCCCGGACATGGTCAGCACGGTGAACCGGCGCAGGTTGGCCCGCATCGTGGAACCGAGTCCCATCGACATCTCGCCGGCGTTGAACAGGGGCTTCTCGATGGTGCGGGCGGTGAGGTGTGCGACCCCGTCGGCGTACCAGCCGCGATAGGTGACCACGACTGTGGGGCGCAGGGCCTGGCGGCGGGTCTTGAGATCGATCCGGCCCGCGTTCAGGGACTTGTCCACCGTCTGGGCGACATTGACCCAGTCGACGTCCTCGAGGGCGCCGGCGACGCGCGATTCGATGCCCTGGAGCATCCCGGTCACCGTGGACGCGCCCGGCAGCCCGGACAGACTGGGGATCTTCACCTGCCCTGCCTTTCCCGTGGTGCCGGCAAGGCTATCGGTCGGGGGCATACGGCCGCGAGTGGACAACGGCACCGGGCCCGCCGGGGGTGCGCCTCCGGGGCGACGCAACCACGCGTGCCCGCGTAGCCTTCGGCGCGGAGGTGGACCCATCGTGGACTTCAGCGGTTTGCTCAGGAGGATGCCCAACCGGCAGTCGATCGCCTCGGCGCTCGACCAGATTCCAGTCACCCGGAGCGCGGTCAGCCCGTTCGTCCCGGGTGAGACGGTTGCGGCGGCGGTGAGCGCCGTCGAGGATGTGGAGGCAGCGGGCATGTCGGCCTCAGTCGCCTACCTGCCCGACCCGCAGGCGCTGGCGTCCTGCCTGCTGGTCCACATGCAGACGATCGAGGCACTCGATTCCGCGAACCTGGCCCAGGGGGCTGACCTGGTGGTGGACCTGGCCGCCCTCGGACTGTCGCGCGGGGTCGACCCCGCCTCGGTCACCTCCGACCTGGCGATCCTGTGCTCCGCGGCCGAGGAGGTCGGGATGACCGTGACCCTCGACGGTGTGGCCCACGAGCACCTGGATGACACCTTGTCGATCCATGCCGCACTGGCCGGGGAGCACCCGGACCTCGGGGTGACCATCGCGGCGAACCTCCTGCGTTCCGAGGCCGACTGCGGGGACCTGGCCCGGGCAGGCGCCCGGGTGCGGCTCGTGCGCCAGGTGGCGGCGGAGGCTCAGGGACTGGCCTTCACCGGGGGGCATGAGGTGGACAAGGCCTACGTGCGCTGCGCCAAGCTCCTCATGGCGGTCGGCGCCCGGACCATCATCGCCACCCACGACCCGCGGCTCATCGAGATCGCCACCGCGCTTGCGGTGCGCTCGGACCGTGATCCTGGGCACTACTCCTTCCAGTTCCGCCTGGGGGTGCGCCCGGACGCAGCCGCCGAGCTCGTCTCGACCGGGTCGACGGTGGGCATCCTCGTCCCGTTCGGCCCGGACTGGGCCCGCTACGTGGCGCAGCGGATCGCCTTGAAACCCAACTCCGTCGGCCAGGCGGCCCGCGCCGCGCTCGGCCGGTGAACGCCGTGACCGAGTACCCCCGGGTCGCGCTGCTCGGGGTCGGCCGGATGGGGCAGGCAGTGCTCACGGGGATGCTCGACGCGGGATGGGACCCGGCGCGCATCGTGGCCGCCGAGGCCCACGAGCCCACTGCCCTGGCGGTTCGCGAGCGCCTCGGGATCGAGTTCCGCCCGTCGGCGCAGGCCGTCGTGGGGGCCGACGTCGTCGTCGTCGTGGTCAAGCCCCACGACGTCACCGCCGTCCTGGACGACATCGCGCCCAACCTGGCGCCGGGGGTGACTGTGGTCTCACTGGCGGCCGGGCTGTCCACCACCAGGCTGGCTGCCCACCTGCCCGTGGGCACGGCCCTGGTCCGGGTCATGCCCAACACCCCGGCACTGGTCGGCAGGGGCATGTCGGTGATGTCCCCGGCGCCCGGCTGCCCTCCCGAGTCGCTGGCGCTCGCCGAGCGGGTGCTGGGCTCGGTCGGGGAGGTGCGGACCGCTCCCGAGGCACAGCAGGACGCCGTCACGGCAGTCAGTGGGTCGGGGCCGGCCTACGTGTTCTACGTCGCCGAGGCCATGATCGATGCGGGCGTGATGCTCGGGCTGCCACGGCCACTGGCCCACGACCTCACGGTCCAGACCCTGCTCGGCGCCGCGACGATGATGAGCGAAACCGGCGAGCACCCCACCGTGCTCCGCGAGAACGTGACCTCACCCGGAGGCACGACCGCGGCTGCGCTGCACGTGCTCGACGACGCCGCGGTCAAGGCGGCATTCGCCAACGCGATGCGCGCCTGCCGCGACCGGTCCGCGGAGCTGGGAGGGTCCTGAGCGCTCGGCTCAGAGCAGCAGCGGTGACACCTCGTCCTCCGGGCCGCAGACGACCAGGACGTCATCGGCGCCGAGGACCAGGTCGGGGTGCGCCAGTTCTGGCATGCCCCGCCCCTTGCGGCTGACAGCCAGCACCAGGATCCCCTTCTCGGACAGCTCCCGGGCTTCGCTGATGCGCCTCCCGGTGAGTCCGCGGCTCACCGGGAGGGCGGCGTAGGCCAGCCCGTCCACGGTCGGGATGTATTCCGTCCGGTGGCCGAGCAGGGCGTGCGCGACCCGGCGGCCCACCTCGAGCTCCGGGTACACCACCTCGGTGACGCCGATCTTGCGCAGGATCTTGGCCTGCTGGGCGTTGATGGCCTTGGCCCAGATCTCGGGGATCTTGAAGTTCTCCTTGAGCACCAGGGCGCATACCAGCGAGGCCTCGACAGCGTCGCCCATCGCCACCACGGCACGGGTGTACTCACCGACTCCGAGCTGCTCGAGGGCCTCCTTGCTGGTCACGTCAGCCTCTACCGCCATGGTCACCCGCTTGCTCGCCTCCCGGACCAGGTCGGGGTTGCGATCGATGGCCAGCACCTCGCAACCCTCCCGGGTCAGCGCGAATGCCACCGACTGGCCGAAGCGACCCAGCCCCAGGACGACGACCGGCTCAACCTCGCGAGCAGACATCAGACTCTCCTCTCATGGCGATCAGCCGATCATCGGCCGGCCCTCGGGCAGCCGGTAGTCGCGGGATGTGTTGCGCAGGGACAGCGAGGAGGCCAGCGTGAGGGGTCCGACGCGGCCCAGGAACATCAGGGCCACCAGCAGCAGCTGCGCCGGTTCGGGGAGCCCCGGGGTCACGTTGGCCGACAGGCCCACGGTGGCCAGGGCGGAGGTGACCTCGAACAGGGCGAGGTCCAGGTCGAGATCGGTCAGGGCCTGCAGGGCCATGGTCCCGATGAGTACCGCAGCCAGGCTGATCATGGCCACGGAGATGGCCACCCGGACCGTCGTGTTGGGGATCCGGCGGTCGAGCACGTTCACGTCCTGGTGACCGCGGATCTCCGCGCGCGCGGCGACGAACAGGATCATCAGGGTGGTCACCTTGATCCCGCCGGCGGTGCTGCCGCTGCCCCCGCCGACGAACATCAGCGCGTCAGTGAGCAACCGTGTCTCGGGGATGACGGCTGCGTAGTCCACCGTGTTGAAGCCGGCGGTGCGCGGGGTGACGCCTCCGGAGAAGATCGCCTGGAGGCCCTTCTCCCACCAGGACATCGTCCCGAGGGTCTCCGGGTTGGCCCATTCGAACAGGCCGAAGCCCAACGTCCCGACGAGCACCATCATCGCGGTGCCGATGAGCATCAGGCGGGTGTGCAGCGACAGCGGGATCGGGTTGGCGAACCCGAAGCGCTCCGGGTGGAAGGCGCCCATCCGATAGCGCGAGCGCCGAGCCAGCTCGCGGCCGCGGGCGATCACCTCGGCGGGGGTCATCTCCGGAGCGCCCCGCCGGGGAATGAGCCCGCGGGCCCCGGTGGCCCGCCGGGAGAGCTCGACGATCACGAGGAAGCCGAGGCCGCCGAGGACGATGGCCAGGGCAATGGGTCCCAGGATCAGCGGGTCCTGGCCGTAGGACATCAGGGAGTCCGAGGCGAGGGCGAACCCCGCGTTGTTGAAGGCGCTGATGCTGTGGAAGGTCCCCTTCCAGGCAGCCTGCGCGAGCGGCAGGTCATAGTGCAACCAGAACCGTGCCCCGAGCAGCAGGGCCACGGCGGACTCGACGGTGACGGTGATGACGGCCAGGGCGGTGAGGACCTGGCGGACGTCGCCCTGGGTGAGCACGCCGGTCTCGGCCTGAGCGGCGAGCCGCGATGCGGTCCCCAGCTTGCGGTTGAGCAGCAGGATCCACAGCGTCCCGAGCGCCTGGATGCCGAAGCCGCCGATCTGGATGAGCAGGAGGATTGCCACCTGCCCGGGGATGCTCCAGTAGGTCGCGGTGTCCACCACCGCCAGGCCGGTCACGCAGGTGGCGCTCACAGACGTGAACAGGGCGACCGCGGGGCTGGCCGAGCCTGGCCCAGTGCGCATCATCGGCAGCATCAGGAGCAGTGTCCCGAGGCCGCACAGGACCGCGAAGGACACGGTGATGGAGCGTGCCGGTGAGCGGCGCCCGATCCGGGCCTGCTGTGCCTGGGAGCGGGCGAGGACCTCGGAGGCGCCGGCCTGGGCGGGTGCGGTCGCGGGGGACCTGTCGGGTGCCTGTGACCCTGCTTCGTGCCGTCGCCGGGCCCGGAGCATCCTGCGCCGCGGCTCGTTGGGGGCGCGACGCGGGCTCATGTCGCGAGGCTATTCACTCGCGGGCCCACCATGCCCGTTATGGGTCCGTTCTGGCCGCCTCCCGCGCGCCCTCGGACATCGCGCGAGGACTACGGTGGGCGGGTGAGCGATCGGGTGGCCGTGATCGCCGACCCCACGTTGTCGGCGTACAACTTCGGGCAGGGCCATCCGATGGCGCCGATCCGGGTGCAGCTCGCCCTGCGGCTGGCCGAGGACTTCGGGCTCCTGCGTGCGCCCAACGTCGACCTGATCAGCGAGGTGGAGCCTGCGGGGGTCCACGACCTCGTGAAGGTGCACGTGCCGGACTTCCTGACCGCCGTGCGCACCGCCGGGCACACCGGGGACCCGGGCCACCCGAGGTTCGGGATGGGCACCGATGACGTGCCGGTGTTCCCGCGCATGCACGAGGCGGCGGCGCACCTGTGCGGTGCCACTCTCCGGGCGGTCGAGGAGGTGCACTCCGGTCGTGCCCAGCACGCCGTGAACCTGTTCGGCGGGATGCACCACGCGATGGCCGACCGAGCAGCGGGGTTCTGCGTCTACAACGACGTCGGGGTGGCGATCCGCTGGCTGCTCGATCGGGGGGTTCAGCGCGTGGCCTACGTCGACGTCGACGCCCACCACGGCGACGGTGTCCAGGCGATGTTCTACGACGACCCGAGGGTGCTGACGATCAGCCTGCACGAGAGCGGCCGGACGCTCTTCCCCGGAACCGGGTGGCCGGGCGACATCGGTGGTCCCGGCGCCGAGGGCACGTCCGTGAACGTGGCGTTGCCCGCGGGGACCGCCGACAACCAGTGGCTGCGGGCGTTCAACGCGGTTGTCCCGCAGGTCCTCGAGGAGTTCAGGCCCGAGTTCCTGGTCAGCCAGCATGGGTGTGACTCGCACTTCGAGGACGCCATGGCGCACCTGCTGCTGAGCGTGGACGGCCAGCGCTCGTCCTACTCCGCAGTGCACCGGTTGGCCCATCGCCTGGCTGGCGGACGCTGGGTGGCCGTCGGCGGGGGTGGCTATGAGGTCGTGGACGTGGTCCCGAGGGCGTGGACCCACCTGATCGCCGAGGCGCTGCACCGTCCCATCGCCCCGGAGACCCCGACGCCCGAGGCGTTCCGGGTGTTCGTGCTGGACCTGCTCGGCCGCGCGGCCCCCGGCCGCATGACCGACGGCAACGATCCGTGGGCCCAGCCCTTCGAGCGCAGCTACCACCCGGAGGATCCCCTGGACCGCGCGATCATGGACACCCGGCGGGCTGTGTTCCCGCACTGGGGCCTGATGGCCGACCCGTTCGGGGCATTCTGAGCACGAGGTGGGCTTCGGCCGGTCCCAGAGAGCGTTCACGTGCCCGTCCCGGCCCATTTCCTCCCGGCCCACTCGGGCGTAGGATGAAGTATTCGAAACCCGCTGAGGGGAGGTGATCCGATGACTGATCGACCCTTGGGTGAGGTTCGCCTGCTGACAGTCGCCGAGGTGGCGGCCATCATGCGCCTGTCGAAGATGACGGTGTACCGCATGGTCAACTCCGGTGCCCTGCCCGCACTGAAGGTCGGCCGCTCCGTCCGGATCCCCGAGTACATCGTGGACGACTACCTGCGCCGCTCGTTCGTCGACACCGCCTGAGGCTGGTGCGGGGCCGCACGGGTCCATGCGGGGAACCGCCGTGGTTTCCGGCCGGTGCGCCCGGGCGGTAGCATGGGGGCCAATTCCCGGCAAGTCTGTGAGGTCTCCCTGTGGGTTCTGTGATCAAGAAGCGTCGCAAGCGGATGGCGAAGAAGAAGCACCGCAAGCTGCTCAAGCGCACGCGGGTCCAGCGCCGTAACGCCAAGTAGCACCATGGCCCGCGTCGTTCTCGTGACGGGGGTGTCCCGTTACCTCGGCGGCAGGATGGCGCGCCTGCTCACCGATGATCCCGACGTGGAGCGGGTGATCGGTGTCGATGTCGTGACCCCGACCGGTGACATCGGTGGGGCCGACTTCGTTCGGGCCGACATCCGCAACCCGATCATCGGCAAGGTGATCTCCACGGCCGGAGTCGACACCGTCGTGCACATGGGTGTCATCGCCACACCCCGCCAGGCGGGCGGGCGCACGCCGATGAAGGAGATCAACGTCATCGGGACGATGCAGCTCCTCGCTGCATGCCAGAAGGCCTCGTCGGTGGAGAAGCTCGTCGTGAAGTCCTCCACGTCGGTCTACGGCGCGGGTTCGGCCGACGCCGCGATGCTCAGCGAGGACATGGAGCCGACCAACCTGCCCACCTCCGGCTGGGCCAAGGACTCCGTGGAGGTCGAGTCCTATGTGCGCGGTCTCGCTCGCCGCCGCCCCGACCTGACCGTCACCACGTTGCGGTTCGCCAACTTCCTGGGCCCGACGGCGAACACCCCGATGGCCCAGTACTTCTCGCTTCCGGTCATCCCGACCGTCCTGGGCTACGACGCCCGGCTGCAGTTCGTCCACGAGGACGACGGCCTCGAGGTGCTCCGGCGGGCGACCGTGGAGGACCACGCCGGCACCTACAACGTGGCCGGGGACGGCGTCCTGGCCCTCTCGCAGGCCATCCGGCGTGCCGGACGCGTCGGGGTTCCCATCTGGTCGCCGCTCGTGGGTGTGGCGGGCCGCTGGGTCCGGCGCGGGGGATTCGCCGACTTCAGCCCCGAGCAGATCCGGTTGCTCACGCATGGGCGGGCCGTGGACACCACGCGACTGCGGGAGAGGTTCGGCTACACCCCGCGCTACACCACCGCCGAGACGTTCGAGGACTTCGTGCATGCCCGGCGCCTGAACAACGTCATCACCCCCGAGCTGGTCACGGGTGCCGAGTCCGTGGCCGGGCGGATCCTGTCCGGGTGGTCGGCATGAATGACGCACAGGTCCTGCGCATGCCCGGGGCAGACGAGCCGGCCGGCACGGACGTTGCCGTGATCGGCGACGGCCTGAGCTGGGCGGAGCAGGTCGGCGAGGCCCTGGAGTTCCTGCGCCGGCGCGCCCTTGGCCAGTACGAGGTGGACGAGTTCGGCTTCGATCCCGAGCTCAACGACAGCGTCCTGCTGGCGGCGCTGCGACCGCTCTACAAGCACTGGTTCCGGGTCGAGGTCCGCGGGATCGAGAACGTGCCTGCCGAGGGTGGGGCCCTGGTGGTGGCCAACCACGCGGGCACGATCGGCCTCGATGCCGTGATGGTGCAGATGGCGATCCACGACACCCACCCGAACCGTCGGCACCTGCGCCCGCTGGGCGCGGACATGGTCTTCGACATGCCGTTCGTCGGGATGCTGGCGCGCAAGGCCGGCGCCACCCTGGCGTGCAACGCAGACGCCGAGCGGCTGCTTCGCTCCGGCGAGCTCGTGGGCGTCTGGCCCGAGGGCTACAAGGGCACCGGCAAGCCGTTCTCCGAGCGCTACCGGCTGCAGCGCTTCGGCCGCGGCGGGTTCGTGTCAGCGGCGCTGAGGACCGGCGTCCCGATCGTGCCCTGCTCGGTGGTCGGGTCCGAGGAGATCTACCCGATGCTGGGCAACGTGAAGGTGCTGGCCCGCATGTTCGGCCTGCCCTACTTCCCCATCACGCCCACCTTCCCGTGGCTGGGCCCCCTGGGCGTGGTCCCGCTGCCGTCGAAGTGGATCATCGAGTTCGGTGAGCCGATCGACGCCGAAGGGTTCGGCGACACGGCGGCCGAGGACCCGATGCTCGTGTTCGAGATCACCGACCAGGTGCGCGAGACGATCCAGCACAACCTGTACCGGATGCTCGTCCGGCGCCGCGGCATCTTCCGCTGAGGCCCCGGCCCGATCTCGGGCGTTGCCCTGACCTCGACCGGGGCAGGATCGTCAGGACGCTCACGGAGCCCTTCGGCGTCACCCGGAGCAGGGTGTGGCCACCTGCTCAGGCCCGGTTCTCCCGGATGACCGAGATCGCCTTGGCCACGCCGACGGCGGCCCCGGCGACCAGCCCAGCTGCCGCTGCTGCCGGCACGCCCTTGCGGACCGACTCCTTGCCGCGGATCCGGTAGTCGCGGATCGGCCACCCCTGCGCCTTCGCGTGGGACCGAAGGGCGCCGTCGGGGTTGATCGCCACCGGGCATCCCACCGACGAGAGCATCGGGATGTCATTGGATGAGTCGGAGTAGGCCGCGCACCGGGCCAGGTCGAGGTTGCGCTCGGCTGCCAGTCGCTCGATGACCTCGACCTTCGCGGCCCCGTGCAGCGGGACGCCGTCGAGCTTGCCGGTGTAGTGGCCGTCGGCGACCTCCGCGATCGTCCCCAGCCCCCCGGTGAGGCCCAGGCGCCGGGCGATCACGTCGGCGACCTCGACGGGGGTGGCGCTGATCAGCCACACCTCATGGCCGAGGGCCTTGTGCGCCTCGGCGAGCTCCACGGTGCCGGCCCAGATCCGGCCCACCATCCGCTCGTCGTAGGCCTGCTCGGCCATGTCCTCGATCTCGCGCGGCTCACGGCCCTTGACGAACAGCAGTCCGTTCTCGGTGGCCTGGGCCATGTCGTCCATGTTCTCCCGGCCGGACAGCACGTACTTGATCTGCTTCCAGGTGAAGTCCACGACCTCGCTGGTGGTGAAGTAGTCCCGATCGGCCATGCCCTTCGCGAGTGCGACGATGCTCGATCCGCGCATGATCGTGTTGTCGATGTCGAAGAATGCGGCCGCACCCGGTCCGGCGTTCTCGGGCTCCAGCGCGCTGATCCCCTCGGTCAGCCAGGCGCTGGAGGCCTCAGGGACGTCCTCGGCCGACCCGGCCACGTCCGGGCTGACGTCCGGGTCCTGCGTGGTCCCTGCGTCCGAGTCGAGGGGCTCGGGTACACCCGGCCCGACCTCATCCTCGGCGTCGGCATCCGCAGTCGTCGCCCGGTCCTGTGGGGCGTTCGGGGATTCGGCCACGGGGCGAGCCTAGCCGGATTCGACATGCCACACTGCTCGTGTGACGAACATCGCTGACCTCGTGCGCGAGTCGGCCGCTGCCCGCCCGGACCACCCAGCCCTCGTGACGCGGACCACCGAACTCACCTGGGCCGAGGTCGATCAGCGTGTCGACCGAGCCGCGCGCGCCCTCATCCAGGCCGGCCTGAGCACGGGTTCGCGGGTCGCGCTGATGATCGGCAACCGTCCCGAGTTCGCGGTCGCCTACTTCGGCGTGCTGCGCGCCGGCATGGTGGCGGTGCCGATCAACACCGGGTACACCAGCACGGAGGTCAGCCGTCTGTGCAACGACGCCGGGGCCGAGATCCTGCTGCATGACGCGAGCGCGGCGAAGGTCGGGGCGTCGGTCGCGAAGCGGGCGCACGCGACCCGCGTGATCGCCATCGACTCGCCGGAGGGCACTGAGATGGTCGGCGCCGGGCCCGGTGGCCGGGGAGCCTTCTCGCCACCGAAGACGGTGGCCAAGGACCTCGCCGTCCTCATGTACACCTCCGGCAGCGAGGGCCAGCCCAAGGGTGCGATGCTCAGCCACGGCGCGATGCGCGCCAACATCGACGCGTTGGCCAAGATCCGCCGACCCGCCGCGATGGAGCCTGACGACCGGCTCCTGCTCGTGCTGCCGATGTTCCACATCTACGGTCTCAACGCCGGGTTGGGGCTCGTGGCCAAGGTGGGCGCCACGTGCGTGCTGCTCGATCGCTTCGAGTCGCGCGCCTCGCTGGCGGCTGTTCGTGAGCTCGGCGTGACCAACATCGCCGGCGCACCACCGATGTACGTCTCGTGGAGCGCTGAAGGATCGCTCCGCGAGTCGATGGACGGCGTCCGGCTGCTGATCAGCGGGGCCTCCGCCCTGCCCCCGGACGTCTTCGCGCAGTTCCGCACCATCACCGGCAAGCCGATCTGGGAGGGCTACGGGCTCACCGAGTGCTGCCCGGTGGTCACCTCGACGCTCGTGGCCCGGCGCCCGAAGCCCGGATCGGTCGGCCGCCCGTTGTCCGGCGTGCAGGTGTCCCTGCGCGACACCTCGGGCCAGGAGGTCGACGAGGGCGATCCGGGCGAGGTGTGGGTCAAGGCGAAGTCGGTGCTCTCGGGGTACTGGCCCGACGCGTCCGGTGGGGTCGACCCGGACGGCTGGTTCCACACCGGTGATGTGGCGATCCTCGATGAGGACGGGGACTACCGGCTCGTGGACCGCCGGCGGGACCTCATCATCGTCTCCGGGTTCAACGTCTACCCCCGCGAGGTGGAGGCCGTGATGGCCACGCACCCGGCCGTGGCCGAGGTCGCGGTCATCGGTGTCCCGCACCCGTTGACCGGGGAGTCCGTCAAGGCGGTCGTCGTCCTGAAGAAGGGCGTGCCCGAGCCTGACGACCTGCGCGCCTTCTGCGAGGCCCGCCTCGCCCGGTTCAAGTGCCCGTCGCTCATCGAGTTCGCCACCAGGCTGCCCCGGGCGGCGACCGGCAAGATCACCAAGGGCAAGCTCAAGGACGTCCGCGGGTGAGCTCGCGGGTCCAGCTCGTCGGCAAGCCCGGATGCCACCTGTGCGACCAGGCGCGCCTCGTGATCGCGCGGGTGTGCGCCGAGCTGGAGGTGGCCTGGGATGAGGTGTCGATCCTCGATGACCCGGTGCTGGCCGACCTCTACTGGGAGCAGATCCCGGTGACGCTGGTGGACGACTCGGTGGTGGGGATCTGGCACGTGGACGAGGCCGCGCTGCGCGCCGCGCTGGCGCCTGCCTGAGCCGTCGTCACGATCCCTCCGGAATCGCGACGACCTGCCGTCGCAGATCCGGATCAGCTCCACGTCGAGCCGCGCGGAAGTGGACGAACTGGGCCGCGCGCGCACGGAGCGGGGCGCGCGGGTGGGCGGGTGGGCGGGCTAACCTTTCGATCATGTCCGTTCGCGTCGCCCTCATCCAGGTGAGCATCACCGACGATGAGCCCGTCGCCGATCGCATCGACCGAGTACTGGCGATGACCGCTGAGGTGGCTGCCGATCACGACCTGGTCGTGCTGCCCGAGCTGTGGCCCATCGGGGCCTTCGCGATCGACCTCATGCCGGTGCACGCCGAACCGCTGCAGGGTCCGCTGTGCCGCTCGCTGGCGCAGGTGGCCGCCGACTCCGGAGCCATGGTCTTCGGTGGTTCGTTCGCCGAGCGGGTCGAGTCGGAGTCCGGGGAGATCGACTACTTCAACACCCAGGTGGCGTTCGGTCCCGACGGGGCGTTGGTCGGCTCCTATCGCAAGGTCCACCTGTTCGGGTTCAACGGCGGTGAGACCTCGGTGATGACCAGCGGTGGTGACGTCGTCGTGGTGGACGGTCCGTTGGGGCCCACAGGCCTGGCCACCTGCTACGACCTGCGCTTCCCCGAGTTGTTCCGGGCACTGGTGGACGGTGGCGCTGAGGCGTTCGTGATCCCGGCCGGGTGGCCGGAGCGACGCGTCGGGCACTGGCAGGTCCTGGCCCGGGCGCGGGCCATCGAGAACCAGGCCTACGTCCTGGCCTGCAACGAGTCCGGGACCCACGGGGGCGTGCCGATCGCGGGCTGCTCGATGGTCATCGACCCCCAGGGCGAGGTCCTGGCCGAGGCTGGTGCCGGCGAGGAGGTCCTGTCCGTGGCGATCGACCCCGACCGGGTCGCGGCCTGGCGCGGGGCGTTCCCGGCCCTCGAGGACCGTCGGATGGGCTGAGGGCGCGTCGTACGGGGCTGACGTCGGGTGTCGGGGTTCCGGGTCACCCCGATGCGGGTGCCGGCGGTGCTCAGGCGCACCCCTGCCGGCGTTGGCTCAGCCCGCGACGATGGGGGCGCCGGCGGATTGGAGGTCCGCGATCCCGCCCTGCAGGTTCACCAGTGAGGTGAACCCGGCCTCGGCCATCTGGTCAGTGGCCAGCGTGGAGCGTCGTCCCGACCGGCAGTACACCGCGTAGGTGGTGTCCTTGGGCAGGGCGGCGATCTCGGAGCCGAAGTTCGGGGACTCCACGTCGATGTTGACCGCCCCGTCCACGTGCCCCGTGGCGTACTCGCCCGGTGTGCGCACGTCGACCACGACCGTGCCGGGTTCGGCCGAGGTCGTCAGGAACTGATCAGCCGACACGTTCTCGACCGAGCCCCCCGACGAGGAGCAGCCCGCCAGCAGGGCCGTGGTACCGAGCAGGATCGCAATGAGTGCAAGGAGTCGACGCATACCCCCAAGGGTATACGATCTCCCGCGGCTGGGGAACCTGACCGATTCCCCGTCTGGTCCGCCATCCCGACCGTCCCGGCCGCGGCCGTCCGGCCCGGCCGCTCCACCCACGTTGCTACGCTGCTCGGCGTGGTGATCCGGGCGGCGACGGTGGCGGACTGGCCGGGCATCTGGTCGTTCATGGCCGGGATCGTGGCGGCCGGTGAGACCTACACCTATCCCCAGGACATGGGTTCCGACGAGGGGCGGGCCGCGTGGATGCTGGCCGAGCCCTGGGTCGTGCTGGTCGCCGT
This sequence comes from uncultured Actinomycetes bacterium, assembly GCA_963818445.1. Lineage (GTDB taxonomy): Bacteria > Actinomycetota > Actinomycetes > S36-B12 > CAIYMF01 > Prado023. The sequence continues at coordinate 23,890 of CAWFSG010000024.1, forward strand.
GGAGGACGGACGGATCCTCGGAACCGCCAAGTACGGCCCGAACTGGCCGGGGCGCGGGTCGCACGTGGCCAACGCGAGCTTCGTCGTCGATCCCGCCGCGGCGGGGCGCGGGATCGGGCGAGCCCTCGCGCAGCGGGTGCTCGCCGATGCTCGGGCGGCGGGCTATCGCGCGATGCAGTTCAACGCGGTCGTCGAGACGAACGCCGCAGCGGTGGCCCTCTGGGAGTCGCTGGGATTCAGCATCCTGGCCACGGTCCCCGAGGCGTTCGACCACCCCAGCGCCGGCCCGGTGGGCCTGCACATCATGCATCGCCCCCTCTGACGGCATGCAATCGGGCCCCATCCTCGTGGTGTGCGCCACGCGGATGGGGCCCGATCGGGTTCGTCCCCCCGAAGGGTTCCGAGTCCCGGGGGTCGCCCGGGGGGTCTGCTAGAAGTCGGCCTCCGGCACGTCCATGAGCTCACCCGTGGTCGCCTCGGCCACGGCGCGCTCGGAGGCGAGCAGCGGCAGGCGGTTGGCGGCGAACCACTTGGCGGCCGCGACCTTGCCCTCGTAGAACGGCACGTCCTTGGCCGACGCGCCGGCTGCCAGCGCCTTCTCGGCGACCTCGGCCTGCTTGAGCAGCAGGTAGCCGATGACCAGGTCGCCCATCATCATGAGCAGGCGGGTCGTGTTCAGGCCGACCTTGTAGATCTCGGTCGGGTTGGTCTGCGCGGCCATGGCCCAGCCGCCCAGCACGCCGATCACGGCCTGGGTGTCCTCCAGGGCCTTGCCGAGCAGCTCGCGCTCGTGTGTCAGGGAGCCGCCCTCGTCGCCCTTGACGAACTCGGCCACCTGGCCGCCGAGGTACATGACGGCCTTGAACTGGTCGCGGACCATCTTGCGGAAGAAGAAGTCCAGGCCCTGGATCGCCGTGGTGCCCTCGTAGAGGGTGTCGATCTTGGCGTCGCGGATGTACTGCTCGATCGGGTAGTCCTGCAGGAAGCCCGACCCGCCGAAGGTCTGCAGCGAGGTCGCGAGCAGCTCGTAGGAGCGCTCCGAGCCCACGCCCTTGACGATCGGCAGCAGCAGGTCGTTGATCCGGGTGGCCATGTCCGCGTCGACTTCGGGCACCCCACCGTTCTCAGCCAGGTGGATCTGGTCCTGGTAGTAGGAGGTCAGGTGGATCAGCGCCCGCATGCCCTCGGCGTAGGACTTCTGCAGCATCAGGCTGCGACGGACATCCGGGTGCGCGGTGATCGTGACGCGTGGTGCCTTCTTGTCCATCATCTGGGTCAGGTCAGCGCCCTGCACCCGGCTCTTGGCGTACTCCAGGGAGTTCAGGTAGCCGGTGGACAGGGTGGCGATTGCCTTCGTGCCGACCATCATGCGCGCGTACTCGATGACCTTGAACATCTGGGCGATGCCGTCGTGCACGTCGCCGATGAGCCAGCCCTGCGCGGGGACCCCGTTCTGCCCGAACGTGATCTCGCAGGTCGTGGAGACCTTGAGTCCCATCTTCTTCTCGACGTTGGTCACGAAGGCGCCGTTGCGCTCGCCCGGGTTGCCCTCGGCGTCGAAGTGGTACTTCGGGACGAAGAACAGGCTCAGGCCCTTGGTGCCGACGCCGCCGAGGCCCTCGACGTTGGCCGGACGGGCCAGCACGAGGTGGACGATGTTCTCAGCCATGTCGTGCTCACCGGAGGTGATGAACCGCTTCACGCCCTCGATGTGCCAGGAGCCGTCCTCCTGCAGGAACGCCTTGGTCGTGCCGGCGCCGACGTCGGAGCCGGCATCGGGCTCGGTGAGCACCATGGTCGCGCCCCACTCGCGGTCGACCATGATCTGGGCCCACGCCTTCTGCTCCTCGTTGCCGAGGTGGTCCACGATCGAGGCGAAGCCAGGTCCGGACATGTACATGTAGAGGGCGGGGTTCGCGCCGAGGACCATCTCGGCCACCGACCAGCGGACCGACGGCGGGGCACCGGAGCCGCCCATGTGCTCGGGCAGGTCCAGGCGCCAGAAGCCGGACTCCATCAGCGCGGCGTAGGACTTCTTGAAGGTCTCCGGCATCTCGACCGACATCGACTTGGGGTCGTACTTCGGCGGGTTGCGATCGGCGTCCACGAAGGACTCGGCCAGGGGGCCCTCGCACAGTGTGCGGACCTCGCGCAGGACCTCCTTGACGGTGCCCGCATCGAGCTCGGCGTACGGGCCCGAGCCCAGCCGGTCGGCGGCACCGAATACCTCGAAGAGGTTGAACTCGATGTCGCGCAGATTGGCCTTGTAGTGGGACATCCGATCTCCTTCGGTGTTCGCGGCGGCGGAATCGGGTACAGCCCAACGCAGGCGGTTACCCGTCAGTAACCTCATCATGCTACTGGCGGGTAACAAACGCAAGTTCCCCCGGGGGTATCCGGACGAATCGCCCGTAGATCCCACGTGGTGGTCGATCCCGGGGATCAGGTCGGGGGCCCCAGCGGCGGGCAGTTCCGCAGGGCCGAGCTGTGGCGCGCGGCGGGGAGGGGTCAGTGGCTGCCGGGTGCCAGCGTGGGCGCGAGCCGCTCCCCGGCCAGGCGGGTGGCCAGGCCCACGATGGTTCCCACGATCGCCAGGACGGTGGTCGCCCCGCCGGCGGGATAGGTCAGCATCACGCCGAGGAGGAGTGCCGTGAACGGCATCCGCATGCAGGCTGCGGTGCCCGCAGCGATGCCGACTGCGGCCAGCGCCGATGTCGACGTGCCCCCGACGAGCAGGGTTGCGCCGGTGGCCATGATCACACCGATGGCCACCGCCGGGAAGATGGGACCACCGCGGAACCCGTTGCCCAGCGACGCGGTGTAGCCCACGAACTTGCCGAGGAGCACGACCAGGGCGGTGCCGACGGAGGTCAGGGCCAGGTAGTCGGGCATGGCGGACTGCCCGGAGAACAGCACGAGCTCGAGGCCCCCGCCGGTGATGGCATCGACGGCGATCGCGGCCAGGGCCACCACGACGGCCGCCCCGACCATGGTGACCAACCGGGAGCGGGCCGCCAGCTCGGCCACGCGCTCGGCGCCGAGCCGGGCGGCCATCGCCACGACGGCCACGAGGATGGCCAGCGGGACCGACACCGCCAGGTCGGCGAACTGGACCTCGGGGTAGGGCGCCAGACCGGGGACCGCGAGCTGCGACTCCCCGAGCCCCGACCACTGCTCGACCCCCACCTGCAGGACGTAGCTGGCCGCCATTCCGGCCAGCGCGGGCATGAGGACCAGCGGAGTGGCCATCCGGGGACCGGCCAGCATGGCGAACTCGAGCATCAGCACGCAGGTGATCAGCGGGTTGCCGAAGATGGCTCCGATGGCTGCCATCGCGCCGACGATCATCATGACCTGTCGGATCGGCTTGGTCGGGTCGCGGAAGGCCAGGGCGCCCATGGCGGTGCCGATGGCCATGAGGGGCGCCTCCGGGCCCAGCACGGCGCCGAACGAGAGGCTGCCCAGGGCGGCGATGATCACCGAGAGGATCTCGCGGGGCCCGATGTCGATCCCGAAGCCGTGCAGCGGGGTGTGACCGCCCTCGCCTGGCAGCTTCTCGGCGAGGAACGTGATCAGGGCTCCCGTGCACAGGAGGACGACCACGAGCCAGTACGGCGCCTGCTCCTGACCCAGGGCCTCGGGGAGGTCCGTCCACAGGAGGATCTGCAGGTGGTGCTCGACGCCGACGAAGATCGTTGCCGCCGCCCCGGCGAGCAGTCCGACCGCGACGGCGATGACGGACAGCACGATGACCTGCCTGGCGATCGGGGAGTCCCCGGGCCGGTCGGCCATGGGAGCGGCCGTGGCCGGCCCCCCCACCCGTTGGTCCGCCGCCTCATCTGGACTCACGGACATCACGGTCTCCCTCCTGCGCGCGCAGCCCGCGTCGCGAACAACCGTGCGCGACGTTACCCGACCGATAGGCTGCCCCCATGTCTCAGCGGGGGCGCGCCGGCCTCGCGGCGCTGGCCCTGGGGGTGCAGTTCGCGGTGCTGTACGCGCCTCGGGCCCCGGCGATCGCCACGGGCGGACTGCCGGTCGACAAGCTCGTGCACGTCGCGGTGTTCGCGCTGCCCACGGTCGCCCTGATCGCGGCTGGCGTGCCGCGCGGATGGGCGATCGGGCTGATGGCCGTCCACGCACCGCTCAGTGAGGTCGTGCAGGGCGCGCTGCTCGCAGACCGCTCAGCCGAGGGCGCTGATGTCGTCGCCGACATCGCCGGAGTGGCCCTGGGCGCCCTGGTTGCCAGCCGACTGCATCGGCCCGGGGACGTGGTCGTCGATTCGGCCGATTGAATCGACCGAGTCGACTACCACAACCGTTGGGCGCCTCTCAGGCGTCGATCTCCGCCAGCATCTCCCCGCTCGGGTGCTCCGACCCGCCCGGGGGCTCCACTGTGATCATGAACTTGGCGACCCCAGCAGCGCCGCAGTCGAGGACGGCGGCGATGTGCCCGTCGTCGTCGGGGGTGAACGACCCGGCGGAGGTCATCTGCCCGTCCTCGGCCACTGTCCACACCTGGTAGACCATCCCCTTGGCGGGCATGGGCAGCTCGGAGGCCAGGAACACCGCCTTGTCCATCTCCCCGCTCATCACCACCCGGGACGTGGTGCCCATGATGTCCACCGGCAGCACGTGCGCATCGGCCGCGGAGGCGACCGCGACGACGGCCGCCATGTCTGACGTCGGGGCGCCTGTGGCGCCAGACTCCACCGGCGCCTGAGCCAGCCCGACGCCCACGCCCCCGGCGAAGAGCACGGCTCCGGCGGCCGCGGCAGCCAACCACGGAGCCGCGCGGCGCCAGGCTGGGATCAGCGTGGGGACGCGTCCCGGTGGCGGGTCGTTCTCAGCAGCGGGTCCTGTGACGCGATGGGTGCCGCGGGGAGTGGCGACGTCGGTGTCCGGATGCCCCGTGCCTGCGGTCCGTGCGCCGGAGAGCACTGCCTCCTCCAGCGATGTGGGCGGGTGCACAGGGTGCGCATCGGCCAGGGCAGCGAGCACCTCGCGGAAGTCCGCAGCCTCATCGCGGCATTCCGCGCACGTGGCGAGGTGCTCCTCGAAGACAGTGCGCTCGCGTGCGTCGAGGGCGTCGGTGCAGTAGGCGCCGAGCAGGTCGTGGATGTCGTTCACAGGTCGCCCTCCAGCTCAGTGCGCAGCGATCGCAGAGCGTCGCGGATTCGGGTCTTGGCGGTGCCCAGGGGGATGTCGAGCCGTTCGGCCACCTCGGTGTGCGTCAGCCCACCGAGGAACGCCAGCTCGAGGGATTCGCGCTGCAGCCGGGTGAGGCCCTCCATCGCCAGGCGGACCCGGCGGTGCTCGGCACGCAGCTCGACGACCTCGGCCACGGAGTCGTGGTCACGCTCGCGGGTGGAGGTCGACCAGTGGGAGACCCGGTCACGGTCGCCCTGCTCGCGGCGGACCCGGTCGACGGCCCGGCGATGGGTGAGCATGGTGATCCAGGACCGCACCGACGAGGCCTGCGGATCGAAGCGCGAGGCCTGCGCCCAGAGGTCGGCGAAGGCCTCCTGAAGGACGTCCTGGGCCAGGTGCTCATCGCGGGTGACCCGCAGGGCCAGGCCGTAGGCGGCCGACGCATGGGACCGGTACAGCATCCGGAAGGCGTCCTCGTCGCCCGAGGCGACGCGCGCGACCAGCTCGCCGGGAGGGGGGTCGGCCGCGCGCAGGGTCACGAGGTTCATCGTCGCATCAGCCGATGAACTGGGAGTCGAGGTTCCACGGGGCGATCGGGGCGTTGACCACGATCCAGGTCTCGATCGACTTCATCGCGCCGGTGGCGACCAGCACGCCGACGACGATGAACACGATCCCCAGTCCGCGGCGGAACCACCCGTGGGAGTCAGCCGCCCAGCCGAAGCGCGCCACGACCCGCTGCCCGGCCAGGGCGATGAGCAGCAGCGTGGCGCACAGGCCGACGATGTAGACCCCCAGCAGGGCCAGCCCGCGAACGGGCTCGGCGGGCAGCACCGTCACGATGACGTATCCGTAGAGCGGCGAGCACGAGGTGAAGACCGGGCCGAGGGCCGCGCCGGTGAGGATCTCGCCGGACAGCCCGTCACGCCGGCGAGCCGCTCCCAGCCGCTGCGCCGAGCGCGCCTGCAGCCCGAGTCGCGCGGACAGTCGCTCCCACATGTCGGGGAACGCGCCAACGACGCCCAGGGCGATGAGCACCCCGCCGGAGACCCATTGCCAGGCCTGCGGTGGGATGCCGATCAGGGCGGTCGTCGCCTTCAGTGCGAGGGTGAAGACCAGGATGGACAGCCCCAGCGAGATCGTGATGACCAGGGCGCGGGAGACGGCCGAGCGTTGCTTGACTGTCGGCTCGGTCCGTGTGCCCACGGCCAGGGAACCGGCCGCGGACTCCGCACGCTCCTCGGCCAGCGCGCCGGCCATCGATCCCCCGACGATGATCGGCAGCAGGGGCAGCACGCAGGGCGCCAAGGTGGTCAGCACCCCGGCGACCAGCGCCCCGAACAGCTCGATCATGGTCCCTCGCCCTCGTGTGTTCCGTCAGTTGTCGGGTGGGTCAGGCGGTCTGCGAGGCGATGGCCGCACCCGACGGGGCCCCGGTGAACTTCGCCAGCTCGTTGCCCTGCTCATCGACCTGCACGAACGTGTGCTGGACCGTGACCCCGTACTGCTTCTTCAGGTCGGTGGCGGCGTCGTAGTCGACGCTCACGACCGTCAGCCCCGCCGGCACGCCGTCGGCATCCAGGCTCTCCACGGTCGCCTTGCAGGTCGGGCACCAGGACGCGTTGAAGAACAGGACCACATCACCGGCCTCATGGAACGTCGCGGCGTCGGCCTCGTACGCGGCCTGGTCGATCCACGCCCCCTCCTTGGACATGGCCGCGTCCTCCTCCGCCATCGCGGACTCGCTGGGCTCCTGCTCCATCGCCGAGGCGCTGGGCTCCTTCTCCATGGCCGACTCCGATGCAGCCGCCGGGACGGAGGCAGTGTCGTCGGAGGCGCACCCGGAGAGGGCCAGGCCGAGGAGCAGGGCCAGGGCGGCGGGGATGGTCCGGTTCATGTCGTGGGGCCTCTCGGTGGGGTGGGGACCCTGGAAGCGGGTCGTCGGATGGGGTTCGCAGCCCTCATGGGCCTGGATTGGTTCCACGAGGGTCAGCACGGGAGTTGTTCGCAGGCGACTGCCCTGTGGATTGCCCCGGCCGCGCTGGTTCTGGTCGACGACGGCGGTACGGTCGGTCGACGCATCCCGCATGGCAGAGGAGTGGATGGCCCGTGACCACGATCAGGTGCCCCCAGGTGCTCCAGGACGGTCGCCTGGTCGGTCCCCGGACTCTGACCATCGACGGGGACCGCATCACAGCCGTCTCCCGGCACTCCTCGGCCGACCTCGACCTGGACTCCGGGGTTCTGACCCCAGGGCTGATGGACCTGCAGAACAACGGGTCGTTCGGCGCGGACTTCGCAAACGCCACCCCCGAGCAGTGGGAGCGGGCGCTGGCCGGGCTGGCCGCGCGCGGGGTCACCGGTGTGGAGCCGACGATCATCACCGCGCCCCTCAAGGAGATCAACGAGGCGTTCGACCGGGCGAGGGCTGCGCGCGATGCGGCCGAGGGCACCCCGACCTGCCGGATCCTCGGCGTCCACCTGGAGGGGCCGTTCATCTCCGAGGTGCGCAAGGGCGCGCACCGGGCCGAGTGCATGCTCGATCCGACGGACGACGCCCTTGACGTGCTGCTCGGGAATCCGGCCACCAGGGAGATGCTGCTCACCGTCACCCTCGCACCTGAGCGTGACCACGCCCTGCACGCGATCCGCCGGCTGGTCGGTGCGGGGATCATCGTGTCGGTCGGGCACTCCGACGCCTCGGCCGAGCAGGTCTGGGCTGCGGCGGACGCCGGTGCGACGATGACGACCCACATCTTCAACGCGCAGCGACCGTTCAGCCACCGAGAGCCGGGCGTCCCGGGGGCGGTCCTGTCCGACGAGCGCTACTTCATCGGCACGATCATCGACGGCCGGCACGTGCATGCCGCCGCGGTCAAGATCGTCCTCGCGGCGGCTCCCGGCCGGGTCGTCGGCGTCACCGATGCCATCCTGAGCGCCGGGCTGCCCAACCAGACACCCCTGATGTTCGGCGGCCAGCCGGTCGAGAACGACGACTTCGGGCTCGGGCGCAGGCAGGACGGCACGATCGCCGGGTCCGGGATCGTCCTCGACGAGGGGATCCGGCGCATGGTCGCCGCAGGGATGGACCCAGCGACCGTGCTGGCGTCCTGCACCGAGGTGGCCGCGCGGTCGCTGCACCGCAGTGACATCGGCCGGATCGCCCCCGGGGCGCTCGCGGACCTCGTGTGGTGGGACGCCGACTGGTTCCCCCGTCGCGTCTGGATCGGCGGCCACGAGATAGCGGTAGCGACCCAGTCCGACTGAAGGCCACCACCCGCGCTGCCCCGCCCCCACCCGAGGGGGCGGCTACGCGTCGATGACGATCGCCATGATCACCGGGTTGCGGCGGTAGGTCTTGAAGACCCACCGGCTGACCGTGCGGTGGATGATCTGCTCGAGCTGATGCTGGTCGCCGATGCCGTCCGCTGCGGCCTTGGTCAGTGCCTTGTCGATGTGCGGCACCACCTCGGCGAACATGGTGTCGCTGTTGACCAGGCCGCGAGTCAGGAAGTCCGGGGGCTCGGCCAGCGCGCCGGTGTCGGCGTCAACGATGGCCACGATCGTGACCAGGCCCTCCTCGGCCAGGGTGCGGCGGTCCTTCAGCGAGGCCTCGGTGGCGCCGCCCACCGTCATCCCGTCGACGTAGACGTATCCGGCTGGCACCTTCCCCGTGATCCGCGCCTTCCGGTCGATGAGGTCCACGACGACGCCGTCCTCGGCGATGACGACACCCTCGGCGGGCACCCCGGTGCGAATGGCGATCTCGGCGTTCGCCGACATGTGGCGCCACTCGCCGTGGATCGGCATCACGTTCCTGGGCTTGACGATGTTGTAGCAGTAGGCGAGCTCCCCGGCGCTGGCGTGACCGGAGACGTGCACCTTGGCGTTGCCCTTGTGCACGACATTGGCGCCGTAGCGGGTCAGGGCGTTGATCACCCGGTAGATCGCGTTCTCGTTGCCCGGGATCAGCGAGCTGGCCAGCAGCACGGTGTCGCCCGGGCCGATCCGGATCTCGTGGTCGCGGTTGGCCATCCGGGCCAGGGCCGCCATCGGCTCGCCCTGAGACCCGGTGGACACCAGCGTGATCTTGTTGTCCGGCAGGTTCTTGATCTCCTTGAGGTTCACCACCAGACCGTCGGGGATCGTGAGGTAGCCCAGGTCACGCGCGATCCCCATGTTGCGCACCATCGATCGGCCCACGAACGCGACCTTGCGGCCGTGGTGGTGCGCGGCGTCGATGACCTGCTGGATCCGGTGCACGTGGCTGGCGAAGCTCGAGACGATGATCCGCCGCGGGGCGGTGCGGAAGACCTCCTCGATCGCCGGGGCCAGGTCGCGCTCGGCGATCGTGAACCCCGGGACGTCGGCGTTGGTCGAGTCGATCATGAACAGGTCCACGCCCTCCTCCCCGAGGCGGGCGAACGCACGCAGGTCGGTGATCCGGGCATCGAGGGGGAACTGGTCCATCTTGAAGTCCCCGGTGGCGAGGACCATCCCAGCGGCCGTGCGGATCGCGACCGCCAGCCCATCAGGGATGGAGTGGTTGACGGCGACGAACTCGCAGTCGAAGTCGCCGAAGGACCGGCGATCGCCCTCCGCGACCTGGACGGTGACCGGGGTGATCCGGTGCTCCTTGAGCTTGGATGTGATGAACGCCAGCGTCAGCCGCGAGCCGACCAGGGGGATGTCCGGGCGCTCGCGCAGCAGGTAGGGCACTCCGCCGATGTGGTCCTCGTGGCCGTGGGTCAACACGATCGCCTCGATCGCGTCCAGCCGGTCACGGATCCAGGTGAAGTCCGGCAGGATCACGTCGACGCCCGGCTGGTGCTCCTCGGGGAACAGCACCCCGCAGTCCACCACCAGCAGCCGACCGTCGAACTCGAAGACGGTCATGTTCCGCCCGATCTCGCCGAGCCCTCCCAGCGGGACGATCCGCAGGCCGCCCTTGGGCAGCGCGGGCGGGGGGCCGAGTTCGGGATGCGGATGGCTCATGGGGTCATTCTCTCAGGAAACGGCGAGCACGAGATTTCCCTGGACCCTGGCCCGCGCACACGCCCGATCCGGCGCGCCGCCCGGTTCGTGCTCCGCCGCTGTCAGACGGTCGGCGACTCACATTGGACCACGCTCGCCTCCTAGGGTGGGTTCAGGTCCACCGATCGTCACCCACCGAGAGGTCCGCACATGGCCAAGAAGGACAAGGGCGAGAACAAGGACAGGGCCGACAGGGCCAAGAAGTCGGAGAGGTCGGGGGCCGCGGCCGGCGAGCCGCTGCCGAAGATGTCGGAGAAGGAGTTCCAGAAGCTGCTCAAGCCCCTGCATGGCGAGCTGGTCGCCCTGCAGGAGTGGGTGGTTCGCTCGGGGGCGAAGGTGTGCATCGTGTTCGAGGGCCGGGACACCGCCGGGAAGGGGGGAGTGATCAAGCGGCTCACGGAGCGGGTCAGCCCGCGGGTGTTCCGGGTTGTCGCGCTGCCCGCGCCCAGCGATCGGGAGAAGACGCAGATGTACGTCCAGCGGTATCTGCCGCATTTCCCGGCCGCTGGCGAGGTCGTGATCTTCGACCGCAGCTGGTACAACCGCAGCGGCGTCGAGCGGGTCATGGGGTTCACGCCTGAGGCCGAGGTGGAACGGTTCATGGGCATGGTCCCGGCCGTCGAGAAGGCGATGGTCGACTCCGGGATCATCCTTCTGAAGTACTGGCTGGAGGTCAGTGAGGACGAGCAGACTCGGCGCCTCAAGGGCCGGATGAACGACCCGCGCAAGGTGTGGAAGCTCAGCCCGATGGACCTGAAGTCCTACAGCAGGTGGTACGACTACTCCCGGGCCCGCGACGCGATGTTCGCCGCCACCGACACCGCCTGGGCGCCGTGGTTCGTGGCCCACACAGACGACAAGAAGCGCGGCCGGCTGAACATCATCACCCACATCCTCGGACAGATCCCCTACGAGCCGCTCGAGATGCAGGAGATCAAGCTGCCCAAGCGTCAGGCCAAGGGCGACTACAAGGACCCCCACTACCCGAGCCGGATGGTGCCGGACACGTACTGAGAGGCTGGGCGGGGCGGGGTGCCGTGGAACCGGCCCCGGGAGGACTCAACTCGTGAGCACGGGCGGCCCTGACCCGACGCGAACCCGATGTGACCTCAAGTCGAACAACTGGTCACGTACTGTTGTGTTCGTCCGGGGGACCGGGGGCCTTCGGCCCGTCGATGCAGGTGCGCAGGGCGCGTACCTGGCAGCCCCCGGGAGGGAGTGGAGATGAAGACCTCAAGGCTGATGGCGGCGATCGCAGCCGCGCTTCTCATCCCGACGCTTGCCGCGTGCAGCTCGGACTCGACCAGCACCAGCACCACGTCGCCGGCCGCATCCGAGGCGCCTGTTGCGGGCAACGGCACGGCACCACTGCCTACCGGGGGCGCTGAGCTGGCCAACACCAGCTGGAAGCTCAGCGGGGCCTCGTACGACACGGCCGTCACCGAGGCCAGCGGGATCACCCTGGACTTCGCTGAGGCGGACGCCAGTGGCAACGCTGGAGTGAACACCTACAACGCCAGCTACACCTCGGCCGCCGACGGGTCGTTGACATTCGGTCCGATCGCCTCGACGAAGATGGCCGGCGAGCAGGCTGCGATGGACGCCGAGGCGACGTACCTGGAGGCGCTGCAGAGCGTGACCGGTTACTCGGTGAACGCCGAAGGGCTGCTTGATCTGTTCGCCGGACCCGACCAGATCCTGACCTTCGTCACCGGCGGCTGAGCACGACCACTGCCGACATCATCCCGGCCTCGTCCCGGAGCGCGGACGAGGCCGGGATCGTTGGAACCATCCGTCGCCGAGGAGGCGCGCTGCTGGGTGCCACCGCCGCCGTGCATGACACCGAGTACTCGACGCGGATCGCGCACGCAGGGGTTCCACCCGGTCGACGGCCTCGCAGCCGCGGTGTGGAGCCGGGTACCGTGCCACCGTGACCAGCCCCCGGGATGACGAGCAGCACGCTGGCTGGCGCGACTGGGTGATCGTGATCGTCCTGTCCCTGACGACGATCCTGGCGGCGTGGTCGGCCTTCCAGTCCAGCAAGTGGAGCGGGATGATGTCGATCTCGTTCAGCCAGGCCTCGTCGGCCCGGGTCGAGGCGTCGCGGCTCGACGGGGATGCCAACAGGGTGGCCACGATCCAGGTCGGGCTCTTCACCCAGTGGCTCCAGGCTGAGTCGCTGGGCGATGATCAACGGGCCGAGTACCTGGCCGGCGTCTTCCCCGAACCCCTGGCCAGCGCCTTCACCGCGTGGGTGGCCGCCGATCCACAGGCCAATCCCGACGTGCCCCGGACGCCCTTCGCGATGCCCGAGTACGCCATCCCCGAGGAGGCTGGGGCCGCGGCAGCTGACGCCCGCGCCGACGGGAAGTTCACCGACGCTCTGGGGTACAACCAGCGCTCGGACAACTACACGATCCTGACGGTGCTGTTCGCCGCCGTGCTCTTCTTCGGGTCCCTGTCGGGCCGGGCGCGCTCGCGCAAGGTCCAGAACGTCTTCCTCGGGCTGGCCGTGGTGCTGATGGTGTTCGCCACAGGCTTCCTGATCTTCTTCCCGAAGCTCGTGTGAGCGCAGGGGCAAGGCGATTCAGCCCGCCAGGCCCTTGCTGATCAGGTCGACGCCGAATACCAGGAACAGCACGGCTCGTTGATCCGGGCCCGATGGAGAAGAGCATCAGGATGACCGCGATGATCGGGACCGAGCGTGAGGCTGTGTCCTCACTTGTTGGTGGTTCCGGGCCGGGAGGAGTGCTTACTCACCGGCGGCGAGCATCGCCCGGATGATGGCGGCCACTTGGTCGTTGGGGATCTCCTCGAGATCCAGGGCTTCCAGCCACCGGCTCTCCAGGACGTTGAGGCCCCATCTCATGGCGGTGATGCATGTCGCCACGATTCGGGGGTCGACCGATGACGACACGCCGGTGTCGACGCGGTGGGCGGTGATGACCTCGGCGATGGCGTTGAGCGGCAGCTGGGTGCTGGCCGGTCCCAGTCTGCCTTCGAGTGCGCGGCCGGTGAGGACCCGCATGGCCCCGGCGGCGGCGTGGGTCACCTCGAGGAGTTGGGGCAGGTTGTCGTAGAACACCTGGTAGTCAGTGGGGATGTTCGCCTGCATGGATTGCTCGATGCGGGTGATCGCCAGATCGATGAGCTGCTCTTTGGAGGTGGTGTACCGGTAGAGGTCGGAGTGGGGGACTCCGGCCTCGGCGGCGATCTGCCGGATGCTGATCTCCTGCCCGGGGCTGCTCAGGAGCAGCCGGGTGGTGGCTGCGACGAGGTCCTCGAGGCGGGCATGGGGCTGATCGTCGGTGGCGGACTTGCGGGCCTGGAAGTGCTGGTGCCAGGCCAGGATCTCCTCGCGGGTCCACAGCCGGGTTCGTCCGCCGCCCGGGGCGGGCCGGCCGGCGGGGAAGTCGGGGTACCGGCTGCGGTAGGTGGACACGCTGTTGCGGTGCGCCAGGCCGAGGATGACCGCGACCTCACCGGCATGAATGAGGTCGCCGCCGTCATCTGTTGACATGGTCACCCTGCGAGTCTACTTGGGGCCGATCCAGCAGTGGCGCAACCTTGATTGCGCGTGGTGTCTCCGGGCGCTAGATCCCGAGCACCTTGGCCTTGGCTGCGGTGAACTCCTCGTCGCTGAGGACTCCCTGGGCATGCAGGTCGGCCAACTGGTTGATCTTGGCCACGGTCGGGTCCTCCTCGACCACTGGTGCGGGGGGCGCGGGCGCGTACTGCTGCGGCGGGGGCGCGTACTGCTGTTGCTGGTAGGCGGTGGCCTCGGCGGCCTGCTGATCCTTCGAGGCCCATTTCTGGTCCTGGTGGTGACGGACCGCGCCGGCGGTTCCGACCACGGCGGCTGTGCGTCCTGCCATGCGAATGAGTCCTGGCATGGTGATTCCTCTCAGGCTTCCAGTGACATTTCGGTTGCTGACTCCAGGGCCGCGATGAGATCGGCGACTGGGATCCGGTTGAAGGCCACGACCTGGCCACCGGCCCGGGTCATGGCGGCTGCGAACGGCCCGGCCCAGGTGTTCTCGTAGACGATGATCGCGGCCGCGGCTCCGGGGGCCAGGACGGCACCCACCTCGTCGAAGTCGTCCTGCTTGAGGGTGCCTGAGCTCCACCCGGAGATGACTTCCCACGCGCCCCCGGAGGCGTCCAGGTCCTGCACGGACAGGCTCACGAACGACCCGTCCGCATTGCCCTTGATCACCACGGCATCCAGGACCCGGATGACACCGTGGGCCACCAGGTCCAGAAGGATCGGCAGACCCTCACCGGTGAACTGCGCGTCCGGGAACTCGATGACCACGAAGTCCACAGGACCCAGCGGGGCCTCCTCGAACTCGTCGATCTGACCCTCAGCCATACCTGAACCTCCGTCCATCCACCCGGGACCGTCCCGGACAGCCACAACCACCCGTTGGGTAGACCGTACTCCGATCGATCGGTAGAGGCGCGTCGAGCAACCAGTTGGTCGAATTGGTTGACATTCGTCCAGTTGAGCGGGAATGCTCGGGGTTGGACACGCACTGTGGGTTGGACTGCGGTGATCCCGAGGACGAGGCGCCCAGTGAGCGCGCGTCGGATCGGGGACATCGCCGACCTCGTGACCATCGGCGCCGGACCACTTCAGGAGCGACCATGAGTGCCATCGACCGCACCAGCCTTCCCATTCGTCGAGCAGCGGCTGGGGGCGTGGTCAACCGGACGTTGGCCGGGTCGCAGCCTGACTGGAACCTGATCGCAGCGCCGACCGCCCCACAGGGGGCGCCCAACGTGGTGGTGGTCCTGATCGACGACGCCGGGTTCGGCAACCCGAGCACGTTCGGGGGTCCGATCCAGACCCCGAACTACACCCGGATGGCCGAGGGTGGGCTGAAGTTCAACCGGTTCCACGTGACCGCTCTGTGCTCCCCGACTCGCGCGGCGCTGCTGACGGGGCGCAACAGCCATCACGTGGGCTTCGGCTCGGTGGGGGAGTTCGCGGGCGGCTTCCCGGGGTACTGCGCCACGTTGCCGCGTGACTGTGCCCCGCTGCCGCGGATCCTGCGTGACAACGGGTACAGCACGGCGGCGTTCGGCAAGTGGCACCTGACCCCAGATGGGCAGCAGGGCCCCGCGGGCCCGTTCGACCGGTGGCCGAACGGCTGGGGCTTCGAGTACTTCTACGGGTTCCTCGGCGGTGGTGCCAGCCAGTGGGATCCGTGCCTGGCAGAGAACCAGAAGATCATCGGCACGCCCGAGGAGTACTACGACAAGGACGACCCGTACTACTTCCCGGATGCGATGGCCGACAAGACGATCGAGTGGTTGCACGGGGTGCGGGGCCAGGACGCCCACAAGCCGTTCTTCGTCTACTTCTCCACCGGGTGCAGTCACTCGCCGCACCACGTGTCCAACGCATGGGCGGACAAGTACAAGGGGAAGTTCGACCAGGGCTGGGACGTCCTGCGGGAGGAGACGTTCGCGAGGCAGAAGGAGCTCGGGGTGATCCCCGCGGACGCGGAGCTGACGGTGCGCGACGAGGCGTTCCCGGCGTGGGACAGCCTGCCGGAGAACCTCAAGCAGTTCTACGCCCGGCAGATGGAGGTCTACGCCGGCTTCTCGGAGAACGCCGACCACAACGTGGGTCGCGTGCTGGACGCGATCGAGGAGCTGGGAGAGCTCGACAACACGCTCGTGCTGTGGATCTGGGGCGACAACGGGGCGAGCATGGAGGGCACGATCACCGGCTCATTCAACGAGCTGACCATGCAGAACGGCATCCCGCTCACCGACGAGATGCAGCTGCAGCTCTCCGAGCGTTACGGGGGCCTGGACCAGTGGGGTGCCCCGATCATGGACCCGCACTACTCGGCCGCCTGGGCGTGGGCGGGCAACACCCCGTTCCAGTGGGGCAAGCAGGTCGGCTCCCACCTGGGCGGCACCCGCAATCCGCTGGTCGTGCTCTGGCCGGAGAAGGTCACCGACACCGGCGGGCTGCGCTCGCAGTTCAGCCACATCATCGACGTGGCGCCCACCATCCTGGAGCTGGCGGGGATCCCGCTGCCCAGCACGGTGGACGGCATCGAACAGGACCCGATGCACGGGACCTCCTTCGCCTCGACCCTGACCGACGCGGGCGCGCCGGAGCACCGGACCCAGCAGTACTTCGAGACCGTCGGCAACCGGGCCATGTACAAGGACGGCTGGTGGCTGGCCGTGAAGACCGAGCGGATCCCCTGGGTGCTCACCCCCGAGGCGATCGGGCCCTACGCCCCGAATGTCTGGGATCCCGACCAGGACCCGGTGGAGCTGTACTACCTGCCCGACGACTTCAGCCAGGCCAAGGACCTGGCGGCCGAGCACCCGGAGAAGGTGGCCGAACTCAAGGAACTGTTCTGGGAGGAGGCCGAGCGCTACCGGGTGCTCCCGCTGCTGGCGACGCTCTCGACGTTCTTCGGGATCCTGCCACCCATCACCGACGAGACCCGGTTCGAGTACCGCGGTGGCGTTCAGGACGTGCTCTCCGGGATGATCCCGCGGATCTACAACCGCTCGTACTCCATCACCGCGGACCTGGTCGTCCCCGAGGGCGGGGCCGAGGGCGTGATCGTGGCCGAGGCCGACCACCTCGGCGGCTTCACCCTCTACGTCAAGGACGGGAAGCTGACCCACACCTACTCGATGATGGGGGTGTTCATCTTCAAGCAGGTCTCCGAGGAGGATCTTCCCAGCGGGGACGTGACCGTGCGCATGGAGTTCGCGGCCGACGCACCCAAGCCGGCCACCGGCGGCGAGGTGACCCTGTTCATCAACGACCGGCCAGTCGGCCAGGGGCGGATGGACCATACGGTTCCGGTTCGGTTCTCCGGGTACGCCGGGATGGACATCGGTCGCGACAACGGCGGGGTCGTGGACCTGGCCTACGAGGACCAGGCTCCCTTCGCCTTCACCGGCACCGTCAAGAAGGTGGTCTTCGACATCAAGCCGCACCTGTCCGCCGATGACGCGTCCGCGCTCCACGCAGCCGCCCAACGCGGTCACGCGGCAGACGCGCTGTCGAACTGAGGACCAGAGGAGCACTCATGCATTTCCGAGACGAGACCACCAACGTCCTCATCGGCGGATACCTGTCCGAACAGGCCGCCCGCGAGGACTACGACGCGGTGCTGAACTGCGGTGAACGCATCTGGGGTGCCGCCCTCGTGAGCAAGGACCTGAAGGGCAACATCACCGTCGACGAGAGCGACCACGCTGTCACCGAGGCCGCCACCGGCATGGCCGGCGTCGGCTTCGTCGTCGGGCTGTTCGCCCCACCCCTGCTCGCCGCCACCGTCCTCGGGGCAGCCCTCGGCGCCGCGGGCGGCGCGGCACTGCACAAGAAGATTGGCGAGGGGATCGGCAAGACCGCGGGGGAGACGATCCCGATCGGCGGGGCGGGCCTGCTCGTGTTCTACCCGCACGCTGCCGCAGACACAGTCGAGCCCGCCGTCAGACGCGCGATCCAGAACGTCGTCGGACAGGCCACGGGCAGCCACGTCGACGCGCTCAAGGGCGCCCTGGCTGACGCCCAGGCGAAGCTCGCCGAGGCCGGCGGGGCGTAGTCGTCCCCTGAACCGCCGTGCCGTTGTCACTTGGTCGCGGGCGCAGCAGTTTCGGGTCGCCATCGGCGTCGGTCAACGGCTCAGGTCCGTCGAACGGTACAGCTGCCCTCGACGCAGGCGTGCGGCCATGTCAGCCAGTCGAACCTGGGCTGGGGATGATCGCCCCGTCGGGGGCGGAGGGCTATGGCGGTCACCTCGTCGGAGGGGGTGCTCGAGGGCGGTGATCAGGCATCAACTGCGCCTTCTCGGACCCGGATTCAGGCGCAGCGCAGGCCATCGGCCCCTCCAGGGGCCAGATGGCGACGTCTCATCTAGTCACGAGCCGTGGGGGCGTGAGAGGGTGAACCGGCTGGTAGCACACAAGTCTCGATCGGAGGACGGCCGTGGCGAAGCACAAGGGTGCACCGGGAGGGCCGGAGAAGAAGGCGAAGGATCGACCCAAGACGGTGCTGGAGGGGTCGGCGAAGCGCGCCCCGGAGCTGGCGGCCGTGGGCAGGTCGGCGCGCAAGGAGGTCCCGCGCTCGCAGTTGGGTGTCTGGGTTGCGCCGGAGGATCGCCGAGACCCGGTGGAGGTCCTGGTGGAGCAGTCCGTGGGGCGTCTGGAGGACCTGGTGCCGCTGCGGTACGCCCGGATGTCAGCCTCAGCGTTCACCTTCTATCGGGGTGCGGCGGCCCTGATGGCCAACGACCTTGGCACCCAGGCGAGGACTGGGCTCACCGTGCAGCTGGCCGGCGACGCCCACTTGGCGAACTTCGGCGGCTTCGCCACTGCGGAGCGGTCGCTGGTCTTCGACCTGAATGACTTCGACGAGACCCTGCCCGGGCCGTTCGAGTGGGACGTGAAGCGGCTGGTGGCCAGCTTCGAGGTCGCTGGACGGCACCTGCGGTTCACCCGCGCGCAGAGCGACGTGATCCTCGCGGCGGCTTCAGGGGAGTACCGCAACGCCATGGCAGGGTTCGCGGACATGCCCCGATTGGATGTCTGGTACGCACGGATCCAGGCGGAGGACATCGTGAACAGGTGGGCCGGTTCGGTCGATCCGGCGCGCATCGAGTCCTTCCAGCGCACCCTGGCCAAGGGGCGCAAGAAGACCAGTGCCCGCGCGGTGTCGCGCTACACCACCGCGGGACCCGACGGTGAGCTGCAGGTCATCAGCGACCCGCCGTTCATCGAGCCCATCAGCGAGCTCGTCGGACCTGGACGAGGCCCACGTCCGCGCGTGGGTGGAAGCGGATCCTCGCCGAGTACCGCACCACGCTTCCCGATGACTTGAAGGTCCTGCTCGACGGATACCGGGTCGTCGACGCCGCCCGCAAGATCGTGGGCGTGGGCTCGGTCGGCACCCGCTGCTGGATCGCCCTGCTCGTGGGGAAGAACGACCCCTCCGACGACCTTGTCCTGCAGTTCAAGGAGGCCAACGCCTCCGTGCTGGAGCCGGTGACCGAGCCGAGCGAGTACGACAACCACGGCCGGCGGGTCGTCGAGGGGCAGCGGCTGATGCAGTCCGCCAGCGACCTGCTGCTGGGCTGGACCCAGGTCGAAGGGCTCGACGGCGTGCAAGCGCGACTTCTACGTGCGCCAGATGTGGGACTGGAAGACCTCGGCCGACCTCGAGACCATGGACCACCTGGCGATGGAGGTCTACGCCCGGGTGTGCGGCTGGACCCTGGCCCGCGCCCATGCCCGCAGCGGGGACCGGTTCGCGATCGCTGCCTACCTCGGGTCCGGGCGCACGTTCACCCGCGCCATGCAGGAGTTCGCAGTGCTGTACGCCGACCAGAACCAGCGCGACTACGAGGCGTTCCTGCGGGCCATCGCCGAGGGGCGGATCCCCAGGTCGGACATCGCAGACCCCAAGACCGACAGCGGAGCGTAGGAGACCACGATGAGCGTGCTCAACGACTACAAGGGCAGCTGGCTGCGCGGGGATGTGATCGCCGGCATCACGGTGGCGGCGATCGCGATCCCCGAGAGCCTCGGGTACGCGAAGATCGCCGGACTGCCGATCCAGACCGGCCTGTACTGCGCGCTGCTCCCGGCGTTGATGTTCGCCCTGATCGGCTCCTCGCGGCAGCTGGTGGTCGGGGCGGACTCGGCCACCGCGGCCCTGGTCGCCGCCGGGGCCGGCCTGGTCGCCGCCCAGGGCGACCGCCGAGTACGCCTCCGCTGTCGGGGTGCTGCTGCATCCTCACCGCGGTGTTCCTGCTGCTGTTCGCGGTGGCGAAGCTGGAGTTCCTCGCGGACCTGATCTCCCAGCCGGTGCTGGCCGGGTTCCTGTCCGGGGTCGGGGTCTCGCTGATCATCGGCAACCTGTCCGGCATGCTCGGGGTGCCGGCCAGCGGCAGCACCTGGGACAAGCTCACCCAGACCCTCAGCGAGCTCGACCAGGCCAACTGGACCACCGCCGCCCTGGCGTTCGGCACCGTCATCGTGATGCTCGGGCTCGAGGCGAAGATGCCCAAGATCCCGGCCGCGCTGGTCGTCGCTGACGCTGTTCAGCGTGATCGCGGTGGTGATCGACGCCTCGGCCAGCGGCGTGGCAGAGCGTGGGGGCGATCCCCGCCGGGCTGCCCGGCTTCACCGTCCCGACGTTCCAGTCCGGGGAGCTGGCCACTCTGGCGGCCAGCGCGTTCTCGATCGCGGTGGTGATCCTGGCCCAGAGCGCGGCCGTGGCGCGCAGCTTCGCCGCAGAAGAACGGCTACAAGGACAGCGTCAAGGGTGACCTGGTCGGGCTGTCGGCGGCGAACCTGGCCAGCGCGTTCACCTCCGGGTTCGCGATCAACGGCTCCCCGCCACGCACCGCGGCAGGGGACTCCTCGGGCAGCAAGGGACAGGTGGTCAACATCGCCATGGCCGTCACCGTCGCCCTGGTCCTGCTGTTCCTGACCGGGCTGTTCGAGTACATCCCCTCCGGGGTCCTGGACGCCGTCGTGTTCACCATCGGCATCAAGCTGGTCAAGGTCGGCACCCTGCGCGCCGTCGGGCGCACGAGCCGGCCACGAGTTCCTCGTCGCCATCGTCACCCTGCTGGTGGTGGCGTTCGTGGGCGTGGAGCAGGGCATCTTCCTGGCGATCATCCTGTCGCTGATCGACCGGCTGCGCCGCCAGTACCACCCCCACGACGCGGTCCTGCTCTCCGACGGACACGTGATCCCCCGGCTGGAGTCGCGGGTCAAGCTCCCGGCCGCCGGTCAGCTCGACGACGTGCTCGTGTATCGGTTCAGCGCCCCACTGTTCTTCGAGAACGCCACGCTTCTTCGGCGAGCGGGTGCGCGCGTGAGCTGGCCGCCACCGACCACGCCCGTCAAGGTGCTGGTCATCGACGCCGCCGCCATGCCCGACATCGACTACACCGGCGCCCAGACCCTGGCCGAGCTCGGCCGGGAGCTGCGCGGATCCGGGGCCGAGCTGGTCCTGACCGAGATCTCCGACGCGATCCTGCACCGGATCGCCACCACCGGGATCGAGCGCCGACCTCACCGTCGTCCCGCGACTGGAGGACGCGGTCTTCATCCGACCAGCCGAGCGCGTCCCGACCACGGAGACACCGGGCGCTGGCTGACGCGCCAGCACGCGTCGCATCGCGACCCCGCGTGCGCGAGCCCATCGGACTACGCGTCCGGGGACGTCCCCTCGCGCAGCCACGTGGTGCCGGCGGTGAGCGGCCGTGCGGGTGGATTCGCCGAGGATCTCGGTGGCCTCGACGACGGTCAGGTCCTCGGCGCCGATCAGGCCGTTGCGCTGGATCTGCTCGGCCACCCGGGGATCGACCCCGCTGAGGTAGAGCCGACCTCCGGCGTCCCGGATCTGGCCGGAGTACCACTCGAGGACCTTGACCAGGGTGGCCCCGATCCGGTCCCGGCCGCGCAGCCGGAGCACCACGACCGGACGCGAGCCAGGCACCACGCGCGGGAGGGTCCCCTCGAGGCTGCGGGCACCCGCGTAGAAGAGGTTGCCCTCGATGTCGAGCACTGTGACCTCGCCTGCGGGAAGCTCCTCCGGGGCCGGGCGCAGGGCCGTCCCGCGGCCCTCGACCTCGACGAGGGTGAGGACACGCACCTCGTTCATGCTGCGGTTCAGGGTATGGATCGCGGAGAGGATCACACCGAGGCCCACGGCGACCGTCACGGGCAGGAAGAGGGTCGCCACCAGCGTCAGCGTCATCAGGACCGCCCCGGATCGGGTGGTGCGCCACACGGCGCGCACCTCGCGCGGCTTCAGCGACTGGAAGCCCGCGAGGATGAGCAGGGCGGCCAGGGTCGGCATGGCGACCTGCCCCACGATCCCGGAGAGGGCCACGAGGAACAGGATCATCCACGCCCCGGAGGTGATGACCGACAACCGGCCGACGCCGCCGGCCAGGACGTTGAACGCGGTCTGGCCGACGGAGCCGCCGACGGGAATCCCGCGGAACAGGCTGGTGGCCAGGTTCGCGGCACCGTGGGCGACGAAGTCCCGCGAGATGTTCGACGGGGCCCCGTCGGGATTGCGGAACTGACCTGCGACGCCCGAGGACTGGACAAGGATCACGACGGTGATCGCCAGCGCGCTGGTGACGGTGGTGGACGTGAGGTAGTCCAACGAAGGCAGAGCCGGCATCGGCAGGCCCGCGGGGATCTCCGCGGTGTCCGAAGCCAGGGCCACCTCGGCCTGCGGTCGCATCGCCACCACCACCGACGGCACCACGATCGCCAGCAACGGTCCGATGGTCGACAGCGGGGTGCGGTCCAGCGCGATCGCGATGACAATGGCGCTTGCCCCGATCGCGAGCGCGGGCATGGACCATTCGGGGATGTGGGTGAGGGTGTCCCACGCCTTCGCGACGCTGTTGGCCCCGGTTGCGGGGTAGCCGACGAAGTCGCCGAACTGGCTGAGGATCAGGATCAGCGAGACCCCGGTGAGGAAGCCGGTCATCACCGAGTGGGACACGAACCGGGTGTAGCGGCCCATCTTGAGCAGCGCCGGCCAGCAGGGCGAAGACGCCGACGAGGAGGACGAGGGTCCCCAGAAGGCTGTCGATCTCGTCGGCGGGGATCCCGTCCAGGGCCTCGGCTGTGCCCAGGGCTGCGGCGCTGGTGGTCGCTATCACCATGATCCCGGTGCTGGTCACCATGCCGCCGAAGAGCGGACCCATCGCACTCGAGTACAGCCCCGCCACCGGGTTGGCGCCCGCGAGCAGCGCCGTGGCCATGCCGTCGGGAACGCTGCCGATGGCGCCAGCCAGACCGGCGAGGGTCTCCCGGACCGCACTGGGGCGCTCCGTGGCGACGGCGGCTCCCGTTGGCGGGGTCGGCTCCGGGCCGGCGGTCTCCGGATCCATGTCATCAGCCATGGTGCGCTCCAGCACGTGTCGATGGTGGGGGCGGAGGTGCCCCGTGGCAGCGCTTCCACTTGCGCCCTGACCCGCAGGTGCAGGGGTCGTTGCGTCCGCGCTGGGCGTCGGCGGCGGCGTACCAGTCGCGCAGGGCGGTGGCGTCCTGCCCGGCGCGCAGCCGGTCGGCCATGAAGCGCATCGGCGCGTCCACGTGGCCGAAGAACGCCTTGTACCCGGCACACAGGTGGTGCAGTCCGGGTTGGCCGTCGGGGGTGGTGGCGAAGCGGTCCTTCGGGCAGCCGCCGTTGCACGCGAAGCGCACGTCGCAGTCCAGGCAGTACTGCGGGAGGGTGTCGAGCTTGGCGTTGCCGAAGGCCTGCTGCGCCGGGGAGGTGACAAGGTCGAGCATGGTGCGCCCTGCGGCGATGTTGCCCAGCAGGTAGTCGGGCTCGACGTAGTGGTCACAGGAGTACAGGTCGCCGTTGTGCTCCAGGGCCAGCGCGGATCCGCAGGTCTTGGCGTGCACGCACAGGCCTGCCTGGTCCATGCCCAGCCAGTGCGCGAGGGCGGTGTCGAACATCTGCACGAACACGTCACTGACGTCGTGGCGGGCCCACTCCTCGAACACGTCGATCAGGAACCGGCCGTACTGCTCCCCGGTGACGCTGCGGTGCGTGACGGCGTCACCGGCCTGCCGGTAGAGGGGTCGGTCCTTGGCGCGCACGCCCCACCCGGAGTCCGCCATGGGCAGCATCTCGGGGGTCATCCGTTCCACGATCGGGATGAACTGGATGAACCCCGCGCCCAGCTCGTCGCGCAGGAACCGGTACACCTCGAGTCCGTGGTCGGCGTTGGCCGAGTTGACCGTGGTCAACGCGTTCCACTCCACGCCGTGGCGGCGCAGCACCTCCCATCCGTGCAGGACGCGGTCGAAGGTGGGTTTGCCTCCCTTGTCGACCCGGTAGGCGTCGTGCATGTCGCGGGGGCCGTCGATCGACAGCCCGACCAGGAACCCGTGCTCGGCCAGGAACGCGCCCCACTCGTCGTCGAGCAGCGTCCCGTTGGTCTGGATCGTGTGCAACACGCTCTGGCGGGGGCCGGCGAACCGTGCGGCCAGCTCCACGCTGCGGGCGAAGAACTCCAGCCCCATCAGTGTCGGCTCCCCGCCCTGATAGGAGACGCTGACCTCGGCGTCGGCCGGGTGGGCGGCGAACAGCTGCTGCAGGTACGCCTCATGCACCTCGGGGGCCATCCGGAACCCGCTGTCCGGGTACAGCTGCTCCTTGGACAGGAAGAAGCAGTACTCGCAATCCAGGTTGCACACCGCACCCGTCGGCTTGGACATCACATGGAAGACGCCACTGGCTCCTCGCGTATCCGACACCGGCGTCCTCCTGACTCAAGGCCGCCACCATATCGACTGCCCTGACCATATGGCGGTGCACCCGGTCTCGGTTGAGCGACCAGCTGCCACCCCCCGGGTCGCGCCAGTTGCGACCCAAGGACCTAGACTGAGTGCTACCAGACGGAAGCGGCCATTGGGGTCGGGCCGTCCTGTGTGAAGGGAATCTGACATGGTGGGTCGCGATCGGCGCGAGGAGCGCCGCGATGAACGCGCCACGTTCGGCCGCGGCGGGAACGCTGTGCGCTACCAGATGCGGGAGAAGCTGATGAGCATCGGCGATGACTCCTGGATCGAGGACGAGGCCGGGCAGAGGGCGTTCAAGGTCAACGGCAAGGCTGTGCGGGTGCGCAACACCCTCATCCTCGAGGATGCGAACGGCCGTGAGCTGTTCAAGATCCAGGACCGTCCCGTGCGGATCAAGGACTCGATGGACATCGAGGACGCCGGAGCCGGCACCTCGGCGACGGTGAAGAAGGCACTGGTTGCCCCGCTGCGCGACCGGCTGTCCGTCTCGGTCGCGGGTGGTCCCGACATGGACGTCCAGGGCAACCTGCTCGACCACGAGTACGAGATCACTCAGGGCGGCACCAAGGTCGCCGAGGTGTCCAAGAAGTGGTTCCGGGTCCGCGACACCTACGGGGTGGAGGTCACCCCGGGCCAGAACGATGCCCTGATCCTGGCCATCACCGTGTGCGTCGACCAGATGGCTGCCGGCTGACAGCCGGCGTGCGGCGGGCCCTGTTCCGGCGGAGGACGCACGCCGCTGGTCCGCAGTCGCGCCGTCGTAAGGATCGGTCCTGCGGGACCCATGGCCGGAGGGCCCCTGCGGCGCGTCGTCGATGACATCGCTGCAGCCCGAGGTCTGCTGGACTCGGGCACGATCACGCAGGCCGAGTTCGATGCGCTGAAAGCCAAGGCACTCGTCTGATCGGGCGCCCCGACCTCAGGTCGCTGGCCCTGCGAGCGGCCAGCAACGAAGGGGCAACCGAGCATGCCATTCGTCGCACGAAACGGGCATGGCTGGGGACAATGGACGCTTGAAGAAGGGCCCCTAACCAGCGTTTGTGCTGGTCAGGGGCCCTTTTCTTGTGGAGCGGGTGACGGGGTCCGTTGCGTCCGCTTCGCGGCCGCTCCTCCCGATTCCGCAGGTCGTCGATGGCCCCGTGTCTAGAAGACCTGAGCGCGGGTAGTACTCGGTATGTGTTCTGTCCCGACGGGGGCCCCAGCGCCGCCCGAATTCCCTGAGGCGGTTCCTGGCCGGAGCGGGTCATGACGTGGGTCGGTCCCTGACGATGGGCAGGGGCGCGACGTGAATCCCCTCCATTCCGTGATGGACGCTGAGCCGCGTACGCTGCCGGTGCCGACCACGAAGGTGCTCGTCGTGGATGACCATCGCACCTTCGCCGAGCTGCTCTCCCGGGCCCTCGACGCTGAGCCCGACCTGCAGTGCGTGGGTCACGCCCTTGACTCGTCTGAGGCGTTGGCTGCGGTACCCCGCTTCATGCCGGACGTGGTGCTGATGGACGTGCAGCTGCCGGATCGGGACGGGATCAGCACGACGGCTGAACTCGCTGGGGCCTTCCCCCACCTGAAGGTCCTGATCCTCACGGCCCATGTGAGTCAGGAAGACATCGCGCGAGCAGGAGCCGCTGGTGCGGCAGGATTCCTGGCCAAGGATGGATCCCTGTCCGAGGTCCTCGACGCACTGCGCACGGCACGCCGAGGGAGCCTCATCCTCCCGGACGGCGTCCTGGCCGCGGTCGCAGCCCACGGAGCTCGGGACGGAACAATGCCGGAGTGGCGCCTCACTCCCCGTGAGGTCGAGGTCCTTCGTCTGCTCGGTGACGGCCGTGACCCCCGGACCATCGCAAAGGACCTGGGCGTGAGCCTGTACACCTGTCGGGGGTACGTGAAGAGCATCCTGGCCAAGCTGGGCGTGCATTCCCAGTTGGAGGCGGTGGTCCTGGCCACCCGAGCGGGCCTCATCCGGTTCGGGCAGTAGCAGATGGCCCGGGGCAGGGGCAGGCGCAGCGCGGACGGCACCGGTCCCCCCGTGGCCGCCGAGCAACAGCCCGCTCCACGTGATGCCCTGCGCCGTGCGCTCACGTGGTACCTGCTGTGGAACTTCGTGGCCCTCGTCGTGGTGGTGATCGGCGTCGTGGCCTTCAGCGGGGTCATTGTGCGCCATGAGGCGCTCAGGGACGCCGAGCACACCGCTCGCGCCGTGGCCGAAGCGCTGGTCGTACCGCTGGCTGATGAGGGCTTCCATGCCCGGGATCCCGCCGCGCTGGCCAGGATGAATGAGGCGATGGAGTACCGGACCCGCGACGGATCCATCACCCACATCAAGGTGTGGGGGGACGCAGGGGGAGGCCGCGGCACGGTCCTCTGGGCAAGCGAGAAGCCGTTGGTCGGCCGGACCTTCGAGATGGACGTCGAGGAGTACGCCCTGTTCGGCACCTGGGGCATGGTGTCGGAGGTCTCCGATCTCCAGAAGGAGGAGAACCTGCTCGAGCGCCCCGCCGGCCAGCTCGTCGAGGTCTACACCGGGACCCGCGACGCGGCAGGGATCCCGATTGTCTTCGAGGTGTACATCTCCTTGGCCGGACTCACGCAGAACATGAGGACTCTCATCGGCGTGATCCTTCCGCTTCCCATGGGTGCGCTGCTCGTGCTGTCCCTGGCCACCTTGCCGCTGGCTGTGTCGCTGGCCCACAAGGTTGACCGCGGGCAGCAGCAGATGCAGCGGCTGCTGTCCAACGCGGTCGAGTTCTGGGACTTCGAGCGCCGTCGGATCGCCCGGGACCTGCATGACGGCGTGGTCCAGGATCTGGCTGGGGTCGGGTACGCGCTTGCCTCGGAAGCGCGCCAACTGCCAGCCGACGGGCTGCAGCGACAGCACATCGATGAGGCCGGGGACATCCTGCGTCGGGACCTGGTCGCACTGCGAACGCTGATGACCGAGATCTACCCCCCGGACTTCGAGGAGAAGGGCCTGGCTGAGGTGATCCGCGACATGGGTGGCCTCTACGGCCCCGGTCCGACGTCGCTGCGACTCGAGATCGACGAGCCACTGAGCCCGCACCCGATGACGGCGAGGCTGGCGTACCGGGTGATCCGGGAGGCCCTGGGCAATGCGGCCAGGCATGCCGATGCCTCATCGGTCGTGGTGAGGATCGGCCAGCGGGACGGGGTCCTCAGCTTCGAGGTCGTCGACGACGGCGTGGGATTCGATCCCTCGCTCGGCAGCCCCGAGGGGCACTTCGGTCTGGACCTGATCTCCGAGATGGTCGCGGATTCCGGCGGTAGCCTGTCGATCGAATCCTCGGCCGGGACCGGGACCGCGGTTCGATGCCGGCTGCCATTGTGACCGGGAGGGGCGGGCCTGCGGCCTGCGGAGCCAGCAGCGAGGGTCCCACAATGAGTCGTGTTCCGCTCTGGGATCCCCAAGGTTGGGGGTGGCGGTCGGGGAGACCAGTGGACACAATTCGTGTACGCGCCCTTCACAGGAACCCGGGACGTCGCACCATCGGCGACCCACCCGGTCGGGCCGAGTGCAGATCGCCTGGCCGGAAGGGGCACTCATGACTCCAGATCCGCCCAGCGCTCTGGGGCATCCAGCCAGGAGGCGAGGTACCAGCCCGGCACCGCCGCCGATCCGAGTCCTGGTCGTCGATGATCACGGGCTGCTCCGCGATTCGATCCGGATCCTTCTCCGGGGGGTGCCCGACATGGAGTGGGTGGGCGAAGCGTGCGATGGTGCGGAGGCGATCGACCAAGTGGTCCGCACCCGCCCCGACATCGTCCTGATGGATCTGGCCATGCCGGGTGTCGACGGCCTGACCGCAACTGAGTACATCACCCGCGACCACCCTGATGTTCGCGTACTCGTGCTGACCAGCTTCACCGACGCCATGCACCTGCGGGCCGCGCGGGATGCCGGTGCCTCTGGGTTCCTGAGCAAGGACGGCGATCCGGCGACGATCGTGGCGGGCATCCGATCCGTGTTCGGCGGGGGTGCACCGGTCTGGTCCTGAGGCCTTGCACTGATGGGTGACGGCCCGCGCACCTCCGTGGCGACCCGCAACATCGGGGGGCGTCAGGCCACGGATCGGTCCCCTGCGATGGGGATGCGGCGGGTTGCCGGCGGGTAGAAGGTGGCCAGGATCTCGGCCACGGGGATTCGTGCCTCGATTGACTTCGCCATCTCCTCGGTCTCGGGGCCGCAGTCGACTCCCAGTTCGCGGTCGAGCGTCGCGCGGCATCGATCGAGCGTGCGGCGCACGATGTCGTGGTGCCCGAGCCCGTGGTTGGCCAGCATGATCAGTCGGAAGGCCTCCTCCGAGTACCGGGCAAGGCCCAGTGCGAGTTCCGCGTGCCGCAGCCCCGGGGCGAGCGCACCCTCGGCGAGCCAGTCGCGGGCCAGGTCCAGATGCGCCCGGGTGGTGCGGTCGGTGTAGACCAGTCGCTCCTCCTGGACCCACTCGTCGTATCGGGCATGCTCCAGGACCGCGCCCGAGGCCAGCGCCACAGCGGCCGTGAGCAGCCGTAGCCGGTCAGTGCGGGTCGCTCGCTCGGCCCCGAGCACCAGCTCATCGAACCGGTCGAGGTCGACGCTGACCTCGTCGAGCGCGAGCCGATAGGCGCCTGACCCGGTCACGATCACCCGCCGGGCTTGGACCCGGTCGAGGAACATGTTCTGTCGCAGGACACAGACGTAGGTGTTCAGCGTCGCGACGACGTTCCTGGGCTCCTGGCCCTCGGGCCAGAGGGCGTCGGCGATCACGTCGGTGCAGACGAGGTGCCCGCGGGCGAGGAGCAGCAGCTCCAGGACCTGGCGTGGCTTCACACCGCCGAGATCCCCTGGACCCAGCACGCGTTCACCGTCTCGCACCACCAAGGGGCCGAACATCGAGATCTCCATGCGGCTCGCCTCCGCGCCGTCGGCTGAATGAGGGTCACCTAACCATGGCCCCGGAATGTTCGTACATCCCCAACTTTGGGGGGATCCGCGCAATCAAAAGGAGTCCCAAAGGTGGGTCCCCTACGGTGCGGGCCACTTCCCAAGGAGAGGGGTTGCCATGACGCTGACGAGGCGTGATCTGCTGAAGGTGGGCGTTCTTGCGGGCGGGGCGCTGCTGCTGCCGCTCGAGCGCGGGGTCCGTGGCGTGCGGGCGGCTGCGGCGAACCGGATCGCAGAGAGCCAGCTGCCGCTGCCGTTCTCGGTGCCGTTCACGATCCCGCCGGTGGCCAGTGCGATGCGCTCGGACGCGACGACGGACTACTACTGGCTGACGATGCGCGAGCAGGCCACCGAGATCATCCCCGGCTACCAGACCCGGATCTGGGGCTACAACGGGACATTCCCCGGGCCGACGCTCGACGTGCAGCGGGGCCGGCCGGTCGTGGTGCGCCATGTCAACCAGCTCCCGCCGAGCCATCCCACCCTGGGCTACACCCCGTACACGTCGGTGCACCTGCACGGCTCGGGGTCGCTGCCCCAGTTCGACGGGTATGCCAGCGACGTGACGTATCCCGGCTACTACAAGGACTACCACTACCCGAACTTCCAGGACGCCCGCACCCTCTGGTACCACGACCACGGCGTGCACCGAACCGCGTCGAACGTGTACACCGGGCTTGCCGGGATGTATCGGATGCACGATCCACTCGAGCAGTCCCTGCCCATCCCACAGGGCTACTACGACGTGCCACTGGTCATCAGCGATGCCATGTTCGACGCGGACGGGGAGCTGCTCTACGACGACAACGACCAGTCCGGGGTGTTCGGCGACGTCATCCTGGTCAACGGCCGGCCCTGGCCGGTGATGAAGGTCGAGCGCCGCAAGTACCGTTTCCGGATCCTCAACGCCTCGGTGACAAGGACCTACGAATGGCAGCTCAGCACCGGTGATCCGCTGGTCGTGATCGGAACCGACGGCGGACTCATGCCGGCCCCGCAGCCCGTCAAGCGCCTCCTGCACGGCAATGCCGAGCGCTACGAGGTGATCATCGACTTCGCCAAGTACAAGATCGGTCAGCGCGTCGTCCTTCGCAACATCAGCCCGAAGAACAACATCAACTACACCCACACCGACAAGGTGATGGCCTTCGATGTGACCTCCAAGCCCAGCACCACGAAATGGAACTCCATCCCGACTGTCCTCAACAAGGCCAATCCGACCATGGCGCTGAGCCCGACCGGCTCCGCCCCACCCAGGGTCATGGCTCTGGTGCGCTCTGGGGGCCAGTGGACCATCAACGGCCAGACCTGGGCCGACGTCGAGGCCAGCGGCTTCCAGCTTGCCCTGGCGAACCCGGCGCTGAACTCGGTGGAGGTCTGGGAGATCCAGAACGACTCGGGTGGCTGGCACCACCCGCTGCACATCCACCTGATCGACTTCCGCATCCTGGATCGCGAGTTCGATCGCAACGGCATCCGTGTGGCACCACGGCCGCACGAGATCGGCCCCAAGGATGTGGTGCACGTCGGGGAGAACGAGCGTGTCCGCGTCATCGCCCAGTACGGACCGAACGACGGCAGGTACATGATCCACTGCCACAACCTGGTCCATGAGGACCACGACATGATGGGCCAATTCACTGTCGGCTCGGGTGGCTGGGACCCGATCACGGGGGCACCGTGCCAGCCACTGCCGGCCCCGGAGCTCTGAGTTCGATGACAACCACTGACCGCACCACGGCCAGTTGGGCGGGCTCGCCTGCCGGCCCAGTCACGGACGGGCCCCGGCCCACGACAATGGCGGCCGCGGCCCTGTCCGTCGGTGTTGGCTCCGTCCACGTGGCCCTCGCACCGGAGCACCTGGCGCACTGGTGGGTGTTCGGGGCGTTCTTCCTCGTCGTCGGGCTCTTCCAACTCGGGTACGCCGGCGCAGTGCTATGGCGCCCGAACTGGCAGATCGCCCTGGTCGGTATCGTCGTGAACACGGCCATCGTCCTCACCTACGTTGCGAGCAGGACGGTCGGCCTGCCGGTCTCCCCACCCCCTGAGGATGTGGAGGCTGGTGGGGGGCACAGCGAGGGGGGCGAGGGTGCGGGCCGCTTCACGGAGGCCGTTGGGGTGCTGGACCTCGCAACCGCCGCGGCAGAGCTGGCGCTCATCGGGGTCCTGGTCAGCCTGCTGCCCCGTCGCCTTCGCACGTCCACCTGCAATGTCCTGCTGCTCATCGGCGTAGCGCTCTGGGCCCTGCGCGTCAGCGGCTCCCTGTCCTGAGGTCCCTGCTGCCCGTTCGTCTGGCGAGAGGTGAGGTCATGGGTCTGACCAGGCGGGACATGCTGAAGGTGGGCGTCCTCGCCGGGGGAGTGCTGCTGCTGCCCCTGGAGCGTGGTGTGCGGGCCGCCGTGACGAACCGGATCGCGGAGAGCCAGCTGCCGTTGCCATTCACGCTGCCTTTCGCGCTCCCTCCGGCAGCGCGCCCGGTGCGCTCGGATGACAGCCGGGACCTCTACTGGCTGACGATGCGCGAGCAGGCCGCCGAGATCATCCCCGGCCACCAGACCCGGATCTGGGGCTACAACGGCACCTTCCCCGGCCCGACGTTCGACGTGCAGCGGGGCCGCCCGATCGTGGTGCGCCAGGTCAACCAGCTCCCGCCGGCCCATCCCGTCCTCGGCTAACCCCCTACACCTCGGTCCACCTGCATGGGGCGGCATCGCTGCCGCAGTACGACGGCTACGCCAACGACGTCACATACCCGGGCTTCTACAAGGACTACCACTACCTGAACGACCAGGACGCCCGGACGATCTGGTATCACGACCACGGCGTGCACCACACAGCCTCGAACGTCGCCATGGGGCTGGCCGGGATGTATCGGATGCACGATCCGCTCGAGCAGTCGCTGCCGATCCCACAGGGCGACTACGACGTGCCGCTGGTGGTCAGCGACGCGATGTTCGACGCCTCCGGCCAGTTCCTCCACGACGACAACGACCAGTCCGGGACCTTCGGGGACGTGATCCTCGTGAACGGCCGGCCCTGGCCGGTGATGAGGGTCGAGCGGCGCAAGTACCGCTTCCGGATCCTCAACGCCTCTATCTCGAGGTCCTACCGATGGCAACTGGACAGCGGAGAACCCCTGGTGGTCATCGGGACCGACGCGGGCCTCATGCCTGTCCCACAGCCCGTCAGGAGCCTGCGACACGTCAGCGCCGAGCGCTACGAGGTGATCATCGACTTCGCCAGGTACAAGATCGGTCAACGCGTCGCCCTCCGCAACATCAGCCCGAAGAACAACATCGACTATACCCACACGGACAAGGTCATCGCCTTCGACGTCATCGGCAATCCGAGGACCACGAGCGGGAATGCGATTCCCGAGGTCCTGAACCCGGACAACGAGACCATGGCCCTCATCCCGGCGCAGGACGCCGTCACCCTGGACCCTGGCGCTGGTGCGCTCCGGGGGCCAATGGACCATCAACCGCCAGACCTGGGGAGACGTCATGGCCAGCGGCTTCCAGATCAGCCTCGCGAACCCCGCCCTCGACTCGGTCGAGATCTGGGAGCTTCGCAACGATTCCGGCGGCTGGACCCACCCGTTTCACATCCACCTGGTCGACTTCCGCGTCCTTGACCGCGAGGTCGACCGCAACGGATTCCGCCTGCCCGCGCGACCACACGAGCGTGGCCCGAAGGACACGGTCAGCCTCGGTGAGAACGAACGGGTTCGGGTGGTGGTCAAGTTCGGACCGCATGCCGGTCGGTACATGGTCCACTGCCACAACGTGGTCCATGAGGACCACGACATGATGGGCCAGATCACCGTGGGCGATGGTGGGCCCGACCCGATGACCACGGCGCCGAGCGGCCCGCTGCCGGCGCCGGAGCTCTGACTCGTGGCGGCCACCTCGGGTCCGCCCGTGGTCTGCGTGGAGTGCGTGGGTCCGCGGGCCGCCGGCGCAGTGTCCCGACGAGTGCGCGGGCGGGCCACCTGCGGCGGGCGGTCGTGGGCGCCGCCGCTCGCGCTGATGGCTCCCATCGTGCTGCTCGCGGTCGTCGCGGAGCCGATGCGGGTCACCTCAGGGAGCATGAGCCCGACGCTCGTCGCCGGGGACCACATCATCATCGACAAGCTCACCGGCCGATGGCGACCCCCGCGATCGGTGACCTCGTCGTGTTCCGTGAGCCAGGTCGAGGCGATCTCGCCGTCAAGCGGGTCGTTGCCGTCGCGGGGGCCTCCGTGGCCCTCGAGGACGGCGTGCTGGAGATCGATGGGGTCCCACAGCCCGAGCCTGCACTCGACCATCGCGGGGTCGACTCCGTCTACTTCGGTCCAGTCACCGTGCCTGCCGGCTCGGTGTTCGTCCTGGGTGACAACCGTGGTGAGTCCATCGACTCGCGGGACTACGGGGCGATCCGCGTGGACGACCTGGTCGGCCGGGTGACCCGGCACCTCTGACGGTCAACGGCCGCCCACCCGAGGCCCCGAAGGTTCCCAAAAGGTTCTTCGAAGAGCGATCCATAAAGGTACGCCTCACCTCACCCCTCGAAAGGCGGAGTCGATGAAGCGCACCACCAGCACCCATCCCAGGCACGGGCTCCCATCGGTGCTCGGCGACCACCCGGATCCATGTGAAAGGCGAGGCATCATGATGCGCAGGAAGCACACGAATCCCATGCGGCGGGGCGCACTGCGTCGCGTCCCGACCAGCCCGATCAGGAGCCTCGCGACAGCGACCGTCTTTGCCATGGTCGCGATGCTGCTCCCGTTCGGCCTTGCGACGCCGGCCAGCGCCAACGTCGTCGGCGAGGGGTTCACCGTGACCCCCTCCGACCTGGCGTTCATCCTCAAGCAGATCAAGATCGCCGAGGCGCACTCGGCGGTCCTTGCGGCGCAGGGCCCCGGGCCCTCGACCGACCCGGTGCGGTGCCAGTCGATGATCGGCACCGGCCCAACCAGATCGAGAGCCCGTTGGTCTCGTTCGGACTGCGCACCGTCGACGGCAGCTGCAACAACCTGCAGCCCGGTCAGGCGACCTACGGCGCTGCTGACCAGACCTTCCCGCGGCTCACCGACCCGGCCTTCCGGCCCGCGGAGGAGCTCGGCGCGTTCGCTCCGCCCACCGTCGACCCGACGACACCCACCTCGTACGCGCAGACGACCGGGTCGGTCGTCGACTCCGAGCCCCGCATGATCAGCAACCTGATCGTCGACCAGACCTCCACGAACCCCGCCGCGGTCGCTGCTGCGGAGTTCCCGGTGCGGTCCCAGGGCAACGAGGGAGTCAAGGTCTGCACAACGCCGCCCACCACGCCGGGTGGCAACGACGGCCTGCCGGCCGGGTGCGTGCCCGAGCACCAGACCCTCGACATCCCCAACGTCACCACCGACGTCGGGCTGTCCCCGCCGTACAACTCGCTCTTCACGATCTTCGGCCAGTTCTTCGACCACGGCCTCGACAAGATCACCAACGGCGGGAGCGGCACCGTCTTCGTGCCGGTCAAGGCCGACGACCCGCTGGTGACCCACGGCCCGGACGGCATCGCCGGCAACGGCGACGAGGTCGCTGCCGGAACGCCCATGGTGTCTCACCCGTGGCACGATCAAGAACGCTCCCGACGGGGTGCGCAATGCGCCGAACACGGACAGTCCGTTCGTCGACCAGAGCCAGACCTACACCTCGCACTCATCTCACCAGGTCTTCCTGCGCGAGTACCGCGACAACACTGGCGGAGACCCGGTCACCACCGGAAAGTTCCTCAGCACGCCTGACGGCCAGGGGCTGGCGACCTGGGCGATGATCAAGGAGCAGGCCAAGACCGTCCTTGGTATCGAGTTCGTCGATGCGGATGTCAACAACATCCCGCTGATCGAGGCCGACCCGTACGGCAACTTCATCCCCGGCGCCAACGGGCTGCCGCAGATCCGGCTGGCCGACGGCTCGCTCCTCGAGGGCAACCGCGGTGCTCGGTTCCCTCATCGACCCCCTTCCGGTCTCAGACCCTGCTCGCCACGCCGACGCAGTCCGGATCGGCACCGCCTTCCTCAACGACATCGCGCACAGCGCCGACCCGGGTTCGATCGCGAACCCGAAGCCGGCCGACGCTGACACCACCGCCGGCGAGAGCCTGGACTCCGGTTCCGGCCGGAAGCTACGACAACGAGCTGCTCGACCTGCACGCCATCTGCGGCGACGGTCGGTGCAACGAGAACATCGCCCTCCAGGCGATCCACCAGGTGTTCCACGACGAGCACGACCGGCTCATCGGTGACATCAAGAACACCCTCACCGTCGACGGCCTCGCCTCGGAGAAGGGCGCTGCTGCGCTGGCCGAGTGGAAGCTGGCGCTCGGTGATGACGGCTGGAACGGCGAGCGCCTCTTCCAGGCGGCCCGCTTCGTGACCGAGATGCAGTACCAGCACCTCGTGTTCGAGGAGTTCGCCCGCAAGGTGCAGCCCGCGATCAACCCGTTCGAGCCCTTCGCCTTCACCCAGAGCGACGTGAACCCGGCCATCACCGCCGAGTTCGCCCACGCCGTCTACCGGTTCGGCCACTCGATGCTGACCGACACCATCCCGCGGGTCAACACGCCGGCGTCAGTCGCTGCCGGGGCACCACTGCACAACGACATCAAGCTGCTCGACGGGTTCCTGAACCCGGCGGCCTAACAACGGCGGAGGCGGGGACACGTTGACCTCGGAGCAGGACGCCGCTGGGTCCATCATCATGGGCCTGTCCGACCAGGTGGGCCAGGAGCTCGACGAGTTCGTCTCGACACCCTGCGCAACAACCTGCTGGGTCTCCCGCTCGACCTGCCCGCCATCAACATGACGCGGGCCCGCAGTGAGGGCGTACCACCGCTGAACGACGTCCGCCGGCAGATCTTCGCGGCGACCAACGACGGCCAGCTCACGCCCTACACCGACTGGATCGACTTCGGTCAGCAGCTCAAGCACCCCGAGTCGCTGATCAACTTCGTCGCGGCCTACGGCACCCACCCGACCATCACTGGCACCTTGGCCCAGCGCCGGGCTGCCGCGAAGCTGATCGTCGACCCCGGTACCGGCCAGGTCCAGCCGTTCGATGCAGCGGACTTCATGTTCGGTACCAACCACGACGAGACCGCTGACAACACGCCGGCAGTTGCTGCGGTTCCCGCCTGACGGACCCGACGGCTTGCCGGGCACCGCATGCGGCACGGCCGACGCCTCCCCGGAGTGCGCCGACAACACCCCAGCAGTCGCCGCCGTCCCTGAGGGCCCCGGCCCGGACGGCCTCCTCACCGCGGTCAACGACCCGGCGACCAACTGGGCCAACGTCGGCGGCAGGACCATCACCGGCGTCGACAACATCGACCTGTGGGTCGGCGGCCTGGCCGAGCGCACCAACCTGTTCGGCGGCCTGCTGGGCAGCACCTTCAACTACGTGTTCGAGAACCAGCTGACCAACCTGCAGAACGGCGACCGGTTCTACTACCTGGCCCGCACCCCGGGCATGAACCTGCGGGCCCAGCTCGAGGGCAACTCCTTCGCCGAGCTGGTCATGCGCAACACCCACGCGCACACCCTCAAGGCCGACCCGTTCGCCACCGCGGACTGCAAGTTCGAGCTCGGCAACATCACCTGGCCGGCGACCAGCGGGCAGCTCCGGGAAGCTCATCACCGGCCCGGCTCGGTGCAGGACGACCCGAAGTCCGAATGCGACGAGAACGAGCAGCTGCTGCGGATGGCCGACGGCACCATCCGGTACCGCATGACCAACACGGCCATGCCTTCGGGCATCAACGCCCAGGCCGTCTACAACGGCAAGTCCGGCGCGGTCAACGACCGGATCTGGGGCGGCGCGGACAACGACACCTTCTGGGGTGGTGAGGGCAACGACATCGTCGAGGGTGGTGACGGCGCCGACATCGCCCTGGGCGGCGAGGGCAACGACATCATCACCGACCTCGCCGGCGACGACGTGCCCAAGGGCGGTCCCGGCAACGACGCCATCGACGGCGGTCCCGGCCTCGACATCATCATGGGTGGCGACGGCAACGACTTCACCAACGGCGGCGCCAACAGCAACGAGACCTTCGGCGGCGCCGGCGACGACTTCGCCATCGCCGGCCAGGGCCTCGACGCGATCTTCGGTGACAGCGGCGACGACTGGGAAGAGGGCGGCGACCAGCCGGACCTCCTCATCGGTGACAGCTCGTCGTTCTTCTTCGACGACCACAACGTGCCCGGCCACGACATCCTGATCGGTCAGGGTGGCGACGACGACTACGACATGGAGGGTGGCGACGACATCGGTGTCGCCGGTCCCGGGCGTCGAGAAGACGGCCGGCGCCGCCGGCTACGACTGGCAGATCGGTCTCGGCGACCCCCAGGCCCAGGACACGGACCTCGCCCAGGTGTTCGTCGCCGGCGGCGTGATCCTCCCCGGCGTCAGGGACAAGTTCAACGAGGTCGAGGCCCTGTCGGGCTGGCGCCCTCAACGACACCCTCCGTGGTGACGACGTGGTGCCGACGGCAGTCGGCGGCGGCGGGTTCGTCGGGTGCGACGCGCTCGATGCCGCAGGTGTCGCCCGCATCAACGGACCTCAACCAGCTGGTCACCACTGCGATGCGCACCGTCCCGCGCAGCCGATCATCGACGCCTACGTCGACGCACCAGTGCCTGCTCGAGGGCGACGTGTGGGGCGCGGGCAACATCCTGCTCGGCGGCGCCGGCAACGACCTCATCGAGGGTCGCGGAGCCGACGACATCATCGACGGCGACCGGTACGTCAACGTGCGGCTCAGCGTGCGCACCAACCCGACCGACCCGGCACCGAGATCGGGACCACCGACCTCATGGAGAACGGGGCCAAGTCGGGCAACTTCGGCCCCGGCACCACCGGGATGACCCTCCAGCAGGCCGTCTTCGCCGGACTCGTCGACCCGGGCAACATCGTGGCCGTCCGGGAGATCCTGACGTCCTCCACGCCCGGACACCGACGTCGCGCTGTTCTCCGGACCTCGGACGAACTACACCATCACGATCGCCATCGTCGGTGGCGAGGCGGTGTTCACGGTGACCGACACAGGTGGCACCGACGGCATCGACACCGTGCGCAACGTCGAGACGCTGAAGTTCACCGATCGCGAGATCGCTGCCTCCAGCATCACGGCCCCTGCACCGGCGGCGTCGGTGTCGGCAACGACACTCGACTTCGGCGCGCAGGACACGGCCGCGACAGCGACGCAGGTCGTCACGGTGACCAACACCGGGTCGGCAAGCCTCACCGTCACAGGGGCGACCCTGAGCGGCGCGAACGCGAACCAGTTCGCCGTCACCAACGGCTGCACCACGGTCGCACCAGCCGGCAGCTGCAGCATCACGGTTGCCTTCACCCCCACCACCACCGGGGCCAAGCGGCATCGCTGTCGATCGCCCACAACGCGATCGGTTCCCCGTCGATCGTCACCCTGACCGGAACGGGACAGACCCCCGTGGCGCGACCGGTGATGGTCATCCCTGCGACCACCGACTTCGGCACCCGCCGGATCGGAACCTCGAGGACGCAGAGCATCCGGGTGACCAACAACGGCCCCGGTGTGCTGTCCATCACGTCGGTGTCGGCCACCAGCCCATTCACCGCTACCCGTGGGAACTGCCCGGCGAACCTTGCAGTGGGCCGCTCCTGCAACCTCTCGGCGACCTTCACCCCGACGACCGTCGGACCCGTGGCCGCCACACTCACGGTCATCAGCAATGCGACCGTCGGCACGCGTGTCGTAGCGCTCACCGGCACGGGACGCTGAGGCAACCAGCGGCGGTCGTGGCTCGCTCGTCCGAGCCGCGGCCGCCGCTGGCGTCCACCTCCGCACCCTCCACGATCAACGTGAGGCGACAGGAAGGGGATCCCCGCTCATGGACGCCGCGCGACTGGCCGTCGGGCTGTTGATGGGGCTCGCAGCGCTCCTCGTACCCGCGGACGTACCCACTCTCATGCCGCAGGCGAGCGGAACCACGCGGATCGCTGCCCCTCGAGCGTCCATCGGCGGTCAACATCCCGACCGCTCACCAGGGGTTGGCTCCGCGCAGGGTGCACCCGCGGCCCCATCGGTCAGCGATGGCGGACCTCGCGGCGTCCAACTCCAGATCCATCGCACCCACGCCGAGCTCGCGGCCGCTCAGGGCGTGATCGCCACACTGGCCCTGGGCCGCGACCGGGCTGTCGCGGAGCTTGAGGCCGCACAAGCCGACCTCGCAAGGATCAAGGGGGACCTGAAGGCTGCTCGGGCCGACGCAACCTCGGCGGAGTCGGCGAGGACGACCGCAGACGATGCCGTGACCGGGGCCGAATCAACCAGGGAGAGGGCCCTGACGCCTGCGACGGCCGCGCAGGAGGCCATGACGAGCGCCCGGGTCCGCCTGGGTGACCTCATGGCGACGGCCACGGCAGCCACTGGCGTGGCGGCCCGGGCGGCTGACCATGTTCAGCGGACGCCACCGGGATCCACGGCCCATCGCAGCGCGTTCGTCACATGGCAGATGGCGGCGGTCGCCGACCGGGCGGCCCATGCGCGGCTGGCTGTTGCCAAGGAGGAGGGGGCTGACCTGTTCGCCCAGGTCGACGCGGCCGAGGCGGCACTGGCAGATGCAGAGATCGCACTGACTGACGCCCGTTCCACTCGGAAGAAGGCAGAGCGATCCGCCCGGGAGATCGCAGCCAGCATCACCGAGCTCACCATGCGGGTGGCCACCGCCAAGGCGCTGGTCGATCTGCGGACAGTCGAGGCAGCCGAGGCTGCGGCAGCGCTCGCAGCGGCCACCAGAATCGCCTCCGAGCACACCACCCGACTCGCCGAGCCGGAGAAGGCCACCTCAGGAAGCCACAAGGTCGATGGTGGTCCCGCTCCCCACGAGCCCCCGAACACAACGGGAGGGCCGCCATGAGGCGTGTGCTGCCAGTCCTCATGATGGGCCTGCTCACGGCGGCGGCCACCGTTCCGGCAGCCCAGGCCCGAGCCGACAGGGAGGACTGGCGAGAGTCAGGCACGATCGTGAAGGTCCTCGACGGTGACACCTTCGACATGCAGACCGATGCCGGCAAGGTTCGCGTGCGCATCAACGGCATCCAGGCCCCGGAGACCACGTGGTGCGGTGGCGCGCAGGCGAAGGCGGCGCTGGAGGAGGTGCTCCCCCGAGGCGCAGCGGTCCGGTTGGCGAGCGTGAAGCAGACCTCAGGGAATGCGCCCTACGGCGTGTGGCGGCTCAAGCGGACAGTGCACACGCAGATCGACGGGCAGTGGGTCGACCTGGCCCCCGGCTTGTTGTCCCGGGGGATCGTGTTCCCCTTCCCGTTCGTCGGGGAGGACGCCCACAACGACGAGTACACCGCCCTCGGACAGCAGGCTCACGACACGCGGATCGGGCTCTACGACCCGGGGCTGTGCGGCACGAGCCCGAATGCGGACCAACGGATAAGACTCGAGGTGGTCGCCGACGGGCCCGGCGCCGACACTGCGGGATCTGAGTTCGTGATGGTGTTCAACGGTTCGGACACCGACATCGACCTGTCCGGGTGGATGGTCCAGGACAGCTCTCCGCTCAATGCCTACTTCTTCCCGGAGGGCTCGACGCTGCGGGCGGACGACTACGTCGTGGTCCTCTCGAGCTCGGGCGAGCGTGGGGTTGCCCCGGATGGTTCGAAGGACGACCGGTACTTCTACGCAGCCACCGGGATGCGGTGGAACAACGACACCACCGACATCGCCCTCCTCTTCGACGACGCCGGCGAGGACCGCACCGGCAACCTGCGCGACTGGCTGATCCTGACCCCCGGACGCTGACCTGATGCAGGAGAGCGAGGACGGTGCCACTGGGCTCACACAGCGAGGAATCGGATCGCGTCCACCGGGGTCCACGTGGGCCCGCTGTCATGTCACAGACTCCAGGCCCTGGAACCACCTCCTGGCGGGCTCACCGTCCGAATGCCCCGGACCCGGCCCGGGGCATGGCGTCCTGCGGACGCTGGGTGGCCGGGTCCCGTACGCCGATCACGAGCAGGATGACTGCCGCGAGGGTCGCTGCGGCCTCCGCGACGGCCGACCAGGTCTTCAGCGCGGGCCAGGTCGGGTCGTACATGTTGGGAAGCGGTCCGAGCGGTCCGACGTCGACCAGCGCGTAGAGCAGCACGGCCGCCAACCCGCCCCCGGCCACCAGGGCGGCGACCGCGGCGGACGGGCGACCTGGTCGGATCAGGAGGAACGCGGCGGCGAGTATGGCCGCGTACCCCTCCACCCGGAACAGCTGCCCCTGGCTGATCGTGCCTCGTATCGGGTCGAAGGTGCTCGCCAGGTGCAGGTGCACGTAGGCATCCACAGCCAGTCCAGCCACAACCACCGCCACGAGCGTCACCCGCAGGGCCTTCATCGCCGGACTCCGATCACGTCATGGTCGTCCTCAGGGGGCCCCGATGGCGTCGCCTGCGGGGTCGAGGACCCACCAGACGTCGTTGACGGCCTGTCCCTTGGTGTCGCCGGGTGCGGTGTCCTCGACCCAGTAGTACAGCGGCCATCCGTTGTACGTGGCCTGCGTGGTCCCGTCCGTGCGGACGATCGACCCCAGCTTCGCCGCGTCAGCACCCGCGCCTGCAGCCGGCTCGCCCACGAGCGGGGGCCATGCCTCCAGGCAGGGGCCCTCACAGGTGCTCTCGCCGCTTCCCTGGGTGTCCTTCGTGAACAGGTAGAGGGTCATGCCCTCTCCGTCCACGAGGATCGTTCCCAGATCCGACTCGGCTGTCATCACGGTGCTCGACGTGGCCGCGGGCGCAGTCGCTGCGGAGTCCGACGGGGACGGTTCGGCGGTCGCCGCAGCGCTCGTCGGGGTCGACCCAGTGGCGGTGTCGGCGTCGTCACCGCACGCGGCCAGGGTTCCAGTGATCAACAGCCCGGCTGCGAGAGCCCGAGCAAGAAGGGATGCCTTCATGGTTCCTCCAGTGGGTGAAGAGCCTCAGCCGACCCGGCTGGAGCCGACTGTGCACGTAGTACGTGGATGCGAGCCGGATGGATTGCTGCCCCATCAGCGGACCTCACCGGAACTGCCGGCATCGCTGCCGGCAATCCCTACGGGCCCTGTGGACGTAGAACAGGACGTGCACCTGTTCTCCGCCGCGGACCGGACCAGCGATGCTGCGCTGGTCGCGGGGCTCGCGGTGCAGGATGAGGCAGCGGCGGCGGCCTTCGTTCGCCGGTTCCAGGGACCGGTCTTCGGGCTGGCCGTCTCGATCACCCACGATCGCGCCTCGGCACAGGACGTCAGCCAGGAGGCGTTCGTCCGGGCGTGGCGGGCGGCCGGTACCTACGACGTGCGACGCGCGTCGGTGTTGACATGGCTGCTCACCATCACGCGCAATGTTGCGATCGACGCGATCCGGGCCACCCGAGCCACGCCCACCGAGGGAGCCCTGATCGAGGAGATGATCTCGGCCACGATGCAGGCGACGAGTCCCGAGGATGAGGTCCTGCGGCACGCCGAGCGAGATGCCGCCGTGGCGAAGT
Source organism: uncultured Actinomycetes bacterium (assembly GCA_963818445.1). Taxonomy (GTDB): domain Bacteria; phylum Actinomycetota; class Actinomycetes; order S36-B12; family CAIYMF01; genus Prado023. The sequence continues at coordinate 66,888 of CAWFSG010000024.1, forward strand.
TGCGCCTGCTGCCTCCGGAACAGGCCAGGGCTGTCGTGCTCGCGGTCATCGGGGGTCGCACAGCTGCTGAGGTCAGCGTCCACGAGGGCATACCCCTGGGGACTGCCAAGACCAGGATCCGCACCGGACTGCGCCGGGTGCGGGAGGCTCTGGAGGCCGAACATGACTGAGCACCACCCCGACGAGCAGCTGCTCCTGGACCTCGCCCTGGCGGAGGTCGACGGGATCCAGCGAGATCTGCTCACCGGCCACCTGGCCCTCTGTGAGCCCTGCCGATCCGAGTACTGCGCCATCGCCGACAGTGTCGACCATGCCCTGGCCGCGGCACCGCGGGTCGCCCCACCCCCTGGCTTCTCCCGCTCGGTCCTCGCAGCCATGGGGATGACCAGTGACGAGGCGGAGGACCCGCTCACCCCCCACGGGCCCGACCGGGTCCAGCGTCGCCGACACCGGCCGCGGATGCTGGTCACGGCTCTCGCGGCCGTCGTCGCCCTGGTCCTCGGCGTGGTCGTGGGGGCCTCGCTGATGAATGCCCGCGAGGATCCCGCCGCCTCCGTGGCTGCGGACGGCCCGGCGCTGCTGACCCAGGACGGATCCCGGGTCGGGACGGTCCTGGACACCCGGTACGACGGGCAGCCCGTCCTGGCCGTCACCCTCACAGGCGGCAGGGTAGGGGCCCGCTATGACTGCCTCCTGGTCCTCGCCGACGGCTCCCGCCAACCAGCCGGATCATGGGTCCTGCGCCAACCGTCGGGGACCACGTGGTTGCTCGACCGCCCCGATGCGACGGTGACCGGCCTGGAGCTGGTCACCGAGGCGGGAAGGACGTGGGCCACCGCCACGCTATGACCCCGCTTGGCCGGCAACCGCCGCCTCGCCACGGCAACCCCAAGGAGGACCCCATGACCGACCGCATCGCCGACCTGGCAACCGAGCCGCCTGCCGGACCTCTGGCCCCTCGGGGCCCGAGCCGCCGCCGTGTGCTGGTCACCGGCGGTGTCGTCGTCGCGGCTGCCGCCGCGGCAGTCGCCTGCGGGCCATCCGGCGCATCCGAAAGCGGTGGCGCCCCGGGTCCCACCGACTCCACCGGCGGTCGGGTCGGGGCGACTGTCCCCACGGCAGACATCCCGGTGGGCGGTGGTCAGATCCGCACCGACGAGAAGGTGGTCATCACGCAGCCAACTGCAGGGAGCTACAAGGCGTTCACTGCGGTCTGCACCCATCAGGGGTGCCTGGTCGCCTCGATTGCTGACGGGATGATCGTGTGCCCCTGCCATGGCAGCACGTTCTCCATCTCCGACGGCTCCGTGACGGGTGGCCCTGCACCCGCTCCGTTGGCGCCCGCGCCCATCACCGTATCCGGAGCGACTATCACCCTGAACTGAGAGCCGCCCCCGGTTTTCGCCGGTCGTTGCCCGCCACTCATTTCACCGGAGCCACTGGCCCCTCCCAGGAGCGATGAAGGCCTTGCCCCGGTCCTTCGGACAGGCGGGCCCCCGCGACTGATCCCTCCTAGGCAGTCGTGGGGGTCGCGCCTCACCAAGGAGCCAGCTTCGGCCACCGTTCAGCATCCCCTTCGCCATACCGGCGGTACTCAAGCCGGTACGGTCGGAGAGACCACGAGAACCTCCGTGACTGGCTCGATGCCAGGCGCGGCTGAACCCGATCCTGCTCCTCTCGCCATCGGCTGAGGAGCCACAGCTACGGGTGGTCGGTCAGGCGGGCAACTGGGCGGTGATCGTCGTTCCCTGGCCCGGTGCTGAGTCAATCGTCATGTGTCCGCCGGCGTCGGCCACCGTCTCCTGGATCAACCGGAGGCCGAAGTGACCCTCGACGCCATTGAGCGTTGGATCGAAACCGACTCCGTTGTCGGCGACCTCGATGACGAGCGACTGTCGCGTCTGGTTCATCCGGACCACCACCTGGTCGGCATCGGCGTGCTTGGCGACGTTGCGAAGGAGCTCCCGCGTGACCCGGACTGCCAGCCGTGCGGTCAGGAGGTTGGGAGCCAGGGAGTCGTCGATCTCGACGGTGACCGACACGTCGGTCATGTCCAGGACGTCCACGAGGTCGCGGACTGCCTGGCTCAGGCCGCGGACTTCGACATCGGGCGGGTAGATGTCGTCCATGAGGTGGCGCAGGGACGAGACGTCCTCGCGCAGGATGGAGCTGGCCTGGTCAAGGTGCCCGCGGACCTCGGAATCCTCGTCCAGCTGTCGGGCATCGGACGACAGCGCGTAGCCGACGCCAGCAAGGTCCTGAAGCACGCCGTCGTGCAGGTCCTGGGCGATTCGTCGTCGTTCATGGTCGGAGGAGGCCACTGCGTTGACCAGCATCCGGCGCATCTGGAGCTGCCCCGCATCCACGCGTCGGGCGAGTGAGACGGCAAGGGGCAGCGTGAGCAGCATGAACACGAGGAGGGCCGTCAGTGGCAGGGGCACGATCTCCAGGATGAGTGCGTTGGTGCTCTCGGCCAGTCCGGCGGTGGAGGTGTACGCCTCGAACAGGAGGTCCTGGCCCTCCACGGATGGGACCCCGGCATAGACCTCGACCAGCTGGTCGGCCGACGTGCGCTCCAACTCGTTCTCGGCCTTGGTCAGGTCGGAGACGTGCGAGAGGACGTGATCACTGCCGAACAGCGCGTACTCCTCGGGTTCCATGTGGAAGGTCTTGCCCACGAGCGGCTTCTCGCTTGACCAGAGGATCGTCCCGCTTCCACCACCCGCATCGCCCCAGATCTTGACGTGCTCGATCGAACCGTCCAGGGTCCGCAGCTCCATGGTCCTGTTGAACAGCGACATGGCTTCTGGATCGTGATCGTGGAAGGCCGGGGTGGTCAAGGGGGCCACGATGCCCGTGGCCACCGCGCGTGCGATCCGCTCGGCATCGCGCTCGGCCTGGTGCCGGGCCAGCGTGCCGCTCAGGAACACGGCTCCCGCTGAGACGACCAGCAGGGCGATCACGCTGTACATCAGGTACGCGCCGAAAGCCCTGCGTACGGCGCTTTCCTGGGTGAGGTCGTAGCCGTTCACGGGCGCAGCGCCATGGTGGCGAGGGCGGGCAGCGCACGCACCGTCAATCCCCGAGTCGGATGAGGCCGGCCCGGGACGCCAGCACGACGGCTTCGAGCTGGGAGTGGACCCCGAGCTTCGCAAGGATGCTCTTCACGTACCCGCGACACGTATGCAGGCTGACACCGAGCTGCTTGGCGATCCCACGCGGATCGAGGCCCTTGCCGAGGAGGCCCAGCACCTCAAGCTCGCGCGGAGTCAGGGTGGATGCCTGGCCAGGGCGCGCAGGTGTGGCCGGTCTGGTGAACTCTGCCAGGACCGCGGCCGGCAGGATCAGGCTGCCCCGACGTGCGGTCCGCAGTGCGCTGAGGACGTCATCGAGCGAGCCGTCCTTGGCCAGGAAGCCCGAGGCCCCGGCGGTACCGGCACGGGTCATCTCGATGGGGCTGGCATGGGCGGTGAGGATGAGCACCTTCAGCTCAGGGTCCCGCGACGTCAGCTCCGAGGTGGCCGAGATCCCGTCCCGGTCGGGCAGCTGCAGGTCCATGAGGACGATGTCCGGCGCCAGCCGGATCGCGGCCGAGATGCCGTCCTCGGCGTTCAGCGAATGCCCCACGCACGTGAGGTCGGGCTCGGCGTCCAGGGCTCGAGCAAGGAGTTCGGCGAACGTTCGGTGGTCGTCCACGACCAGGACACGGGTCGGCGTCGCCGGCGGCCCAAGGTACCCGTCTGTCCGACCGTGCATGACCCGCCTCCCGGCGCGAAGTCGTGCGCATGCAAACCCATCTGCACCGAGAGACTAAGGGAAGGCTACCCAACTGTCCAGAGACATCTGCCGGGCAGGGGGTGGGCGGTCACTTCGTTACTCGCTCCAGCCAGCTGCCTGGATGCTGCGGCCGTGAGCCATCCCCTCGACCAGCAGCTGGCCGCCAAGGCCGTGCCCCCACCATGCCCACGAGTGTGCCGCCAGGGCGGCGGTGGTGGTCATGGTTGGGCTATCTGGCCCGATAGTTCCCCGCCCCTTACCGGCGTTTGTGCTGGTCAGAGGCCCTTTTCCTGTGGAGCGGGTGACGGGATCCGTCGCGTCCGCTTCGCGGCCGCTCCTCCCGATTCCATGGTCTTCCACCCTCATGGGGAAGGCCCCCACAATGAGGGCCTTCCCCATCAGAGCGGGTGACGGGAATCGAACCCGCACTGTCAGCTTGGGAAGCTGATGTTCTACCATTGAACTACACCCGCAGCCGCCACCGTCATCGGTGGGACGCCCTGATTATGCCCCACGCGCGGCACCGGCCTCAAACGCCCACCGGCTCCTCTCAGGGTCACGTCGGTTTCGAGCGGAGCGCGTTCGTCGAGACCCGACGCGATCCGGGTGCCGCCCCAGCAGACCCGACGTGATTCGGGAACCTCCTGGGCGGGTCCGCCGCTACGATCCGGACATGATCCTCTCCGATGGCACCATCCGCCGACTGCTCGACGAGGGCCGCCTGGTCATCGACCCGATCGAGGACGCCCAGATCCAGCCCGCGAGCGTGGACGTCCGCCTTGGCCCGGAGTTCCTCGTCTTCCGGAACCACACGACTGAGGTGATCGATCCCTACGACAAGCCGGCCGATCTCAACGAGCGGGTCCGGGTGCCAGACGGCACGGCCTTCATCCTGCACCCGGGTGAATTCGTGCTCGCCACGACCGTCGAGGCGATCGGCCTGCCCGACGACCTCGTTGCGCGGGTGGAGGGCAAGAGCAGCCTCGGCCGGCTGGGCCTACTCATCCACGCCACGGCGGGCTTCGTCGATCCGGGCTGGCCGCGGGGCCAGATCACCCTCGAGCTGAGCAACGTGGCCACGCTGCCGATCAAGCTCTGGCCGGGCATGCGGATCGGCCAGCTCAGCTTCCATGCCCTGGACGCCCCCGCCGAGCGCCCCTACGGTCACGTCGACCTGAACTCCAAGTACGTGGGGCAGTCCGGGCCGATGGCCTCCCAGTACGCGCAGAACCCGAAGTAGGTCGCAGCCCGGGGGATCCCAGTGCGCGTCTCCGTGGGCGACGTCGTGTCGACAGGACGACGTCGGCGTACCGCGCACTTCCCGCGCCAAGGCCCCCCATCCCAGCGCGGGATGGGGGCCTTGGCGGCTGGCCGGGTCAGGCGGCTCGAGCGATGTGGATCGGCTGGGCGTTCACCTTGATCGTGGTGCCGCCGCCGACGGTGGTGCTCGTGCCGTCGAGTCGGCGGATCTTCCAGGTTCCCGCGGGCAGCTTCACGGTCTTGGTCTTCGATGCGTAGCGGATGGTCGCCTTTCCGGTCGGCGATCCAATGGTGCACGTGGTGATCGACGACTTGACCTTGCAGCCGTACCAGGCTCTGTTGACCATCCAGTCCTGGACCTCCAGGAATGCTCGCCCACCGGCGGTCAGACCACCATCGGTGCGGCTGGTCAAGTCGGTCCCCAGCACATGGATGTCCCAGCCGTACCAGAACACCCGCTTCACGCCGTAGCGCATCGAGTCGACGTAGGTACGAGCCACGAAGGTCGCTGCGGTGTCGCCGGTGTAGCTCCGCTTGACCTTCATGTAGGGGCGGGTGTCGCCGAAGGACATCTCGCCGTCCCACATGGGCTTCTTCCCGGCGCCGTACTTCTTGTAGTACGACTTCATCTTCTTGATGTAGGCGACGCGCGTCGCCCGGTCCCGAGGTGGCAGGCGGGTAGAAGTGGGCCGAGACCGCGTCGACGTACTTCCAGCCGACCTTCTTCATCGCTGGCCCGTAGGCCTTGCCGAACTTGCCGACCGGGCCCTTCGCGCGCACGGTCGTACTCGCTGCCACCATCTTGGCGCCCGGGTCGACGGACTTCAGCGCGATGTAGGCATCCTTGGTCAAGGTGGCCATCTGCGCCGGGGTGCCGAGGTAGAAGTCTCGGAGATTCGCCTCATTCCACGCCTGGTAGGCGGTGATCAAACCCTTGTAGCGGGCGGCCACGACCTTGAGGAAGTCCGTGTAGTAGGCGTTGCTCTTGGGGTGGCTGTTGGAGCCCGGCCCGTAGAGACCCAACTTGGAGTTCGGGTCGGAGGCGGCCCATTGGGGAGTCGAGCCGAGGGTGTAGAGGATCTCGCGGGCCCCGAGAGCCCGGGCATTGCGGACGGCGGCGTCCAACTTGACCCAGTTGTACTCGTTGTCCGAGGTCTCCACCTCACGCCAGGTGACGCCAGCGTCCCAGAGGCGAATGGCACCGACGGTTCCGACAGGAAGCGTCCCAGGAGTGCCGGACGCGATACCCGCCACGTGCTGGCCGAAGAGCTCTGGCTGTACCACGGGTGCTGCACTGGCCGCTCCCGCCGGGATCGTCGCGGCCAGCACGCCGGCAGCCACGACCGGCACGAGGAACTGAGGACAGACGACGCATGGGACTCCCCCCAAATCGGAATCAGGAATGGCCCCACAGTGCCTCTCGCAGCACTGACAGTCAACTCTCTGCGGCCCCGCGTCGCGGCTTATCCGACCCTTAGCGCTTCCATTGCTGCCCAGAGCCTGAGACCCGGACAAGCCTGTCCGGGCTCACCCCGAGAAGCGGACCAGGATCGGGTCGGCCGTGACCTCCAGCGAGTCCCCCGACGCGGGCTCGCAGGTGCCGTCGAGGCGGCAGACCTGCGCGGCTTCGGCCGGCATCGGTACGGTCGCCGGTCCCTTGTGGCTGAACAGGATCTGTGCCGGAAGGCCGTCGCCGGTGGCCAGCTCGCAGGTCGTCAGGGCCCCGGCCTCCCCGGTCGGCTCCATGAGCTCGCCGGTGCAGCCCTGCCAGTACGCCCCGTCGAACCAGTCCTGCACGGTCAGGTAGGCCTGTCCGGCGGGCAGGATCTCGCCGGTCTGGGCGTCCACCTGGTCGATGCCGAGGATGTGGTCGTTCCACGAGTACCAGTACACCCGGTCGATGCCCAGCGCGAGGGAGTCGATGTAGGTGCGGGCGACCCAGCCGGCCGCGCGCTCCTGCGGGACGGTCACCTTCTCCCTGGCGAAGTCGCGGCGGTCGCCGTAGTTGATCTCGGTGTCCCAGAGCTGGCCCGTCCAGCCCCGCTCTGCCAGCCACGCACGCATGAGTCGCACGTAGGCCGCGCGCGTGCCGGCACCCTGGTCGGCCAGCGGGTAGAGGTGCACGGCCATGGCGTCCACCGGCCACCCGCGCTCGGCCAGGGCTGCGGCGTACTTGCCGTACCAGGGCTTGACCGGCCCGGATGCGCGCACCGTCGTGCTCGCCCCGACCAGCAGCGCGTCGGGGTCGACCTCGTCGAGCACCTCCTTGGCCTTCAGCGTCAGCTCCGCGAGGTAGTCGGGCTTGCCGCGGTAGAAGATCTTGATGTTGGCCTCGTTCCAGACCTGGTACGAGGTGATCCGGCCCTTGTAGCGTTCGGCCACCTGGCGCAGGAAGCTCAGGTACGCCTCCTCGTCGGGGGCCGAGGAGGTCCCGGGCCCGTAGATCCCGGGCGCCTGCGGGTCCAGCGCGGCCCAGGGAGCTGGGCTCCCGTGCACCCACTGGATGTCTGCCGCTCCGATCTTCTCGGCCTGGGCGACTGCGGAGTCCATGGGCGCCCAGTCGATCTGCCCCTGCACCGGTTCGAGCTGCCGCCAGGCGACCCCGGAGTCCCACAGGCGGATCGCCCCTGCGGTGGGTGGCATCGGCTCGGCGCCCGAGGCCAGGTTCCCCACGTGCGTGCCGAAGAGTTCCCGAGCGACGGGTTCGCCGGGTGGCACCGTGGCGGCCTTCGACGTGTCGGCGGCCGGGGTGGTGGGGTCATCGGGGGTCGCGGCGGACGAGGTGCAGGCCGCCATCAGGCCACCGACCAGGCATAGGGCAGCCGACACCGCGAAACGGCGGGAAACGGGCATCTGTCCTCCCTCATCAGGGGTGCAGGATACCCACCTCGACATGTCCGACCGCCGGAAACCTGCCGGCCCGGAACGGCCCGTGGGCTTGGAAACGGCGCCACAGGTGTCTAGTCTCGTGAGTTGCTGGGCCGTCGACGCTGGTGGGAGGGGAGATGGCAGGCAGCATGTCAGGCAACGAAGCTCGCGCCGGGGAGTCCACGCCCCCGGTGCTGCGCATTGCCGGGGACCAGGCCGAGGGGCGCGCCCCCGTTGCCACCGTCGTGGAGCGTCCCGAGGCACGGGGACGCTCCGAGGTCGACCCCATGTTCTCCGTGGCCCTTCGCGCCTTCCTGCTCGACCTGGGCATCCTGGGCACGAGCATCAGCGTGTACATCGCCGTGATGATCAACGCCGGCTACTTGTTCGACCAGGTCGAGACGCCCCTGACCGGCGCGGCGATGATCGTGTGGTGGTTGCTGTTGATCCTCCTGCGCGGCGGCTACGAGGCGCGGTACCTGGGCGTCGGAAACGAGGAGTTCAAGCGGGTCGTCAACGCCGGGGTCACCATGCTGGCCGTGATCGCGATCGCCTCCTACGTCGCCAAGGCGGCCCCGCCGCTGCGACTGGTCCTGCCCTCCCTGTTGATCGGCACCATGCTGGTCCTGCTCGGCCGGTGGCTGTTGCGGGTCTGGTTGGGGCGGCAGCGCCTCGTGGGACGGTTCCAGCAGAGCACGCTGATCGTCGGGGATCGGCTGCGCAGCGCCGCCCTGTCGGAGTCCTTCGCGAGCGATGCCGTGGCTGGCTTCAAGGTGATCGGCACGGTCCAGCCACCGCGGGTGGCCGGGACGCCCGCCCGCCCCGATGCGCGCGACCACGTGGTGGACGCGTGGCTCGACGACGTCATGGACTGGATCGACGCCCACAACGTCCACGCGGTCGCGGTTGCCGAGTCGAGCGCTGTCGACCCCGCGCTGCTGCGGCGCCTCGCGTGGCGTCTCGAGGGCCCACGGATCGACCTGCTGGTCTCCCCGATCCTCTCCGACGTTGCCGGGCCCCGGATGTCCGTGCGGCCTGCTGCCGGCCTCCCGCTGATCCACCTCGACGAGCCGAGCCTGACCGGGCCGAAACGTGCGCTCAAGCGGATCGTCGACCTGGCGGTCGCGGTGCCCCTCGTGGTGATCCTGGCGCCGGTCTACCTGCTGATCGGCATCGCGATCAAGTTCGACTCGTTGGGTCGGGCCCTCTACATCAGCGACCGGATCGGACGGTCCGGTGAGACCTTCCGGTGCATCAAGTTCCGCACGATGCATGTCGGGGCCGACTCCATCCGTGACGACGTGATCGGCGACCTCGACGACGACGTCGCCGACCGGTACCGCGACGATCCGCGCGTGACCCGGGTCGGCGGCGTGCTGCGGCGCTGGAGCATGGACGAGCTGCCGCAGCTGTTCAACGTGATCAGCGGGTCGATGTCACTGGTCGGTCCGCGTCCCATGCTCCCCGATGAGCTCGCGCTGCTCGGCGACGCCGAGCACCGCCGGCACCTGACGAAGCCGGGCATGACCGGGCTGTGGCAGATCTCCGGGCGCAAGGAGGTCTCGTGGGACGACCGCATGCGCATGGACCTGCACTACATCGAGACCTGGTCGATCGCCCTCGACGTCGTCATCCTGGCCAAGACGGCCAAGGCGGTCATCACCGGCCACGGCGCGTACTGAGCAGATCCTGCGCGAGATCCTCGTAGGCGGCGGCGACGTCGGACCATCGGTACCGGGTGGCCACGTCGGCCTGTCCGGCTGACCCGCGCGCGATCGCGGCCTGCGGCTCCTGCTCGGCGGCCTCGCAGAGCGCGGCCACCTCCCCGGGCGTGGTGAAGTACAGGCCGGCGCCGGCGGCGACCTCCCGGTTGAACACCACGTCGTAGGCGCTGACCGGGGCACCTGCGCCCAGCGCCCGCAGCAGCGAGGGGTTGGTGCCCCCGACGCTGTGCCCGTGCAGGTAGGTCAGGGCATGGGCGTACAGGGCGTCGAGCAGGTCGGCATCCCAGAGGCTGCCCAGGAACCGGACGCGGGGGTCGGTGCCGGCCGCGGCATGGACCTGCGCCCGGTAGGCATCGGCGTACGGGGCGTCGCCGACCACGATCAACGGCATCTGGGCCCGGGATGCCGCGTAGCCCGCGACGATCTCCCGCACGTGGTTCTCGGGCTCGAACCGGGCGACGACGAGGTGGTACTGGCGTGCATGGATGCCGACCTCGGCCAGCCGGGTCGCCCCGGGGGTCACGATCGGGGCGCCGTAGGGGATGTAGTGCGCCTCGACGCCATGCGCCTCGCGCAGGTGGTCGGCGATCCCCTGCGCATCGGCGATGACGGCATCGGCCCAGCGCGCGCTGCGGGACTCCGCCCAGCGGTAGTAGCCCGACGCGCGCACGCCCCACTTCGCGCGCTTCCACTCGAGCCCGTCGACGTGGACCGCCACGGGGATCCGGGCCGCGCGCAGGGCGGGCAGGAAGGGCGCGTTCGCGGCGTTGAAGACGATCGCGACATCCGGGTGCTCCCGTGCGATCGCATGCCCGACGGAGAGCATCGTGTGGCTCAGGGTCTCGGCCGCCCGATGCCGCACGGCCGGCAGGTTGATCAGGCGCATGCCGAGGTACTCGGTCCGGGTCTGGCCGGGGTTGCGGCAGTAGACGACCACGTCGTGGCCGCGCTCCACGAGCCGCCGGCCGATCTCCTCCGCGGCGGTCTCGAAGCCGCCGTATCGGGCGGGGACTCCCCGGGTGCCGAGCAGGGCGATGCGCATCAGCCGACCGTCAGGTGCAGGGGGTGGTCCAGGTCGCCGGACCACGAGAGGCCCGCACCGGACTCGGTCCACCCGGGGCCGGCGGCCAGGGTTGTCCCGGGTGCGGGCTGGACCGTGACCGTCAGCTGCGCAGGGTGGGCCAGCGCCTGCGGGTCGGCGTGGACCTCGTAGGCCCCGGGCTCGAACGTCCCGTCGGGCAGGGCGTACTCCATGACGACGGTGGTGGTGTCGCCGGGATCGGTCTCGTGACCCTGCCAGAGCACCTGCCCCCCGTGGTCGTCGGGGAACGGGCCGGTGCGGGCGACCGGGACCAGCGACACGGAGTTCCCGGTGGTGATCCGGGTGTCGGTGGCCGTCAGCGGCAGCCGGTAGGCCACCCGCATCCGGGCGCGCAGGGCGAGGTAGCCGGCGTAGGTCGTGGGGTCGCCCTCGAGGCCCTCGGGGACGGCATTGGTGAACGAGACGGTGCGCCGGACAGTGGCACCGCCGCCGGGGGTCAGCTGGACCTCCTGGGTGATGCGCCGGTCCTGGAACACCGAGAGCTTGTTGGGGGCGCTCTGGGAGTGCACGGCGATGAGGTCACCGGTCCCCTGTGCCAGCTCCCCGCCGGCTGCCAGCGCGTCGACCGCGTCCTGCAGTGCCGGTGCGTCGAACGAGGCCTGGACGTGCCGTGGTGGGATCGCGTCCATGGTGCCCCGGATCGCGGACATGAGGTTCATCGGTTCGGTCAGGTGCGTCATGAGGGCCTTGGTCAACTCCTCGTTGCGCGCATGCCGCTCGATCACGCCCTCGGGGCTGTTGAACCGACGGTAGGCATCCACCAGGACGGTCCGCAGGAGGTTCTCGGAGCTGATCTCGCCGAACCCGGGCGAGTCGACGGGGCCGGTCCACGCGAGGATCGAGGCAAGGGCGCTCATGTCCACGGTGATGACCCCGTCGACCTCCGGGTAGCCGAGGGCGGCCCATGCCCGACGCATGTCCACCGAAGCCGTGCCGAAGTCGGGGTGGAAGTTCGAGTTCACGAACGGGTAGCTCTTGCCCTCCCGGTACCAGGGGGGACCGCCCTGGTGCTCCCAGTCGATCGGCGGGTTGTTGGGCGAGAGCTTGGACTCGAGCTGGCCGGAGATCGGGACCGACAGGGATCCCTTGTCCGCCTGGACCACGAACGCCGACAGCGGGGCGCCGCCGGAGCCGAAGACCTCGGCGTCGTTCAGGGCCGCCACCAGGTAGCGCTTGGGCTCATCGGATCCGAGGGCCCGCGCGACGTCGGGCATCGCGATCTCGGCAGCTCCGGCCAACTGGGTCAGGTCCCCGACCGCCCCGGCCACGGAGTCGGCGACGGCCCCGATCGGGCGACCCAGCGGGCCCGACCCCTCCACCTCGGCGAGCGCGTCGCCGGTTGCGGCCAGGGCCCCGTGCACCGCCGCAACCGGCCCAGCGAGTTCCTCGGCCTTCAGCGGGTCGATCGTGGTCCCGGTGACGATCGGCGGCTCGCCGTCGAAGCCGACGGCCTGCGTGCCGATCTCCGCCAGTGGCTCCAGCGCCTGCGTGCTCACGGCCAGTGCGTGCACGGAGGCCTGCAGGTCGTCCATGGCGCCCAGAGTCATCGGGTTGAACTCCAGAGCCCGGGCGGCGGGGGAGGACCACGTCCGGTCGAGGATGTCGGCCGCGACCCGGATGGTCCCGAGCCCGCGATCGAGCCCGGTGCTGTCGCGGGCCCTTCCGGCCAGCGCCGTCTGAGCGACGCCCACCAGACCGGTCAGCACGGCCACCTGGGTGCCGATCGCGATCAGGGCCAGGGGCGCCAGCAGGACCAGGGCGACCCATCCCCTCCTGCGCATCGCCCACCCCCGCTGCGACTCGGAACGCCTGGATCTGGAGCCCCATGGTAACCCGGGGCGACGATCGGCAGGTCGGACGTGCTCGGCGGACCTGGCCGCTAGGGTGAGTGCGTGCCGGCCTCAGCAATCGTCCTGGCCCACGGCGCAGAACCCACCCTCGTGCAGTGCGTGGCCGCACTTGTGGCTGACGGGGCGCAGGACATCGTCGTCGTGGACAACGACGCAGCGCCCGGGCCCGTGGACGCCGTCCGCGGCATGCCGGGGGTTCGGGTGCTCTCCGCCGGGCGCAACCTGGGCTATGCCGGCGGCTGCAACTACGCGGCCAGCCACGCGACCGGCGACGTCCTGGTCTTCGTGAACTCCGATGCGCTGGTGCAGCCCGGGGCCCTGGCCGCGTTGGTGCGTCGTGTCGCAGAGCCCGACATCGGGCTGGCCTCGGCCAGCATCCGGCTCGCTGAACGGCCGGAGGTCCTGAACACCGTGGGAAACCCGGTGCACTACCTGATGTTCTCCTGGGTCGGTGGTCTCGGGGAGCCGGCCACAGACCATGGCGAGCTCACGGAGGTGGCCTCGATCACCGGCGTGACCTTCGCCGTGCGCCGGGAGGTGTGGGATGCCCTGGGCGGGTTCGACGCCGACTACGTGGCCTACTGCGAGGACGTGTACCTGTCGCTGCGCGCGTGGCAGGCGGGGTATCGGGTCGTCCACGAGCCGGCGGCCGTCGTGCTGCACCACTACGACTTCGCCCGGAACTCCGCCAAGTTCTACCTGCTCGAGCGCAACCGGTTGATGAACCTCATGCTCCTGCCCGAGCGGCGCACCCGCCGGCTCGTCGCGCTGCCTGCGCTGGTCGTCGAGGGCGGGATCCTGCTGGTGGCCGTCCGGGACGGCTGGGCCCGGGACAAGGTCGACGGGTGGCGGTGGCTGGTGACCCATCGACAGTCGCTGGCGGAGCGGCGACGGGGGATCCAGGAGGCGCGCCGGGTCCCAGACCGCGATCTGGCCCGACTGCTGCGCGGACCGCTGGATCCGCCGACCGGCCTGGGACCGGGGGTGCCGCAACCCGTGAGCCGGGCCCTGGCCCGCTACTGGACCTGGGCGGAGCAGCGCCTGTGAGATCGCTCGACTGGGGTCGGACGATCCACCTCCGCGATCTCGCGTGGGCCCTGCTGGTGGCGCTCGTTGCGATGGGCATCGCCCTGGCCTTCCGCTCTGCCCTCGTCCCGACCGACCCCTGGCACTACGTCCAGGGTGCACTGGCGTTCCCGGATGGCACCTGGCGGCCCTCGGGCCTGTCCCGGTGGGGGTTCCTGCTGCCGATCATCCCGTTCGCCCGGATCTGGGGTGACGCGACGGCCACGTACTACGTGGTGCCCGTGCTCAGCACGGGCGTCCTGGCTGGCGTCCTCTACCTGCTGGGCACCCGGTACGTGTCGAGGTCCACCGGGGCGCTTGCGGCGATCTTCGCCCTCGGGACGCCGCTGGTCTTCGTGAACCTGACCCGTGGGTACACCGACCTCACGGCCACGACCCTGATCGGGCTGGCCCTGCTCCTGGCGACGCTGGCCGCGGATGCTGCCGACGAGGCCCGCGAGACCGGTCGGAGCTGGGGGTGGCGGGTTCCCGCCCTGCTCGCGGCCTGTGGGTTCGCGACCGGGTGGAGCTTCGAGGTCCGCGAGACCGCGATCTTCGCGTGGCCGGTGATCGGGTGGGTGCTGTGGCGGATCGGACGTCCGCTGGCGACCCTGGCCTGGTTCGCCCCACCGGCGCTGGCGTGGCTGGTCCTCGATGTGCTGCTCTGCGCCCTGGTGTACGACGACCCGTTCCTCAAGTTCCGGATCATCCTCGGGGCGGACATCTCCGCCTCCGAGGTCAGCTCGGACGCCGGATACGTGGGGCAGTCGCGCTGGTGGTACATGACGATCCTGCCCCGGTCGATCCTCGAGGTCTCCGGCGGGCCGGCCCTGCTCGCCTGCCTGGCTGTGGGCGCCGTGGGTGGGGTCGTGTTCCGCGCGCAGCTGGGCCGGATCTGGGCGTGGGGCATGCTGACCGTGGCGCTCCTCTGGGTCCAGGGAGGCCCGCTCGATCCCGGACACCCCTCGGTGCGCCTGGACGTCGCACGCTACTGGTTGTCGTTCATCGTCCCGCTGATGCTGGCAGCCGTGGGCACGATGGCGATCGTCATCCGCAGCTCGCGCGGGGCCTGGCGGGTTGGCGCCGCGCTGGCAGGCGGGGTGCTGGCACTCGGGGTGGTGCTGCCGGCCGTGAGGTTCGCCACCTCCTACCCGGGGTTCGCGCCGAACGGCGGCGATGCGATGGTCGAGCTGCGTGACCACCTCGCGGCCGAGGGGGGTGAGTTGGCGGACGCGCGGGTCTGGGCTGACTGGGGCACCCAGCGGGTGCTGCCCGCCTACCAGACCGGTCCGTTCGGCGACCCGCGCTGGGAGGCCGGCAGCTTCCGCTCGCTGAACCGGTTGGTCCGATTCCCGCCGACCGCGCCCGCCGAGTACCCCCAGCCCGGGGAGTACGTCGTGATCTACAGCGCCGAGGACCGCACCTGCTGGCACTGCCGACGGGCGCTGCAGCCGGTCGAGCAGGCGTTCGCCCCCCTGCCCGGACCGGGGTGGCAGGCGCTGTTCACCTCGTCAGCCGGCAACCTCACGCTCTACCGCCTGGGCCCCACGGTGGTGTGGCCCATCCCAGCCGCCGGTGCCCCACGAACCGACCCGGGCGACGAGCCCGAGGACGACCCCGCACTCTGAACCCCCGGGCCGAATCCCGTCGGTCCTGCGAGGTCCGGGTGCCGATCCCGTGCGGTGTCGACGCGCGCGATCCACTACACCCGACACGGCTCGGCGGCGCCGCGTAGTCTGGCGGTCCACTCCCGAGTCCTGAGGATCTGCCGTGCCTGCCCGCCGCGCTCCTGTCGTGCTGCTGCAGGTCGCCAACCTCCTCGGGGGCGTGGCCAACTCGACGGTCGCCGTCCTCATCCCGTGGCTGGTGCTGCAGGAGACCGGGTCAGCCGCTGACGCGGGGCTGGTTGCCGCCGCCGCGGCGATCCCCGGGATCTTCGTGTCGCCCTTCGTGGGGGCGCTGGTCGATCGCTTCGGCCGGCGTCGGGTGTCGATGGCCTCGGATGCGTTCTCCGCGTTCTCGGTCAGCCTGTTCCCGATCGCCCAAGGTGCGGGGGTCCTCACCCTGGGCATGATCGTGGCGCTGGCCGTCCTCGGGGCCACGTTCGACCCCGCCGGGTACACCGCCCGCAAGTCGCTGATCCCGGACGTCGCCCACGCCGGGCGCTTCTACATCGACCGCATCAACGGGGTGCATGAGGGCGTGTTCGCCGCCGGTTGGGTCATCGGTCCAGCACTCGCCGCGCTCGGCATCGCCACGATCGGGGTCGTCTCGACGTTCTGGGTCACCGCGGCCGCGTTCGTTCTCGCGATCGTGGCCGTCGGCGGCATCCGTGTCACCGAGGCCATCGGCGAGTCCCGCCATGAGGCCGGTGACGACAGCGAGCTGTTCTGGTCGTCGATCGTGCGGGGGGCCAGGATCCTCTGGCGCGACAAGGCCCTTCGGGTGCTGACCCTGGCGATCGCCGTGCTGGCCATGGTCTACCTGCCCACCGAGTCGATCCTGATGCCGGTGCACTTCGAGGCGATCGGACAGCCGAACAGCTACGGACTGACGCTCACGGCCCTCGCTGCTGGCGGGATGATCGGGTCCTTCTCGTACGGGTGGCTCGCGGCCCGGATGTCCAAGCACCGGATCGTGGTCCTGGTGATGTTCTCGGTGACGGCGGCGATCATCCCGATGGCCTTCCTGCCGCCCCTGCCCGTCTTCGTGGCGGCGGGGTTCCTGCTCGGGCTCGGCTGGGGTCCGATGAACCCACTGCTGAACTCGCTGGTGCAGACCCGCGTGCCGGCGCATGTGCAGGGTCGCGTGTACGGCGTGCAGACGGCCCTGTTCTATGCCGCCCCGCCGCTGGGGCTGCTGCTGGCCGGGATCGCCGTCGAGTCGTGGGGGGTCCAGCTGGTGTACGCCATCATCGGCGTGCTGCTGGTCGGGCTGTCGCTGCTCATCGCGGCCATGCCCTCCTTGCGGGGCCTGGACGAGCAGGGACCGGCCATGATGGCCGCCACGGACGGCTCACGCCCCAGCCCCAACGGCCCGGAGTCCTGAGTCCGCCGATCTCCGGGCCTCGGGAGGATGGCCACCTGGGGGTCGCCTGGCTCGAGAACCCGTCAGTCGTTCGCAGGGGCCCTGACCGAGCCCAGCAGCAACGACGCCACGTCCAGAACCTCGACCACAGGTGCGTCCTCGCCTGCCTCCTGGGCGCGCACGGTCACACCGTCGTGGAGCATCACCGAGCAGAACGGACAGGCCACCGCGATCTTGGTGGCTCCGGTGCCGATCGCCTCGTCGGCGCGGTTCTGGTTCACCCGGGTGCCGAGGCGCTCCTCCATCCACATCTGCGCACCACCGGCGCCGCAGCAGAAGGACTTGTCGGCGGTGCGGTCCATCTCGACCAGCTTGACGCCGGGCACCGACGCGACGAGCTCGCGGGGCGGAACGTACACCTTGTTGTGCCGGCCCAGGTAGCACGGGTCGTGGTAGGTGACGGTCGAGTCGACCGGCGTGAGCGGCTTGAGGCGACCGTCGCGCAGCAGGGTGGCCAGAAGCTGGCTGTGGTGGACGACCTCGTAGTCGCCACCGAGCTGCGGGTACTCGCGGCCGATCGTGTTCATGCAGTGCGGGCAGGTCACGACGATGCGCTTGGCCTTGACCTCGTTGAGCACCTCGACGTTCTGCATGGCCTGCATCTGGAACAGGAACTCGTTGCCGGCGCGGCGGGCGGGGTCACCGGTGCAGGTCTCGCCCTCGCCGAGCACCATGTACTTCACGCCCGCGACGTTGAGCAGCTCGGCGACGTCCTTCGTGGTCTGCTTCGCGCGGTCCTCGTAGGCCCCTGCGCAGCCGACCCAGAACAGGTACTCGACGTCGGCGGGGATCTCGTCCTCGCCCTCGGCGCCGAACACGGGAACCTCGAAGTCGACCTCGCTGATCCAGTCGTTGCGCTTCGAGGCGTTCATGCCCCACGGGTTGCCCTTGTTCTCCAGGTTCTTGAACAGGCTGTTGAGCTCGGTGGGGAACTCGGTGGCGATCATCACCTGGTGGCGGCGCATGTCGATGAAGTGGTCGATGTGCTCGATGTCGACCGGGCACTGGTTGACGCACGCGCCGCACGTGGTGCACGACCACAGGGCGTCGACATCGATGACCGGGCCCTCGTGCGAGCGGTGGCCGGCGGGGTCGTAGCCGTCGGTGTCACGGTGCGGGTCGAAGTCGCGCTCGCCGATCAACGGGCGGCCGACCTCGGCCTGCACCTTCTCCGACATGGTCGCCAGGACCTCGTCGTCCACCTCGCCGAACTCCACGTTCTTCCCGTCGAGCTTCTTCTGGGTGGCGGTGATGTAGGGCGCCTTGATGAAGGCGTGGTCACGCAGGTTCATGATCATGAGCTTGGGGCTCAGGGGCTTCTCGGTGTTCCACGCCGGGCACTGGCTCTGGCAGCGACCGCACTCGGTGCAGGTCGCCATGTCGAGCAGGCCCTTCCAGGTGAAGTCCTCGATCCGACCACGGCCGAACACGGCGTCGTCGGCGGGGTCCTCGAAGTCGATCTTCTCGGTGCCCGAGTACATCTCCAGCAGCGGGCCCAGGCCGTCGGGGCGGCGCGAGAAGTACACGTTGATGGGGGCGGCGAAGATGTGCAGGTGCTTGCTGTGCAGCACGATCAGCAGGAAGCCCAGGATCACCGCGACGTGGGCCCAGAGGCCGAGGGTCAGCAGCCATTCGTTGGCGGTCTCGCCCAGGGGCTCGAGCACGACGGCGACGGCATGCGAGGCGAACGCGCCGTCCATGCCCTCGGGGCCCTCAGCGTTGATCTTGGCGCCGCGGTAGAACAGCAGCGTCGCCACGACCATGAAGATCATGAACAGCACCAGCCATGCGCCCGAGGTGTGCGAGCCGAAGAACCGCGACCGGCGACCCTCCTTGGCGGGGTTGTTGCGGAACCGGATGAC